>NZ_JBFPMW010000002.1:0-985000 GCF_045999855.1 Tolypothrix campylonemoides VB511288_2
CCATTAGCCATTAGCCATTAGCCATTAGCCATTAGCCATTAGCTATTAGCTATTAGCCATTAGCCATTAGCCACTAGCCATTAGCCATTAGCCATTAGCCACTCACCACTAACCAATAACCTTCCACTAAGTTTGCCGACAAATTTTCCATACTCTCCAAGTTGCGTAAATGAGCAACGAGGTCGCACAACAAGTGTAAATAATACCACTAGGGACACCAGCAAGAACTAATGCTAAACTTCCAACCCATAGGGTCAAAGAGTAAATAAATAAAACAGTCAATCTGTGGGATAACCCCGCTCGCAACAAGCGATGGTGCAAATGACTCTTATCTGCAGTAAAAGGTGATTTACCACGGCGCAGTCGTGCCAAAATCACTGCTGACATATCGACAATTGGTACAGCTAGAATCAAAAAAGGCAGTAATACTGCAGTAGCAGCAGTTTTCACCAGACCAACTACGCTCACTGCTGCTAGCGTGAATCCCATAAAATAAGCCCCGCCATCTCCCATAAAGATTTGTGCGGGGTTAAAATTATAACGCAGAAATCCCAGTGCTGCACCTGCTATGGCAGCCGCTATAATGGCGGCGGCTGTTTGTTGCATAAATAAGGCAACCACAAGAATAACCAAAGCTGCTATTCCCGATACTCCCGCAGCTAATCCATCTAAACCGTCAATCCAGTTAATCGCATTGACCATTCCTACCAGCCACAGGAGTGTGATGGGTAAACTCAACCAACCAAGTTGCATCACTCCACCTGTAGGAAGGCTCAAAAAATCTATACTTACGCCTGCTTTCCATGCGCCAGCCGCAATAACCATCTGCATCAACAACCGTGTCAAGGGCGACAGGTTTAATAAATCGTCTGCCAAACCAATTATAAAAAAACCTACACCGCCTAAAATCACTCCCCAAATTTGCCATTCTTTCTCAGTTGGTAGATTTCCAAATCCACCTAAAAGCCAGACAATGAATAGGGAGGCGATCGCACCTGCAAAAATAGAAACTCCTCCGAGTCGTACCATTGGGCGCTGATGAACTTTTCGGTCATTCGGTCTATCCAGGCGTCCGCTTTTGATGCCCATGTTTCTAACATCAGGTGTAGTCCAGAGAACGACTACAGCAGCAACAAGGAACGCAATCAGATGATAAATCTGAACTAGCATCTGTATTCACTATTAGGTTAGGTTCTACACTTAAAAATCCTGCGTGGATTTCTTTACATCTATTTACTTCATCGACTGCTTTTTATCCACAGGGGATTTTTAGAATTCAGTCAGTACCTAACTAGTGACTTGCGATCGTTGAGCGCTCTCGTTCCCAGGCTGAGCCTGGGAACCAAGGGGATGGAGATCGCGATCTTTACCAACCTATCCCCTATCGCCAATCCCTAAGCTAAAGCCGGGACGGGAATTTGTAAGTGCGAGTACAAGGGGAAGCGATCGCACAATGCTTTGACACGTCGCCGACAATCTTCAGCCACTGGCTTGGAATCTGGATTTAACAAGCGATCGGCAATAATATCGCCAATCTCCGTAAATTCTTCAACTCCCAAACCTCGCGTTGTCATGGCGGGAGAACCCAAGCGCAAACCACTGGTTACAAATGGTGACTCTGGGTCAAAAGGCACTGTGTTCTTATTGGCAGTTATATTGACTTCACTGACCAATTTATCGGCTTGTTTGCCGGTCAAACCTATAGATCGTAAATCGACTAACATCAAGTGATTGTCAGTACCATTTGAGACTAACTTTAATCCCCGCTTTTGCAGCTGGTTTGCTAAAGTACGAGCATTTTCAATGACTTGGGCAGAGTATGTTGTAAACTCAGGTTTTAAAGCTTCTCCAAAAGCCACCGCTTTCGCAGCAATTACATGTTCTAGGGGTCCGCCCTGTGTACCGGGGAATACTGATTTGTCTAGCTTCTTACCTAACTCAGGATCGCGAGTTAAAATCAGACCACCGCGAGGACCGCGTAGGGTTTTATGAGTCGTTGTTGTGACAACATCACAGTAGGGAATTGGATTGGGATGATGACCGGTAGCTACTAACCCCGCAACATGGGCAATATCTGCCAGCAAATATGCGCCTACTTCATCCGCAATACTGCGGAATTTTTCAAAATCAATGATACGAGGGTATGCGGAGTAACCACAAATCAAAAGCTTTGGACGCTCCCTAAGCGCCAGCTCTCGAATTTGATCGAAGTCCAGTTGTTCTGTTTCTTTGTTAACACCGTAGTGGCAAGCTTGAAACCACTTACCAGAAACGTTTACGGGTGAACCGTGAGTAAGGTGTCCCCCATGAGACAAATCCATACCCATGAATTTATCCCCCGGTTCTAGCAGAGTCAAAAAGACTGCAAAATTCGCCTGTGCGCCTGAATGAGGCTGTACGTTGGCACTCGCTGCACCAAACAATTGTTTGGCACGATCTATAGCCAGTTGCTCAACTTTGTCTACAAATTCACACCCACCGTAATAACGTTTACCGGGTAGCCCTTCGGCATACTTGTTTGTTAAAACGGAACCTTGAGCCGCCAGTACAGCAGCTGAAGTAAAGTTTTCACTTGCTATGAGCTCTAAGTGATCCCTTTGGCGCTGTAGTTCTTGATTGATTAACTCTCCAATCGCAGGATCGGAGGATGTAAGAAAATCTGAGTTCGTGAGAGTCACTTGTTGCCATCCTTAAATAGAAATGTTTGGGCTGGAACTTTTTTAGCCACACAAAGCACGTGTGTTATATACCAGGATATTAAAGTGTAATCTATGTTAGAAGTCACTTGTTAAACTACGGCTTTAACCGCTATCTTTCGATCGCCCGTCAGCGATCGCTCATTTGCGATCTCTGTCAACGCGGTTGACAAGTTAATTAATGTATTACTTTTTACTACAATACTCAATTTCTAGCATACAATAAATTTTGAAATTAGCTTTAGTATCCCTCATTCATTGGAACTTACAGGAGGCATTGGATGCTAATGATTATGACGGAAAACCAAATCTTTGCTCCCCAACACGTTTGTCAGTCCTGTTTGCTGGCTGATAGTAGCGGTCAACCCCGCTACCATCAAGGTCAACTTCGTTGCGGTCATGCTATTCGCAATACTGACGAACAACAGCCGGATCGGTATGAGTGTCTGATGGGTTTTCGCATCGTTCATATTGAATAATCTGAGGTTTTCCCAGAACCATTGGGTAACTGCGTTATTCTAGGGTCATGTAACTATTGAAGTTTAACTATAGGAGAACGCACGATGGCTTGGCGCGGGTCTACCACGGTTTCAGATCGCCTTTTTGCTTGTTTACCTTATTTGCTACCTCTGATTGCTGCACTTGCATTCGGAATTTCTCTATTTACAGAGTTTCCTGCACTGGCTGTGCTGTTTTTGCCCCTACAGCCAGTGTTAGCAATCTACGGTATTTTAGGACCATATAGCGAACTCATTATTTTCTTTTTGTTGTTCTTTTTAGTAGTTAGAAACGAAAGAATTCCTCACTTCATTCGTTTCAACACAATGCAAGCGTTACTTTTAGACATTGTTGCTTATTTGTGCGGTATACTTTTGCGACTCGTGGCACTTCCCGGTATCGCTTTTGCAGCACAAACCTTATCTACAACGATCTTTTTGGGCATAGTCGCAGCAGTTGTTTACTCTGTTGTTCAGTCTTTAATGGGACGTTACGCAGAAATTCCTGCTATTTCTGATGCTGTTTACATGCAAGTCCGTTAGTTGTTAACGGGTTTTGACTGTGTTTTCTAGCCGTCCAATACCCTCAATTTCTACTCGAATGCGATCGCCTGAATGTATTGGACCGACTCCTAGGGGCGTTCCTGTCAGCACGACATCTCCAGGTAGCAGGGTCATTATCTGGCTGATGTAAGAGACAAGAAAATCAGGGGAAAACACCATCTGATCGATAGTAGCAGATTGGACGGGTTCTATTTGCTCGTTCAAAAAAGTCTGTATTCGAGCGCCTGGGCTTAATTCACGGACAATCCAAGGTCCGAGAGGACAAAAACTATCAAAACCTTTAGCTCGCGTCCATTGATTATCACGTTTCTGCAAATCTCTTGCTGTTACGTCATTAGCAATGGTGTAACCCCAAATTTTTTTTTGTGCTTCCTCGGGCGTGCATTCAAAAGCGACCTCGCCGATGACCAATGCTAATTCTCCCTCATAATCTACCCGTTGGGATTGGGGCGGATAGTAAATTGCTTCTGAAGAAGCAATTATAGCTGTCGGCGGCTTTAAAAAGAGCAAAGGTTCACTTGGCACATCTGTTCCCATCTCTGCAGCGTGTTCTGCATAGTTTTTGCCCACCGCCACAATTTTTGAGGGCGCACAGGGAGCAAGAATTTGGTAACTTTCTGGTTCCAATACCATATCGGCTGGTTGTCCTTCAAGCCAGGGTGGAGCATCAAGTACCTGTACTTTCAAGGAGAGTTGTAACAAGCCGTAGTAAACTTGTCCTTTGGGATTTTGGACTCGCACGTAGCGCTGTGCCATAAGCTTGGTTAGTTCCTTACTCAGCAATTAGAACCGCCACCAAGTGAGAAATTCTGATGGCGATTTATTCAAGTACTATAATTAAAAACTGGTAAGATTATAAAGCTATGAGGGAAGTGCATCCACTCAGTGTCTTTGATCGGATCGCACGATAATTTGAAAAAGATTTTGGGAAACTACCTTACAGCACAGTTTTTGGTTGAAACCAAAGCAACATCAAACGTAAGGCAACAAGTGCAAGAAAAGCGCTTAGTAGTTACCCATATCTAAGGTTGCAGCCGTCGAGTCAGAGTACGACTCGCTCCGGCTTCATCTCAAAAATTTCCCGATTATAATCAGAAGGTATCAATTACACCTTGTTGCTTTAGGTGTTAATCAGTGCAGGTTTTGTAAAAAAAATACCTGTACGAAGTAACATCGGCAGCCATACAGCCCAAAAGGAGATCGAAACAGTGGCAACAGCTTACGAGACAATGTATATCCTTCGTCCTGACTTGACAGACGAACAAGTAGAGCAAGCGATCGCAAAATACGAAAACTTGCTGCGGGAACAAGGATCTGAAGATATCCAAATACAGAATCGGGGAAAGCGCCGTCTCGCCTATGAAATCGCCAGACAAAGAGACGGAGTTTACATTCAAATGAACTATAGTGCGCCCGGTAATGCCATCGCTATTATGGAACGCGCTATGCGTTTGAGTGAAGAAGTCATTCGCTACTTGACCATCAAACAAGAAGTTCAAGAAGCAAAAGCTGAACCCGCAACCGCTGCTACCTAGTCAGGGAATTAGTTAGTGGTTAGTGGTTGGTAGTATAAGTATACTATAGGAAGATCTCTAACCTTTGGGGTACGTCAAGCGCCAAGCGTGTGCTTAGCACAGCCATGTAAGAGCGCAAGGCTATATTCCCCCACCAACCACTAACCACCAACCACCAATCCACCAACCACCAATCCACCAATCAAAAAAAATAGCATATCTACGTATTGCCGATTCGTCTGGTAATGCTACATTAACTATTACTTGCCAAACTATGATTACTGTAGTAACAAATAAAGTAAAAAATATTTTTAACGGGAGCTGCAAGCACGGTGAGCCAAACTGATTCCACAATCCAAGCTCTCTCCGCTGAAGTGTCGAAACTGCGTCAAGAGTTGCAGCTTCGAGATCAACTCGTGCAACAACTGTCTCAAGAACTCTTCCGCCTGGTGAAGGGCAATACCAATTTTATGCCCCAAACAGAGGTATCGGAACGTCATCTGAGTCAGTTGCATGAACTGCGAGAGCAATTGCAAGCTGTTGAGCAGCAGGTAACGTTTTATCAAGAACAAATATCAACTCGTGATGCGGAAATTTATCAGTTGCGACAATCAGTCCAGGAACTGACCGATCGCAGTCGCATGCTAGAGCAAGTCGTACAAGAATTACCCCATATATACCGCCGCAAATTTGAAGAGCGCATGGCTCCAGTTCGGGAAAAGGTAGCAATGCTACAACAGGAAAACCGTCAATTACAAGCCGAACTTCAAAGTGTAAGTTACCGTTTGGCTTTGAAAACTCGTACAGCTAGCCATAGCGGTATAGATTTGCCAAATTTTCCGCGTGCTGCATCTCCACAAAATAATATTTCAACCCAGAACGCTTAAGTCAGCGATCGGCGATTGGTGACTAATAACAATTACCTAGCAACAAATCATTTAAGTGATAACTTTTTCCCACTTGCAGGAGATTATTCTTTTGCCAAACCATCAGGACTTGTAAATTTAAAGATAGAGTACACCCATTTTAAAGAATTGTTGTAGTTTGCCAAAAAACTTTCGCATGGCGCTAATATTTGTTTGGCATAACGTATTACAGATGGTCATGGCTGATTAGTGGAACTATTCAATCAACGAGTGGTACTTGCTGCTAAAGGTCTACGTCGCAGACAAAAGTTACTTTAGCAAAGCAGTTAATGGGAAAAAGTTATGAAGTCACCTAGTGAGTGCTTGTTCAATTGGTTTGAACGATGAAGTTATCCATCGCTTTAGGTTTCTGAGGTGGATATTTTCAATTGATAGGATAATAATCTCCTGCAGTATGCACGCAAGCACCACTAACGATCTTTGGAATCACGTGTCAAATCTTTAGTTCGCTACAACTAGATTTTCCTCATTGCTTTCAATGAAAATGTCTTCGTAGGAGCTAAAAATTTCAAAGACGGTATCTAATTGAGTGAGTTCCAATATCAATCTGACAGGAGGTTGAACGTTACAAATAACCAATCGACAGCCGCTTTGACGGGCTACTTTTAATCCTTTGACTAGAGACACTAGTCCAGAACTGTCCATAAAATCAACTTTAGCTAGGTCAATAACCCACAGTTGATTGGATTTAGGAACCACTGAGGTCATTTTTTCGCTAAGAGCCATTCCTCCTTGCAAATCTATACGTCCTTCGGGTTTAAACAAGATTACTTGACAGTCTGATGTAGTAGTCATGAATTTAACTGGGTAGTTGAAACACTGTACAAAAACAGAAAACAGACACAGACACCGTTTTACTTTAAACCATTAAAAATGCTGCTTTTTCACCCAATAACTTGGGGAATTGCAGCGGTATGGTTTAGACTGATATTTTCAGTATCCATGTCGTATAATTTGTCCTAACTTTCCCCAATATAGGCATAACTATTTGTGGATTTCAGTATCAACCGTATCTTTTACAGAATTTTTACAGGTTTTTGGTACTTTTGTAAACTTTTTGTTAAAATTATTTATGATGTCTTTTTAAGTGCCGTTTCTATGATAAAGAGGTACAGCAAAAATTGTCGGCAGACAATGGCACGTTGACCTGAGTAAATTCATTGACACGCGGCATAAAAAAGAGTCAACATAGAAGAGAAAGTAAAAAATTGTAAAGATGGCGGTGCTGGATGTCTCTTGAATTCATATCACTAGAAAACATCCAGAAGGTTGCTCACGAGTATGGCTATTGGGCAATTTTTTTGGGAATTTTGTTAGAAAATTTAGGGATTCCTCTTCCTGGCGAAACCGTGACCTTAGTAGGTGGTTTTTTAGCTGGTAGCAAGGAACTAAATTACTGGCTGGTTCTCAGCGACGCCTCAGCTGGTGCTGCAATCGGGGGTACGTGCGGTTATTGGATAGGTAGAATTGGCGGCTGGTCTTTACTTATTAGGCTAGCAAGTATATTCAGAATTTCAGAAGCGAGAATATTAGCCATCAAAGACCAATTTAGTGAAAATGCGGTCAAAGCAGTGTTTTTTGGACGCTTTTTTGCACTGTTGAGGATTTTTGCAGCGCCTCTTGCGGGTATAGCAGAAATGCCCTTTGGCAAATTCTTTTTGTGCAATTTAGCAGGAGCAGTCTCTTGGGCTAGCGTCATGGTAACACTGGCTTTTTTTGCAGGAAAAATAGTTTCTCTAGAACAACTCGTAACTTGGGTCAGTCAGTTTGCGATCGCAGCGTTGCTCATTCTAGTCGCTGTAATTGCCATTCCCCTGTGGTTGGAGTCGCGGAAAGTCGGGGTTGAGAGCACTAAGGAGTAAGAAGATCGCTTAAGTCAGGAAGCCCCGAACGCTCGCTACTACGTTAGAAAGCATCCCTACGCATAAATGCGATGGGGGATTCGAGGGATTTCGCACCTCAACAGCCAATGGCAAGAGGGCTAGTAACTGCTGATATCAACACTTAATTATGGTGCGCGGAATGTCACAATATAAAAAAATCCTATTTGATTTTTGAATATACCCGGTACAAGAAGGCAGAAGTACTCTCGTCAGAGGAGCCACTGCTGTGGACGGTGAGATCGGTGCTGATAGCGAAATGCGGTACGAAAGTACCATAGGAGGGTTTCCCTCTTTTGGTAACTGGTGAGTCAGCGCTGCAGGCGGTGAGACCATTGCTGTAGGCGGGTTTCCCGCGCCCTGGCGACTGGCGAACAAGGGAGGGCGAACTCAAAGGGGTTCTCCGGCATAAAGCAAGTGGCGTGGCAAAGGGGGAAAAACCTTATACAGTAAGCTTTTTGTCTGTTACTGATGGTTGCCTTATTTCCGCACCACCCGTACTGCACAGGTACGGTAAATCCCCACCATACCTGATTTTTGGTGGGCTAAAGCCCTACCCACAGTACTGAAAAATTTTTTAGAAATGAAAACCGAATGCGAGTTAATTTAACATGGATATTAAAAATGGTTTTGTAGGTGCTGTAGGGAACACACCACTGATTCGACTGAACAGTTTCTGTGAAGAAACCGGCTGCGAAATCCTGGGTAAGGCAGAATTTCTTAACCCTGGTGGTTCTGTAAAAGACAGAGCCGCACTGTACATTATTAAAGATGCTGAAGAAAAAGGATTAATTAAACCCGGTGGTACAGTCGTAGAAGGCACAGCAGGGAATACAGGTATTGGACTGGCACATATTTGTAACGCTAAAGGCTACAAATGCCTCATTATTATTCCCAACACCCAGTCCCAAGAAAAGATGGATGCTTTGCGGGCGTTAGGCGCAGAAGTTCGCCCCGTTCCTGCAGTACCCTATAAAGATCCAAACAACTACGTTAAACTCTCTGGCAGAGTAGCCTCGGAGATGGAAAATGCTATTTGGGCAAATCAGTTTGATAACTTAGCAAATCGCCGCGCTCATTATGAAACGACAGGACCGGAAATTTGGTCGCAAACAGACGGTAAAGTTGATGCTTGGGTATCTGCAACAGGGACTGGAGGAACCTTTGCGGGTGTAGCAATGTACTTAAAGGAAAAAAATCCAGCTATCAAGTGTGTTGTCGCCGATCCCATGGGAAGTGGATTGTACAGCTATATCAAGACAGGTGAAATCAAGATTGAGGGGAACTCTATCACGGAGGGAATTGGGAACAGTCGCATCACTGCTAATATGGAAGACGCACCAGCGGATGATGCGATCCAAGTTGACGATCGCGAAGCCTTGAGAGTTGTTTACCAGTTGTTGCGAAAAGATGGCATATTCATGGGGGGTTCTACAGGTATTAACGTTGGTGCTGCTGTTGCTTTAGCTAAACGAATGGGACCGGGACATACCATTGTCACCATTTTATGTGATAGCGGTTCTCGTTACCAATCGCGGATCTTCAATACTGAATGGTTGGAATCGAAAGGCTTGGCTGTTAATTTATGACTCAACCGCTAACGCCACAATCCGATTCTTCTAAATGCATCCGGGTTTGCCAAAACCGCGCCTGTCGCAAGCAAGGTGCAGCAAAAGTTTTAGCCGCGTTTGAAGCCAGGTTAATTCCTGGAGTCACGGTGTCCGGTTGTGGTTGTTTGGGACAGTGTGGTAACGGACCTATAGTTCTGGTATTACCCGAAAGGATTTGGTACCGAGGTGTCCGTCCCCATGAAGTACCTCTACTGGTAGAACAACACCAGCATAGTTTAAAAGAGTGACACATATGCTCTATTATCGATTTCAAGAACATAGTTAGTCATTAGTGGTTGGTCGTTAGTGGTTAAAACAACTAACCACTAGCCACTAACCATTAACCACTAACACCTTTCAATGAATATTCAGCAAATTCGCCAGTCTTTGAAACTCAAGTGGGTGAATTACTACTACAAAAATCGTTCGTGGCTGGTAAAAGTACGAGTGTGGGGAACGTATGATGGATTGCGTCGCCCTTCCTCTAGTTTTATTTTGGCAACTCTGTCTGTTTTGGAACCCCAACTTGAGCAGCTTCTTCCTTTTCTTATAGAACTGAATAACGATCCAGATGAAATTGTGTCAGCTTTGGGTCTTAACTTTAACCCTGAGGAGCATTTACACTTAATTCCTTTGGATGAATCTGAGGTAGCTAGCCCAAGTTCCAATATTTTTTTACAAGAGAAATTACTGCATGGAAAATCTCTAAACCCCAGTGTAGCTGCCACGGAAGTAGAAAGCAAACACCAATCTGTAACTTCCTTTGAAGTAACGACTGAAATATTATATGGCGATCGTCCTCTAACTTCCAATGACATTGCCATCAATGAAGAAAGCCAAAACCACTCTTTACCATTAGGGAATTTTAATGTTTCTCCCAAAATAGAAAGTGAAAGCCATACAGTACCATCAGTTGCAGTTACGGCTTCCCCTGTAAAAAGCAAAAATATATCAATTCCATGGTTTTCCTATTTTTCCAAGGAGGTAACGCTTCAAGGCAAATTTTTTCGCTCTGTTGATGTCCCCACAGAATTGGAAGTTAAAAGAAATTACGTATCTTCTGTTGCAGTTGCTACGCCTGACCGGACAAGCAGTCTTCATCGCGTACCAACTCTTGCGCTTTTTGATAGAGAAGGGCAAAGAAATTGTGAATCACACTTTACCATCGATAACGATGGGGAAAGCAAAAGCCCGTTTGTGACGATACCGCAGGAAGACAGTCATCAACAAGAGAATTTAGTGTCAACACGTCGAGTTCGTCATCTAGCTAATTGGATAGATGACTTTTGCCAAGGTAAGAGTTGGAGCGCGGAAGAGGTTAGGGAATAGGGAGAAGGGAGAGGGGGAGACACGGGAGAAGCCTCTCCCAATTGGGAATGTTTTCAAGTATTTTTAGGTGAGGACTGCGGGAGAACATTTCTGTTTAATCCAAAATCTAAAATCAAAAAAAATTAATAATGAATATTAATGTAAATGTCGCAATTGTAGGTGCAGGTATTTCCGGTTTAAGTGCGGCTTGGGAACTTTACAAATTAGGTATTGAATCTTTAATCGTATTAGAAGCAAGTTCGCGAGTTGGTGGACGGACTCTCAATCATCCGCTAACATCGGGAGGTTATGTCGAACAAGGTGGGACTTGGGTGGGACCTACTCAAACAGCTTTGCTTGCTTTGGCTGCAGAAATGGGCATAACCACGAAGAGAGGAAAGTTTGAAGGTCAAACTCTTTATGGCTTTCGGCAAAAATGGACAATGCTGGAAGCATCTCCAACATTAGCATCAGACATTGCCCAACAGGATTTTGCTCGAGCCATGGCAAAGTTTGAAGCTTTATGCTTGACAGTTCCAGTAGAAACCCCTTGGGATTCTCCTGACGCTGAAGCATTAGACTCCATAACAATGGGTGATTGGATTGAGCAAAACACAGTCACAGATGAAGCAAAAGCTTGGTTTGAGGGATGTGTGCGCCAAATTTTAAGTGGCGATCCGAATCAAGTTTCCTTTTTATGGATGCTGCATTTTGTCCATACGGCGGGATTTTACGATCTTCTAGAAACGGCTGAGGAGTTTTGCTTGGTTGGAGGGACACAGCAAATTTCCTTGAAGATCGCAGAACGTTTGGGCGAGAGGGTTGTGCTCAGTGCTCCTGTCACTGAAATATCTGGTTACGATGGCTCTACTGTTCAACTGGTTTCAGAGTACGGGGTTATCCGCGCTCAACAGGTTATAGTGGCAATGATGCCCAAAAGTATAGCTGATATTAAATTTTCTCCTCCCCTACCTTTGGGACACCGCCAACTCATTGAAGGGTGGAAAACAATGAGTTGGGTAAAAATCCACGCTGTTTACGAAAAACCCTTTTGGCAGGGAAAAATTGCCACCGGTCACTTTCTCAGCGTCGATACCAAAATTGAGGTTATTGATATTTCACCAGAAGACGGGAGCAAAGGAGTCATTGTTGGATTGCTAGCTCCCGATTATTCCCATTTAGCAGAGTCCGAGCGTCAAGAGATTTTCTTGGCGTTTCTCGGGCAAACTTTTGGTGAGGCTGCACAACGACCTTTAGAATTAGTGGAGTTTGATTGGAATACTCAACCTTGGATTGGTGGATGTATTTCTGCACTCCCACCTGGTTTGCTTACTGCGGTGGGTTCTGTCCTGAATAGTCCTGTAGGTAAAATTCATTGGGCTGGTACAGAACGTTCTAGCATTTGGGTTAACTATATTGAGGGTGCTATTCGAGCTGGACAAAAAGCTGCTCTCGATGTTCTCAAAAATAAAGTATAGAAGTGGAAAGCAAACCTTATACCTGTGGATATTCCTGAGAAACAAAAGGTACTTCAACTATTTCACCCTCGACATTTCCCACAGAAACTTTTAAACCCGCACCACCAGCCTTGGTGCGAATGTAGCCCAGCCCAAAATGACCGTCAAGAGTTTCCGTGTAACTTGTTAGCTTACCAACTTTTTCATTTCCAATGGTAATCGGACTTCCTAATTCAGCCGGGGCGGTGAGACGTATACCCCAAAGATGCTGTTTGACGCCTTTGTAAGTGTTTAAGCGGGCGATTGTTTCTTGTCCTATGTAACAACCTTTGTCAAAAGAAATAGTCTGCCACAATCCTACCTCTAGGGGGTTGTAATCTTCAGTAAGTTCTTGGTCTGGGGCTGGGCGTCCTTGTAATATCCGCAACATATTCCAAGCGCGATCGCTTAACGTTACCGCTCCATTTTCAACAAGTTGGTTCCAGACCTTCTCTTTGTCAGCAATTGGTAAAATCAAAGTATATCCAGGAGAAGCCAAACCACTTCCAACAGCAACTACAAGACTTTTGTCTTCTCTATCGGCAATGGAAATGAGTATATGGGTTCCGTAAGGTTGACCAACAATCGCCCCAGCCCCTAGCTTTTCCATCGCAGCGTCACTTTTTGGTCCAAAGACACTCAAGCTAGCGGTTTCATCAGTCACATCTGTTAATTGCACCTTATCAGCAAAGAAGATGTAGCGATCCAACCATTGCATCAAAAATTCGCGGCGATTTGGGGAAACTAGTAATAATACTGCATCCTCTTGAATATACACTGTTACTAAATCGAGGGTGCGAGCGGTAGAATTGACAAAAACTGTGTCGCAGCCTTGTCCTGGTTTCAACTGTTGAATGTTATTAGTGCTTTGATTGTGCAAAAAGCGAAGGCGGTCATCATCAGAGATTTTTATACGTCCCCACGAGGTGCGATCGCACACTGCAAGCCCTTCTTGCACTGCTTTGATAGCTGCTGCATCATTGACGTCAATTGCAGATGTAGCCATAGTGATGAAGAGTTCCGCTTTGTCATGATTTTGCCATGAAGATCTTATCAGATCTGGGTTTTCCAGTTCAATAGTCGATTGAATGCTCGGCAAGCAAATCAGTACTTACGTATTATTTATATATTTTGGCAAGCCATTCATTTTGCACGACTACTTATGTTATGGTTTGCGATCGCGCCCTTCAGCTAGACGCTAGACAGCGTGAATGGTTCGCTTTGAAGAAATTCGATCGCCACTGGCTAGCACAGTCAATTGCAAACTTATTAAGTCGCTAAACTGCCAATTGATAACAAGAGAATACGAGCGAGATTTTTTATAACAATTCTCAATCATTCAAAAAAAGTTATATATAGATAGGACGGTATCTACCAATAGATGGATGTCACTGGTAATGCCCGCTATCGAGCAAAAATGACAGCATCAATTGCTATCAGCTTGAATCTGAATTCTAAGAAAATTCTTAATCATATTTAGTAAAAAAATTATAAATTATTTGTGGAAAATACTATAATGAGCAAAGATTTCATACATTGGGTCATCATAATACTGCGTAAGCAACATCCAAGACATAACTTGCGGTGAGTTATTTTGTTGCGATAAAAACTTATAACTTAAAGTTGGAAGTGGCTTATTCTACCTTGGTTTGGGAATAATGCAAGAATGTTTTATGTTAACTATCTTAAGGAGTATTTAGATTATAAAAAATAATTGGATAACAAAACAGTCATAAGATTGTAACTTTTTAAGCTACATAATAAGATAAGAAATCAGCAAGTCTTCACATAATTTATTTTAAAAGAATAAATTAGTTTTCTAAATTCAAAGAGGAACATACATGATGCAACATTAGTCGAAAACTTAGTGTTCCCAATTTCCAAAAAATTTTTGGAGAGAATATTTTTTGACTCAAATTGTCATTTATCTAGGTGCTACTTTGCACTGATAAATGTCTTGTCTAAATCGTCTTTGAAGATCTATTAGCCTGAAGTTAAGCTGAGAATATAGAGGGTAAATAATGAAAGATATCAACCAAAATATCACCGCTCTTTCACCAGCCAAAAAGACACAAACCAAGCTAGAGTTTCAAAATAATGCAAATTTTGACCAAAAACTGAATAATGTTAGAAAAACCGAGCAAGAATTAGCACCTCTCTCTTTTGCCCAGCAACGGCTGTGGTTTTTAAGCCAGTTGGAGCAAAATCATTCTGTATATCACGTTGTAAAAGCTTTCCAATTGCGTGGGAACCTAAATGTATCGGTACTGCAACAGGCTTTAGATACAGTTGTAGTTCATCATGAAGCTTTACGAACTAAATTCATAATACAAAATGGCAATCCCTTACAGGTTGTTACTGAACCTCGTTCAGTGGAACTAAAAGTTATAGATTTGAAGAACGCTTTAGAAGAAAACGATACCAGCTTTGTACAAAAGTTGCTACACAAGGAGGCGCACCGTCCCTTCAACTTGACATCAGATTTGATGTTACGCGCCTGTTTGATACAACGCTCGCCACAAGAACATATTCTGCTACTCGTCATGCATCAGATAGCTGCTGATGATTGGTCAATGAGTGTTCTTTTAGAGCAGTTGGCAAAACTCTACAAAGCCTTCGTAAATAAAAAGCCCAGTCCTTTGTCAGACCCAGCCATTCATTATATTGATTTTGCAGTTTGGCAACGACAATGGCTTTCCGATGAAGTACTAGAAAAGCAATTGAAATATTGGAAACAGCAGTTAGCAGGTGCAGTTCCCGTACTGGAATTACCTGCAGATAGACCTCGACCACCTGTCCAAACATATCAAGGTGCAAGAGAAAGTTTTATACTTCCCGAGAAATTATTGCAAGCACTTGCTAAACTCTCACAAAGAGAGGGTGTAACGCTTTTCATGACATTGCTAGCGGTATTTCAGACTTTGCTTTATCGCTATACCAAACAAACAGACATTTTAGTTGGTTCTCCAGTAGCGGGTCGAAATTTACCAGAAATAGAGAATTCAATCGGATTTTTTGCCAATACTCTGGTGCTACGCACTGATATGTCGGGTAACCCCAGTTTTCGAGAACTGTTGCAAAGGGTGCGTTCGGTGGCAATGTCTGCTTATACTAATCAAGAGTTGCCTATTGATAAACTTATAGATGAACTTCAACCAGAGAGATCGCTCTCCTATCATCCCCTGTTCCAGGTGATGTTTGTTTTACAAAACACATCGAAGCAAACATTGGATTTACCGGAGATCGCCTCAACTCCTTTCGATTGGGAAAACATAGCTTCTAAATTTGATTTAAATCTCTCCATTGCTGAAACAGAACAGGGATTGCGAGGATTTTGGGAATACAACACCGATCTGTTTGATGCTCCTACAATTCAACGTATGAGCGGGCATTTCCAAACGCTGCTAGAGGGAATTGTTGCCAATCCAGAGCAGCCTTTAAGCGAATTGCCACTGCTAACAGCAACCGAGCGCCATCAATTGCTTGTTGAATGGAATAACAATCAAGCAGACTATTCTCAAGAACAGTGCATACACGAGTTGTTTGAACAAAGAGTAGAGCAAAATCCGAATGCGATCGCTCTGATGTTTGAAAACGAGCAACTGACCTATCGGCAATTAAATCATCGAGCAAACCAGTTAGCACGCTATTTAAAGGCGTTGGGTGTCGGACCTGAGGTACTCGTTGGCATTTATTTGGAACGTTCTCTAGAAATGGTCGTGGGACTGTTGGGAATTCTCAAAGCCGGTGGGGCGTATGTACCTTTAGACCCAACGTATCCTAAAGAGCGTTTGGCTTTCATGCTGGAAAATTCTCAGCCTCTAGTATTGTTGACTCAGGAAAGTCTAAAAACAGAGATCTGCGATTTTACAGAAAAAGTAGTTTGTTTGGATACAGATTGCCGATTCATTGCCCAACAATCGGAAGAAAATTTAAACCAAACAGCAACACCTGCAAACTTAGCCTACGTTATTTATACTTCTGGCTCAACCGGAAAACCAAAGGGTGTTCAAGTAACACACGCAAATTTGTGTCATTACGCACAAGCAATGGCAAGAGCACTCGGGATTGCACCTGAAGATATCTATCTCCACACGGCATCGATTGCGTTTTCTTCGTCTGTCAGACAGTTAATGGTACCTTTAGCTCAAGGCGCAACTGTCAAAATTGCTACTTCGGAACAGAGGAAAGACCCAAGAGCGCTTTTTGAGGCTATTAAACAACACAATGTCACGGCGATCGATATCGTCCCCTCTTACTGGCGCAACTGCATTCACGCATTAACTCACCTCGACCCTGAGAAACGAGAATTTCTACTGGACAACAAATTACGCCTGATCGTGTCTGCAAGCGAACCGCTACTCTCTGATGTTCCCGCACAGTGGAAGCTTGGTTTCCAGCATGGCGCACGATTAATTAATATGTTTGGTCAAACGGAAACCTGTGGAATTGTTGCAACATATCCCATTCCATCGCAACAAAACAATCGCGTCAAAATTGTTCCCCTTGGGCGTCCGATTGCCAATACACAAATTTATTTGCTAGACGAACACATGCAACCTGTTCCCATTGGTGTCCCTGGAGAACTGCACATCGGTGGCTTGGGTTTGGCGCGAGGCTATCTCAACCGACCGGACCTTACAGAGGAAAAATTTATCCCCGACCCCTTTAGTCAAAAAGAAGGGGCGCGTCTGTACAAAACAGGGGATTTAGCGCGTCATTTACCTGATGGTAATATTGAATTTATTGGACGCAGAGATTACCAAGTAAAAATACGGGGCTTTAGGATAGAATTAGGTGAGGTAGAGGCTGTTTTAAACCAACATCCCACCGTAGTACAGACAGCAGTTGTTGCATGCGTTGATGCTCTCGGCGATAAACGTTTGGTAGCTTACGTTGTACCCAATAAAGAACTCGAAGTTGTCACAAGTGACTTGCGTAGCTTCTTAAAAGAAAAGTTACCTGAGTACATGGTACCTTCAGCTTTTGTGTTACTTGAAGCACTACCTCTTACTCCTAGTGGAAAAGTCAATCGCGCTGCTCTTCCAGCACATGATTTCTCAAAACTTGATTTAGAAGCAAACTTTGTTGCTCCACGAGATAAGTTAGAACAACAAATCGCACAAATTTGGGAAGAAGTTTTACACCGCCAACCGATTGGTATTCGAGATAATTTCTTTGACTTGGGAGGACATTCCTTACTCGCAGTCCAGTTATTTGCTCAGATAGAACAAAAATTTGGCAAAAAACTTCCTTTAGCCACTCTCTTTCAATCGGGAACTGTGGAAGCTCTTGCTACGATGCTTCGTTTTTCAGAAGAACAAGCAGGTGCTACTTCAGAAAACGAAACAGACACATCTTGGTCCTCCTTAGTCAAAATACAACCCTACGGTTCCAAGGCTCCTTTGTTCTTAGCCCATCCTCTTGGCGGAGAAGTTCTGTGTTATCGAACCTTAGCTATGCATTTGGGAAAGGACCGACCCGTTTATGGGTTGCAACCACAAGGGCTAGATGGAAAACAAGCTCTTTACACTCAAATTGAAGAGATGGCAGCCCACTATATTAAAGAAATTCAGATGATACAGCCCAAAGGACCTTATTACTTGGGAGGATATTCATTTGGAGGTGTTGTCGCTTTTGAGATGGCCCAGCAACTCCACAAGCAAGGTGAAAAAGTAGCAATTCTTGCCATGCTTGATACTATTCGTCCGGGTTCCGAGCGCCGATTATCTTTCCGTTATCGAGTTCTCGAGCATCTAGAGAATTTCTCTCAAGAAGGAATGGTTTACCTACAGCACAAGCTTGTCGGTTGGCGCGATTGGATTGGGTTTCACATCCAGTACAAGTATAAAAAGTTGATGGGTATTCCCGAGCCTTCCCCCAAAGAGGACAAACATTTAGAGATCATGGATGCCAACTCTAAAGCCCTCAATCAATACACTTTCCAAACTTATCCCGGTTGCATGACTCTCTTGCGGACTTCTGATAAGCACCGAGACGAAGCTACAGGTATGCAGTACGACCCGTTGTTTGGGTGGGGTGAGTTGGTACAGGGAGGAATAGATATCCAGCAGATCCCTGGTTCTCACTATACCTTGTTGGAAGAACCTCATGTTGGGGAACTAGTCGAGAAATTAAAAAACTGTTTGGAAAATTCATAATTCTTAAAGATTTTGGCAACTAGAGACTAAAGTAGGGTTGGCATTGCCAACCCTACTTTAGTTGTAAGGAAAGCGGAGCCTCTGAAGACGGCTCCCCAGGTCGGGAACAAGAAGTTCCAAGTCCCCAGTCTACTGAGGTAAATTTGCAAACACCGCTTCAACAACCTGCTTAGTCTTAGTTTCTAACATTTGCCAGTCCACATCACCCATTTCATCGATTAGACTGGTATCTATCTCAACTTTTTCACTTCCGGGTATGTAGTTACGAAAACACACTTGATAACATAGTTCCCACAAATCAATACTGACTTTTTGCTCTTGACGCTGCAGGCACAAATGATATCCTGGATGGGGCATGGGTAGAACGGAGAGAGTTTCTCTGATTTCCAAGGCTTGCTCTGGTGTTGCAGCTTCCAGGTCTTGCAGGAGCTTAGTCACTATAGCTTGAGTCTCATCGGTAGTGCCATTCGGCCAAATCAAGACATCTTGATAAGTTCCTGTCCAAGAAGATACATCAAGCAGCTTGCGAATATTATCGACTACTCGAATAAAAGCTGGTTGCATGAGGATTTCTGCCTGCTGCCATGCGACTGAGTCATTTATTTTAGGTGGCATTGGAATTTACAAAGGTTATTGAAAGAAAAATTAACAACGTGTATTTATTAAAAAACTGCGTTTGACATCCAAATCTTTTCCCAAGATAGCGGATTTTATCAAGGAATATTTGGAGATATTTATTACGCTCTTTTAAATTGGGTGTGAACACTGGGGAGTGAAAATGATAGGCAAGCTACTAGATCACCGTTACCAAGTCATTAAAGTCCTTGCTACAGGAGGCTTTGGTGAAACATATATTGCTAAAGATACCAAGCGACCGGGCAACCCCGTCTGCGTTGTCAAGCACTTAAAGCCTGCGAGTTCTGACTCCAAAGTGTTTGACACTGCCCGACGGCTGTTCCATAGCGAAGCCGAAACTTTAGAAAAATTGGGCAATCACAACCAAATACCCCGGCTTTTAGCTTATTTTGATGAAAACCAAGAATTTTATTTAGTACAAGAATTTGTTGAAGGACATCCACTCAGCGATGAGTTACAGCCGAACCGTCGCTGGAGCGAGAGCCAAGTTATCGCGATGCTACAAGAAGTTCTTGGTATCTTAAAATTTGTCCACGGTCAAGGCGTTATTCACCGTGACATCAAACCAGATAATATCATCCGGCGCTCTTCAGATGGCAAATTAGTTTTAGTGGATTTTGGGGCAGTCAAGCAATTACGCGTCTCTTCTGGATACTCCCCCCATACACAATTGTTTACCGTCGCGGGAAACCAGTCTGCCACAGTAGCTATTGGAACTCCCGGTTATATGCCCACAGAACAAGGACAGGGCAAACCCCGCCCCAACAGCGATCTTTACTCCTTAGGTATTATTGCCATTCAAGCACTTACAGGCGTTGCGCCAATGGAGTTACAAGAAGACACCTACACGGGGGAAATCTTATGGCAGCATTTGGTTCCCGTCAGCAACAATTTGGAAGCGGTTTTAAGCAAGATGGTGCGATATCATTTCAAAGATCGCTACCAAAGTGCATCAGAAGCCCTACAAGCATTACATTTGTTTGCTCCAGCATCTTCAACACCTGTAGAATACGTTAACAATTCTACAAGCTACCAAGCCGTCAAGTATTCATCTCCTGAATCCAGACAAAAAACGATCGCTGTAGCCCCATTGAATCGCGTTGCTCGTTCACCAGTAGAAGCAGCACCTAAATCAACACCCAAAAATTCTAACGGACCGGACTTACTACAGCTAACAATCTTAGCTCTTTTAGCAGGTGGTGCGGCTGCGATTACCCCAGCTGTGGTCAAAAACGTTCAAAACGTTGCCTCTAATTTTTCTGATAATAGTAGTACAACAGCATCATCACAAATTTGCTTGGCTGTTATTAAAGAAAATTCAAATATTCGTTCTGAACCCAGTAACCTTTCTGATAGCGTTATAAAAACTATTACAGAAGATAGTACTTTTGAAGTAACAGGTTTGCGAACAAAGCGCGGTTGGGTACAAGTTAAACTCGATCCTAAAACCTCCGGTTGGGCGGATTCCGATGTTATTAAAAATAACGAACTTTGGGTTGATTGCTTGCGCGACAAGGGAATTGCAGTAAAAACAGAAGATGATGACGATTTGATTACAGTCCGCCCCGCACCCAAGGCGAAATCAAAACCAGCCGTAAAGCCAAGTCTTTCATCTTCAGAAGATTTACTGGACAAATTACAGGGGAAATCTCCTGAAAATTCTAAAGTTTTAGAACAAGCAAGAAAGAAATACGAATCGGGAGATTTGCAGGGAGCGATCGCATTACTTAAATCTGTGACTTCTAACGCTCCTGCTGTCAAAGAGACAACAGAAATGGTAGCTCAATGGCAGAAAGATTGGGCAAAAGCAGAAGCTTTATTTAAAGATATCGATACAGCGATTGGCGAAGGACAATGGGATAAAGTTTTGGGGTATAAAAACGATCCAGAAAAACTACCCAATATCCAGTATTGGCGAGATAAAATCGAGCCACTCTTTAAACAGGCTGCTGATAATTTAGACAAACAGGAACCTGCTAAAACCAACCCTCAAGAATCGAATGGAGAGCGCTAATGGTTAATGGCTAATGGCTAATGGCTGATGGTTAATGGAAAACTGAAAATTATATGTGAAGTCCTGTATGGTGGGCAATGCCCAAAGCTACTTTTCCTACTTTTGCAGCAGATCCCGCATGGAAAACCTGCGTAAGAGGATGTCTCTCCCCTATGTGTTTTTAATTAGGATGGCGATCGCAATTAGCAATTAGCCATCAGCTATTAGCCATTAGCAATTAGCCATTAGCAATTTTATTTTTTCACTGGTTGAGGTGCGGTGGGTCGCTCTAAAGCAGCCGTAAAAAAGTAAACGCGATCGCAATATTGGCTTTGGCTGGAGCAAACAGCTTCAACAGCAACATTGGAAACATTGCTCACATCAACAGCTAAGGTAGCCGATTGACCTGGGGCGACGGTGCGGTTCTCCGCTTGTCTGCCGTCTAGGTAGACTTTAACGTCAACACTTGTATTATTTGTGCTGTTATCGCGCATTCCAAATCCTAAATTTAAAGTCTGAAACACGGGTTGAGGACGGTTTTGTGGTTTGATGTTGCAGGTTAGTGAAGCCGAGCGATAACCGGGTCCTAAATAAAATTGACTTGTATAAACTGCTCGTCCTATAGAAACATCTACATTTTGCTCGCGAGCAGTGCCAAGCCCGCTGTTAACACATCTGGCATTCAGCAGGGGTACAGGTCGCTGTGCTTTTTGTGCTCGAGCACTTTCTTCAGTCATACTGGTAACTAAAGATATAAGTACGGTAGTGGCGATCGCTGAAGCAATTAAACTTGTTTTTTGCATTTCTGTCTGATTAGTAAAGTCGCGGCAATAGCAATAGGGCAAAAACAAGAATAATAATAACTTGGTTTGGTGAGTTGTTAGTGGTTAATTGTCTCCTCGTTCTCAGCCTCTGGCTGGGAAGGAGAAGACTACTAGCTTGGAAGCGAAGGCTACTGACTAGCAACCACTAACGACTCACTGAGTTAATCAACTCTGACACGGAAACGAATGTAAGCTGGATTGCCACTGGAATCCCCAAAAGTGCCAAAGTTAACAATCACTGCACCCCTGCTATTTGTCTGACTCAAGCAGGCGTTGTTTGCAGGCAAAGGTGCTAAAGGCGAGAAAAATGTACCTTGGTCTGCACCAGTACCACTACCAACAACGTTAATAGTACCGTTACTGTAACTTGTTCCTTCTGGAATTAAATCGCAGAATCTGACATCGTTTGTATTTTGGGCAAGGAAGTAGATTGTATATTCGACTTCATCACCACTTTGTAAAGCAGTTTGAAGGTCGCGAATACCGAGTACTGGTTGTAACTGATTGATATTATTGTCATCATCACCAGGACCGTCATCAAAGGTATTGAAATTGCCACCGATGGACTGATTGTTTCTCAAGACGTTGGTAATTCTCTTGACCAAGCGTAAATTGGGTTCACCAGCACCTACAGCAGAAGCAGCGAAACCAAAGTCTACCGTGTCAAGATTTTGACCTGCACTCAAGGTAACTGTTTCTGGTGGAACTAATGTGGGGGTGAAGTCTGCCGGGCGATCGCTCACAGTCACTCTATAATTGCCTGCAGGAAGATTGGGGAACAGGTATCTACCATTTTGATCGGTCGTTGTCGAACGATTGATATCGTCGGCTGTACCAAATTGACCGTCAGGTCCGGCACCGGTCAAAGTAACGGTAGCGCCACTAATTCCCCTTTCTCCGGAATCTTGGCTGTTACTGCGGTTTGTGTCAATAAAGACAGTATCACCAATGGAACCAAGTTGCTGTTGTGTAAAACCAAAATCTGCCGTGTCAAGATTTTGACCTGAGGCTAGAGCGATGGTAGTGGGTGGTGTTTGAACCGGGTTAGCACCTGTGGGTGGGTTGGAGACTGCAACTCTGTAGTTTCCGGCAGTTAAATTGGGAAAGCTGTATCTGCCATTATTATCGGTTGTTGCAGTACGGCTGATGTCATCCGATGTGCCAAATTGACCATCGGGTCCTGCACCTGTCAAGACAACAGTAATACCGCTGATTCCAGGTTCTCCTGAATCTTGAACGCCGTTACCATTAGTATCCGTATATACAGTATCACCTATCGTTCCTAGAGCCTGCTGTGTAAAGCCAAAATCTGCTGTATCAAAATTCTGACTGGCTCCTAAGGTAATAGTGGTTGGTGGAGTTTGAGTGGGGTTGAAACCATTTGGTGGATTGGTAACAGTCACTCTGTAGTTTCCTGGAGGTAAACTGGTGAAACTGTAGTTACCATTGCCATCGGTAGTTGTGGTACGGTTAATGTCGTCAGACGTACCAAATTGACCGTCGGGTCCTGCACCTAACAAACTAATGTTGCGACCGCTAATACCTGATTCTCCTGGATCTTGAACGCCATTGGCATTAGTATCAGTGTATACGCTATCTCCAACAGTACCTTGTGCTAACTGAGTAAAGCCAAAATCAACGGTGTTGATAGTTTGACCTGCTGATAGGTTAACGGCGTTAGGTTGAGTGAGTGTTGGGTTGAAACCTGTAGGTGGGTTGTTAACAGTAACTCTATAAGTACCTGCGGGTAAGTTGGTAAAACTGTAGTTACCGTTGTTGTTGGTCGTTGTGGTTTGAGAAGTGTCGTCAGATGTACCAAGCTGTCCGTCAGCGCCTGCTCCCGTGAGAACGAGGGTTATGTTAGCAATTCCCGGTTCTCCTGGGTCTTGGACGTTGTTTCCATTGAGATCGTTAAACACTGTATCCCCTATTGTCCCGGTCGAGCTTGGTCGGAAACCAAAATCAACGGTGTTGATGGTTTGACCTGCTGCTAGAGTGACGGCATTAGGCTGAGTTAGGGTGGGGGTAAAACCTGTTGGAGGGGTGGTAACAGCGACTCGATAAGTCCCTGCGGGTAAACTCGTAAAACTATAGTTACCGTTGTTATTAGTTGTTGTCGTTTGGGTAGTATCGTCTGCTGTACCAAATTGACCGTCGGACCCAGCACCTGTTAAAGTGAGGGGAACGTTAGCAATACCGACTTCGCCAGTATCTTGAACGTTGTTACCGTTTGTATCATTAAACACAGTGTCTCCAATTGTCCCACTTCCTCCTTGCCGGAATCCAAAGTCAACGGTGTCGATCGTTTGACCGGCTGCTAGAGTGACGGCATTGGGCTGAGTTAGGGTGGGGGTAAAACCTGTTGGAGAGGTGGTAACAGCAACTCGATAACTACCTGCGGGTAAGCTGGTGAAGCTGTAGTTACCGCTGCTATTGGTTGTTGTCGTTCTGGTAATATCGTCTGCTGTACCAAATTGACCGTCAGACCCAGCACCCGTTAAAGTGAGGGGAACGTTAGCAATACCGACTTCGCCAGCATCTTGAACGTTGTTACCGTTAGCATCGTTAAAAACAGTATCGCCAATTGTACCCGTTCCCGTTGGCACGCAAATTTGCAATCTTGCAAGACCGATGGTTTCATCTTGTAAGGGGTTACCAAATTCTGTACCTGGTTGATAGGTTATTTGAATTCGAGTGACCGGATTGGCGATCGCAACTGAGACGTTACCAAAGGATTCTGCCGGGAAAGCATTCTCAATAATACCTTCCGCAAGGTTGCCAGTTACTCTCACGTATTGACCGGGGGATACCAGGCTGACTCCAACAGAATCGTTACCGTTGAACGCGCTAACCGTAACTCTATCTTGGTATATGAATGGTGTACCGTTAATAGTGTCACGCGCACCCGAACGGTCAACGTCCAAAAGGGTGAGAGCGGACGCTAGCGAGATTGGTTCTGAAAAGTTAATCGTGAGCGTTGCACTACTGCCTACGGGTGCTGGTCCGTCAAAAGGCGAGTTTGGATTGGTACTTTGAAGACCTATATTAAATCTTAGATTTGGTCCGGCGATGCCACCGTAGACATCATTGCTAATTAATGTTTCCTCTGGATCGATAACCTGACCGGGACTGCTTTCAGTGAAACTAATAGTGGCATTAACACCACCAACAGTCAGGTTTTGACTGGTAATTCCTGCCAAGTTGTCAGCAGTATTCCAGTTTAGTGTTTGTGCTGTTGTACCCGTCGGACAACTGGTTGCTTGTTGTGCTAACACCTTTCCACCACCCGAAATGTTTCCCAGGAAGGGAACTTGTGGCACTGTGAAAAGCAATGTCAGCAGTGTTTGCTTGAATGTCAAAAAACGGGGTGCTTTTTTATCAATCTTATTAAATTCAGGAGTCACAGCAAATTCCCTATTGACTTTTGAACTACCTTCTGCCTCGTCGCCGTTCGATTTGTAAATCTTGCTCTTGATCTTCAATGATGAGGTCGATACCTCTAACATCAGTGAAGATAATTTCGACTCGGCGATCGCGGGCGTAATCAACAACACCCGTACCACCAGGAACTTTCCTTCGACTTTCACCAAAGGAACGGATGGTCATCCTTTCTGGTTGAATGCCCTTGCGTAATAAATAATTTCTTACAGATAATGCTCGCCGTCTTCCCAGGGCTTGGTTGTAAGCATCGCTGGCTCGGGGATCTGTGTGACCCTGTAATTCAATGACGATGAAAGGATATTGTTGCAGAACTTCTGCCACGCGATCGAGAACTGCAGCACTCTCTTGACTAATAAAAGATTTGTCAAGTGCAAAGTGAACGTTTCTCGGGACTTGTATCCGTATTGGTTCTGGTGGTGTTTCTGGTGGCGGTTCTGGTTGTGGTGGTGGTTCTGGCGGTACGGGGCGTGTTGTACACTGCGGGGGTTGAATTCTCTGGGTTTTTGCGTCTGGAGTTGGGTTGGTAGAAATTGCTCTCGTCCCAATAAATGCAGCAACGGCAGGTTCGGACGTTCCGTATTTGGGGTTGGTGGCGATCGCGCTTACAATCTCCCCATTTTGTAAATTTTCTATCGCAATACTAAACTTGCCTTTTTCGTCAACTTGTGCATTTCCTAAAGGTTCTCTTAAAGCTCCATAACCGGGTTCGTAGAGTGCTTCTTTACCTGTTTGATAATCGCTCAAACGATAAATTGTGACTTCCGAACCGGGGTCAGCTTTTCCTTGTAAAGTGACGCTATTACCAGTAGGTACAAACGTCCTTGTAGCAAATTCTGGAGCGTTAATCGCAGCATTCCCCGTATCCAATCGCCGATTGGAGGAATTGCGGCGGGGATTTGGACCGTCACCTCTTTGAAAATCGCTGACATCCAAATTTCCTTGGGTATTGAGGTCAATGCTCAACCCTTCTAACGCAGCAAATTTGTTATTTTGAATGATATTGCCCTGAGTATTGGGGAAAGCCGAAACTACAACACCGGGTCCGGTTTGATAATCAATTTCGTTACCCGTTACCTGATGGTTGCTACCCATCAAATAAACTGCTGCACGTCGCAAACGCCTGCCATTATAGGTGATGCGGTTATTCTGAATTTGAACATCCCCTTCTGGTTTAAATAAATACACTCCAGCACCATCGTTAGCACAAATCAAATTGCCAACAATCTTGGATTTATTCACTACACCTTCAAATCGCAAAGCATCTGGCATGCCAGCCAGCCCGTTACCCACAATAATATTTTCAGTGACTACCGTATTTTCACCACGTACTGAAGTGATAATAGCACTTCCTTCATGGTAATAAATTCGGTTGCGTCGAATGGTTGCCCCTTGAGAGTTAAAAACATAAACTCCAAAAGCTGAGGTTGACTCTGGTAATTTTTCATCTAGAGTCAATCCCAACCAGTTGTTTTCAATGACAACGTTTTTTGGAGGAACATTTTTTTCATAAAACGGAAAATCATCATTTGGGGGTTGCTGTTGGCTGGTATTTGGGGGTGGGAGAGGATGGGAAATGACTATATCCCCTGGTGGCGTGGTGAGAGTGGCTGGTTTGGGTTTGCCATCATATATCAGTAAATTGCCCAGTTGTTGTTTAATTGGGCTAGCTGTAAAACCGTAAAGGTTTAAACCCCGAATTGTGATGCCATCAGCCACTACTGTTAAACCGCGAAAAATTTCGCGTTCTGGTGCGGGAGAAATTGCTACCACAGGAATTGGAATTGCAATTTCAGCAGTAGCCGAACCAGAAGCATCGTATCCGGGCTGAGTGGTGCCATCTATAACCAATCCCGCAGCAGCTAGATCGGGCAATTGTTTCTGTAACTGGATGGCAGTAGCACCCGCAGGAAGATTAAATTCAATGCGAGAACCACCATCAGTTGCTGGTTGGATTTGTGCTTTTTCTGCACTGCTCAATCGCTCGGTAGAAAGCGTCCCGTTAGCCAATTCAATAGCTTCTCGTAAAGTTAGCTGGTCATCAGCTTTAATATCACCATCTTGATTGCTGTTCACAACAATCCTTAGAGATGGGGAAGCAAGGGACAAGGGAGAAGGTTCTACCTTGTCCCCCTTGTCTACCTTGTCTCCTCCTTGTCCGAATGCAACACCTGAAGGGAAAAGACAAAGGGCGATCGGTAATAATAAAACTAACGGAGTGTAGGGAGTAGGGAAATATTGTCGTGTTATTCTTTCCCATTCCCTCTTCCTTATGCCCCATTCTCTATTCCCCAATCGAAGATAAATTTTGCTCTTGAACATTACTCACTCACTCCTCTCCACCACTGAACCTGCGAAAAGCCGATCGCTTTCTGAGGGAATTAATTAGCTTGATTGTGGACTTTTGTAACTCCGTGTTTTGCGGAACTGCTAGTGCTTGAACTTGTTTCAAACGCTCAATGAGTATACTTTGAGGGGTTTGCAACTGGTTTGCAGGAGCAGTTCTTGCTTGGGTTTGTTTCAAACGTTGAATGAGTTTGCTTTGAGAGTTTTGCAATCCGTTTGCAGGTTGTCTGCTAGCTGTAGGAATTTCCGACTCTCTCTGTTGCTTGGGTACGGGCTTTTGCAATCCAAAACCACCCAAAAGTTCATTCAGTTTGAGGCTGATATTGACGTAGAAACCTCCTTCAGAGCGGTAACCACTAAAATCACGGTCATAGTCCACACTGCCAAAGCTATAACCCACACCTAAGCGCAGATCGGGTGTTAAGTAATACCCACCTTCTACGGCAACACCAAACTGATTATAATCCGAACCACTATCAAAGTCTTGTCCTATCCAGCGTCCTTCCACAGCTAAATCGGTTCGGTAACCCATTCTATAAGTGGCTCTAAGTTGTGCCAATTGGGTGTTGCTATCGTTACTTTGGTTGTTTCCAAGATCGCCGCTAGTTGCCAGACGAAAAGCATACTTACCATAAAATTCCCATCGCCAGTTCGGGGCGTATATCCCTTCACCTGAGAGTACGTGAGCGTTTGAGTTTCTATCGGTGTTAAATTCAGGGATTGAACCGTAGTTTTGACGCCACTCATACTTCAGCAATCCGTTGAATTTATCACTGTTGGGATCTCGGTAAGCCAAACCAAATCTGAGGTTGATAGCATCTCCCAAGTCATCGACTCTGCCAACAAATCCAGAGGAACTAGAGGGAAGATACACGGGAATATTTGCCCCACCTGCTTGTTGGAAGCGAACTAGGGCTGTGAGGGCGGGTGAAAGTTTACCTGCAGCTGCAGCTGTGATGACGAGGTTATCGTCATCATCGCCATCGCGATACTCAAACTTGGCACCCGCTTTAAAGTTAGGATTATCGCTGTAGTCCAATCCAACGCTGTAAACACTACCAGCAAACAGTCCCAGTGAAGCCGTGTTGGAACCTACCACAGAGGTTTGGAATAGACCATCTGCAGCATTACTATTAAAAATGTTCTTAAAGACGTATTGGTAACCCAAACTCAATTTCAAGCCGGGAGCGATGCGAGCACCGTGATTGATTCCTACCGCTCCTTGACCCTGTAAGCCGTTGAATCCAGATAAAACAGAGTACTGCCCGCTTAAAATTGTATCGTCAGAAAATTTATGCTCGACAATCGTATCTAATGAGGTAATGGAGTTACCGCGTAATACGCTGCTGTCATCATAAAACTGGTGAGCTAGCCGGAACGTAACTCCTGGGTAAGCCTTCCAGTCTAATGCCAGGGTTGTTCTGTTGGGATAGAGTGGGTCACTATCGCCCAAATTCAATTCATTTTGCGCTTGGAAGGTCAGGGCTTGAGTAAGTGGAAGTTTGAGCCGAGATACCAACTGGCTGGCATCTCCTTCAAATTGATCGCTCACGCGGTCTTCACGGGAACGGTTGACATATTCCAAACTCAAATCGGCGAGCCGACCAACAAAGTTAAATTTTTGTAAAATTCCAGCGCGGATAGTTTGCAGTTCGTTGTTCACTCTAGACCCAGCACTGGCTGCGGGTGGTTCTGGATTGAATACATCAAAAAATGGTGTAGCACCAGAGGAACGTCCAAAGTTTTCTTCGTAGTCGTATGCGGCTGTCAGGAAGGTGGTATTGGTGACTCTTGCTAAAAGAGAGCCTCCATAGCGTGTTTGTCCTGCGGTGTAGCTATAGGTGGCGTTGTTGGAGAAACCTTCATCAGAAGAACGATAATAGGCTCTTGCGTTCAGGCGATCGCCAATATTGCCAATAGCCTCCAATCTATAAGCGTTACCCGTTCCATCGTCTCCATTGAGGAGGCTACCGCTAGAGCGTGCAAATTCTCCTACAATCTGACTGCCATTTCCTAAAGAGAGAAGGAAATCTGCTCCATACAGTTCAAAGTCTTGACCATCTTGGTATTCTCGCAAATAGCTACCACCCAGGAAAGTTTTCCTGTCTGTCTCCTGAGAAATGTTGAATTGTACCCGTCCTCCAACAAGAGTAGACCGTTCCTCTCCTTCGTCCGGTTGGTAGGAGATAACGAGGCGACGCACTAAAGTGGGACCAAAGGGCTGTGTGGCTACGGAGAGAACTGATTTGTAAAGCTTAACGGTTCCTCGGTTATAGTCAATTTCGTAATCGCGACCGCGAAATAATTGTTTGCGGTCTAAGACTGTACCGGGACGGTTGATCTCTTCTTCTTCTAAATAAACGCTTTCACTACCGGGAACTAGCAAGCGCCGTGACAAGAAGTAGTCCCCACTTGTACCGTCAGGAACGATAATATCTCTGGTGTAGCCTTCAATGTTGTTAGCGTATAAGCCGGTTATTTGAACCGGACCAAAGCTGTAGTTACCCTTAAAGCCGTGTAGTTGACGGTTTGTAGCTGTGTACAGTTGGGAGACTCTTGCAAATTCCTCAGTATTGTAGTCTCCCCACATGGCGTAATCAGGCTCAGCTCCTGTTACGGGGCTACTGCGCTCAAAGCGAAGGTAAACACTGTCTATTGAGGGTGCTGTAGAGGTGACAGTAGAACTGTCACCGTAGACGGGATATTGTTGTTCGCATTGCTGGTCGGGTTTGCCAAATAACCGCACATTGCCTTCGCAGTCTTCATTGAGAGGGCGATCGCTGTTATACGCACCTGTAAACAACCACTCTCCGACTTTACCTGTAGCAAAGACGGCTGCATCTAAATCAACCTCAGTTCCTTCATCCAAATCCTCTGGAACAAATTCGCGAAAACTTCCCCAGTAATTTGTACCGCGAGCACCTATCCGTAAATTTACTACCCCTGTTACTAGTGAAGGGCGCAGGTATGTTGTAAACTCTACCTGCGTATAAGCTTCTATTGGGGTATCTTTAAATTGCTGAACAAGCGAATTGTCTGTTTGTTGGGGAAATGGAGTATCGTTTGAAACACCTCTTTGTCCGTAAAAGGGTGAATCTTTTACGATATCTCTATCTCTTCGGAAGGGATTTTGTGTCCTAATACTTTCTACCGCCGCTCGGACGCGAACTTGTTGGGGTTTAATATCAGATTGCAAAGTGGCGGTAAATTCTCCACCGCGTGCTATTACCTGAAACCCGCCTTGGTCTTTATCTTGGTCAGCACCAATAAATTTCCCCGCACTCGATGTCAGGGTGACCACTATATCCTCACGGATAATTTGACCGCTTTCATCGGTAATCTGTCCGGTGAATCTAATAGTAGAACGTCCATCCGCTTGGACTCGCGGATCTCCAACAGGTACGATTTCAATTTTTATCCGGTCACCAATTACCTCTGAAGGAATGGGGGGTGGCGAGTTGGGAGTGGAGGAGTTGGGTGAAGGAGTGGGGGATTGGGAGAGGGGGGGAGTGGAGGAGTTGGGTGAAGGAGTGGGGGATTGGGAGAGGGGGGGAGTGGAGGAGGGGGAGTTGGGAGTTGGGAGTTGAGAATATTCAGAAAGTTCTTTATTCCCGATGCCTTGAATTTCCACTTCGTAGGGGTTTTGAGTTCCCCATTCTCTATTCTCGGGCACGCTGGCTGCTTCAGCACTGGAAAATATAGCCTCGCCTGCGAAGCAAGGGAAAACGACTGCCACAAAAGCACTCCAGATACCTAGACTCCCTTTACTAGCTAGGGTTGAAGGTAACATCAAAAATGCTAGCTTTTGGCTTTTCCAATCTCTAATGCCAAATTTGTTGGTAACTTTAACTTCAAGCTTTCTTGTTTTCATCGCTTATCCTCTGAAAACGCAGGCGTAACACCAAAATTCACTCTTACCATACTGTTAGGCGCTAGCTTGACTAGGCGTGACTGACTGTTCCTTTCAATGAAGTACGTATTGGGTGCCAAGCCATAACCCGGTAAGCTTGTCAAGTCTAGTGTTGCTGTTCGATGTCCTGGAATGACATTGGCTAGGGAGAACAGCCCTTTGGCATCAGTGACGATCCGATTGCCATCATCCATGTAAATTACGGCATTAGGAACTCCTGGTTCGTTTGGTTGCTGTTCGCCATCAAAATTTTTATCGACAAAAACTCGTCCAATTAAGGTGCCACAATCTGAGACTATTCCGGGTCTGATTCTCAGTAGGTGGCTCGCTTGATTGCTAGTCAAGTTTCCAGATCGTGCTTGTGCCAAGTTTCTGCCGGTACCTTGAATAGCATCCGGTGTGACTTCAACGGCATAGCGGATATTTAAGGTTTGATTGGGCTGTAGTGCAGTTGCGGAGGTGATTGTGATTGTGCGATTTGAAGTCGTGTTAGCAGTCAAAGGAACTCGCGTACTTCCTATAGAACCTTGCAGTGTGTTGGAAACAAATTGCAGTCCTACAGGGAGTCTGTCTACGATCGTTAAATTTGATAGAGATGCTGTACCTGTATTTCTCACAGCAAGACTGTAAACGACGTTGTCTCCCGGTTCAGCCGCTGCGCGATCGCCTGTTTTTAGTATCTGTAAAGCACCTTGACCTGCTCTAAACGTGACTGAATTGGACGATCTTGTTTCTGTAATATTGCTTGCACCAGAACCAGCAGTATTTGTGATTACTCCGGTTGGCGTCTGAGCCACCGACGGCAGGAAACTGTAAGCAAAAATACTTAATACAGGAAACGTAAAAAAGAGGCTTTTATGCCTCAAGCATGAGGATATAAAAGTCATTGCTCAACCAATAGCAAAGGTTTTTCTTTCGTTTAGGCTTCTATAGAACCACCTAATTTTTTCTGTCAATCCTAAACTCTCTTAATGCGTCAAATTGTTACTCTTGAAAATCCTGTCAGGGATAAAAACATTGATTTTCAATTTGAAGGAAGTTTGAGTTTCAACACTGAAAAATATACGCATATCTCAAAACTAGGATTGAATCACAAATATTAAGCTTCTGCTTGTACAAGGAAAACATTGCAGAGCACTTTCTAAAAGCGAGATCTTGCAGTTACTACAGTGCTTCCAGTACAGTGAGCAAGCAACAATCGAGAAGCAAGCATTGCACGCAAATAGTTTCTCGTGAATACACAACGGTGTTTTGCTGAAAGCACCTTTCTGCTGTTAATGAAAGGCATATACTCCACTTGTGGTAGAGCAATGGGTGGGATATTGACCTGCTTTATATACCATTGTGTTTTTTTCATTTTTATGTTACAAAATGTTTATTTTTTTACTGCCAGAGTATAATAGAGAGGGTTTACCTGCGTTTGCACACAGATTTTTTGCCTGACAGTACGCAGCAGATGAACACCATTGACGATCCGGTTGGGATACAAATATGCAGACATGACAAACACACTTCAGCTTATTCATCGCATGAAAATCACGAAAAACTGCATGGCTTGCTTGTGCTGCATCCCCAGATTTCAATGACTTGCTCCAATGGTTTTCAACAAAACTGAACTCAAAAACACGAGTTGTTATTTTATCAGTGAACTGGTAATAGGGAAAGCCCAAGCTATATCCAATCCACTAATTTAAGAATCATCGGATTTGGCATTGCACAAATACGTTTTAGGAGAATAATACAGTAAACTGTAAACGATGCACCAGCTTGCTTTACCGAATCTTTATTTTTGACTAGGTCTTAGGTAACAGTATTATCATCTAGAAGTATCTCACAAACAATTAGATAGATAACAATTTATCCGGAAATTTATGTAGAAAAATTATTTTTCGAGGGAGTTTAAAGGATCTTTAGTATGCATTCGCTGTTTTTTTACATAAAGAAAGCTTCCCGAGCAAAAGTTGGGAGGTGTCAGGGAATATGTCAATTCTTGGAGAAAATTGAGTACAGATGTCCTAAGTCTGAAGGATTTTGTGCCCATCTTCTGCTAGGGTCTGAAAAGAAATCAACTGCGATCGCTAACTTCTGAGACAGTTTATACTTGACAAATAAATAGTTTATCTAACGGAAATTTAGAGCGCAGTCAGCAATCTTGCGCCCGAATATTTATGATATATTAATTTTTCCGCTCCTAGCTTGAGCGTTAAACGGGGTGGCTCAACGTTACTAATGCCTCACGACTAATATGTATCATCGTAATCGTGTGTTTCAACTCTTCTGACATCGCTGCGAGGAGGTAAAAACTCCGGACGACGTACAGGCGCAAGTGGTGGCGTTGGACCATTATAAGGATGAATAACTTGTACGGTACGGGCGGGACGGGGCTTTTGCGAGAACAAAGCGTTTATCCCAGCGACGACAACACCACCGCCAACAGTTAAAGCCATACCACCGACAGCCCAAACAATACCTGATGACCACCAAGGATTTTGTGATTGCTGCAATGCTGCTTGCTGTGCTGCTTGAGCTTGATTTTGTTGCTGAGCGCTCCACTGAGCCAGGGTATTTTGAATTTGTCCCTGAAGTTGTTGGTTTTGTTGTTTGAGGTCTGCGTTTTCCTTCTGGAGTTGAGCGGTTTCCATCTTCATCCGTTCCATCTGTACCCGCAGCTCCTCAGTATTGGGGTTTAGCGGTGCTGGATTGGGATACGCTTGACTGGGATACGTAGCAGGCGGAGCCATAACTGCAGGTGGTGCTACTACAGTTGTTGGCATCTGTGGAGTAACAGTGAAACCGGACTGAATGGGACTTGCTGAGCCTTTGAGTAGCAAAAGAGCTGCTAACCCAGCTACAGCAACTCCGCCGATAAATGCCATACTCTCACTCATCGCCCTCTCCCTTAATTTGCAACGAAACTACTACGGTCGTTGACTGACGCTCTCTCACACTCATAAGATATGTATCCTACTGAATTTCACATACAGCCTTTACCCTATTTTGCTGTATTATTTCGTTTTTGACCGCTACATACGCGCTTTTTATATTCAAGACGATATCTGTTAAATTGTCTACCAACGAAGGTGAAAAAAAGCTAGCATTTTTTACATGGAAAAATTCAGTAAGTATCCTTACTTAAGATGTAGTAATTGCTGTCTTGAGACTTTGACAAAACTCGGAAATAGCAATGAGTCCTTGCTGTGGTGTTCCTTCTGCCAAACGCTTGACAAAAGCACTACCAACTATAACTGCATCAGATCCCCACTCTTTCACTTGTTTGGCTTGTTCTGGATGCGAAATGCCGAAACCTACACCGATGGGTTTGCCGGTAACATTACGAATCTGCTGTAGTAAATCTGAGACTCGGGTTTCCATTTGCGATCGCATTCCCGTCACCCCGGTCACACTGACTAAATAAATAAATCCTTGGGAAGAGCGAGCAATTGCTTCTATACGTTCGGAGGAACTTGTTGGAGCAACCAACAAAATAACATCAATCCCCATCTCAGAAGCTATTTTGAGTAAGCCAGATGACTCTTCCAAAGGTAAATCCGGTACAACCAATCCTGCAACCCCAGCTGCTGCTATATCTTTAAAAAACTTTTCAATTCCACGATTTAGAATTGGATTGTAATAAGTAAATAAAATAATAGGGGCTTGCAAACTGGAAGTTACATTTTGTAACATTTCTAGGACTTTATCCAAAGTTATGCTTTGCTGTAAAGCGCGAGTCGCTGCGGCTTGAATAATTGGTCCATCAGCCAGAGGATCGGAGTAAGGAACACCCAGTTCAATAATGTCTGCTCCATTGCGATCCAAAATTCGCAGTGCTTCTGCTGTTGTTTCCAAATTCGGATCTCCAGCTGTGATAAATGGAATCAGAGCGCACTGGGATTGACTTGCAAGATTTTCAAAGAGATTGGAAATAGCTGTCATTGGCGATCGGTCATGGGTCTGTTGTCCTTTGACACTATACCTAAAGACAAAGGACAAATAACAAAGGAAGAACAAATTTACACTTGAGATTGTTCTTCTTGTTCGATTTCAGCTTGAATTTTGGCTAATTCTTCAGGAGACAGTTCTTCCAATCGCTTTTTGAAAAAGGCGTCTTCGTACTGTTGGCGTTGTGTGTGGTAGGTCATTTTTTGACCCACCGCACGGAACAAATAGGTTAGCAACCAGACAATCAATCCCACAAAGAGTACGGCTTGAGTCCAAATTCCAGCTTGTGCGCCATCTATACCAGCCACCTGTAGTGACAGATATATCAAGCCACCTAATAGAAAAATGCCAAAACCTATTCCAATAGCGTCAATGCGTCGCATGAGAAGTATTAAGGATGAAGTATATAAGGATGAAGGATGAAAAAAGTTCCAGTACAGTATACGTCCGGATTTCATACTCGATCCTTATATACTTTATCCTTTCTTAAACTTCTATTTGTCGCCGTTGGGGGCGATAGTTGATAACAGGCGACAGAAGCAGTAGACCTGGGAAGAACAAAAATACTAGAAAGTACATGAAAGCACGTTCCACAGAGCTAGCTACGTACCACCGAAATTTTAAATACAGCAGGACAGCTGCTGGTACGACGAGTAAATAAGCTCCTGCCAAAACTAAATACAGTAGCGCTACAACCATAATTCTTAGCTCTCGGTGAAAAAGACCTATTGGTGCATCTGTTTTCCATCATAGGGAATGAGGGACAAGGGGGACAAGGGGGACAGGGAAGCCATGATAAGTTATCGCTCATTTCCAAATTGCCCATTGCCAATCCCCAATATTTTTTTCCTTATGATTGGACAAATGGCAAAATTAGTGGTGGAATATATAAAGAACAAAAAAACATCAGTCAAAAACTGATTTCTTTTGCTATAATCGTCCAAGTGCTGATTGAGGTGAGTAAAAATCAACCTAGCCAGCAAAACCTGGATTCATCTGGGGGTGTGGCGGAATGGTAGACGCTACGGACTTAGAAAACTGAGCCTTGATAGAGAAATCTTTCAAGTGACTGCTCTCAAACTCAGGGAAACCTAAATCTGTGATCTGTTTACAGACATGGCAATCCTGAGCCAAGCCAAGGTAGTTATCGGTCATTTTTGACTTGTCCTTCGGTTAGCGATTGATAACAAAGGACAAACAATAAATGACAAGTGACTAACTCGGAAGGTGCAGAGGCCCGACGGGAGCTACCCTAACGTTAAGTCGAGGGTAAAGGGAGGGTCCAATTCTCAAAACTTTACAACTTTGTGGATAGTGTAAAGCAGTAGCGAAAGCTGCAGGAGAATGAAAATCCGTTGACCGTAAAAGGTCGTGTGGGTTCAAGTCCCTCCACCCCCATTTAAAAATTAGATCTTGGAAAGTTGGAAAAGATAGTCAATACTATCTAGTCCTCATATATCTGTAGGTAAAGTGTAATTTCATACGAGTACTTAAGTAGTTTTTTATAGATTTTGATAAATTTTGATATAAGTAAGTCTGTAATTTTAAGGTTTGATAAAACTTCGTTTAAAGAAATACTGAACTTTTCAAGAAGCGATTGATACTGTTTGTAGGTCAAGTTAAGCTGATAAGAATATGTATTGGGTATTCTTTGGTCTTGAAAAATACCATGACCGCTAACAGCTTAACGGGTAGTCAGAGCAATAAATATACTTTTGACTCTGAGAACAAACGACTGGATTTAGAGATTGCACAAGAAAGGATATATAACTATTTTATTGGAATTGTCAAAACCTGGGAACCTGAAGATGTTTTGCAAGAATTTAAGCGTGTATTCTTAGGATTTTTTGGGGCGGGTAATTCTGATTCAACAGCAGGAATTTATGAAATCTTTTCTAAGAATGAAGAACAGGAGTTCATTCATACACTTAAGCGCTGCTGCTATATTCTGATTAATAACTGGGAAAGCAACAGAAGACATAAGTATGTTCAAGAATTAGTGAATTTACTGTCTGGCTATAAAGATTTTAAGCCTACTAAATATATAAAAAATAGTTTTTATATTCAGTGGATAGAAAATTTTCTTGAGAGTGAAGAATATCATCAGCTTCAATTCTTTGCCTTGAAAAATATTGACGAACAATCTCAAAGAAATTGGATTAATCGTTACTCTTCTTATCTGCTAGTCGCTCAATCTTTGGATATTAACAATTCCAAGGAACAACAAGAAGCGGCTATAAAGTTATCCAGACATTTGAAAGACAAATTTAAGTTTGAATTGGCAATGTATATTGCTCGTTCTCAATCTTCTACATCAAGCACCAGTCGATACAAAAATCCCAGTATTTTAGGAGATAACGTTCTCCGTTTAATTAAAGCGATTGTTGTTAAGAAAGGTACGTTTAGTTATGAAAATATTGCCAATATCTTTATTCAGCAAACTCAAAATCAAACATTAGAAGAATTTAAGGAGAATTTGCAAAAGTATTTGATTTTTTCAGTTCAACAACAGGATTTTATTGAAACTTTAAAAACGCAATTGTCAGAAAAGCTATATCCTTGGAAAGCCGAGCAACATACAGAAATAATTAACAAGGATTTAGTGTTAAGAACTTGTAATAAAGTCATTGACCATTTAATAACTGAAAATGGTAAAGAACCTTCATCATTATTTATTTTACTATTATCTCAAGGTCATCCTCTGACATTGGTTATTGTATTGCTAAAAATTATTTTAATTTCTAAAAATTCGCGTATTCATTTGGAAAGCCGCATAGCTTACTTGATCCGCTACTACAATAATTATCCAGAAGATGAATGCCAGTGGTTGATCAATTTTATTGAAATGTTTAATATTACTTTTGCAATTTATGCAGAAAATGTTGAGTATAATTTGATTAAGATAAAAGAAGATGAACCGCTTGCCGAACCACAGGTGAATCTTGATGATTACCATGTTTTTTCTCAGCTAAAGAACAAAACCGTTTAACCGATCGATTACAACGAAAAACGTTTATCAAGCCATGCTAAAGTAGCTCCTACAGTTTCAGCAAAAATACTAATAAGGCGATAAAGACCAACAGCACTAATGACTAAAGAGGGTGGAAAATGAGACTGTAAGAGTGCGATCGCAGTGGCTTCAAATACTCCCAAGCCACCAGGCGCACCCGGAATAATAAACCCTAACAACCAAGAAAAGCTAAAAGCTCCCAACAACAAAGGTATATGATTCCAATATAAAGGGCTTAGAGCAAAAAGAGTTAAAACAAAACCAAAAGCACGCAAAACGACAAAACCCAGTTCTCCTAACAAAGGTCGCCACGGGTAATGCTGAAGAGTGGGAGTTGAGGTTGGAGTAGAATCTGACTTTTTGACCTTCAAGCGTTGTACGATGGCAATTCCAAAGTTTAAAAACTTCGGATGAAGTACGCAAAGAACTCCCAGCAAGCAAAAAAGTTGTATTATGTGCAAGTAGAGGGTCGATTCGCTAACTATAGATTGACTGGTAAGCAAAAAAATAATTAAAGCAGCCGCAGCCATGAGCAGTGGTTCTAACAAAACACTGAGAGTTGCAATTTCTACAGAGATACTAGCATTTTTGGCTGCGAGGATTCGTCCATAGTAATGCCAAACATTACCCGGTATATATTTAGCGATATTTGTTTTTAAGTAGACTTGAACAAATTCAGAAGAACGTATAGGTTGATTTAAATCTTGAAGAACCCAAGCCCAAATCCAACCTGCCCAAATGTGTGCCAGTAATGTTATACCTGTTGCAATCGCTAGAATTGCCCAACCCAAAGCATCAATATTAACAGCCGCAACCCCTTGCCAATTATCCTTAAGGGCTTTTGCTAAAAAAAATAAAGTTCCACCCAAAATTACCCAGCGTAAAATCCGCTTTATCATTTTAGTAATTAGTAAATTAACTGATAGTTTTGATAATTATACAAATACTTTGACGTGGGTTAACTCCCTAGATTTCTTAAAAAAGGCGGGGATCTTGTAACGTTGTTTACATAAATTCATAACTAAAGATTCTGTATCGCTATCGAAGCGAAGCCTTTTATATGTAAAAGAAATTCTAGAAAATGACAATAGCTTATATCCTTCTTAAGTTAGAGAAGAAGAGCAAAGCAGCGTTAAAAGAAATGAGACCTTTGCTAGAGGAAAGAATTGCCATTTTCTCTGTAATCTTAGTACCTGTTGGTCAAATATTGCAAATCTTAGGCAAGCAACAACAAAGCGAAAACGAAAAGTTCCTTCATAGAAAAATTTTGAGTGAAGGAATTTTCTGAAGTCCTATTGTTACTTGTTGGAGGTTACAAGGAGGAATTGGTGAACCGTTTAACAGCTTTTTTAAACAAACTGCGGCTGCGCCAGATTTTAACTGTATTTTTGGCTGGTCTATTGTTGATAGTAAGCACTGCTTGCAGTAATGCAGACGTTCAAGGTGCGAATCCAAAAAACCCCGCCGTACAAGCTGGTGGTGCAAACAACCCTTATAAAGGTGGTGGGGATAAATATACGAATTCAAAGATGTCCAAATCTGGGCTAGACCAATCGAGCTTACAGCTAAAGTCACCATCAATAGTCGCAACAGCTGTTAATAAGGAAGTCAAACTTTATCCTGGTGCTGAAACACCAGAAGGTAGAGCTTATAAAGAAGCAGAATTGCCTATCAAATCTGCTAAAGACTTTCAACAGCCCGAACCAGGTGGTTTAATTCAGCGTGAGTCGAGCGTTGTAGAACGCGCTAAAGACAGACTTGATACTGTTGGAAAAGCATTCCAAGATGCCTCAGGATTCATCAACGACAAAGCAGATGAAGCATCTCAGAGACCGGAATTGCAAAAGAATCCAGCAGTCGGTAAGTAGTCGATAGTGAATTGCAAACAGTCAATGACTGCATTGCTAACCGCTTTCTGACGGAAGTTTAAATTAAGTACACTCATTGCAAGGAGTAGCACTATGAGAAGAGTAGTTGCTGTGTTGAAAAATTTGCGTCCCCTGAAAGTTTTAACAGCTTTTGTTGCAAGTGCAATCCTGTTCTTAACACAGGCTTGTGATTCTGCAGTTGCAACAACACCTAATCAAAGCAGGGAAATACCTCATCAAATCGTGGGAGAACAGTCTGCAAGACCTAATTCCAATGTATACGTACCCAAGGGAGAGAATCAGCTATCTCCCTATGAGGGCGGAATGAATAACTTTAGCGATGTAGACCCCAGAAATCAATCAGCTAACGTGAAAGCTAGAGCTGAATATCTCAAAGAGAATGCTGAGCGCAACGTCATTGACGAATCCAGCAACGTAGGAGAAGTTGGTCGTCGCATTCTTGGTAAAAAGAATGAGAATGCCAAAGATTTTGGTGACACCCTAAGAGAAGGTGGTGAAAGAACAGCAGATAAAGCTCAAAAAACCACCAGTGATTTTATCAAGGGAACCCAAAGAGGCATTGAGAACATCAAAGAAAATACTGGCAATGCGGCTAGCGATTTGGGTAGAAATACTCGGAATAAAGCTGCAGAAGCAGGTAATGCTATCAGAGATGCTGTTGACTAAACAGTGATTCGCGATCGCTCTCCATAACCAGTAGAGATGCGTTGTTATAACGTGTCTCTACTGGTTTTTATGCTGAACATACCACTGGTTTAATGCCAGTCGGTGAATTTCCCGCCAGGAAATATTGTTCTTTCTTGCTAATTCTGCACAGTCTTCGTATTCCGGTTGTACGTTAGAAATGGCTTTATCTTTTTCCTGACCCGTCCATGCGACTTTAACACGTACCGTACCATATTCAATCTCTATTGGTTGAATTTCTCTTGAGAGAATGGCACGTTGTTGAGTAGAACGGCGAATTCCTAGAGTCGTAGTTTCACGAAACAAAATTGTTTCACAGTTAGATAAATTCTCGGGATGGCAAATAACAGTTAGCAAAATTCCCGTCCGGGATTTTTTCATGCCAATGGGTTGGGTAAAAACATCCACTGCACCAGCTGCAAACAAGGTGTCAAATAAGTAGCCGATCGCTTGCGGGTTCAAGTCATCTATTTGGGTTTCCAAAATTGCGATCGTTTCTAAACTTGGACTGTGGGAAACATCTGCTTCACCGATCCACAAGCGTAAAATATTTGGTATTGGTAAATTTATAGAACCTGCTCCCAATCCTACTTGTTTGATGGTCATTGGGGGTGGCGAGCCAAAGTTGACTGCAAGGGTTGTGACAATTGCAGCTCCAGTTGGTGTCACCAATTCCCGTTCAATGCCGTTGCTATACACCGGACAACCGCGCATTTCCCACAATTTCAAGACGGCTGGTACTGGCACTGCCATCTGACCGTGTGCTGCTTTGACAGTTCCTCCACCGACTGGTTGGGGCGAACAGTATAGTAAGGGCAATTCTTTCTCATTGCTTTCAATTAAAAGCCAATCTAGTCCCAAACAAGTGCCAACAATATCTACAATTGCATCTATTGCACCTACTTCGTGAAAATGAACGTTTTCGGGAGGAACACCATGCACTAATCCTTCGGCTACCGCCAATTGTTGAAATACGGCCAAACTCCATGCTTTGGCACGTGATGGTAACTCAGCCTTTAAAATCATCTCGCGGATTTCAGGTAAGTGGCGTCCGTGATGGTGGCTGTGTTGGGAGTCATGGTGATGGTGCTTTGTTAAGTTCACATGAACTTTCGTAGCCTGTTGACCGTTGCGAAGGACTAGTTCTGCCTCGATCTGGTACTCACCCTCAATTCCTAACTTGTTTAAGTTTTCAGTTAAGTACTCTAAAGGAACGCCCAGGCTCACCAAACTGCCCAAGCACATATCACCTGAAATACCCGTTGGGCACTGAAAATAAGCAATTTTAGTCATTAGTTTAGTAGTTAGTTGTTAGTTGTTAGTCTTTGGTGGTTAATAGTAAGTCTAGCCCTGTAAAAAGGTCTCCTTGCATGGGGGACTGGCATATAGCCCCGTGCGGGTATAGCTAAGGGCATTGCGTATTTCTTATGCCCGGACATTGCACGATGCTGTAGGCTTTGCCCGTAAGGGCAATAAGCGAAGCTATATGCCTTGCACATCTCCTCTCGGAGATACCCGAAGGGTTAGTTGAGGCACATTGCTTTGCGCCCGTACACAAACTATCACTAACCCTCTTTTTCTGCCAGTTCCCTATGGAGGAGAGAAGTTGCAAGCAGAAGACAGCACTCATCCCACCACCTACTCACCACTAACAACTAACAACCACCAACAACCCTTATTTATCTCTTATGGCAAAAATTTTTCCAGTTCATCCTGATAATCCGCAATCTCGACGAATAGAAGAGATACAAGCAGAATTGCGACGCGGCGCGGTGATGCTTTATCCTACTGACACGGTTTATGCGATTGGATGCGATCTAAATGTTAAGTCAGCAGTGGAGCGAGTGCGGCAGATCAAACAGTTAGCAAATGATAAACCGCTAACATTTTTGTGCCCCTCTCTCTCAAATGTCACCACGTATGCTTTTGTAAAGGATACAGCTTATCGAATTATGAAGCGTCTGATTCCCGGTCCGTATACGTTTTTACTACCTGCGACTAAGTTAGTACCGAGGTTGGTACAAAATCCGAAACGGAAAACGACTGGAATTAGAGTCCCAAATCACACCGTTTGCTTGGCACTGCTAATGGCATTAGAAAACCCAATTATTTCCACTTCAGCCCACGTGCCTTCAGATGATGTTGATGAGTTGCTTGAGGTAGGAACAGACCCTTTCCTCTCCCGCGTAGAAATGTTCGATCGCTTGGATAAACTGGTAGATGTGATTGTGGATACTGGCGAGGAACCCACTTATGAAGTCTCTACCATTTTAGACTTGACAGGAGAACGACCAGTTCTCACAAGACAAGGTTTGGGTTGGGAAAAAGCTGCAACGCTAGTATAAGCTTTATACATCACTACTTCATCTGACGATTTCGGATTTTGAAGGTTTAGCGCTCCAGTTTTACGATTGTCATACTTGTTAAGCTGAAAGTGCCAGTCACTCAATTGGGTCAAAAGCCTTACAGAGTTCAGGTTAGAGCCATTTTAATTTGGCTGTAGAGAATTGCATGCCACTGAGTATCTGGTGGCTTGTGAACGAAGCGACACAATGCAATCCCTGTAACTTTTCCGGATGCTCTACAGTCTTATATGTAAGCAGTGCTGATGGCGGTTCTTGACATATGAAGAATATGTAAGTTATTCGTCAGTAGAAGCTTGACACCTCAGCGCTGTTTATGCTTTGTCCTTACGGTGCTATACCACTCCCAGAAACATCATGAAAGCTAACCTCGCCAATCTACCTACCCCAACACCAGATTTCAATCGCGAAGCTTCTACAGAACAATCCCAAACAATTGATACAAATGCTTTGGTGCAAATGTTGTGTCAGGATATGCAACCTGAGGTGAAAACATCACTGGATTGCATGGAAGCTGTAGCAAAGCGCATAGCCCGAGAGGTAGAACGTATTTGTGAAAAAAGTTCTCGTATTAAAACTTCCGGACAAGTTACGTCTTGGTTAGTCACTTTAGCTAGACATCGGTTGCATAAATGCCTGCATTACTACCAATTAGGTTCAAAAAAAGGTCGGGTAGAATTACACAGCCAACTGGGTGCTATGGTTTATCGCCACGTTGCCACACCTAACTCCGATTTAGGATTTGATGCCCGTTACAACCTAATTGAAGACTTTCTGCAAGCGTTTTATTTGGAAGCAATTAAAGCTTTCCGTCGGGAAAACGAATTAGCTGAAGATTACACACCTCGGACTCAATTAGAACTGGCAGAATACATGGCGTTTACCGAACAGTATGCCAAGCGTCGCATTAACTTACCTGGTGGTGCCAATCAACAGCTTGTGATACTGCGTGCTCAAGGTTTTGCTCGCCGTCTACCTCAAGAAACAACAGTTGATATTGAAAGGGCAGTTGAGTCTGGCAAAACTGAAGATTCCGAATCTTACCAACGGAATTCGGCAGTTCAACAAGTACGTTCTCAAATGATTGCACAACCGAGCTTCGATCCCGCTGAGGAATCCGAGCGCGATCGCGTCATTTCGGAATTAGTAAAATACTTAGAATCGCAAGGACAATCTGACTGTGTCGATTACTTAACATTAAAATTACAAGATTTTTCTGCTCCAGAAATCGATCAAATTCTCGGTCTTACCAGTCGTCAGAGAGATTATTTACAACAGCGTTTTAAATATCATGTGGAAAAGTTCGCAAAACAACACCACTGGCAATTGGTACATCAATGGCTCGGCGCTGGGTTGGAGCAAAAGTTGGGTTTATCATCTCAACAGTGGGATATATTTTTAAGCCAATTAACCGAACAGCAACGCCAAATACTAGACCTCAAAGCTGAAAAGCAAAGCGACCAAGCGATCGCTAAAGCTGTTAAATGTACCCCCAAACAACTACAAAAGCGCTGGACTCAACTGTTAGAACTTGCATGGGATATTCGGAACGGAAACACTGAAATTCAGCCCGGTTAAAGTCATGGTTATTTGCATCTACTTTATGAACGCAAGCTTAACCAATTTATTTCTGACTTTATCCTGTTTGTTTAAATGTTTATTATACCTTGGATACCTTTCAGTTTAACTCCAATTCTTCTCTATTTCCCCCGCCAATCTTACTATTTAATATTAGGGATTGCGACTGCTTTGTTGAATCTTAGTTTCAAACAATATATTTTGTAGTCTCTTTTCAAAATAGTATAATTTGTCTCTTAATTGATAGAAACTTAAATTAGGAAGCGGGGGTATAAAGGGAAGTAAAAAACTGAAACGAATCAAATTAAACCCAAAAAATATATAAAAATTATTATCAAATTTCTTTAATTTTAAAATATTCATTTTATGAGATTTATCAAATAAAAATAGGGTGCTAAATGCCTATTACCCAAAGATTTGTCCGAGCAATTTCTGCGACATCCAGTTACACATACAGTACTGCCACCATTATTGGTAGAAAAAATTTATTTATATTAAAATACACTACTTTAAAATAGAAAAATCAACGGCTTACTGGTTCCCGCTCGCTGTATTAAGATAAGATTATAGGGAGAAACCAACCTACATCTTATATCAAAACCATCTCAAATCAAATGTTTGAAGGATTTTGGGCAAACGTCTTTAGATATCCCCGTTACTTGGTGACTATTCTCTTAGGAGTCGTGTTAAACGCATTTTCGCCTTTGATACCGTTATTTAAACGCCCAGTTACCTTAGTCGCTCTTTTGGGATTTTTTGGAGCTAGTCTTGTTTTCGTCACTCTGACTTTGCGCGCAATGCTGGGCTTAAGCTCAGTTTAGTCTGAAGTTTAGAGATATTTTCATCATTACAACCTCTTGTGAGGAGATAAATTGTTATGGCTACAGATCGCCGTGTTTCCCGAGTTGCTGAATTGATAAAACGGGAAGTTAGCCAAATGCTGCTCAACGGGATTAAGGATGACCGTGTGGGTACAGGAATGGTAAGTGTCACTGACGTTGATGTTTCTGGTGATTTGCAGCACGCCAAAATCTACGTCAGTATATATGGTTCGGAGGAAGCCAAAGCAGAAACAATGGCTGGGCTAAAGTCGGCGACAGGTTATGTCCGCAGCGAACTAGGTGCAAGAGTTCGCCTGCGTCGCACTCCAGAAGTCGTCTTTATTGAAGATCGTTCTATAGAACGCGGTACTAAAGTGCTGTCACTCTTAAACCGATTGCAGGAAGAACGGAAGCCCGAGCGAGAAAACAATTACGATAAAGATGAAGAATCTTAATCTAAAAGATTAAGTAACGTGAACAACAATCAACTTATGGTATATTAGCCAAACATTTTACAGACGCGAAGCCTTCGCGTCTGTTTCAATGTTGATATATATAAAATTCAAGGCTAAGGAGTGAAACACATAAGATATATTAATAGTTAACCGTTAAGAGAGCCAGCGCTTATTTAATCATGATGCGATCGCTAAATAACTTGAAAAAAGGCAATAGAGCAGAAAAGCAAGAATCACAGACGCTCATAAAAGTTATATAAGGCAACAAAACTTTGGAAACTTATCAACACTGTCTCAGAGTAAAAAGACTTATTTCAAATGGAATATGAAACTTAGACTCTTGATTGCTAAACTCAAGCCATTGCTAACTTGGAGGCAAACTTCTCATGTAGTAGTCAATGTGAGTTTTGTGTTTGTTGATTCCGTCAGTTACCCAAACTACCAAAGTCGCAACAGTTTTCCTTAAGAAAATATTAATAAGTCATGACTAATGAACCTTTGTGTTGTAGGGTAGCTTTTGTGTTTTGCAACACTTTATACTCACTATCCCAGCAATTGTTTCAAGCGTATTTTCTGCTAAACAAAGACAAAAGAGTGGAGAGAGTACCTTACGTACTTTGTTGAGTATGTAACCAGAGCAGAAGTAGCCTCTTTGTTGCGTGGAAAAAGGTTTTACCTAAAGTTTCTTACCTTTTTCATCCTTATTTCTAGAGGATGGATATTGAACCCTATGGTAAAGAACGCCCGTACTGACTTTTTGGAAACATTCAACATCTTCGACTTTCTGCCGTATGCCCTTATTCTTGTAATTTATGATTTATCCAACCTGTATTGGACAAATGCACTACCATATTTACCCCGTGTGTACGCCAAACTTGGAAAATGTCAGAGAACTTTGACAATTTTAACATTTCTTCATATAATTTGAGGATGTGTAGCGTCAAAATGAAAATAGTTCCGTATATAAAACTACAAAACTGTAGCAACTAGTCTTTTATTTCCGGTGATGTTTGTTCCTAACTAATTTTGGGAATACTACTTACGTGTTAATCTGTGAGCAAAAAATCATGAGTGTGAATACGGTGCCTTCTATCAGTTACTATTCTTTAGACGTGATACAAGAGGAAGCACGGCGGTTAGTTCAAAGGGGCTTGGTTAGCAGACAGCAGCCAATCTACACCCTGTGCCAGTATATTCCAGCTAGAGAATGGGTCTGCATTGAATGCGAATTGGAAAAGTGTGATTTTTTATTACGCGATCGCATCGCCGATCTGATTGGTCGCGAACAATGGGAAAACGACTGATCGGTTTTCGCTCCGATGTATGGATTAGGAACTGATTTCGGGTAAGCGTGATTTAGATGGAAAGAGACTTCATCTTTTTGTTGAATGACATTCTCTACTACATCGACAACCCACAACTATCCGGAAAAGAAAATATTCCACGTCTGCTAAATACATATGTACTAATGTTTTTATAAAATTCCCTGAAATACACCCGCATACAGCCGTTTCGAGCAACCAGTCTTTGAAGCGTGGCTGTATCGGGTGTAATTACTTTATGGGTATTTTAGATTTTGGATTGGGAAATACACGATTTCTCCTTGTCTCCCAACCCCCAACCGTCTACTCCCTCTCTAAATACTGATTCACATCCTCAATAACTCGGGTCAGTTCAGCTTCTGTTGTTAAGCGAATATTAAGGTCACGGATAGTTAACAAAACTTTAGCGGCGAAGGGAGAAGGCCAAATATTAGGATTGCAAAAAATTTCTAGAAACACTTCTCCTGTATATCGATATTCCATAGGAGATTGTGGTGTAGGCTTACTACTACCAGACGCACTTTTAGCAGAGACGACTTTAAGACTGTGCGTTAACTGGTCAAGGGTCGCCTTAAGTTCTCGTGCTGCTTCCAGTGAAAAACTAAAAGAGACAGAACCTTCAACTAGATTCAGTGTTAAATTTCCGGACATGAGTTTTCTATCAAAACGTCTAAATAATTCATGTTACCGGGATTTAACTTGAAATTACGTAAGGGTTTGCAACATTCTTTAGATGTTCCCAGTTTTACAATGTAAGTTGTAAAACAAAATATTTAAAGACTGATTTTATGACCTACGATAATAGGGGTGCAGTACAAAAAGTTTTAATTATTACTTTATTCCTCAACATATTTGTGATGGCATTGAAAGCTGTTGTGGGATATTTGACAGGTTCTTTAAGCTTACAAGCTGATGCCTTGCACAGTGTGACTGATAGTGCCAACAATATTTTAGGATTAGTTGCTAGTCGGTTCTCTTCGCCAAAACCGGATCGCGAGCATCCTTACGGACACCAAAAATTTGAAGCAGTGGGAGCGTTAGGGATTTCTGCTTTTTTAGGCATAGCCTGTTTTGAAATTCTTCAAGGAGCAGTGGAACGAATCATCCATGGCGGTCAGATGGTTAGAATCTCACCATCAGAATTATGGATACTGCTGATAGTTTTAGGAGTCAATATTTTTGTAGCTTTTTACGAACGTGGTGTAGGACAGAGAGTTGGTAGCCCGATCCTGATTGCTGACGCCAAACACACCATGAGTGATATTTGGGTGACCATTTCCGTTATTGGTGGATTGATTGGTGTATGGTTGGGCGTTCAATGGATAGATGTAGCTTTAGCTTTTCCCGTCGCGTTGTTAGTTTTTTGGAGTGGTTGGACAGTTTTAACAGAAAATTTACCCTGGCTAGTTGACAGAATAGCGATCGCACCGGAAGCCATTCATGCGATCGCAGTTTCTGTTCCCGGTGTTCTCAACTGTCACGATATTGCTTCTCGGGGCGTTTTAGGTCGTCAGGCTTTCATTGAGATGCACTTAATCGTGGATGCAGCAGATGTAGAGACTGCTCATCAAATTACAGAAGAAGTAGAGAGGCGGTTAGAAGAACGGTTTCATCCAGTTAGAATTCTCATTCACGTCGAACCACCAACTTATCAATCCAGTCACATTACTTTTTGATAGTGGTTAGTTGTTGGTTGTTGGTTATTCAAACCACGAACTACTAACCACTAACCATTAACCTATTCCCACTCTATAGTTCCAGGTGGCTTGGAAGTGATATCGTAAACGACACGGTTCACGCCTTTTACCTCATTAACAATTCGGTTGGAAATCACTTCTAAAACATCGTAAGGGACACGCGCCCAGTCTGCTGTCATACCATCTTCACTTTGTACGATCCGCAAAACGATGGGATAGGCATAGGTACGTTGGTCACCCATGACTCCCACACTGCGAATTGGAAGAAGTACAGCAAAAGCTTGCCAGTAATCGTGATACAAACCACGTTGGTTAATTTCTTGACGCACGATTAAGTCAGCATCGCGTAAAATGTTCAGGCGTTCGGCAGTGACTTCACCTAAGATGCGAATTGCCAAACCCGGTCCTGGAAAAGGATGTCGTTGTACGATTTCTTCTGGCAAACCGATAGCACGTCCGACTTTACGGACTTCATCTTTAAACAGCTTCCGTAGGGGTTCCACCAGTTTAAATCTCAAATCTTTAGGCAATCCCCCAACATTGTGATGGCTCTTGATTTTGACTGCGACTCGTTCCCCAGTTTGCGGGTCAACATTAGTATCGGCAGATTCGATCACGTCTGGGTAGAGGGTTCCTTGTGCCAAATAATCAAACGGACCAAGAGTTTTTGAGGTTTCTTCAAATGCACGGATAAACTCATGTCCGATAATCCGACGCTTTTCTTCAGGGTCGGTAACGTCAGCCAATGCGGAAAGGAAACGCTCTCTAGCATTGACGTATTCTACGGGAATATGAAACTGCTCTCGGAACAGTTTTATTAATCTCTCCGGCTCGTACTTCCGCATAAAGCCTTGGTCGATGAACACACAAGTCAATTGGTCGCCAATGGCTTTGTGCAGTAAGAATGCCAAAGTAGAAGAATCGACTCCTCCGGAAAGTGCTAGCAATACACGTTTGTCACCAACTTTAGCGCGAATTTCTCGAATGGCCTCTTCTACAAAAGCAGCCGTCGTCCAAGTTGGTTCGCACTCGCATATGTGGTACACAAAGTTACGAATTAAAGCCAATCCACCAATAGAATGAACGACTTCTGGATGAAATTGAACCCCGTAGAGTTTTTTCTTGTGCTCGGCGATGGCTGCACAAGGGGTATTTTCTGTATGTGCTAGCACTTCAAACCCAGGTGGCATATTGATGACTGAGTCCCCGTGGCTCATCCACATAGTTGTGCCATCTTCGACATTAGTCAGCAGGTCTGTCGGGTCATCTATATGTAGAGAGGCTTTTCCGTACTCCCCTCGGTCAGCTTTTGCCACTTCTCCACCCATTTGTTGCACCATGAGTTGCATACCGTAGCACACACCCAAAATAGGAATTCCTAAATCCCATATCTTTGGATCGCAATGGGGAGCGCCGTTGTCATACACTGACTTTGGTCCACCCGAAAGGATGATTCCCTTGGGATTGAGTTGACGTAGTGCTTCAGCTGTGGTGCGATAGGAAAGGACTTCTGAATAAACCTGTGTTTCACGAATTCGACGAGCAATCAGTTCGGAATATTGAGAACCGAAGTCTAGAATTACAATGATTTGGCGATTGAGTTGCCTCAAAGATTCCTCTGTTTGAGGCGCTTGTTGTGTGGGTAGAGTCACCGCAGTATTCATGACGGGATGGTGTAAATTGAATGAAGATTGACAACTAGGGGGTATTGATTGATACCAGTTTCTGCCTTACCAGATGGTGATGGTAAAATAGCTCTTTCCTAGACGCGACATTGCTGCGCGACTGTACAGACCTTATACGTAGCAGTGAGATTACGAAAAAACTTACTCTAACCTGGTAAAAAAAGTTATTGAACGCTAGTGTTTAAGATTATTCATATTAAATTAACATAGTTTTGCCATGAGAGTATGTGCAGTTTTGCTTTTTACAATAACTTTGCGATCGCGATCGAAAAGGACTGAGCCAACATACGGTAATGTCCCTGCTTCACCGATCTGGTTCTTTATATAATCTCGCGAACGAGAATCAATTTCTTGCACAATAGAAGTATATACCCGTTCTACCCAATCATGACCACCAGATGTATGTAAAGAGCGGAGGTAAACCAAAGCTGCTTCTGCTGTACTGCTGTTAAACACAACCTGCAAGTCTTGAGTGGGTAGACCAACATTAGCACAATGAGCTACTAGAATGTCCCGACGTCCATCAGCAAGATGATGATGGGTGTGAAAGATTCCGCCCGCAAGTTTTATGAGCTTGCCATGATATCCAAATAATAGGATTTGCTTAACATTTTGTAAAGCTGCTTCTACAAGCATCGGACCAAGCCAATTAGCTGTTTTTACCAGTTTTTCTCGGTCAATCCCTAGTTTTCGCGCTAAATCTAAACCATTTTCACCAACACAAAACACCAAACAATCAAACCGGGATACTTTATATTGTAACTGTTCTCGAAAAGCTTCCAATTGACCCGGAGCACTTAAGGGTTGAGAAATCCCTGTTGTTCCGAGTAGAGAGAGACCTTCAACAACACCAAAAGCAGCGTTAGAAGTCCGAAGAGCAAGCGATCTGCCTTCTGGTAAAATAATTGTTACAGTAATTCTTTCTTCCGGTGCAAGCATTGGCTGCAAATTCTCTTGCAACAACCTGCGAGCGTAAGCGTAAATAGCAGGTTTCCCCCCAGTTTCAACTATTTTTCCAATTCCCTCTCCCCCTTTAATAGTTATTTTCTCCCCATCTTTCCCTTGTGTTCCCAACTCCACCAACGCCCAGATAGGAGTGTTTCTTGTAATATCTAGATTATCTCCAGGATCGGAGCGAGCGATCGCCAAAGCCATATTGTCGGACAACCCCGCAACCTGTTCTACAGGTATGTCTACCACTTGGCCAGGTTCAATCAAGTCTACTGATACAGAAAGTACGGCTTGACGGTAATGCAACCAGTGCAAAGCAGCCATAGCAGACGCACAAGCAAAGACAGGAAGAGTATATCCAGGAACCATAGGAATTATGAATTATGAATTATGAATTATGAATTATTTTCTGAATTCATAATTCATAATTCATAATTTCTTCCATGTTTTGCCAAGAGATGTCTTGCTGAATGTAACGTGGGGCTTCTGGATTGTAAGGGCTTGCAACTCGATCGATTTTGATAATTTTTGCGTCATTTGGGATTACGGGTATGTCGGGATCGAAAGCAGTTGGACGCATTAATGAACTGGAAAACCCTTTGAAAATAGCAATTTGGTCTTGTTCTCCTGCAACTTCTATTGTTACTAGTAAAACCTCTTGCGGATGTTTAGTTGTGTATTTTTCTAACTGCTTGTTAATAGAATGGGTCATAAATTAACAGATTATTGACAATCGCTAATAAGTGAGTTTAGAGCCCCAACTTCTTGAAGAAATTGGGGCTCCAACCAGCTTTTATAGTACAAAGGTACCGAATTTCTTTGTCAGGGATAGAGGGAGGATACGCCTGACTCACAATTATTGAGGTGTTGCTGAGCGTCCTTGCTTTCCTAACTTAATAAGGACAAAATAGCTTAAATAAAGCACGTAGATGACTAAACCAAGAATGCCAAGAAATCCAAGGAATCCTGGTTTTGTATCGTGATGGAAATAATCTTTAAACATAAGCGGTGCTTCAAACCAGACGCGACAATATGATGTTGCGATCGCAGTTTCAGAAAAAGCACAAACTATGAAAGGTATCAAAGCGAATGCACCTAAAATACAGTAAACAGTGATACCCCAACGCCATGAAGTAAAAATTAATTTTAGAAGTCCGTCTGGCTGATACTCTATTTCATCATTGAGATCTATCCAGAACCATAATGAAACGGGAATTAAAATACGAGCTATCAATCCTGAGATAAAACTAACACCAAATCCACCAATCATTAAGTATATCGTAATGGCTAGTAAACTGGCGACTCTCCAGTAAATTAGAAGTAAGCGTTGTATGGCTTCAGCTTTTTGTACAAAAGCCCAAAGTAGCAGAATTACAGGCAAAATAACTGTAAACAATACTGCTACTCGGTAGTCTATCCAAACTAGGGGACGAAACCAGACTTCAGGCATAATATTTCCTCATATTAGCGAGCGGGGACCAATTACCAATTAAGTATGACAAGTCATTTCAACTCACATGACTATAGTTTAAGTTTTCCCTCAAGAGGTTCAATCCCCCACTAGCTAGTCAGTTTTTTGTAGTTTGCTCATTGCTTGTTGGCTATCGGTCACAGATCGCTGTAAAAATAAAACCTCACTCTATTCCTCTAGACCCTGCTGTAACACGGGATGAAAAAGGTTGGAGTGAGATTCACACACAAGTGCTATTAAAGCACACAATTTTCAGTAAAAGGCTTGTGGTTGTGTTTCCACTAGCCCTAAAATAAGAGTTATGGAGTTAACTCTTAGTCTTCGTAAACTCTGCATTCATCTGCTTCTGGGTTGGCATCACAATATTGCTCTAGGGATGTTTTGCGCTTTGCTTGGCGTTGGTGAGAAGCCTCAGCTTGTAGTTCTTCCACTGCATCCCAAGCTGCTGCACATTCGGCAGAATTGCTACCTGTGACGTCACATGTAGCACGGGCTTGTTCAACTTCTTGGTCGATCTTGTCTTGAATGTTGCTCATTGTCTTAGTTCTTGTTGCGTGTTTTCAATACTAGTATAGAAAAATTTTCAAAATGACAGTTTTTCGTACTATCATCCCCTATTTTACTGTGTCTGTGCAATAATTTTGTCAATTAATGGATCTGTGCTTCATAACTATTACAGCATTTATGATAGTAACAGTGTATTCATCTATAATGTCTTAATGTTTTACAAGGTTACCGAAAAACTGTAAATTATACAATACTTCTTGATGTAAATACTAATATTATAAAAGTATAATCATTCTAAAAAATAACAGATTGCTGAGAGGATTAGTTAAGAAGTCGCATCAATTCTATTAGGATGCGTTATAGTAGTCCCCAAAATAGAAAAAGAAACTGGCTTACTTAACAACAAAAGCCGAAGAACAATATAGAGTGTAAAACTCATGGCAGACCAAATGCAGTGGGCAAATGCCCTATCAACCCGTCCTTCCTTAGAAGCAGCTGTTTCAGATGTAGTACAGCGCACTGTCTCATCGCTAACAGCACCTCCAGATTTAGGGCTGGTGTTTATTTCGTCTGCTTTTACGAGTGAGTACTCTCGCCTTTTGCCACTCCTAAACGAGCAACTGTCAGCACCTATATTGTTAGGTTGCAGTGGTGGTGGTGTGATTGGCACAACTCAGTGGGGAAAAACACAAGAGTTGGAAGCAGAACCCGCACTCAGTTTAACTTTGGCACACCTACCTGGGGTTAATATCAAGCCGTTTCATATTGTTCCTGAAGAATTACCGGATCTCGATGGACCACCAGATGCGTGGATAGATCTGATTGGCGTACCACCAACACCCGTGCCGCAATTTATACTATTGTCTGGCTCATTTTCTTCAGGAGTCAACGATTTATTACAGGGTTTAGATTTTGCATACCCAGGGTCAGTCACAATAGGAGGACAGGCAAGTGGTGGTGGTTTGGGAGGGCGGATCGCTCTTTTCTACAACGACCTTCTCTATAGAGAAGGAACTATTGGCATCGCCCTGAGTGGCAATATTGTTTTAGAAACAATTGTGGCACAGGGATGCAGACCTATTGGGAACCCTTGCCAAGTCACAAAAGGCGATCGCAATATCATCCTAGAACTTAACGAGCAAGTACCGTTAAAGGTATTGCGAGATTTGATTGCTGATTTGAGTGAAGAAGATCGCATGCTAGCACAACATTCCTTATTTGTTGGTTTAGCAATGGACGAATTCAAGCAAGAATTGCATCCAGGAGACTTTCTAATAAGAAGTATTTTAGGGGTAGAACCATCCGCAGGGGCAATTGCGATCGCCGACTACGTTCGTCCGGGACAGCGCTTGCAATTTCACTTACGCGATGCTCAAGCATCCGCTGAAGATTTAGAATTTTTGCTGCAAAGGTATCAAAAACACAGTTCTTCAGACGCAGCCGCAGTGGGAGCGCTCATGTTTTCTTGTGTTGGTAGAGGAGAGGGTCTTTACGGAAAGCCGGATTTTGATTCTCAATTATTCAATCGCTACATCAAAAATATACCATTAGCAGGCTTCTTTTGTGGCGGCGAGATCGGTCCTGTGGGGGGTAGTACGATGATACATAATTATACTTCTGTGTTTGGAATTTGTCGTTCTGTTAATGGCTAATGGCTAATTGCTAATGGCTAATTGCTAATGGCTAATTGCTAATGGTGAGTCCAGCCCTGAAGGCGGTGAGACCGGTGCTACAGGCGAGTTTCCCGCCGTAGGTAACTGGCGAACCCGTATAGCCCTGCGGGCATAGCTTCGCAACGCGTATAGCCCTGGCGGGGATAGCTTCGCAACGCGAAGCGTGTGCCTTGCACATAGCGTCTGTGCTCCTGAGATACAAGGGAGGGCGAACAAGGGAGGGCTAATGGCTAATGGCTGATGTTGAATTAACAATTAGCAATTAGCAATTAGCCATTAGCCATTAGCCATTAGCCATTAGCCATTAGCCATTAGCAATTAGCAATTAACCGCTAACTAACAACGTAGTGTTGTTATCAATGAAAAAGGGTGTACCGCTTGAGTCAATAGCACCATATTTCTGAAAATAACGCCGCAGTTCTAGCGGAAACTCAGGATAGTCAAAGACGGCGTCTCCGTCAGCCATATTTGCCCAAAAATATCGTAAGGTGGGAACTAGCTCTTTTGCTTGTGCTAAAGGTAAACTGATCGGTGGTACAGTGAGCAGCTTGATTAAGAAGGGAACACTGCGATCGCCCATCCATTTACGGGAGGAAGTTTGTAAATTAGGAAAGTTAGGGACTGAGTCTACTCGATAAGACAAAATTTGCAACCAGTCTTGACCGAAATCATTGCGATGAAACTCTAAAACACGATAAGGATGTGGATAACTGACTAAAGAACCTGTTGTTATGTCGTACACTCCGTCTGCGTAGGCGACATCCTGAACGTGTAAATGTCCGGTGAAAACTAAACTAACGCCATATTGTCGTAACAGGTGTAATAGTTCTGGAGCATTCTCCAACATATATCGGTTTGCCATAAGGTGGCGGGACTGGTTGGGTAAATGTTCAATCACATTGTGATGCACCATCACCAGCACGAGTTCGCCAACGGATGCAGCTAGTACTTCTTCCAACCATTGCAGTTGTTTGTCATCTAAACGCCCTATTTGCTTACCTTGGTCATTGAAGAAGTTGGAATTTAAGCCAACTAACCTCACTCCTGGTAGCAATTGACAAGTGTAGTAAAGTTGATTGGTGTTACCATACCCAAACTTGCGATAATAATGGGGAAAATTGGAAAAAGCAATTGATTGCTCGTTTGCCATCACAACTGGAACATCATGATTGCCAGGAACAACATAGGCGGGAAACGGTAACTGTGCCAAACGGTTTTGTAACCATGTATGGTTTTCTGGTTCACCATGCTGAGTTAAGTCGCCTGGTAGTAAAAGGAAATCTAAATCAAGTTGTGTGAGATGTTCTATTATGCTTTCAAATGCTGGAATGCTAACTTCGACTAAATGAAAGCGATCGGGATGATCCCAGATTGTGTGGGGAACTGCAACGTGCAAGTCGCTGACTACAGCAAAACGAAATTTTAGAGCCATTGACCTAATAGTGATGTTAAAAACAGGTGTAAAAACTCTTTTTAAATTGAGTATAGCCTGTAACTCCCCATGACTTGATTACACTATATATCGACGATCCCCGTTAATATTTGTATACAGAACGGGTTAGTTGTTAGTAGTTAGTGGTTATTAGGCGACAAATACCACTTACCCACAACTGTGTACGGGCGCAATACTTTGTCTGTTGACTAACATCCAACCATTTTTATGTATAAAAAAACACGTATTTGCTAATTTCTAACAACTAACCACTAACCAATAAGGAGAAATATTTTGGCAATTATTCGAGTCCGCCAACACGTTAACCCACTAGCACATAAGTATCAAACCCCTCTCAATCCACCAAATTGGGAAAAGGTTTTTGCCCAACCAAATTTACCACTACATTTAGATATTGGCTGTGCTAAGGGACGCTTTGTTCTTAATATGGCACAAGTGGAACCAATGTGGAATTTCTTAGGTTTGGAAATTCGGGAACCATTGGTAGCAGACGCAAATAGGTTGCGAGATGAGTTAGGGCTGAGAAACCTTCATTATTTGTTCTGCAACGCCAACAACTCACTCCGTCCCCTTTTGTCTTCTTTACCTCAAACAAGATTACAACGTGTCACAATTCAATTCCCCGATCCTTGGTTTAAAAATCGCCATGCAAAACGGCGAGTGGTACAGCCAGAATTAGTCGCAGAACTTGCAGAATTTCTTCTCCCTGGCGGTATTGTTTTTTTGCAGTCCGATATGGAGTTTTTAGCAGTCGAAATGTGCGATCGCTTTGCAGCTAATTCCGCTTTTGTGAGACATGGTAAGGGAGAATGGTTAGCAGAAAATCCTCTATCAGTTCCTACAGAAAGGGAAACATATACCCTTAACAAGGGAGAACCCGTTTATCGGGCTATCTTTGAAAAATCTTAAACTGAGGAAGACTTTATAGTTAACCGATACCCAATTGCTGTTCATCAAAGTTGCTCTCAAAATTCGCATCACTTGCTCTAAGTCTTAGGGAACTTAATAGCTGTCCCTCTCCCGTTTAAAACACTTTGCCATGTGAGTTTTGAATCCGTTGGTGTTTTTGCCTATTGGTCAAGTGCGCCTAACTCAGTTACCAGTTGTGCGAATCAGCCAAGGTTTTAGTTCTGCGATCGCTTGAACGCGCAAGCTTTACTCAACTTATCAAGTATTCAAATATAGGTACTGAAATAATAAAAAATTATTATTTATGCGATTCTCTGACGATCTTGGAAAAGCATTGATAAAATTGGTGAAACTCGGAAAAATATGTCAATACTAATCAATAGTGGGCTTGAAAGACAGATGGTTTGAGTATTTGTACGAATCACTCTTCCATAAAAGAGAACCATACCCCACTCTCCTTTACCCTAATTAGACTCTCAACTAAGAAACACTGTTACTATGAAACCTGAAAAGAGCGATTGTGATTCCAAAGATAGTGAAAATAATTCTCAATCTGTAGATAGATTGCGAGTACTTGTAGTAGATGATGATGTTGATAGCTGCATTTTTATGCGCTTTATTCTTGAAAGTTTTAATTTTCAGGTAATGACAGCCTCAAAGGTCATGGAAGCTGTGGAACTCATGGTGAAATTTCAGCCAAATCTTTTGATTAGTGATATCGTTATGCCTCAAATCAATGGTTATACGCTCATTCGTAAAGTTAGAACACTTAACCCTCCATTAGGACAAATCCCAGCTATAGCGGTAACAGGTCTGGATTTGGAAGAAGGACGCAACTTTGCTTTAAGGTATGGGTTTCAAGCTTATTTAATTAAACCAATCGCTCCAGATGAATTAATACTCTTAATAGAAAAACTTATAAAGAGCCCGTCAAACAATCAACTCCAATGCGAAAATTCATCTAAAATAATAACTACAAAAAGCTTCTTGCCTTCTCAATCAAAACAGGTAGATAAGTTACCAATTGAGACAACATCTTTACACAAAAATTCTGCCAATCAGATTATTATTAAAACTCAACAACTAAGAACTCAGTCAAAACAACTGAAGATACGTTATAACGACCTTGGCTGTCGCTTTGTAGTCTTAAGAGCTCTGTTTGCTCAAAGTCAACGGAAATTCGGGCGGATCAAGCTGTATCAATAAGATACAAATATGCATTTCTAATCTTTCTTTATCAATGGTTTCAGCACAAAAAATCCGTTATGCTGAAGCACATCCCGTTGCTCATCCGTAAGAAACATATAGCCTATGTCATACTTTTCATAAATAGAATAAAACTTGCCTTTAGGAAAATTTTGCTCCACAATCTGTAGAAGGGAATTTAAGTATTTAGAATCTGGAATTTGAATCGTGTTATAGTTAATTTTTGTACTGTAACGCTTTCCATTGAGTGTGAAAGACTGACCCACAGGCTGGTGTTTATTGTTAAATTCAGTTGAAATATTACTGATTGTAAAATCTCTGTGTGCTAGAGAAATTAATTTATACGTGAATTCCTTATATACAGCTTCTCTTGGTTCCGCATTTTCCCAATTGAAGGTCAAGACTAAGCGATCGAATGCCTTCAAAACTTGAGAGGAATGAGTCAAGTAGCTTTGTGCAATGTTGCGACGAGTAGCGGATATTTGCTGTGGAGTTAAGTAGTCTAATAGCCCAATCGTTTCAAGATTTTTTATAATTTTTTCAATACTATTTGTTGTAAGTAGGTTTTCATGGTCAATACTTACATAAAATTTTTCAAACAAAGCTTTAGCTTGATTTTCTGTTAAAGCAATAACACCAAAACCGTAACGTTCTAACAATGGTATCTCTGATATAGAAATTAAAATCCATGTGTCATAAAGCCGATAGGGGGACCCGCGATCGCGTAGGATTTTATTGAATAAATTGATAGATAACTCCTCGAATTGGTAGTCGCTTTGTTGATATTGCTTTCCATTAACACTAACGGAAACTATTACTCCCTTTCCGCCATAAGACTACCGATCTTCTTCTCCTCTTTCCTCTGTGTCCTCTGCGCCTCTGCGGTTCATTTAATTAAGAAATCTTCGAGCGCGAAGGGAGTAATTTCTCAGTTTGATAGTTGCTAAAGATTGTTTGTTTAACTATTTCTAATTTAAGATTTTCAAAATGAAGGTTTGCTACACCACTCTTGGCTAAGGTTTGGGCAATACCAACATAAATTTTTTGTAAGTAATCGGAAAAAGCTTCAGAGTTATCTCGTCGAGCAAAAACTGTAGATCCGTCAATATACTTAAATAACTCAATTCCATCGTTAACATTGTGAGACTTAAAATCTTTGAGGAGTCGCTTGTATCCCTCTTGTGAAAGTACAGCAGTAGAACGCAAGGAATTAAGGAGAGGTTCATATTGTTTTGATTCAAGCCATTCATAAATTTTCATTCGCCGTTTAGCCTGCTCAAATAGCTGAACATCAAGTTTTCCTATACGATTCCCCATGAGATCTGCTTGCAGTTGTTTGTGGACGTGTTGAGTGATAACACCTGACTCTCTAAGTTGATGCAAAATTTTAATTAATTGAGCGCGTTCCTCCTCATTTGGTTCTTCTACATCGAACCCCACAACTGCTTTAAACAATCCTACTGTAGGTGAAAAAGGAAGTAGACGGTCTGTAGCAGCCTGTATAAGTTGATCGAGTAAAGCCAAACGATCCGTAATTGCTCCCTCTGCAATTAAGCGAATAACCTCCTCATAACTTGCTTGTGTCATTAAGTTGAAGTTGCGGAGGTTGCGAGCAACATCTGTTAGAGACATGGTGTTTCTTATTGCAGCAGATTGGTCAAGCTGAATACCTTGTGTGGATAAAGGAAAAATAATTATAAAAAATACCAACCAAATGCAGGCTAATAGTTTTAAGAATGACAAGCAAAATTTCATAAGTGAAGTTGGCACAAATAAGCATATATAGTTTGTAGTTGTAATGTATGCCCTCCCTGCTAAGCTTTCTGCAAACACAGACATCGCAACTACAAATAGAAGACAGAAATTTTATATTTTTTTTACGTGTTTGTGTTTTTTTGCCAACAAACTCTAGTTTATAAAAGAAGAATTTTGCATGAGTTCTTATGTCTTTATTTGAAAGGTCGAATCATTCATCCCAAAATGACAAAATTTTTTCGGCTGATTGTTAGGGCAAACTGACTGTACAGGATTTGTTATAATTCTACTCCCTGCTCTTTCTAACTACAGGTAGTGTAACGGCAAAGGTCGTCCCTATACCAATCTCGCTATGAACGGAAATTTCCCCTCCAAGGGTGTCCACGCATTTTTTAACAATTGATAAACCCAATCCAGTACCGGGGATCGAACCTACATTGGAAGCTCGATAAAAAGGTTGAAACATTTGCTCGCGGTCTTCTTTTGGAATACCTATTCCATCGTCATGTATCTGAAAAATGACTTTTTGTGCCTGCCCAATCAATTCAAATCGAATGGTACTCTCTTGTGGGGAATATTTAATAGCATTGCTTAGCAAATTACTACAAATATGCCGCAGTACAATTTCATCCCACAATGCTTCTTCCAATTGACCAACACTTGTAAAAATCAGAGAAAGATGTTTTTCTTTTAAACTTAGTTGCACTTCTTCAATCAGTTGATGGCAAAATATTTCTAAATTAAGTAGTTGAAATTCACATATAAGTTTGCCGGAATCTGCTCTCCCTAAAAATGAAACTTCATCTAATATTTGAGCCATGCTTTTGATTGCAGAACGAATCAACTGATAATGAGAATTTTTTTTCTCTTTAGGCAATTTGTCTCCGCTATTATGCAATAATCCAGAAATTAACTGAATTGTATTTAAGGGGCTGCGAATATCGTGTGACAGCATGGAGACAAATTCTGATTTAAACTGACTGATTTCCTGAACTTTCACAAGTTCAGCTGTTCGTTCTTCAACCCGGCTTTCTAACGCCTGATTGACTGCACGTAATGATTCTAAAGCTTGTTTGCGCTCAATTGCATAACGTAGAGAACGAATCAAGACTGAGACATTAATTTGTCGTTTGACAAGATAATCTTGCGCTCCTTTCCGCACCGCTTCGAGGGCGAGTCGCTCGTCGTTAGTATTGGTCAATACAACAATTGGCAAATTAGGTGCTTGCTTTATCAAAGGCGAGAGGGAAGCTAACCCTTCACTATCTGGTAGGGTCAAATCTAACAAGATAGCGTCATAAGTAGCCCTACTTAATTCTTGAAGAGCGTCCCTCAATCGCTGAACGTGAAACAAACTAAATTGATTGGACTCGGCGTTTTTGAGTAACTCTTCTAACAACCTTGCTTCTGCAAGATTGTCCTCAATTAACAAAATTTTCACCGAGGTCACCCCCTATGGAATGATGAATTATGAATTATGGATTATGAATTATGAATGGAAGGTTTAAGTATTTAGCATTCATCATTCAGCACTCATCATTCATAATTTATTCTGATGGTAAAGTTACGGTTGCTAGCCAAAACTCTTCTATTCCTTTGACGATTTTGAAAAGCTGGCTGAGGTTGCGGGATTTGGTAATGTAGCAATTCACGTGCAAATCGTAGCTGTGGAAAATGTCATCCTCATTGTGTGAGGTTGTCAGTACGACGACAGGAATGCGTTTGAGTTGTGGGTCGGCTTTAATTTCTGCCAAAACTTCCCTACCATCTTTTCTTGGCAAGTTTAAATCTAGCAGAATAAGGTCAGGACGGGGCGCATCCGCATACTCCCCTTCTTGACGTAAATAAGCCATAGCATCCATACCATCCCTAGCCGTAATGACTTGATGTGGTACTGTACTATTTTTCAATGCTTCTTGGATCAGACGAACATCAGCTTTGTTGTCCTCTACCAAAAAGATTGTTTTGTACTTTTCTTCCGCTTCTGCGCTCACGATCGCGTCCTCCGACTGGAATCGTAAAGTAGAAAGTTGCTCCTTCACCGAGTTGTGACTCTACCCATATTCTTCCCCGGTGACACTCGACAATTTTCTTACAAATTGCCAAACCCATTCCTGTACCTTGGTACTCATCTCGCGTATGCAAACGCTGAAAGATGACGAAAATGCGATCGCTAAACTGCGGATCGATACCAATACCGTTATCCCGCACAGAAAACAACCACTCATCTTCCAAGCGAGTTGCTCCTATATGGATTTCCGGATTCTTGTCACTGCGGAATTTGATAGCATTGCCAATGAGATTTTGGAATAACTGCATCAACTGGGTACTATCAGCCATTACAGTTGGTAAGTCATCATAAGTAATTACAGCCTTAGTTTCACTAACACGCTTGCGTAAATTAGTCAAGGCGCGTTCTAATGCCGTATCTACCTCTATGAGTTCAAACTCAATCGCTTGCATATCTACTTTAGAATAAGCTAGCACATCGTCAATCAGAGTCTGCATGAGACTGACTCCCTCAACAACGTAACCAATAAATTCCTTAGCATCTTCATCGAGTTGTTGGTCGTAGCGCATTTCCAGCAACTGCGCGTAATTTGCCACTTGATTGAGAGGTTCTTGCAAATCGTGCGAGGCGACGTAAGCAAACTTTTTCAATTCAGCGTTGGAACGCTCCAGATCGTGCGCCAGCTGAGCCAGTTCATCAGCCTGACGCAGTACGATATTAACAATTGCTTTTCGTAATTCCAGTGCGGCTTTTATTTCTACATATCGCCACGGCAAAGAGGTTAAGCGAACTGTCTCTTTCCAGAGTTCAAAGGATTTTCGGGGACGCAAGTGCAAATTCCCTTCTGTTTGGCTCAACTCAAAAGCCTTATTGGGATCGCCTCCCCAGTTTACAGTTTGAATAACTTCTGGTCTAAACCACAAAACGTAATTTCGTTTGGAGATGGGAATTGCTAGCAAGCCACTGGCAACATGTTTGAATCTTTCAGCATCAGGATAAATATGTGGCAAAGAATCTGTATAGAAGACTTCTTCTTTGACATTATTCCTCAACCACTGGACTAAAAAGTTCAAATCTTCTTCTTTGGGAGTTTCACCAATTAACGTGTAATTTCCACCAAAGCAGATCGCTGCACCTTGAGCGCTGGTTAAATCGAGAAGGCTGGGCTGGTGTTTCACTAACCCATCAATAAAGTTTTCTTCTTGCGCCATATATTCAACCAAAGCTGATTGAATAGACGCTAACTGCATGCGGTAGTCATAATCTTCCGTTTCTTCTCTAGCTGAAAGTTCTGCAAATATGACTCGACCGAGAAATTCGCACGCTTTTCTTAACTCATAAGCAACGTATTTGGGTGTCTGATGGTGACAAGCAATGAGACCCCAAAGTTTTCCTTCTTTAATCAAAGAAATTGTCAAAGAAGCACCTACACCCATGTTATGCAAGTACTGTATGTGGCATGGAGCCGCACTTCTGAGACTGGAGTTGGTTAAGTCTACCGGACGTTGGGTAACTGGATTATTGATTGGAAAAATTTCTACAGGTTCTGAACGAGTATCCGGTATGATTCTAATCCAATTGGAAACAAATAACCTTCTTGCTGGTTTGGGAATATCTGATTCTGGGTAATGCAAACCCAAGTAAGGTTCTAGATGATCTAGTTTTTCTTCAGCAATAACAGAGCCATGTCCGTCTGCATCAAATTTATAAAGCATTACCCTATCAAATCCGGTGACTTTCCGGACTTCTTGGACAATAATTTGGCAGAACTCCCTAATATTGCTAGTTTCCCCCAGTTGATTAATGGATGCTCTCGCTAAATGATAAAAACTTAAAAAGGGAATATTGTCCTGAGCAATAGCAGGCTCTAATTCCAAAATCAACAATCCTTCTGGGTTGCGATGAAAGACTGCGTCAAAGACTACATATTCATCACCTTTTTTCCGCACCCAAATTTTTGTAGGATTGATGAAATCCAAACTATCTTCTAACAGTCCTGCTTTTATTCTTTCTATTTGAAAAGGATCGAGTAAATCTTCCAGTTTTTGGTGCAGCAAATTTATCGGAGCTATCCCAAATACTGAAGAGACATTGGTGGTAACTTGCAATATAGTTAATTCAGGTTCTTTCAGAACAAGAAGAACTCCATGGGGTTGAACTTGACCGGAAACATGAATGGGTGCTTCTTTTAAGCTAGTTACGTTAATGTCTTGTTGTAAATCCTTAAGCACTATGAACCTCTATTGTTAATAGTAGAGTAACTTTACGTAATTTTGTGAATTTCTGATAAAATTTCTCAAAAGAACACAAACTACAAACTTTTCAGTTTTTGACAGTTGATAAATTTTCAAACAGCAGCACGTATTCTATAAAGTTAACAAAATTTTTCCTAATAGTGACCGCTCGGCTTTCTTTCTACTTTTCCTCAGGACTTTGACTTGCATTACTACAGTAGTGTAGCTTACATTAGTTTAGACGATTGTCAATTTATGTTTCAGATAATAAATATTAAAAGTCAGTGATTGCTTGCACGGCAGATGTGTATTTATGTTAAAAAATCTCTTGAAAAGTTAGGGTCGGCATTGCCGACCCTACTAACAACTAACCACTAACAATTAAATCCAAGAATTAAACCACATCCTCACGGGTCTATACTCAAAATTTGATAGGGGTAAACCTAAATAGATCGGCAACCAGAAAATAAAGGCTGCAATAATCAAAAAGGTAAGAGTCACGCCAACAGCCCAGCTCCTTACGGGTCTAAACTCAAAATTTGATAGGGGTAAACCTAAATAAATCGGCAACCAGAAAATAAAGGCTATAATAATTGAAATGGTAGGAGTCAGGCCAACAGCACGCATTTGAGTATAGTAACTGCGGATGCACCAATCGACAAGCCAAGCGATCGCCAGAAATGCAAAGACCACAGCTGTCATGTAGTGATAGATAAAAAGGCATCGGTTGACTTTTACCCAAGGGAGTAAATTTGCGGCATAATTGACTAAGAAATACAAAACAATCCAAGTCTCGTTGCTGAATTCAGCAGACAGGAAAAAACGTTTTTGCTCAATCCAAAGCTTGGCAAATTGTCGAATTAAGACTCCTAAGAAAAATAAAAGCGCAGCAGCACCAAACCACCATAATAAGGGATTGCCCATGGCATGAACGTCATAAATAACTTTCCCTGCACCTGTAGGAAGAGGAGGACCTATGACAGGAATTGGATCTTTAATACTCGTTGCTGTTTGGTAGAAATACGCCATTGGTCGAATCATGAAAGGCCATGTATACCAAGGAGAACAGTAAGGATGTATTTTAGAGCTATTACCCAGACGTTCGTGAAATCCTAAAATCTGCTTGTGAACTTCTACAAACCCATATCTTGTATCTAAGTGTAGGTGTGGAATCCAGATAAGGCTGTACACAATCGCAGGAATGATTCCTAAAAAAAATAGAATCTGAAAAATATTCAGTTGAGTTAATTTTTTTAGTGGAGTAGGCTTAGCTTCTAGTCTATAGGGGTTTATATATTTCGTCTTTCTTTTGCCAATGGGTAATGAGGTCAAAGATAAAGGCAAAACAGAAGTTTCCTGACTTTCTATTTCAACAGAATTATTTTGAGCATGATGATGAACAAATTCATCTTGGGATTGCTCGTTGCTCTTGACTCTCTTCAAGTGAAAAGATTGCAACCACCGATTTCCCCAAGCTATTATCCACATAAGATAAGCACCTAGCAGAAACCACAAACCGTTCCACTTGGTAGCACAAGAAGCACCAAAAGCGACTCCAGAAATGACTAACCAAAAGGTACGCCGTAAGTGCTGTTTGGCAAGTGCCAGAATCAAACACAATTGTCCCAATAAGCCGAAAATGACAATATATTGATTGATTAAGGCATAGCGGGATTCTACAAGAAATATACCATCACACGCTGCAAACAATGCAGCTAGAAAGGCAAAGCTGCGACGGTAACTGATTTGATAAGCGATCGCCCCAACAATCACAGGAATAAATGAGCCAGAAAAAGCATTGATCCAGCGATAACTGATGGGTGACATCACCGACCCAGTTAACCCATTGACCTGGTTTTGTAAAAAAGGAATGTGATTGGCAATCCAAATTCCTATGGCAATAATGTATTTTCCTAATGGTGGATGACCGTCAAAAAATGGGGTATTGGTCAGATAGTTGTTGCCAAATTTAGCATAGTAAACTTCGTCAAAAACAAGGGTATTGAATCGTCCCAATCCCCAAAATCGGAAGGCGAGTGATAGCAAAAATACACTCGCCATGCTAAGGTAAAATATTTTTTTATTCACTGGTCGCTAGTCATGAGTCACTGTGTATTTTCTACTTTAGCGATCTCCAACATGGTTTTTAACACGGAATCGGGATTGAGGCTAATGGAATCAATTCCTTGTTCCACTAGGAATTGAGCAAATTCTGGGTAATCGCTGGGTGCTTGACCGCAAATGCCAATTTTCCGATTGTACCTTTTAGCAGCGGCGATCGCCAACCTGACCATTTGCTTGACTCCCTCACCGCGTTCGTCGAATAATCGCGACACTAAAGCAGAATCCCTATCCAACCCCAGTGTTAGTTGAGTCAAGTCATTGGAACCTATAGAAAACCCATCAAACACTTGTGCAAACTCGTCAGCCAGAATGACATTATTGGGTAACTCGCACATGACATAAACTTGCAAATCGTTGACACCCTGCTTTAAACCATTTTTTGCCATTTCTTCCAACACCAGACGCCCCTCATTGGGAGTGCGACAGAAGGGAATCATGGGAATTACGTTTGTTAATCCCATCTCGTCCCTCACTCGTCTCATTGCTTGGCACTCCAAAGCAAACGCTTCTTTGTAGCCTTCATCATAGTAACGTGCTGCACCCCGCCAGCCGAGCATTGGGTTTTCTTCTTCTGGTTCAAACTGCTTCCCACCCAACAAGTTAGCGTATTCATTACTCTTAAAATCTGACATTCGCACTATAACTGGTTTGGGATAAAAAGCAGCAGCAATTCTCCCAATCCCTTGAGCGAGGCGATCGACAAAATACTGGGGTTTATCATCATAAAGTGCGGTTATTGTCGCCACTTTATCTTTGACAAATTCATCATCTAGCTTGTCATAATGAATCAGTGCCATTGGATGGGTTTGGATGTGGTTGGCAATAATAAACTCTGTTCTTGCCAAACCGACTCCATCATTGGGAATTGCAGATAGGCTAAATGCTTCTTGAGGGTTACCCACATTCATCAATATCTGAGTGCGAGTGCGAGGTAAATCTTCTAAGGTCACTTCTTGCACTTCAAAAGGCAATAATCCCTCATAAACTCTTCCTTCTTCCCCTTCAGCACAAGAAATGGTAATTTCTTGACCGTTTTTCAAAATTTCCGTAGCATTGCCACATCCTACAATGGCAGGTACACCTAATTCTCGTGCAATGATTGCTGCATGACAGGTACGCCCCCCTTGATTGGTGATAATCGCACTGGCTTTTTTCATAATTGGTTCCCAATCAGGGTCCGTTCTATCTGTGACTAAAACTTCTCCCGCTTGGAAATCTTCAAGTTTGTGTATATCTGTAATCAGGTGAGCTTTTCCCTGACTGATTGCTTCTCCAATAGCACGTCCTATAACTAGTGCTTTTGGCGCTTGAGAATTGGCAATTGGCGATTGAGCTAACTTTTCCCCAGTCCCGATCCCCCATGCTCCGCTCCCTGTAAAACGATACGTCCTTAAAACATTTTGCGTTTTTTGTGATTGGACTGTTTCCGGTCGGGCTTGGACAATAAACAATTCGTTTGTGATACCATCTTTTGCCCACTCGATGTCCATTGGGGTGTAGGTGTTGTGAACTTGAGAATAATGGTCTTCTATTAAACAAGCCCAACGAGCGAGTTGTAAAATTTCTTCATCTGTTAAAGCATATTTATTTCTTTCTATTTGAGGCACTAAGATATTTTTTGTAAATTTTGTGCCATCATCATAGACCATTTTTAATTCTTTACTCCCCAATCTTTTATCAACGATTGGGTTGTAACCTTCTCGTAAAGTTGGTTTAAAAACATAGTACTCGTCTGGGTTAACAGATCCTTGAACTACATTTTCCCCCAAGCCGTATGCTGCTGTAATCAATGCAGAGTTCTTGAAACCCGTTTCGGTTTCAATTGAGAACATGACGCCAGAGCATGCTAGGTCAGAACGCACCATCTTTTGTATACCAACAGCAAGAGCAACGCTAAAATGGTCAAATTTCTTAATATGTCGATAAGAAATAGCTCTATCTGTAAATAAAGATGCAAAACATTTATGACATGCTGCTAAAACACTCTCTACCCCAGTTACGTTGAGATATGTTTCTTGCTGACCTGCAAAACTAGCATCAGGAAGGTCTTCAGCCGTTGCACTAGAGCGTACAGCTACGTCTGTATCTGGATTGTATCGTTTGCACAGAAGCTTGTAAGCTTCCACAATGGCTTCTCTTAGTGGTGTTGGAAATGGTGTGTGGAGTAGTAATGCTCTTGCTTTTTTCCCTCGTTCTCGCAAATTTTTGACATCCTCTACATCTAGGTCAGAAAACAGTTTTCGCAGTTTCTCTTCTAACCCAGCCGATTGAATAAAATATCGGTAAGCATAAGCCGTGGTAGCAAATCCAATAGGTACATTTACACCTTTCGGTGTAAGTTGTTGAATCATCTCACCCAAGGATGCGTTTTTACCACCAACAATTGGTATATCCGCAATCCCAACCTCATCAAACCAGAGAATGAGCGATCGCTCGATAGATGATGAGTGCGATAAAGTATTTTTTGTTGCTGTATCCATCTAAAATAACCCCTTTAAGATTGATCCCTGATTCTTCTCGATCGCCTTCCTATATGTATTATATATCACCGATCTTTTTAATGCCTGTACGTTTTTTTAGATTTCAACCTCATTTATTTAGCTTCACTGACAGACAAAACTTTTTCGGAAAATTGTCTAGCGATCGCTACGGATTCAAATGTTCAAATTAAGTTTTATAAAGATTTTTTTGCCTGACTGCTTCCTGTATGCCTTATCTGTAGCAAGAAGAAAGTTTTACGGAAGATCTAGGATTAGGGGACTCCCTCGCTTGGTAAACTACCCATTAACACTAAAGTTTTGATAGCACCAACAGCTTTTACGGAGGGAGCAGTCATGGGCAAATACGACAAAATCTTTAACTCCACGAAAACAACTAAAGAGAAACTGACCGCACAAGAAGCGGTAGCAGCGATTGGAGTTGTAACTTCGGCGGCTGATTCTAGCTTAGACGAAGTAGATCCAGACTATATAGCCGATATTCTGTGGGAATTTCTAGAAGTTTTTGAAGAATATTCAGATGATCAAATGTTAGAGCTTCTAGATAAACTGATAGCTATAGCGGAAGAAGATAGTGTAGGAGCATTATTTAACGCAGCAAAGAGTTCCCTCTCGGAAGACTTAACACTTGATGCTTATGCGGCGGGGGTTAGCCTTCTTGTTGATGAGGAAGAAATAGTGATTCCGAAAGGAAAAATGAATTTACTAAAAAAGTTACAAGAAGCGTTGGAAATTAAAGATGATGAAGCCAAGGAAGTCAGAGACGAAGTTATAGCCGCTTTTGAAGACGTAGAGGAAGAATTAGAAGATGAAGAATTTCTAGATGATGATGCACCAGGGTTTGATGAAGGTTCCGAACCACAAATGTATGAGTCTCCAGGAAAGAATTTTGTAGTTCCGATTCCTGTAGACACTCAAAGAGGTGGTAGAGTTCAAGCGCAAGAAGGGTTAGTTAGCTTTTCTGATGACTTTGGAACTCTATTAAGAATTGATTACTTTCGCTTGACATCACAGCAAAAAAAGGAAATTGAATCTATAGGACACGAAGAATATCTACGATCGCTTCTCCTAGAACAGTATGTACCTCAAGGAATTGTTGCAAATTTACCAGATGCACGGGTAAAACATACTAAGTACATAGAGGACGCATTGGATGGTGCGTACTTTGTGCTAGTTGATATGCCTGAAGGTTCAAACATTTCTAAAACGGGAAACAACGGAACTGCTAGCAGATTAGATGCCTATCGGGGACTTTTAGGATTTACCAGTGGTAATTTCCTATATATAGTTAGCAGCCAGCGCAGCTTTTTTGATGGAGAAACTCCCGGTTCAATTGAACAAGAGTCTCAAAGGATCGAAGAGAGCATTCTAAATTTCGTTGATACAATCGAATTTACTTAGGAATTGGGGACGAGAGCCTATGGACTGGCGACTGCGAGCTATTACAGATTGGCTCACCCCTTTTCCCAGGCTCCGCCTGGGAATGCCTTTAAGTGGTTTGTCACGTCAGCAAGCAGGCTAGAATCGAGAACTGCTAATATCTTGCCAGCATCCCACAATTTCTATGGGATTTCCTTCAGCATCTGTCACCAGTCTCAGTTCATCATACATCCATCGGTAATAACCGTTCTTGTGCAAAAAGCGGTATTCATAAGCAAAGTGTTTTCGGTGGGTTAACTGCACTAATTCAGCAAGCACGCGGTTCCGGTCATCTGGATGGATGTGAGAAAACCAAAACTGAGAATGGCTTGTAAACTCTTGGGGCTCATATCCCAAAATGTTAAACACGTTATCGCTAACGAAAGTCGCTCCAAAGTATCCCGATGGCTTGCAGCTATAAATAATCGCCGGACTGTAAGCAAGAAGGTGCTGAAGCTGATTTTGGGTACTGAGAAGCAACTTTTCCGTGCGCTTGCGTTCGAGGAGTTCTGTTTGTGCTTGTTGATAAAGTTCGGATTGCTGAATGGCAATTGCCACTTGAGTTCCCAACTGTTTGAGTAAATTAATTTCTACAGGTTCCCACCCTCGTGGCTCAAAACAATGGTTGGCAACAAGGAGCCCCCAAAGTTGAGAAGATGCCCCCGTTCCTCCGTTTTCTACTACAATGGAGACAACTAGATTCGAGCGAATTTGCAATTGTTCGAGCAATGCTATGTGACAAGGTGCAAGATTTGATGTGTATATATCCGCAACAGCTTGAATCTTTCCCTGTTCGTAAAATGGGCGAAGAGAGAGTTCTTGGAAAAAAGAATCTTTGATGATAGTCCCCTGAACGCTCTTGCAACCGGGCGCAAGTGACTCAACCACTATACTACCGGTCCAATCGGGATGAAAGCGATAGATGAAAACGCGATCGCACTGAAGGAATTGCTGCACTTCTGAAACCGTTGTCTTTAAAATTTCCTCTAGATCTAGCGACCGACGAATATGCTTTGCCATTTCTGCCATCAAATGTTCTCGTTGAGTTTGCTGGTATAAAGCAATCTCTGACTGTCTTTGCTGTGTGACATCCGCACCAATACCAATTACCTCCAACAATGTACCGCTATCGTTCCAACGATTGACCGAGTTCCACGAAATCACTCGTTTCTGTCCGTGCTTGGTAGTCAGTCTCATTTCGTAGTTAATCACTTGTCCCTTCTCAAAATCACGGAACAGTTGCTCAACTTGCCAGTATTCGCCATCTGGATAGAAAATATGCCACCAATTTTTTCCCACAAGTTCATCACTGCTATAACCCGTGACTTCACTAACTATGGGATTTACAAAGGTAGTCATCCCATCAGGAGCAATCCCACAAATCAAAGTTGGAGCAGCAGTTACAATATGACTGATGTATTCTTTCTCACGTCGCAAAGCATCTTCTGCGTGCTTGAGCTCTTTCAGATTTCGCGTAATGGATAATTCTGGCTCTACTTCCACAATGGCACGAAAATAGCTTTCTTGTTGCTGCAATGATTTTTTTAAATAGCGAAGTTCTATCTGGCTGACAACCTGACGACTAAGTGCTTCAAGGGCGGTGATTTCCTCTAAGTTAAGTTGGCGCGGTACCCGGTCAATAACACATAATGTTCCAATCCGAAAACCTTGTGGTGTTGTCAAAGGCGCACCTGCGTAAAACCGGATGTGAGGATCTTCAGTGACTAGAGGGTTAGTAGCAAAGCGGGGATCTTGCAACGCATCTGGAACGATCAGTGGCTCTTTATGCAAAATAGCATGGGCACAAAATGCGGCACTGCGAGGAGTTTCAGAAGTTGTTAATCCCACTTTAGATTTAAACCACTGGCGATCGCTATCTATTAAGGTAATCAATGCGATCGGAGTCTTGCAAATGAAAGCCGCAAGACTGGTTAACTCGTCGAATGCTACTTCTGATGATGTATCAAGGATTCGATAGCGCAAAAGTGCTTCAAGCCTCAAAGCTTCATTGTCGGGTAAAACAGATTCCATTGCCCAAGTTTTTAAGCAATACCAGTTAACTGAAGCTTTACAGCCTCGTATTTATCTTGTGCCCTAAATACCAATGGAAATTGACCTAGTCTATCAAAAAGACACAGTTTTTCATCCTTTGGTACAAAACGTTACGGCGCTTTGCTCCGATAGCTAATACTATAAACTGTCTCAATCAAATCCGGTACAATTTCTGCTATTCTCAGCTTTTGTCGCAACACTGTAAGGTAAATTTTAATTCAATACAATTTGTAGATATTTATGAATACATTAATAATAACTTATCGATCCAGAAAAATTAATGAAAGTTTATGAGTAATAGTCTTATTGTTTCCGTTATTCAAGAAGCCTTGCCGGCAATTATCTGGTAGAAGGCTGAATATGAATTGCCTATCCTCATTTAAATTAGATATTTATTTTTGATTATTAAGTATAAGAATATGGATGGATTGAAAGCATTGAAATACCCAGCGCATCGTTGGAGAAGTGGTTGGTTTACCTAGTACACGAAGGCAGAAGTACGATGGCAGAGGAGCCACTGCGGTGGACGGGTTTCACAGGCTACAGCAAGTGGCGTGGCAGAAGGCGCAAAAGCTTTAACTGTTAGCTTTTTCTCTGTTACTAATGGTTGCTTTATTTACGCCGAACTGTACTAGTTGGTTTTTAATAGTAGATTTTGTATGGCTTAAAAGAGGTATAACTAATAACTAACGCAAACAACAATAACGACAACAATCAAGAAATTTACGCGATTATAACAGAGTTAGCCGATATCTTGCACCTACACCCTATAAGGGTGAGGCTATACAAACGAAGCCAGCCTAAGCAGGCTAGAAATTCCAATTTTTCGTGTTATTGATAAAAATATACGCAAAATCAGTTATGTCAAAATTGCCCCACCCATTAACCGCTCGTACCGATATTTCAACTCTTCTTTCATCAAATACCATCGCTCTAAACTTGCGTCTATCTCTATCACCTTTTCTGCTGCTTGTCGCGCTAAAACTAAGACCTCCTCATCTTCTACCAAACTAGCCAAAGTAAAGTCCGGTACACCAGATTGACGAGTTCCTAAAACTTGTCCGGGACCGCGAAAACGCATATCCATTTCAGAGATAAAAAAGCCATCTTGGGACTGTTCCAAAACTCGCAGGCGTTGCTGTGCATCCGGGCTTCTAGAACTGCTCATTAACAAACAGTAAGATTGAGCCGCACCTCTACCAACACGTCCTCGTAATTGGTGCAATTGCGATAAACCAAAGCGTTCCGCATTTTCTATGAGCATAACTGTTGCATTTGGTACGTCTACACCTACCTCTACAACAGTGGTCGAAACTAAAATTTGAGTTTGATTAGCCCGAAATTTACCGATCGCTTCGTCTTTATCCACTGAACTCATGCGACCGTGGAGCAACCCCACCTGAAACTCAGGAAAAATACTTTCTTGTAACTTTTGATGCTCCTCCACTGCCGATCGCACATCTAATTTTTCTGATTCTTCCACCAATGGCAATACCACGTAAACTTGTTGTCCTTTAGCAATCTCTCTGCGGATGAGGTCGTAAGCTTGGGTGCGCTGCTGACTGGTTAGAATATTTGTTTGAATTTTTTGCCGTCCGGGCGGTAACTCATCAATTTGGCTGACATCCAAATCCCCGTGTATTGTGAGCGCCAGTGTTCGCGGAATTGGAGTTGCTGTCATCGTTAGAACGTGAGGTTGCTCGCCTTTTTGTTGTAACTTTGCCCGTTGTTCCACCCCAAAGCGATGCTGTTCATCAATAACGACCAAACCCAAACGTTGAAAATTAACAGGGTCTTGAATCAATGCATGAGTTCCCACCAACAAAGGCAATTCACCAGTTTCTAACTGAGCGTGAATTTGTCTTCTTTTTGCCATTTTTGTAGAACCAGTCAGTAATTCTACTGGTAAATGCAAAAGATTAAACCAACTCACTAACTTACGATAATGTTGTTCTGCCAAAACTTCAGTAGGAGCCATCAGTGCTGCTTGATACCCAGATTGAATAGCCGCCAGGATAGCAATCACAGCCACAATGGTTTTACCAGAACCAACATCTCCTTGAACCAAACGATTCATCGGTACAGATGTTTGCAAATCGTTGAGAATTTCATGAACAACTCGTTGCTGTGCGTTAGTCAGTTTAAAAGGCAATATCTCGTAAAATTTTTCCAGCAACTCTCCTTTAGGTGCAAGAACAGCACTGGTTTGGCTTGCCTTGGCATAGTGTTGCCGTTGTAGTAAACTCAATTGCAAGTAAAAGAATTCGTCAAAAACAAGACGACGACGGGCTGCTTGCAGGGTCATACTATCGGAAGGAAAGTGAATGTTAGCAACCGCTTCCTTCAATTCCATCAATTCATACTTACCTCGCAACCCACTTGGTAAGGGATCTTTGAGAGAGGAAGCACAAGGTAAAACAGCCGTAACTGCTTGACGCACGAGATCCGCACCAACACCCTCTGTTAAGGCATAAACTGGTAAAACTCGATTGATACTGAGTGACTCTATCGTATCGCCGGGATGCGCTAAAACTTCTATTTCTGGATCTTCTAGAGTTAACCCATACTTGCTTCCTTTAACCAATCCACACGCTGCTACAATACTACCCTGAGGATAGCGCCGCTTTAAACTTTCTTGCCATGCGCGACTGCTATAGCGCGTACCTGCGAAAAACCGACTAATCTTAATGCGTCCGGTATTATCGCGCAGCGATAATTCTAAAATTGTTAGCTTTTGATTTTTAGGGCTGCTAAAGCAATTGCAACTTTTGACTGTTGCGACTATCGTTACGGTCTCCCCCGCCTCCAACTCGCGGATATGAGCTTGACGGCTATAATCAATGTGGTCGCGGGGATAGTAAAAAAGCAAGTCGCGCACTGTCTCCAAGCCAAGACGCTCTAAACTTCCTGCTTTTTTGATTCCTATTTCTGGTAATTCCCTGAGTTTTTGGTCAATTTTGGGAGCTAGTCTCCGACTCACTTCGGCAATGATTTTGGATTGGGGATTGGGAATTTGAGAACTCGGAGTTCCCGCAACATGGGGATTGGGGGTTGGAGATTGGACGCTAGGAGTTGGGGCTTGGGAAGAAAGAATTCGAGAGTAGGTGAATGAGGATGAAGGAGATGAAGATGAAGGGGACGAAGGAGATGATGGAGATGAAGAAGATACGATTGTTTCCTTATCAACAGTTTGCTGTAATTGATAAAGATATTTGCGAGTTTCTGAGATTAAACGCTGTCTATCTTGCAAGCCCAGATTGGAATAATTAGCGAATTCAACAGATAATTCTTGCCAGCGACGCCGTTCATTGGTGGGCAAACCCGTGGGAAATTTGCCGAAAGTTAGGGTAAAAAACTCACTGAAGCGGTACTGCTTACCCATTAAATCGGTAAAACCTTGTTCTGATTCTATAGCTAGGGCTTTCTGTAATCGTATCCAATCTGGCTTGTCATTCATCATCGGATTTAAAATTTAGGATTTTGGATTTGGGATTTTGGATTGAATCTAAAATCGAAAATCCAAAATCTAAAATTCATCAGACCAAATAGCACGCCATGCTGCTTCTGCTTCAGCAATTGAGCGTTCTCGCTGTTTCTTTTGGTACTCTTGTGCTAGCTTATTTAGTTGAACGAGAATACTTCGGATCTGCTTGCGACAGGATGACAGGGTTACGTCATTAAACTCAATTTCTCCAAGTCGCAGGTTAAGAGCCATAATCTGTGTCAAATTGGGTTCTTCTGACTGCTGTTCGCCATCAACTTCAATGACTAAGCTGAGTAAGTTAGGTGGTCCTGGCATTACTTCAGTAGCAGCTTCAGAAGCAGCAGCTGCTGCTGCTTCCAAAATCGGTTCCGGTAATTTTTTAGGCAGTATCCCGCATCTCTGTAACAGAAGATTGGCATCACGTGAAACCAATTTCAGCTTATCTTGCATTGCTCTTTCCAAGCCATGCTGCCATTTGAGTATTTCGATGGGATTCGCGGAGTTGGGAAATGGAGGTAGGGGTACTGGCGATCGCGACGACAAGGAAAGGAAGGCGGATACAGCCGAGCGAGGGGACAAGGGGGGCGAGACAAACAATGAGGAATTTTCTCCTTTGTCGCTTTCTTGTTTGCTTGCTTCAACACTCGTCACTTCCTCTTTTGTACCATCTTCCCCATCTTTCTTATTTTCCCCTTGTTTCTCATCGTCCTCATCTGGCTCATTGTCCTCATCTTCCCGTTCTTCCTCATTCTTCTGTTCTAGACTGGCTTCCTGCTGCTCGCTTTTCATTAAAGCTTGCAACTGTTCGGCTGTTTGCTGACCGAACTTCCGGACTGATTGTTGCAATTGCTGGCGCTGATTTAAGGACAAACTCAAGAAACTTTCAGGGTACCCTTGGGTACATAGGTGGTAAGTTGCTTGATTTAACTGTTGCTGTACAGTTTTTCCCAAAGTCGTTAAATAGTTGGCGTAAGCATTGTGAAGTTCTTTAGCGATCGCCCGAATCGCCTCTTCTAATGCCTGAATATCCCGTTCTATTCGTTCAATAGCTCTTGCCATATCTTTAGTTTACCGCCCATCTGAACCGAATATGGTACAAATGCACTTAATTATTGTAGGATAAATTTGTTTAAGGACGCTAGTTTAATATATCAATAAATATTTTTAGTAGGTGGGCACTGCCCACCTACATCAAACAGTTAGTACTGCCCAATACAACTCCTCTCAACACGCATAAAGACGCTTGCGAGGGTGGCTTCCTTACGCCTAATGGTCATCTTTTAGGTAAACAAAGTAATTTTACTTAGTACCCATTTGAGCAGCCACTTCTTCAGCAAAATTGCTTTCTTGCTTCTCGATCCCCTCACCCAGTACATAGCGAGTAAAGCGACGGACTTGGACGCTTCCGCCTACTTGTTTTGCACTTTGCTTGATCAATTCCTCAACAGTGATACTTTGATCGCGAATGTAAGGTTGATCCAGCAAAGTCATTTCTTTGAGGCGTTTTTCAATTCGTCCCTGAACAATCTTTTCCTTAATGTTCTGTGGCTTGTTACCCAAGTCATCACGCCCCATTTCGATGTCTTTTTCCTTTTGAACAACATTAGCAGGAATTTCATCGACGTTGACATATTCAACGTTAGGGCAAGCTGCTATTTGCATGGCAACATTGCGTGCTAGAGTTTGGAGATGCTCGTTTCCAGCCCCTGCTTCAGCTTGGCTGTTCAGTTCAACCAACACACCGACGCGACCGCCCGTGTGAATGTAACTGTCTATAACTCCTTGTGTCCCTTCTGCAAGGTCAAATTTGGTGAATCGGCGAACCTGAATGTTTTCACCTAACTGGGCAATAGTTTGCTTGAGATAATCTTCAACCTTGACGCTTTGATCTTCTATATAAGGTTGAGTCAATAAGGACTCAACACTGTCAGCATTCGCCGCTTGTTTTGCCAAGTTCTGAACAAGGGCTTTGAAAGCATCATTACGGGCAACAAAATCAGTTTGGCAGTTAACTTCTATAACTACGCCAACACTTCCACCCGGTTGAATATAATTGTCCACTAGACCTTCTGCTGCAATCCGTCCTGCTCCCTTCTCGGCTTTTGCAATACCTTTTTGGCGCAGCCACTCGATAGCTTTTTCTACATCACCATCAGTTTGTTGCAGTGCTTTTTTACAGTCCATCATACCAGCACCAGTTTTCTGGCGTAGCTCTTGGACGATTTTTGCAGATATTTCCGCCATGTTGCCTCAATTCCTACTTAATGGTTAAGAGCTAATTGCTAATTGCTAATTGCTAATTGCTAATTGCTAATTGCTAATTGCTAATTGCTAATTGGTTTTTACCATTAACTATTAGCTTTGATCTTCTTACGGAGACGCTCTCGTCGCTGGCGCAACACGCCTCGCATTGCGAAGCTACGCTCGTAAGGGCTATACGCCAGTTGCTTGCAGGGGAAACCCACCTACACCACTGGTCTCACCATTAGCTATTAGCCATTAGCCATTAGCATTTAAGATCTATTATTCTTCGTCTTCGTCTTCTGGGAAAGCGTCAGAATAATCTGTTTCGCTTTCTTCGTAGTCGAAGTCTTCTTCAGCGCCTTCGTAATCTTCGTATTCTTCTTCTACATCCAATTGACCGTGACGACCTTCGTATATGGCATCTGCTAGTTTGCCCACGATCAATTTAATTGACCGAATAGCATCATCATTTGCCGGAATTGGAATATCTACAACATCCGGATCGCAGTTTGTATCTAACATGGACACAATGGGAATGCTGAGTTTCTGGCATTCCTGAACTGCGTTATACTCTCGGCGCTGATCTACGATCACGACTACATCGGGAACTTTCCGCATGGTTTTAATACCACCCAGATACTTCTGAAGCTTTGCCATTTCCCGACGTAGCATTGCCGCTTCTTTCTTTGGTAGCAGATCGAGAGCACCATTTTCTTCCCGGCGTTCCAAGTCTTTCAAACGATCTACGCGAGTTTTGATGGTCGTCCAGTTGGTGAGCATTCCTCCCAACCAACGCTGGTTGATGTAGTGAGCACCACAACGAGCCGCTTCTTGAGCAATAATCCCTGCTGCTTGACGCTTTGTTCCAACGAACAAGAACTTTTTACCCGCCTCAGCTTGCCCTCGCATATAAGTATACGCTTCTTCCATCAACTGGGCTGTTTGTACCAAGTCGATGATATGGACTCCGTTGCGGGATGTATATATATAAGGAGACATTTTTGGATTCCACCTACGGGTTTGGTGCCCAAAGTGAACCCCTGACTCCATCATCTGAGCCAATGAAACAACTGGCATATTCTTTAACTCCTATTCGGGTTAAACCTCCATCCAAGTGGATTTCCCAACATCAGGAAACACCCGAACCCTTGGATGTGCGAGATTGGTGAACCATACAAGGTTAGCACATTTTGGCGAATGGGGAATGGCGAATGGGCAATGGTGAGTAGAGAGAAAATACGAAAGTAAAGTACAAAATTCCCTACTCCCTATTCCCTGCTCCCTAGCCCCTGTCCATATGCTTCATACACGCCTTTAACGTTATACCAGTTTAAAAAAATCCGGGCGATTTCTAATGCTAACTGTGGCTTGCCAAGTTGGATCAACCACTGTAGAAATGGAGCCATTGTCCGTTCGTTAAGAAATCCATTGAGGGAAAGAATTCCCCAGAGCACGCGATGCAGCCAAGTCATTTGAATCATCATTCGTACTTCCCAAGTGGGATGCTTTTGATAAAATAAAACGCCCATACGTCCGCGTTGAATTTCTTTGTCTATTAAGCGGGGAATTTGTTCTAAACTAAAGGGAGGATGCCAGTGAAAACCAACTGCCTCCGGACATTTAATAAGTTTTAAACCTAGTTTCTTTAGGCGAACGCCTAATTCTAAATCTTCCCATCCATAAAGTTGAAAGCTGGTGTCAAAAAGCCCTGCTTCTTCCAGCCAATGTTTTGCGATCGCTACATTTCCTGTAGCAAAGAAAGCAGCAGAAAAATCTGTAATTTTGTAGGGTTCGGATGTGGGATTGTCAAAGTTACAAGTATTGATGACTTCCCCATAAGTGAATATGCAATCGCTCCCCAATTTCTCTTTTCCTTGGGTGAGTGCATCGGCATGGGCTTGCAAAAAATTCTCTTTTACAACGAGATCGCTGTCAATAAAAACGATTGTATCGCCTAAAGCCTTCTCAACACCCAAATTTCGAGCAGCAGCTGGACCTTTATGAGCTTGACGAAATGTTCGCACGTGGGGAAACTCGCTTTTGTATGTGTCCAACCACTCCAGCGTACCGTCTGTCGAGCCATCATCTACCAAAACAACTTCATAACCATCTAAGCGATCGTTTATCAGTTTCTGATTTTCCATAGCTCGCAGGCACTTTTCTAAAATTGGCTTGCGATTGTAAGTCGGAATAACAACGCTAAAAAACACAACCTCACCCACAACGATATTGCCCATCTCTAGCATAGGACAGCCTTAGCTCTAGGACTGTTCCTTGGGATTCGCGATTGTATCATGTTCGACTTATTGCTAGTACCAGGCAAATTTTACACGCTCGCGCAGTTCTTTCGCTCCCAAATGTTCAACCGTATGCGATATGAGTGGCTGGTGGAACCAGTACGGAACTTTCAAAGGGTGGTTTCATTCACTACTAAAGTGGGTGTTGCCATGTTAGAAATATATTGACATATAAGTTCGTAAGTTATGCTCTCAGTTCAGAAGTGTGAATGCGCGTGCAAAGATACAGTAACGACAGACACGCATAAAACTAAACTTTTGTCAATTATTGTCTGTTTGCTTGTTGGATTTTTTGTAACCGAGTGGAGCGTGGGTTTGTGGAGTGGTAGTTTATCTTTACAGGCAGATGCAGAACACATTCTCTCTGATGTAGCAGCTTTAGGAATATCGTTACTTGCGAGTTGGTTGGCACAGAAACCAGGAGGCGATCGCGCTACTTTTGGTCATCGCCGAATTGAAATTTTAGCAGCTTTGGCAAATGGTTTGAGTTTGCTTGTCATTGCTCTTTTTATCTGTTGGGAAGCTATTCATCACCTTCGCAGCCCAGAAGGGATTTCAGGCTTACCCATGTTGGTAGTGGCAACAATCGGTTTAATCGTCAATTTGCTGAACATTACTTTGCTTCATCCTCATTCTCATAATGACTTAAATCTTCGAGGGGCTTTGCTTCACGTCATCGCGGATACAGCTAGTTCCTTAGGTGTGATTCTTGCGGCTGTAGCGATTCATCTTTGGAATTGGTTGTGGGCAGATGCAGTTATCAGCCTATTTGTTGCAGGTTTTACAGGTCTGAGTGCCTTACCACTCCTTCAAGAAAGTCTTTTGATTCTTCTGGAATATGCACCACCATCTACCGACCCCATTGAGGTAGAAGCTTCTTTAAAATCTTTTCCTCAAGTGGTGAATGTTGAACAACTCCGTGTTTGGAGAATTAGCAGGGAACAAGTTATGCTTTGCGCTCACATCACTGTAGATTGTATGACTTTTGAAGAAAGTAATGGCTTACTCGCACAATTGCGATCGCATCTTCAAGAAACTTTTGGCATTCAGGATGTCACTTTGCAGCTGACAAACCGTAAATTTTTAACAGCAACTTCTATTCATCCTTTATTTAAGCAGGATTTAATCTCCATGCTTTAACAGTAACCAGTCGTTGAAATTCGACTCCTGATACTGAAGATACGGGGAGCATTTCAATTTGGAAAAAACACGTTTGCGATTGAAATCGCGGCTATACAGGCTAAGTCCCTCCGGGTATCTCCTGACGGAGACGCTACGCGATGCGAAGCTATGCCTGTAGGGCTATACGCCAGTTACCAGGGCGCGGGAAACCCGCCTGCAGCAATGGTCTCAGCGCCTGTAGGACTAGACTCACCGCCTGTAGGACTTCTTATTAAGTCCACGCAGGTGGACTTTGTTTATGTAGCCCCAGAATGCTATTCTGAGGGCAATTGGCAAATTCGAGATGCTCCCGAAGATACGGTCATACATCAGGCTCTCACCCTTGTCTTCCATCTTCCACAGACAAGTGATATCTGTTGACAGCAACGACCTATTAATTGATGGCGATATTGCATGAAAATCACGATATTAGTACTCTAAAGATGAGTAGTATATTTTCTTAGGACAAACAAACATGGATAAAGAAGTTGTTATATTTCTAATGAGTGCGAGTGCGGTTATTCTCTACCTAGTATTTTCTGCGATGACTGAGATGGGTACGAAGCTACCTTGGAAGAAATAGGTTACGAGCGCGATTAAACACGCTAGGTTTTGTTCCGAGCGTGAAACCACATGGAGAGTTTGGCGATCGACCGATAAGACATCTCTAGGAATTAATTTATATCTTCTAGAATCCCTGTAAAGACTAGCCATGCTTGGTCTTTACATTGTTTTTAGAGACGTCTAATGACAACAATTAAAAATACAAGTACCTATATGGGTAACTTTATAGCTGAACAAAACCTTTTACATCAAGTGCATAGGTTAATTCTGTTGGCAACTATATAAAAAGTAAAGAATGAGAATTAAATCAACTTGATGTAATAGGAGAAACGGGTATGGTATGAAACAAGAGTTCTTCTGAGCCAGAATTCTGAACCTAGAAACGTAGCTCTCCCTCCAGTATTTTCTCTTTTTTCGATAGTAAAATAAATTCTTGCTAGAAGAATACTCAAATGCAGAACTTGCATTGAGTTCGCTACAGCGTTAGCACGGTAATGCCAAAAAACTCGTTTCTTCTTAGAGACGATCTATTTGAAGTATCTATACATAGACTAGACATTACACTTTGCAAAAGAACAATCAGTTTTTTGAATTCATGTTAGTTATCTATTAGTGCTCTTGAAGTCACACATACTTATCAATCAAGAACTTTATTAAAGAGTCAAAAAGAGAATGATTGAAATTTTCATAGTGAATGAATCTCCCGAAACCAAGTTTTTTTTAACGAAATACTTGGAAGCAGCAGGCTTTACAGTAGTTGAAAGGAACAATGATTTTGTTCGCGTTCATCTAGAAGAAAATAAATTGTTAGCTCTTGAAGAGAATCAAAAATTTAATAATATCTCTTCTCTATTCCCGTCTATTCCCCGTCTTTATGAGGTTTTTGAATTCATTGAATTGAATTATCGCAAACCTATTAGCCTAAAAGAAGTTGCTCAAGCCGTTGGTTACTCTTCTGCTTACTTAACTAACTTAGTGCGACGGCTGACAGGAAAAACGGTTAATGATTGGATTATCTTGCGACGGATAACAGAAGCATGCTCCTTGCTTTTGAAAACTGATGAATCCGTCAATCAAATTGCTGTACAAGTCGGTTATCAAAATATCAATCATTTTTACTCTCAGTTCCGCGATTGTCATGGTACTACCCCCCATGCTTGGCGAAAAGTGCAACGCTCCACACTGGATTATCGCAAAAAACTGCAAGCATGAGAATGAATATCTACAAATAGTTCATCATTTTTTATTTTTTGCAAAAAATACTTAATTACCGTATTAATTGGTAGTAGGCTATTCTGAAGATCGAGAAATCAATAAAAGTTAGCAAACAAGGCGAAATTAATGAATGTGACTTTTGAATAACGACTTCGTTTTCTAATTAATGAAAATGCCATCAAACAATCAAGAGTCAAATAAGGAATGAATTTATGAGTGTTGCTTTAACTCCCTCACTTGTTACGAATAGCCAATCAAATTTACAATCGCACGTTGTACCTATTTCAGTTGCATCCGTAATAGTCAAGATGTTAGAAGAAATAGGAGTGAAATATGCATTTGGTGTATCAGGGGGAGCAATTGTCCCTTTGTGGCATGCCTTGCAACATAGTTCTATTCGGGTGCTACATTTTCGTCATGAAGCAGGAGCAGCTTTTGCAGCAACTGAAGCATACTTTGCTAGTGGTTCTCCAATAGTGGTGTTTGCTACAACCGGTCCTGGCATTACCAATGCAATAACAGGTTTATTTGCAGCTCGTTGGGAGGGTGCAAAGGTCATTTTCGTATCGGCTTCCACCTCAACATCTCAGCGCGGACGGTGGGCTTGCCAAGAAACCAGTGCTTATACAATGCCTACCACGGGGATTTTTACCTCAGAATCTCTGTTTCATTATGCGACTACCGTCGAATCTGATGATGAACTTCCAGAGATTTATTGCAGGCTTGCAAAAGGTTTAGCCCAACCTGGTGGCTTTGTTGCACACTTGAGTATCCCCAGAAATATTCAAGTTAGTTCATTGAAGACATCACTGTCACAAGTGGCTCTTTCTCTTGCTCCCCCCAGCACGACGGAGGACGCTATTGCAAAATGTGCGGGGTTGTTGTCGGAAGGATCGTTTGCCATCTGGGTTGGCTTTGGTGCGAGAGAAGCAGCTTCAGAAATTCGCCAGCTGGCTGAGAGGACAGGGGCGGCTGTTATGTGTTCGCCGCGTGGCAAGGGTATTTTTCCAGAAAACCATTCTCAATTTGTGGGGGTTACGGGCTTCGGCGGACATGAGTCGGTTTTGAAGTATATGCAAGAGTCTTGTCCTTTGAGGACGCTAGTACTTGGAACGCGCCTTGGTGAACTGACTTCATTTTGGCATCCTTCTATGGTTCCCGACCGAGGTTTTTTACACGTTGATATTGATCCGGAAGTTCCTGGAACTGCATATCCCTATGTTGAGACATTTGCTATTCAGTCTGATATCAGAGTGTTTGTCAAAGCTTTATTAAAGTATTTCCCAGACAATCAAGATGAGTCAGCCATTGCTTTGTCTCAAGCTGAACCAAAAAGCGTGAATACACCTGCGAAAAATTTGGTGCGTCCTAAAGTACTTATGGATGCAATTCAAGCGACGATCGTTGAGAAGAGTAATGCAATAGTGATGACAGAAGCAGGTAATTCACTGGCTTGGGGAAATCATGTACTGCAATTTACCGAATCAGGTCGTTACCGAGCAAGTACGAGTTTTGGTTCTATGGGTCATTTCGTCACGGGCGTTGTTGGTGCTGCACTAGCAAGCAATAAAAAAGCTGTTGCTATTGTTGGGGATGGTGCCATGCTCATGAATAGTGAGATTAGTACGGCTGTGAGATATGAAATTCCTGCTGTTTGGATTATTCTCAATGATGGATGTTACAACATGTGCCGTCAGGGCGTGGCATTTGAGGGATTGAAGGATATGGATACAGACATTCCGCAAGTAGATTTTGTTAAGGTTGCTTGCGCTATGGGAGCCGATGGTATCCGTGTTCAAAAAGAATCCGAGATTCAACAAGCTTTGGAGAAAGCGATCGCATCTCCTGTTCCTTTCGTAGTTGATGTAGTTATCGATCCAACCGAACCCGTACCAATAAAAGGTCGAATTGACAGTTTGATCTCACAAACCACTACAAATTCTTAAGGAGGTTAATATGAAAGGCTCTTCAGTAGGCATTCGCTCTCTAGCATTAAGTTTTCCAAATACCGTATGTACAAACGATTACTACCGTAAGAAATACCCAGATCTAGTTGCTCAGTCCGAACAAAAAAGCTTGGGAAGGCTCTTTTCTCTTGCTGGTTCTACTCCCGGCAATGCGTTTGACCAGGAGATGATGCCTTACGTATCAGACCCATTTCGTGGTGCTGTAGAACGACGCATACTCAGTTCAGATGAATCGTCATTAACCCTTGAGTGTCGTGCAGCACGAGACGCCCTTCAGGCAGGAAATTTTTTGTTAGAAGACATCGATCTTGCGATCGTCACTTCTTTTGGGACTGAAGAAGTCGTAGCTGGCAATGCTGCTTTCCTCGTCAATGAACTCGGTTTGCGCTGTGCGAGTTGGAATCTTAATTCCATGTGTTCAAGTGCTATAGTTGCACTAGAAACCGCCAGTACATTAGTGCGGTCTGGAGACTATCGCAATATCCTGGTGATTACTTCCTGTGCCTATTCTCGTCTTCTTGATGAAAGAGATACCATCTCGTGGATAGCGGGTGATGGTGCTGGAGCCTTTGTCGTCAGTGCGGTCAAAGCCAATCAAGGAATCCTTGGTAGTAAAATTGTTCATTCTGCAGAGACTTGTAGCGCATTTTACACTGAATTGGCAGAGGATCATCAGGGCAAGTTGCGATTATTTATGAGGTCTGGCAAAGGAGCAAATCGAGTTATTAGCAACACGGCGGCTGATTTTGTTCTCACTTGCACCGAGGGTGCTGCTGCTGCTGCTAATGTGACACTCGATGAAATTGATTTCTTTATTTTTAACACGCCAACTGCCTGGTTTGCAAAATTTGGTGCTCGCGTACTCGATATTGAGCCAAAACGCACTATCGATCTCTACCCCAAATATGGGAACATCGGACCTGTACTTCCCCTTGCGAATCTCTACCATGCTGCCCAAGAGGGTAAGATTCATGAAAATGATTTGGTTCTGGTTTATTCTTTTGGTGCAGCAGCAAATGCCACTGCAACTGTCATGCGGTGGGGTGATGTTGCCTTAGGTCCTGCTCCTGCTCCTTCCTTAAATGAACCTGTGGCAGCATTAGGAATGTCTAACTAAAACTTCCTGCGGTACAACCGTCCTGTATTCGTGGCGGGTTAAAAACCCGCCACACAAAAGCACTAATAATCTTCGATCGATAAGAAGCAGAGAGTATGGACTTGCAACTAAAAGGAAAACGCGCTCTTGTCACTGGTAGTAGCTCTGGAATTGGTGAAGGTATTGCTAAAGCACTAGCAAAAGAAGGGGTGACGGTAGTGGTGCATGGTCGGAATGAAAAAGAAGCGAGTCGCGTTGTTCGAGAGATTGCAGTAGATGGTGGAAAAGCGTTTGTTGCTATTGGTGACTTAGCGACTGATGGAGGAGCAGAGCAAGTAGTACATAAGGTTTTATCAGTTCTTGGTGCTGTAGATATTCTGGTTAACAATGCTGGTACTTATTCAATGCGAGGCTGGATGAACTCCACCCCCAACCAATGGTTGGAGCTTTACAATATCAATGTTGTTTCTATGGTACGCACAACCCTGTTACTGTTGCCGCAAATGCAAGAATTGGGTTGGGGACGTATTATTAACATCGCCAGTAGTGTAGCAACAAAACCAACGTCTGTGGCTGACTATTCAGCAACCAAAGCTGCCAACCTCAACTTAACAGTGAGTTTGGCACAAGAGTTGACTGGAACAGGGATTGCAGTGAATGCCGTTAGCCCTGGTTCAATTGTTACACCTCGTTTGAATGACATTATGCTTCAGATTGGTTTGAACCAAGGATGGGGTACAGACTTAGTGCAGATCCAGCAGCATATGTTGCGAGGGCTGATGAACAATCCCACCAATTCCCTGGGAAAAGTTGAAGACGTAGCTCATATTGTGACTTTTCTTGCCAGTCCTCTTGCTGATTACATCAATGGTGCAAACTTACGTGTAGATGGTGGTTGGGTACCAACAATGAACTAGTACAAAAAGGCAGAAGTACGCAGGCAGAGGAGCCACTGCGGTGGACGGGTTTCACAGGCTACAGCAAGTGGCGTGGCAGAAGGCGTAAAAGCTTTTATCATAAGCTTTTTGCTTGTTATTAATGGTTGCCTTATTTACGCCGTTCTGTACTAGAGTCTTTTAATATGTCAACGCCCCTTGCTCTTTCAGTATCAGTTTTTTACCTTGATAAACTAGCAAAACGCCGTCTGCTGTTACCTGATAAACATAGTTGTTATTGCGGAACTGGTAACCGAGAAACCGTCCTGGTGTAACACCATCTGCACCAGTTGAGTGCATAGTTTTGCCAGTCAGACTAATCGATTGACCGGTTTTTAAATTCTTGCCAAAGTACCTAACATTATTGCAAGTTACATATCCTTCCGGGCAATTTCTGGTGATTTTGACGTTGAAATTTTTAGTCTTTAAGGTTTCAGCATTAGCAACTTGAGTCCAAAGGGTAATAAATGGTAACAGAGCAACCAATACGGCAGATTTTTTGAAGTTCGACATGTATTCTACAAATTAATTTAATAGCTATTTGATAGATACAAATTGATTAATGTAATTTCGGAATCAATACTGCTCGGATCGGAATTTTTGTACGTTGGAAAAACCCAACAAATACCTGTAAAGTAAAGTTGGGTTTCGTTCCTCAAACGCCACGTCACTTAACGGGGGGAACCCAGAGCAGTCACCTCAACGGGGGTAACCCTCCGAAGTTTGCTATTGGGGAGTCAGTGCGGTCTTGGGGAGACAGTGCGTTGCGGAGGTTTCCTCCGTTGGAGCACCTGTCGTCTTTGCCCAAGTGAAGCATCTGACGTGGAAACCCCCAAGCCCTTACGGGTTCGCCAGTCCCCTCGTGCCGTAAACCTGCTTTCAGGGCTGGACTCACCGCAACTTCTCTGGGCACGGCGCTGCTCTGGGCACGTGAGTGGCTCCCCAACCTACGTGTTTTCGCATTTTTAGGCTTAACCAACAAGACTTGTTACATAGATGAAAAATGCTCCAATGCAGACTCTATAGCTCCTAAAGTCTTTAAGGTGGTAACCGTCGCATCTGTTAACCCAGTTGCGCTAGCGATTTTCATCCCTTCGTAAAGTCTTTTATCTCTTAAAATTTTCACACACAGACCTGTTGAGATCTGCCAAATTCTCAATGTCTCATCTTCACTGCTACTAATCAGAGTATACTCGCTCGGGCTGAAGGTGACTGACAAAACTCCCCGATTGTGTCCCCTTAGTGTTTTAAGAAATTGACCTGTTTTAATATCCCATAACTTTACCGTTTGATCCATGCTACCACTGCTTAAGATTCTTCCGTCAGGGCTGAAGGCGATTGACCAAACCCACCCTGTATGTCCGTGCAAAGTTCTCAAGCACTTACCATCAAAAACATTCCACAGCCTTACTGTGTGATCTCCACTACCACTACTTAACATTTGCCCGTCAGGGCTAAAGGCGATTGACCAAACCCACCCTGTATGCTCGTGCAAAGTTCTCAAGCACTTACCATCAAAAACATTCCATAACCTGACTGTATGATCGTGACCGCCACTTGCTAAAGTGAGACCATCTGGACTAAAAGCTACTGACAAAACTCCATGTTTTTCTTCACGTATAGTTTTTAAACACTTACCATCAAAAATATTCCATAACTTTATCGTGCAGTCGTGACTGCCACTAGCCAAAGTGAGACCGTCATAACTGAAAGCCAATGACCAAACCCAATTCGTATGTCCGTACAATGTTCTCAAACATTCACCAGTACTGATATCCCATATCTTGACGGTTTTGTCTTCACTGGCACTTGCTAGCATTTGACCGTTAGGACTGAAAGCCAATGCTCGAACTCCATTACTATGCCCTAACAAGTTTCTAAAGCTTTGACCAGTATTGATGTTCCACAGTTTCACCATTTTTTGACTGGTACTTGCCAGTATTTGACCATCAGGGCTCGAAGCAATTGACCAGATCCTGCTGCTATACCCCTGCATTGTTTTTAAGCACTGACCCGTGCTAACATCCCACAGTCTTAGCGATTGATCGTCACTACCACTTGCTAGAATTTGACCATCGTGGCTGAAGTGTACGGCTCGAATTATATTATTGTGTCCTTGCAAAGTTTTGAGACATTGACCGTTACTGACATTCCACAATTTTACTGTTCGATCCCAACTGCCACTTGCAAGGGTTTGCCCATCTTTACTAAATGCAACTGAAATCACCCAACCGCCATGACCTTGCAACTTCATCTGACATTTCCCAGTGTGAATATCCCATACGTTAACTGTGCCGCCACTCGCACTAGCAAGTATGTGCCCATCTGGGCTAATAGCAACTGACCAAATCCCTTCATTGTTTTCCTGTAAAGTGCTCAAACACTTACCATTCCTTGCATCCCATAACTTCAGTGTTGTATCTACGCTACCACTTACTAATATTTGGTTGTCAGGACTAAAAACAACTGCTCGCACCATATCACTATGTCCTTGCAGCGTTTTTAAGCACCTACCATCCCTGACATCCCATATTTTTACAGTCTTGTCATCACTACCACTCGCTAGTATTATTTGGTTATCTGAATTATTCGGGCTTGGTCGTGAAGCAAAAACGAGTGAGGAAATTCCTTTTTTGTGTCCCTGCAAGGTATTAAAATGCTGTCCGTTTGCAACATTCCAAAGATTGATTGTTTGATCTTCACTCCCACTGGCAAGAATACTACTGTCAGGACTGAAGGCAATTGATGTTACCCAATCCGTATGACCGGTTAAGATATTTAACTGTCTCCAATCACTGACTTGGTATACGCGAATTTCGCCATTCATATCCCCTACTGCTAGCAATTTCCGATCGGGGCTAAATACTAACGACAAAATACCACTGAAGCTTTCAGCAAATACCGTTCTCTCTAAATTAGCATGCACAAAATTCACATTGTGCAAATTTACATTTCGCAGATCGGCTTGCCGAACAGTAAGATATGAAAAATCGTAGTAACTCAGATCTGTTTTTAAATAACAAAGTAGATTTAAGATATTTCCCGCTATATAATTTTGTTCTTGCGGTAAGGTCTCTCGCAGTTTTAAGAAAATTTTTCTAATTTGATTTCTCAGGCTTTCTTGACTTCTAAAAACAGTTAGCAAACCATCGATCGCTGGTTTAAGAATTAGGCGAGTTTGAATCTCTTTAATATAATCTTTAGCTGTGGCTTTTATTAAAGCATGACTTGTCAATAAATTAGTATTTTGAGTACTAATTTCTTGCCAAATTTGTTGTACTAAATTATCAGTTATATACTCCATTACAACAGGCTGTAATGTAAAAAGCGATGCTCTCTTTTCAACTAGCGATCGCCTGACCAGAGATTCTAGAGCTTCGAGTAATTTTCTGGGTAGTATCAGTGCTATAATATCATCTTGTAACTCTGATATTGTCACTGGTTCGCGATCGATTGCCAACCAATATATTATATTTTTTTCTAAATTTGATAACCGGGAAAATTGTTGATCTAAAAGTTCTCGAATGCTACCGTAAACTGATGTATCTTCTTCTAAAAATTTAGAAATATTACCATTAAAAATATCTAAAATGGTTGTAGCGACTATTTTCAAGGCTAAAGCATTACCAGCATAGCGATCGACCACTGCTAGTATTTCCGATTCGGAACCCCATAACCCTTTAATTTCAAAGATTTTTTGCCCATCTACCACCTCTAAACCCTTCAGTTGTAGTGAGCGAACCGGTAGCGATTTGCCTTCAAGAAACGCCACTTCTTTCGGTTTTTCCCGTGACGTCACCACAACACAACTCGCGTGAACTAATTCACCCATTCTTCTCATCAGTTGACCGTATTCCTCATAGCCTTCTCGATAGCTTCCCGCGATCGCACCACTTTGTAGGATGGTCTCAGCATTATCAAGAACAATCAGACAACGATGTTTGCGTAAAAAATCCATGAGTTTAGAAATTCTACCATCCAGACTGTTTGGCAAATCAACTTCTAAAACTTGGGATTGAGAAAAAAATTGAATTAAGTTTGCTAAAAGCTCAAAAAGTGATGGAGCGTTATGGAGCGAGCGCCAAACAACATACTCAAAACGATCTTGAACTTGTTGTGCTAGCTTTGCAGCCAGAGAGGTTTTCCCAATACCTCCCATTCCCAACAGCCCTACCAATCGACAACCTTCTTTTGTCAACCATTGCTCTAGTATATTGAGTTCCTCTGTGCGTCCATAAAACACAGAAACATCAATTGCTTCTCCCCAATCTACATTCCCCTTGAATTCCTCCTTGGAAACAGGGGGGTTTGATGTTGGAGCAAGTGCATTGCTGAAAGAATTAGAATGAAAATCTTTAGCATAATTTTGGATGGAATTATCTGAAGTTTCCTCCACTCTGTCTGGCTGAAAAGATTTGCTCCACTGGCGTTTAAGAACAGAGCGCATATTACTTTTGCTAACCTTCTTACCCAGTACTTCAGTAAGTAACTGCCAAAGTTTAGGACCAATATCTCGTTTTACCCGTACTAGTGAGGAGTTAGCAATTCCAGCAATTTGCTCGTAGGTCAAATTCTCCCAAGAACCTTTAAGGATGGTAATCTCTACTGCACTCAACCGCCTTCCCACTTTTATGAAGACAGCTTCATCAGTAAATTCCAACAATTCCTTAAAGTCCATAGATTAGTGCATAGTTTTACGCAAACTCTATTATATAAGAGACTTTATCGGAACTTCATTGAAAGTTGACTCTATCGTGAAATAGCAGCGTTCGTTTTGCAGTTCGCAACACTCTACCTTTCCTCAACTGCTCCTAAAGCAAGCAAATTTGATTTTTGTGCTTCTGTTAAACCGGTAACTTTGTAAATATTTGTAGATTCATAAAGACGTTCAATTCTCATAGTCTTTATGCACTGTTTTGTCTCTACATCCCAAATTTTTAGCTGAGCATTTCCATCTCCACTTACTAAAAGCTGACCCTCAGGGCTGAAAGCAACAGATATAACCCAGACATCATGGTCAGTTAAAGTTGCCATGCAATCACCTGTCACTACGTCCCAGAGTTTGATAGTACCGTCGCTACTACCAGTAGCAAGGATATTGCTCTCGGGGTTGAAAGCTATAGTCCATACCCAATTATCATGAGCATGTAATAGATGAAGACATTGACTTGTGGTTATATCCCACAATCTCACAGTTCCATCAGCGCTACCAGTGGCAAGGATCTTTCCATTAGGGCTAATGGCAACCCACCAAACCCAACTGCTCTGTCCTTGAAAGATTTGATTGCACTGGTATGTTTCTAAATCCCAAACTCTTATAGCGTTGTCAAAACCACCTGCAGCCAGTTTTTTGCCATCAGGGCTAAAAGAAAGCGATAATGTCACGGCTGCAGGTAGAGTTTGCACGGGTTGACCTGTTGCTATATCCCACAGTTTAATAGTACGGTCATAGCCGCTACTTGCTAGGAGATGACCGTCAGGACTAAAGATAGCGCTTGTGACTGTACCTGTATGCCCTTGCAAAACTTTCAGGCACTGCCCTGTCGAGACATCCCACAATCGAATGGTTCGGTCAGCGCTACCACTTGCTATGGTACGTCCATCAGGGCTAAAGACTACGGAAAATAAAAAATCAGTGTGTCCTGTAAAACGGCGGTATTCACCCTCTAAATTCCACAATCTTATAATGCGATCGTAACCGCCACTAACAATGGTTTTTTCTTGTTTTGTCTGCCCTTTAGAACCTACAGGAGCAAAAGCCACATCAGCTATCCAATTGTGCATTCCCTGGAATATTCTGATACATTCTCCAGTAGTAATATCCCATAGCCTTACAGAAAAGTCGTCACCACCACTAGCAAGCAAAGTTTCTTGGTGGTTAATTGCGATCGCATAAACGGAGTTGTTATGTCCTTGCAAAGTTTTGAGGCATCGTTTGGTAGCAACATCCCACACTCGAATTGTTGTGTCTATACTAGAGCTGGCAAGAGTATTTCCGTTATCCAAAAAAATTACTTTAGGAACTCCATTATTGTGCCCTTCTAAAGTTCCAATACATAAACCCCGATCCACATCCCAAAGTCTAATAATTGGATCTAAAGCTCCGCTTGCAAGCATCCCTGCAGAACTAAATGTTACAGAACGAATACATTCAGTATGTCCTGATAGACTTTTAATACACACCCCTTTAGTGAATTCCCATAATTTGATGGTTTTATCATCACTACCGCTAGCAAGAATGCTGTTATCCGGACTAAAAGCTAGAGAAAAGATTGCGCTTTCATGTCCTCGTAAAATTTGAGTACACTCTCCCGTATTGAGATTCCAAACTCGAATATCAGAGTCTGTACCTCCGCTAACGAGTCTGCTACCACAAGGAGAAAAAACAATGACAAAAGCTCCCCCTGCATGACCTTGCAGAGTTCTCAAACATTGCCCGGTCATAACATCCCACAATTTAATGTTATCGTTTTGCGAACAACTAGCAAGTATGCTGCCATCCGGGCTAAAAGCAACACACCAAGCAGAACCAGTATGCCCTTGAAAGCGAACGATCTGCTGACCTGTAACCGCATCCCACAAACAAATTTGACCTTCTGTATGAGATGTCGCAAGGGTTTTGCCATCTGGGCTAAACACCGTAAAGACAGTGCTAGAGAAAGTTTTGGCAAAGACAGACTTAGATAAATCGCTACCAGTAAAGTTAACTTGTTTTAAAGAAGTTTCCTGGAGATATGCCTGCCAAATTGTGAGGTGAGATAAATTATAACCAGTCAAATCACTTTGTATATGACACAGCAAGTTAAGAATATTACCAGCTGCATACCCCGGTTCTAGTGAAGACAAGGGGGACAAGGGGGACAAGGGAGAATTGGCTACTTTGTCTTCTTGTCTACCTTTTCCTAACCTCTGCAGTTCATACAAAACTTGAGAAAGCAGATTTTCAATTGCTGACTTGGTGCGTAGGTTTAACAGCAATTGCTCAACAATAGGCTGAAGAATCAACTTAGCTTGAGCAATCCTGATATTATCTTTAGCAGTCGCTTTCATCAATGCATGACTTTGGAACAAGAAACTAGACACTGAAGAAGAAGCAGAGAAAAATTCTCCCTTGTCTCCCTTATCCCCTCTATCCCCTTGTCCCCACTCCAGAAGTTCACTACATACGCGTTGAACCAAATTTCTTGTAACATATTCCATCACCACAGGTTGAAGAGTAAATTGTACGGAAGTTTGTAGATCTGATTTTTTTTCAATTAAATTTCGCCTGCTAAGAGAATCTAATGCTTCCAAAAGTTTCATGGAAGATATGGGTAAGACTAAATCTTCACGCAACTCTGCTATTGTCACTGGTTCCCTATTGATGGTTAACCAGTACAGTAAATCTTTCTCTAGTGGAGAAAGACGATAAAATTGCTGCTCCAATAAATCATAGATACTACCAAAAACTGTAGTGCCTTGAGTTTGAAACTCTTGAATATTACCGTCAAACAATTCCTGAATGGTAGTAGCGATAATTTTCAGCGCCAAAGGATTACCTGAATAATGCTGTATTAAGTTTTTCCAATCTGCATCCGAGCCGCAGAAAAAACTTTTGGTTCTCACTAACTCTAGCGCTGCATTAGTACTTAATCCTGTTAAATGTAAAGACCGAACGGGTAAAATTTCACCTTCTAAAATTGTAATTTCTTGAGGTTTTTCACGACTGGTCAGAACAACACAGCTTTGATGGGATATTTCTCCTACTTGTTTGAAAAGTTCTTTGTAGTCCTCATAGCCCGATTGGTAACGTCCGGAGTGCTCTTGACTTGCTAATATAGATTCTACATTATCTAATACAATCAAGCAGCGATGCGATCGCAAATGTTGCATAAGTTGTGCAATGCATAATTGTGTAATATCTTGCGAAATATTGCTACTATTTGGAGATAAGTTTATTGCTTTACCGTTGGCAAAAAACTTTAGCAAACTCGTTAATAAATCTAAAAGAGACGGGCTATTACGAAGACTGCGCCAAGCGACAAACTCAAATTGTGTTTGAATTTGAGTTGCTAGTTTTACCGATAGGGAAGATTTGCCAATTCCTCCCATTCCCAGTAGAACAATGAGGCGACAACGGTCATTCAAGATCCAATGTTCTAACTGAGTCAATTCCTTAGTGCGCCCAAAAAATATCGAGATATCAACAACTTCTCCCCAATCACAGTGGGGAAGTTGGGACTCTTTTTGGGAATCGGGGGCGATGGGGAAGAGGGAATGGGAAATCGGGGGATTTTCTTCTTCACTCCCAACGCCTGATGAGACCAAACATGACTCGTTTCTAACACTCCCAACTCTTAAATAGTCACTTGTGGTCAACACCAAGCCAAAAGCTCTAAAAAAATACTCAAGAGTTTGCTTATCAACTCCTTCTTCCCGTGCTATCACCTTAGAAACTGTAAAAGGAGCTAACTGAGTACGATAGCTTAATTCCTCCAGGGTGAACCTTGCGCCGTCATTTTCCTGGATTTCCGCCTGATACCTAGCTTCTTGTAGCTTCTTCAATCCTGCAAGGCTGAGGACAACACCCCGCTTGCGTTTTTGCTTGTGCTTTTCCATGGGGAGGAGGCTCGATCGGTCTTTTATTTTAATAGTTTTAAAACCGTATCTTAAATTTCTTCAAGTTTTATACAACTTAGGCGATCGCTTTCTTCCAGATTCTTTCGGTTGTTTCATCTGCAGGAAACAGACATTCGATCCGCAGTTCCTGAAGCGTGATGTCATAAGGAGTCCCTAACGTGGCAATGGTCGAAAAAAACTGTAATTCCATATCCTCTCGCTTGAGATGAAGGGTGAGCAGCAAGGCATTTTGTGCTGTTTTATGGGAAGTTTGCCAAATCTCCGAAACACCCGGATAGCTCATCAGTTCGTTCAATAATAAAGAAGATGGCTCGGATTCCCCTTCTAAGTTTGGCAAAGACCCGCTATAAGCATTCACTTCTCGATGCAGTCGTTGGAGCGCCTGGTTTGCAAAGTCTTCCCAGTTGACAATAAACGGACGCACACCTTGGGAATGGAACACGACCCGCATCAAATTAATTTTTCCATCTCTATAGAAGAGGGTTTGTAATTTATGTGGATCGATGAAACTGTTAATAAGTCGAGTGGCTCCATTGTTGGGTAGCAGCAAATTCCAGTAGCGATCGACCACGAGCGCTGGGTAAGGTTCCTGTTGCTGGAGCATAAAATCAAGTGCTTGGCGAATTGAGGTCATTTCAGGAGCTGACAGGTCGGTCTCAGCATAAATGGGGGCAAATCCCGCCGCTGTCAGCATAAGATTTTGCTGTCTCATTGGAATTTCCAGAACTGTCGCCAATTGAATAACCATGTCTTGACTGGGTTTCGCTCGTCCTGACTCTAGAAAACTAATATGTCGTTGAGAGACTTGACTTTTGAGTGCTAGCTTGAGTTGACTGTACCCGCGTTGCTCTCGCCAGTGTTTTAAGAGCATTCCGAATGAGTCGGACTGGTGGTCGCGAAAAGCAGTTGAACGTTGCTGCATGAGAAGAATCGTGAGGAAAATGATTTTGATTACCTGACAGGTAATTGCTTCTATTATCTCCCTTTGGCACGATAGAGGCACACCGACTCAGAGGTAAGCAACCATGGTGAAGTCAATGGATATTTCGACAAAAAACTCATTTAACTTAATGAAACCACTGTATTTGCTACTTACTATTGTTGGCTTGATGGTGCCTTGGTATTGGCTGCTTCAAGATCCATCTGCGCTATTATCTCCAACCTTATTTCTACAAAAAGCATTTGCAAACAATATTACCATCGAGCTAATGGGCGATTTGCTCATTGCGGCAAGCGCTTTCTTTTGTTTTGCCTGGATTGAATTGAAGCGATTGGGCATTTCTCGGCTATGGATACTTCTTTATATTGGACTGACCTTTGGAATTGGGCTTTCTTGCGCCCTGCCATTTTTTCTGTACTGGAGAGAACAAAGCCTTGAAGACAACAATTGAATTGATGCAAAAAATAACATTGAGACATTTCATGTTCTTGCGTTGAGCGAGGAGGATTGGGGGAGAGTGTGACTGATTTTTCTAAAGTCTGAGAATACGCAAATTCAGAGCGCGACAGCTTAACAACTAAGCTGTCGCGCTCTGAATTTGCATAGTTTAAATCAATCAGATTGTGGTGGATGGGCATACTCTCCCATCCAAATTATGCAAAATGCAGGTAGAACAGCTTAAGTTAGCGTCTTAAAACCTTTATCTTTACTAGTGCAAGTCGGGATGTTATCGGAAACTGTAGTTATTGCTGATGTAGTTATCTGCGAGCCAAAAGAAGTTGCAAACAGGAGCTTCTTTGAGAAAGGTTGTTTTCGTGAGTAGCATTTGGAGTCATAGTTGACTTCCGGATCGAATTATGCATTGAACGCATTTTTGCAAGAACACATTCAAACTTTTTGGGGGACTTACCCATGACTAACTCTGTAATTAATCCTATTGAGCATTCACAAGTCACGCAACAACTCTCTGAAAATATTATTCTCACAACCGTAGACGACCTGTACAACTGGGCAAAAATGTCTAGTTTATATCCCTTGATGTTCGGGACAGCCTGCTGCTTTATGGAATTTATGGCTGCTTATGCTTCCCGATTTGATATGGAAAGATTTGGCATGATTCCCCGTGCGACTCCCCGACAAGCAGACTTGTTGATTACTGCGGGTACAATCACCATGAAGTATGCGCCAAACTTGGTACGGCTTTACGAACAAATGCCAGAACCAAAATATGTCATTGCTATGGGAGCATGCACAATTACTGGCGGTATGTTCTGTACCGATTCCCCTTCTGCTGTTCGAGGTGTAGATAAGTTAATCCCAGTTGATGTTTATATTCCGGGATGTCCTCCCAGACCGGAGGCTGTTATTGATGCCATCATCAAATTGCGGAAAAAGATTGCCAACGAGAGCATGCAAGATAGACAGCAGATTCAGCAAACTCACCGTTACTACAGCACTACCCATAAAATGAAAGTTGTCAGCCCTATTAACGATGGGCAATACTTGAAAAGCTCAACACGAGTTGCACCACCGCCAGAAATTACCGCAGCTACTGGATTGGAATTACCTTTAGCTCTTCAACCTGCTACAAACTCTCGCGATTTCTAATACTGCTAGGACTTTGGTGTAGCCCCCTTTTTTCAGCTATGGATATTGCTGTCTTTTCTCCCCAAGAACTACCATTGGTGCTCGGAGCACTGATGACTGTGGCAGCTAAACCTGAAGCACTAGTACCACAAGAGTATCAGTTTTTACAAGTCATCAACCAAATGCATCAATCTTTTGTTGCTGTTGATGACTTACGTCAGATCGCACCAAAGCAAATCGCTGAAATTATTGCCGATTCCCAGAAACGCAAACGCTTGCTTCAAATGGCAATGGTGATGGCAATGGTGGACGGTGAAATTAAACCCCATCAGCAGAAAATATTGCGATCGCTAGCAGAAGCTTTTTGCATTGACGAACAAGGTTTGCGAAACCTGTACAAAGCAGCCAACGGACATAAACTGTTAGTACGAGTTGATATGATGCGTCGGTTGACGGGTAAATTTGTGGCTACAGCCGATTGGCAAGAAGGAGTAACTGGTATCAAAAAAACGATATCCCCTCTATTTTTTAATGGAGGCGAAGACTTTGAAATGGCTTGGAGATACCGACAGCTTGGCTTGCTACCCAAAGGGACTTTGGGACGTGCATATTGGGAACATTGCGTTCAAAGACATTTCAGTTTTCCAGGTGAAAATGCTGGTATTCCAGAACGAATGGTTTTTCACGATTTCGGTCACGTATTGTCTGGCTACGATACAGATCCTCTAGGAGAGATCCAACAAGGAGCGTTTCAAGCTGGTTTCATTCGTGAAGATGGCTTTGTGTTTCTCCTGTTTGCGCTCCTGCATTTTCATTTAGGAATTCAAATGACACCTGTTGCAGATACTTGTGTTGGATTGTTTGATATTTCTCTGGTAATTCTAGCTCTACAGCGTGGTGCGGCTTGTAAAGTAGACTTTTCCAATAATTGGAATTTTTGGGAAGTTGTGGAGGTACCTGTAGGGGATTTACGCGATCGCTATGGTATTCCACCTGTGACACTCCTACACTTCCGCAAGCGGTAAGTGTAGGCTTCTGCCCGATTTAGCTAAATATTTAGCAACTAACCACCAACCACTGTGGGGGTGCAACGCCTTGCGCCCCTACTAACCACTAACCAAAACTTATGATTTCAATTCAAGAAAATTTTCTACAGCAAAGCGGTAATAAGCTACCTCCAAGAATACGCGAACCAAAATTGCTGCAAATTCTCTGGGGTGTTTTACAACAAAAAGATTATCTGGAAAAGATGTCAAAGCGCTATGGTGACATCTTCATAGGTGAATTTGCTGGCTTTCCTACTGCTGCAATTATCAGCCATCCCCAAGGAATTCAAGAAATTTTCACGGCTGATGCTAAGTTGTTTGAAACAGGCCCTGGCAATAGTATCATGCAGCCTTTAGTTGGGTCAAACACCTTAATATTATTAGATGGCGATCGCCACATACAACGCCGCAAGTTATTGATGCCTCCCTTTCACGGTGAGAGAATGCGGGCTTACGGACATTTGATGTGTGACATTACCGAGCAAGTAATGAGTCAATTGAAAGTTGGGCAAACATTCATCGCTCGTGAGTTTATGCAAGAAATTTCCTTAACCGTCATTCTAAGAGCTGTTTTTGGATTGCAGGAAGGAAAACGTTACGAACAAATCAAACAGGCTTTAACTGATATTTTAAAGTCTTTTAGCACTCCCTTAAAAGCAATGGTGCTATTTTTCAAAGGACTACAACACGATCTGGGTTCTTGGAGTCCTTGGGGATACTTTCTACGTCAAAGAGAAGCTCTTGATAAATTAATTTACCAAGAAATTCAAGAACGTAGAAATCATCCCGATCCTTCAAGGGAAGATATTTTAAATCTTTTGCTATCAGCTAGAGATGATGAAGGTCAACCCATGACAGATGTTGAGCTACGCGATGAATTGATGTCCATGCTTTTTGCCGGACATGAAACAACGGCAACAGCTTTATCATGGGCATTATACTGGATTCACAGCTTACCAGAAGTCCGTGACAAACTGCTACAGGAATTGAACTCCATTGATATTTCTGTTACCGAACATACAGAAATAGCTAAATTGCCTTATTTAAATGCTGTTTGTTCGGAAACTTTAAGAATGTACCCGGTTGTTTTCTTTACTCAAGCCAGAATTCTCCAAGCTCCCATGCAACTGATGGGTTATGAAATACCAAAGGGCATCATGTTGTCACCATGTATTTATTTAACTCACCATCGCTCAGACATTTATCCAGAACCTAAAAAGTTTAAGCCAGAACGTTTTTTAGAACGACAGTTCTCTCCCTATGAATATTTACCCTTTGGCGGTGGAAACCGTCGCTGTCTTGGTATGGCTTTTGCGTTATTTGAGATGAAATTGGTACTGACAACAATTTTATCCCGTTACTCATTTGCACTTGCCGATCGCAGTCCTGTACTTCCTGTACGCCGGGGTATAACATTTTCTCCATCCGGGGGGGTTCGTTTGATTGTACGAGACCGTAGATAAAGCAGCTTTCCAAGGTGGGATGGGTGGGATACCTGTCCCATGAGAACTAGATGTAGTTCAGGAAGTAAATTCTCGTTTAGACTTTATTTGTGAGATTTATTTGTGAGAAAAATTGAGGAAAATAACAAATGGTTGCGTTTCAAGAAAATTCTGCAAAGCACGTTGAGACTAAAGAACTCCCAAAAATACGTGAATCGCGCTTACTTCAAACAATATGGGCTATTGGTAACCCAATAGATTATCTTGAAAGAATGGGTAAGCGTTATGGAGACATCTTTTTAGCAGAATTTATTGGCTTTCCCTCTCAATTAGCTATCAGCAATCCCCAGGCAATTCAAGAAGTATTTACCGCTGATGCCAAGTTATTTAGTTCTGGTGTGGGGAATCTTGCCGAACCATTATTAGGAGCTAACTCTTTAGTGCTATTAGATGGCGATCGCCACAAGCAGCAGCGCAAGTTATTAATGCCATCTTTCCATGGTGAAAGAATGCGAGCATACGGTCACCTTATGGGTGACATTACCAAGCAAGTGATGAATCGACTTCAGGTTGGACAAACATTTGTCGTCCGGCAATATATGCAAGAGATTTCCTTAAGAATCATTTTACAAGCAGTTTTTGGACTCAAAGAAGGAGAACGCTACGAACAAATTAGGACAACTTTGACTGAGATGTTAGATTCTTTCAATACTCCCTTCAAGACACTATTTTTGCTTTTTAAAGTCCTGCAAGTTGATTTAGGAAATCTCAGCCCATGGGGGCATTTTTTAAGAAAAAGGGATTTACTCGATCGATTGCTTTATCAAGAAATACACGAGCGGAGAACTCAACCGGAATCCTTGGGTGAAGATATTCTCAGTTTATTAATATCAGCTAAAGACGAAACAGGTCAACCCATGACCGATGTCGAGCTGCGCGATGAATTAATGACGATGCTTTTTGCCGGACATGAAACAACTGCAATAGCTTTAGCTTGGGCTTTATACTGGATTCACTACATACCTGAAGTCCGAGAGAAACTGCTGCAAGAATTAAACTCTATTGATATAGCGAACATTGAACCAGTAGAAATTGCTCAGTTACCTTATTTAAATGCTGTTTGTTTGGAAACCTTAAGAATTTATCCAGTTGTTGTCGCTGCTTTAAACAGAGTTTTACAAGCCCCCATGCAATTAATGGGTTATGAATTACCTGAGGGAATGACTCTTTCGGTAAGTATTTATGCAACTCACCATCGCTCCGATCTTTACCCAGAACCAAAGCAATTTAAGCCAGAAAGATTTTTGGAACGGCAGTTTTCTCCCTATGAATATTTACCTTTTGGTGGAGGAAATCGACGCTGTCTTGGCATGGCATTTGCCATGTTTGAGATGAAACTAGTACTGGCGACAATTTTATCGCATAACTCATTTACACTAGCTGAAAAGCGACCTTTGTTTCCCGTCCGTCGCGGTCTAACATTTGCGCCTAATGGAGGAGTGCGGTTGATGCTGAAGGAGCGACGGTAATATTTGCTAACAATTCGATCTTCTTCACAGTGAGATTTCTATTCAGTAGTTCCCTGAAATATGGGCTCTTTTTACTGTTAGCCATATATAGCAATTCTATTTGAGATCCGAACAAGGGGGACAAGGGAGACAAGGAAGAGGTGTTTGTAACTCAGTTAGGACTGCTATATCCTCTCTTCTGAGGGAGCATGCAAATTTGGAAAAAACATATGATTAAATTAACTCTAAACTTACTATATTTTGACTATAGTTAGCTACTAATATAAACAATTTCAACCATCGAGAGCCTAGTAAAATTTCCTGAATTTCATCTCCAGCAAATATCAGGAATTTCCCACTCTTGACTATATTTCATTATAAAATTCCAAATGGGAACCATTGGCTCCCTTGGAACCAGAATAACAACTTCTTGCTTGGCAACACCGATACTCCGTTAACCACCTTCGGGCGGTTAGCCGGAGGTGCGGTTCAACTCCGCCGTTAGACCGCTCCGTTTTAGTCTTCAGGGAAGCAACCTAAGAACTACCAATTTCAAATTGGTGTTGCTGAAAGGTGATTAACACACAACCATGAACACAGTTAACTACAGACTCCCGCAGCTTGGAGACGAGCATCAAATCAGTGGTTGCATGTGGGCTTCTGCGGTTCTATGGGAACTCACTGATGGCACACCAGAAAGCGTTGCCGAATGGAAAAAGCTATGTAGCCCAGAAGAATTAAGAGACAGAATATTAAGTAATGAGAAAACGCTAGTTGCAACGTGGAATGAAATTGTTGTTGGATTTATTGCCTTTAAGAGGGGCAATCATTTGTCATTGCTGTTTGTCAGAAGAGAATTTTCTGGGCAAGGAATCGGTCGAGAACTCTTCACCCGATGCAGCTATGATTTGGATGAAGTCACTGTTAACGCCGCAGAAGAAGCAGTTGGCTTTTACCTTAAAGTAGGGTTTATCCAAAGCGGCGATCGCTTTTTCAAGTATGGAATATGGGGGACACCTATGAAATGGATCAACCTTTCACACGAAGTCATGGAGTAACCTGATGGATAACCTGTCACTGCTGTCCACACTCCGCGAATTAGAGTGCGAACTTCATCAGCCCAAGTGCCGTAGGGATCGAGAGCGCTTGGCACAGTTGCTTGCGTCTGACTTCAGGGAGTTCGGTCGCTCAGGTGCTTCGTACACACGCGATCGCATGCTGATGTCGCTGCCGAGCGATCCGGAACCACCGCAGATCTATGCCCAGGACTTTGCCGTCAACCAACTCTCAGACTCGATCGCTTTACTCACTTATCGATCGGCTCATGTGAACCCATCGGGAAAGTTGTTCCGCCACACCAACCGATCGTCGATTTGGCGGCTTGAATCGTCAGGCTGGCGAATGGTGTTTCATCAGGGCACTCCTACAGACCCGTTTGACCAACCTGCAGTCTAACACAGTGCGATCGCCTGTTCTGCGGCAATGATCTATCGAGCGGCAAGCTAGAGTTTATGCGAACCGTGAATTTTGAGATGAGCTATGAGTCTTTTACTGACTCCGTTATTTCTGCTGCGCTGTACTATAGCTATTTCACTTTTTATAATTTGATAATTAAAAGTTGCCTAATTGTTGCGATCGCATTCTCTACATCACAAAATACATAAACATTATCTGGTGACATCTTTTGGAAAAAAACTTGGCTGACTTCATCATCTAATAACAAAATAATCTTTTTACCTGCTTTCAAGGCGAGAGCAATTTCTGATGCAGTTCCTGCACCCATACCACAGGCAATTACCACATGAGAGGAGAGGACATTGATATTATTTCGAGCATTGCCCATATCAGTGAAAATAGCAATATCAACTGCCTCAGAAATTCCCTCATCTGTTTTACCAGGAAGAATACCAAGAGTTAAACCGTTGGCATATTTTGCTCCCTGATTTGCGGCTTCCATAACCCCAACATTTCTACCACCAGTTAGCAAAACCCAACCTTCTTGAGCAATGCGTTTACCCAGTTCATAAGCGTTTTTGATATCAATATCTTTTGCTTGTTCTCCAGGTCCCATCACCCCAATAACAATTTTTCTCGGCACCATAAGGTTTGCCTTAGATGATTTTTGTAAAATCTATTGATGTATCAAGATCTCCCCTAGCTCCCTTAAAAAAGGGGGAAGATACTCTCAAAGTCCTCTTTAGTAACAACTATCAACTAACAACAATTACCACTCCTCAGCCCAATAAATAATCTCCGAAGTCGAACTGTCAATTGCCACCCCAAAACTATCTCCATGATTCCATCTAAAATTTGAATTGCCTTTGTCATGCGCCCCCAACACAAGAACTTCATAGGAAGGAGGAAAAGAGTCTTCTTGAGAATCACTCGTATGGAAGAAAGTCGTTGGTACGCCATTCACTTGATTTGCGTGGTCGTTCGTGTTACCACCTTGATATTTATGCGTCGCGATCGCTCTATACTGCGAAAGCAAATTTTGAATCTTTTGTGGCGATTGCTTTAACCGCAGTTGAAAAAACTGATTTCCTTCAGAAGCGCCAGAAGAATAAGCAACACGCACACCTGAAGCGTCAGTAGGGATATCAGTAGGAAAATGTTTAATTTGTTCCCGATGGGACCACAGTTTGTGGCGAATATTTTTGTACTCGGAGCGATCGCTCACTATCTCAGGTTGACTTCCACTGCTAATGGCTTTTCTGAGAAAAAAACCACTCCCGGCAATACCAAGACTACCTAGAAATAGTATGACGACAGTGGCGATGTTAACAAAATGTATAGACAGACGATCTGCTGTTGTTAAGCTGCGCTTCATGAAGGTGGGTGTATCTAACTAAAAAAGTAGTACACCCCACTACTACCGAAAACAGTGAGATTTCGTAAGTACTATTAGAAGATTTTATGAAATATTCATAAAATCTTTATAAAATTTCCGTACAAATCCGGGTTTATTGTAGAAGTCGAGTTAACCGTCGCAACTAAAAACTTCCAGCAATCATGCCAGCAAGTAAGATAAAACCAATCCAAACATTCTGGCGGAACATTTCACCGTAGCTCGAGTTTGGCAAATCTTTCTGACCCAAGCGGATGCACTGCCAAACCCATCCAACAGAAGCAAAAGCAAGACTTATCCAAAAAATCAAATGCAGTTGCAAAATCAAACCCAACCACCCGAGTAAAATGACAGTGCCCATCAAGAAAATTCCAATCGCCACAGGAGCGTACTGACCAAAAAATAAGGCGCTAGAATTCACACCAATTCTTCGGTCGTCTTCGCGATCGCTCATAGCATAGACAGTATCAAATCCCAATGTCCAGAGTACCGTTGCACCCCAAAGTATCCAAGTGGGAAGCGAAAGATTGCTTGTCACTGCACTCCAACTAATTAAAACAGCAAAACCCCAAGCAATGGAAAGTACGAGTTGTGGAACGGGAAAAACTCGTTTTGCTCCAGGATAAAGCAAAATAACAGGAACGGCTGCTACGCACAACCAAAATGTGAGCGCGTTAAGATAGAAAGCGAGAACAGCGGCACATCCCATTGCGACTGTAGCGACAACAATACCGACTTTTACGGAAAGCGCACGGCTCGCGAGAGGGCGATCGCGAGTTCTTTCAACCTGTGGATCTATATCTCTATCCCATAAATCATTGACAACACATCCTGCAGCGCTCGTAGCAAGAGTCCCCAGAACGATCGTACCAACGAGTGGTAAAGGCGGTTTTCCAGAAGCCGCCAAAAACACAGCCCAAAGGGCTGGAATCATTAAAATTAATCGTCCTTCTGGTTTATGCCACCGCAAAAGCCGGACGATCGCAAGCCATGTTGGTTCGGTGTTGCTTAGGGGCGTGTTTACCATAGATCTGCAAAAAATATAGATATAGACAGAGAGCTTTATTAAGCTTTACATCTATAGAATATCTTTATTTGCTATTTGTAAAAACACAACCATAAAGTGGCACCTTTGAATGTGGCAAAGAACTCACTTGGGGTTGTAAATAGATAGGGTTAATCTGCGCTTCTCAGGTAAAGTCTATAAAAAGCCGAACTTGAGAAAAAATTATATTCCACATCAAGCGATCGTTATGCCGATAAGATCGGCAGTACCAGCTTTTCCCATCCCAAACAGAGAGAAAACATCGATGGTGAATTTAGTTTCGGCAAGCTGGGCGAGTCTATCCACTCAACCAGTCGATCAACAGAGAATTATAGCGGCAATTGATTTGGGGACAAATTCACTCCACATGGCAATCGTGCGAATTGAACCCACACTCCCAGCTTTTAGCATAATCGCTAGAGAAAAAGAAACCGTAAGGTTAGGCGATCGCGATCTCACAACAGGTAATTTGAAACCAGAGGTAATGGAACGGGCGATTGCAGCTTTAGGACGTTTCCAAAAAATAGCAAAAACCCTTAATACCGAAACAGTCATTGCTGTTGCTACGAGTGCAGTACGGGAAGCCCCTAACGGAAAAGATTTTCTCAAACAGGTAAAAGACGAATTGGGCTTATGTGTCGATCTCATATCCGGTCAGGAAGAAGCACGGCGAATTTATCTGGGCGTCCTGTCGGGGATGGAACTCAACAACCAACCCCATATCATTATTGATATAGGTGGTGGTTCCACAGAATTGATTCTAGGCGATAGCCATGAAGCACGCACCCTCACCAGTACTAAAGTAGGTGCTGTGAGACTGACAGGTGAATTCATTAAAACCGATCCCATCAGCAATATTGAATTTGAGTACTTACAAGCTTATACACGCGGAATGCTAGAGCGGGCTGTAGAAGAAGTACAGGCAAATATCAAGTTTGGCGAACATCCCCGCCTGGTTGGTACTTCCGGTACGGCGGAAACTTTAGCAGCGATTGATGCGCGGGAAAAGTTGGGTTATGTTCCCTCTACTCTCAACGGTTATGAAGTACACCTGAGGAATTTGCGCGAGTTGGTCAATCGCTTGCGCTTAATGAGCAATGTAGAACGAGCGACTATTCCCGGTATGCCAGAAAAACGGGCGGAAGTGATACTGGCTGGTGCGATTGTCATGCAGGAAGCAATGACTCTGTTGGGAGTTGAATCATTTGTTGTGTGCGAGCGTTCTTTAAGAGAGGGCGTAATTGTAGATTGGATGCTGACTCACGGTTTAATTGACGACCGTCTGCGCTATCAGAGTACGGTACGCCAACGAAGCGTTCTGAAAACAGCAAAGAAATTCCACGTTAATATAGAGCACAGCGATCGGGTTGCCGTATTTGCTTTAAGTCTATTTGACCAAACCAAAGGAATACTTCACAATTGGGGTGCTGAAGAACGGCAATTGCTTTGGGCATCTGCAATCTTACACAATTGCGGTCATTATATCAGTCACTCCTCACACCACAAGCACTCATATTATCTCATTCGTAATAGTGAGTTGCTAGGTTACAACGAAACAGAGATAGAAATCATTGCTAACTTAGCACGCTACCATCGTAAATCAGCACCTAAGAAAAAGCATGATAGTTATGGGAATTTGGCCAGTAAAACTCACAGGCAAATTGTTAACCAGTTAAGTGCTATTTTAAGATTGGGAGTAGCTTTAGATAGGCGGCAAATTGGAGCGATTACAAGAGTCCAATGTGAATCTTTGCCTAAAGATCGGGGATTCCAACTTAAAATTTTTCCAGCACATTTTGATGATGATTGTGCTTTAGAAATGTGGAGTTTAGATTATAACAAAGGAATTTTTGAAGCAGAGTTTGGGGTGAAATTAGTGCCTATTTTGGAAACATCCACTGTTCCAAGTAGTTGTTAGATAAAGAAAAAGGATGGCATTCATTTGAACCAAACAGGGGCGCAAGGCTTTGCGCCCTTACTGTACAGAAAAATTAAAATTACCGATTCTTGTAGGTGCGGCTATCCCCTACAACATTGAATGGCTGGCTTTAGCCGTCCTATAGTCTCTACGGTGGTGTACACAAGTTTTCTAAAGTGCATTCTTGCAGTTTCGATCCCCCCTAACCCCCCGATAAATTGGGGGGAAAATTTTTCAATCCCCCAATTTATTGGGGATTTTAGGGAGATCTCTAAAGATGTGTACACCACCGCAGCCTATACACTGGGGATTGAAGTAGCTCATAGCTTTTCCCACCGAGCTTTTGAAATTCCAAAAATCAAAGTATCCCACCAACGTCCCTTAAACCACTCATTCTCAGTAAATCTTTCCTCAAACTGCATCCCAACTTTTTGCATGACTCTAGCAGAAGCAAGGTTTTCAGCAATGCACCATCCATAAATGCGCTTTAGCTTCAACTCCTCAAACCCAAACTTTATCATCGTGCTTGCTGCTTCAGTTGCATATCCCTTTCCCCAGTAATCTGAAGCAATTTCGTAACCAAGGGAAGCTTCTGGTAACTCTGGTTTGATTTTACGAATACCGCAATTACCAATGACTTTTTCTTCAGATTTTAAGACGATCGCTAACTGAAATTTCGTTCTCGGTACTTGCTTTTGTTGTTCTAAAAACATTTGTACAAATTCCTGCACCTCAGTTTTGCTACGTGTCTCCCATTCGTAAAATTCCAGATATTGGGGTTCTGTTTGGTACTCAAAAATCGGTTCCCAGTCTTCCGGTATAAATTCTCGTAAGATAAGACGTTTGGAGGAAAGAATCATTGTGGTGAGGGCATTAACAATTAACGATCCAGCTTTGGGAAACTTACCAGTCTCCAGTATAACTTTGAGGTTCCTTTACAAAACAACATAATTCGGTACAATTGTGTAAAGTATTTCTCGCAATTGTAAAACAAAGGCGCACCCACTCCCATGCAACTGAAGCTCAGTGCATCTCAACAACCCTTCGCACCAATACTGCTGATAGCCCCATTTTTCTTGTGGGGTACTGCAATGGTGGCTATGAAAGGAGCGATCCCCCACACAACACCATTCTTTTTAGCAGGGGTGCGTTTGATACCAGCAGGGGTACTTATTCTGATCGCAGCAGCATTCATGGGAAAACCTCAGCCAAAAGGATGGTTGGCGTGGTTGTGGATCGCTCTATTTGCTTTGATAGATGGAACTCTATTTCAGGGCTTTTTAGCAGCAGGGTTAGTCAGAACCGGAGCTGGGCTGGGGTCTGTAATGATTGATTCTCAACCTTTAGCAGTTGCTTTATTGTCTTTGTGGCTGTTCCAAGAACGGATTGGTTTGTGGGGATGGTTGGGACTTGCGCTCGGAGTGATGGGTATTAGTTTAATTGGCTTACCAGATGAGTTAATCTTAGGTCTGCTCTCTAATTCCTTGCCCTCCTCTACTACTTTCCCACACTCCTTTCTAGAGAGTGGCGAATGGTTAATGCTTTTGGCAGCGCTTAGTATGGCAGTGGGAACTGTACTAATTCGCTTTGTGTGTCGTCACGCCGACCCCGTGACCGCTACAGGATGGCACATGATTCTGGGTGGATTGCCATTGTGGGGAGTTTCAGCAGTGACAGAATCCCAACAGATACAGAATCTTGTTCCTTCGGATTGGCTGGCTTTATGCTACGCTACAGTGTTTGGAAGTGCGATCGCATACGGCTTATTTTTCTATTTTGCCTCTAGTGGCAGTCTCACCAGTTTAAGTTCTCTAACCTTTCTCACACCTGTATTTGCTTTGCTATTTGGGAATTTGCTTCTTCAAGAAGTACTAAGCCCGGTGCAGTGGGTAGGAGTAGGATTGACTCTAGTCAGTATTTACCTCATCAATCAGCGCGATACTTTAGCACAAGCCGGTCATAAACTCGTCGCCAGTGATACAAATACTGCACAGCAACAATCCCTGTTAGAAGCTTCTGCAAGAAAACTGAATAGAGTTTCCGTACCGTTACGCGAATCGGAACCAGAGAGTTTACCGTAAGTTAAAAAAAAGTACTGAAAAAGAAAGAATTATCAAAATTCGCGGCATTGATAAAAGATGGGAAACAGGCTATGGTATTTTTCAATCATATTCATCTGTTACTCTCTTTATTTACGTATACCGAGCTGTTAAGCTGCTAGCTACTAGCATCTCTATAGTTACAGTTTTCTATGGCTTGGATAAGTAGGGTGTATTTAATTATTTTGTAGCCAAGAAAAAACTTAACATTAAAATAGCTTGTTACCGTGGCATTAATGCGTTAGTAATGCATATCCTACCTAAAAAACTTTATATGGGGCTACGTAGTTCCTCTGTATTTCTCATTGCCTGCTTTGCTTGCTTGGGTCTTGACCATAATTTAGCAAGCAACGCTACCCCTACCCAAGCTGTGAAAGGCTTTAAACTTGCTCAAGTCAGTTCTACAGACAATGTCAAGATTTCTAATCTCCTCGAACCTGGTAGCACGGGTACGGAAGTGAGAACACTCCAAACCTTATTGAAAGAGTTGGGGTACTACGATGGTGAAATAGACGGTAAATATGGTGGTGTGACAAGTGTGGCTGTCGCCAAATTTCAGCAAGCTAGGGGTTTAGTTGCAGACGGTGTATTTGGAACTGTTACAAAGCAGAATCTTGAACAAAATATTCAGAAAAAGTCTTTGACACCTTCTGTAGCGATCGCAAGCAATGCCATCTCAGCCAGTACTACAACAACAGACCCAGTAGAAAAACAGGACATACTGTGGTGGCTGCTGGTTGGTATGGGTACTATAGGAAGTCTTGGCGCACTCGCTTACATTATTAAGGGATTCAGTCAAGTCAAAAAACCTGCTCGCTATATTGAAACTTCTCCTCAAGAACACACCAACTCTGTTACGCCATCAAGACAAGAACACACCACAACAGCGAATGCAGGATACTTAAGAACTAGCGAACTTGTCCCACCAGAAACAGTTGCAAACCTTAAACCCCAACTTCTATCAGTAGAAAAAACTTCTCGCCTTGCCAAAGTCAACATCATCGAGCAATTGATAGAGGACTTGCACAGCGCAGATCCCACACAACGCCGTAAAGCTATCTGGGATTTGGGACAACAGGGAGATTCAAGAGCGGTTCAACCTCTGGTGGAACTGATGGTAGATGCAGATACTCAGCAACGCAGCTTAATTTTGGCAGCTTTGGCAGAAATTGGCACTCGGACACTGAAACCCATGAATCGTGCTTTGGCAATTTCGTTGCAGGATGAAAGCCCCCAAGTGCGGAAAAATGCTATCCGCGATTTGACTCGGATTTATGACATGATGGCTCAAGTGAGCCAAATGGTATCACACGCCATGCACGACCCCGATGCTGAGGTACAAGCCACAGCAAAGTACGCTCTTTCACAAATGAACCGCATCCGTTCTTTACCGAGTCAGGAAAGAGAAGACAAGACCAGTGACCAGTGAACAATGTCCAGTAACCGATGACCAATGTCCAACGCCCAATACCCATCTAAAATTGTCCCGCAATCCCTAAAACCGGGCGATCTACTGCAAGTTATTTCACCAAGTGGTGCTTTGAGAGAATTTGAATCGTTTCAAAAAGGAGTTGAAATTTGGCGATCGCGAGGTTACCAAGTTGAGTTAGCGTCGGGGTTTGATGACAAATGGGGATATTTAGCAGGTCAAGATGAAAACCGCCGCCATCAACTAGCAACGGCTTGGCAAAAACTGCAATGTCGTGGAATTCTATGTGCGAGAGGTGGTTTTGGTAGCGCACGCATTCTCGAAGATTGGGTATGGACAATGGGAGAATTGTCCCCCTCACCCTCCGCTTCCCAAGCCGTTGGAACTCCAAGTCCCCTACTGACTAACCCTAAATGGTTAATTGGTTTTTCTGACATTACTGCCCTTTTGTGGAGTCTTTATACAGTAGGTATTTCAAGCGTTCACGGTCCTGTCATGACAACTCTAGCTTCAGAACCAGAGTGGTCAATTCAAAGATTATTTGATTTGGTGGAAGGTCGTCCTTTAGCACCTTTAGAAGGTGACGGCTGGGGTGGTGGCATTGCTAGTGGTATTTTATTACCAGCCAATCTCACAGTAGCAACTCATCTCCTAGGTACACCATTACAGCCAGATATGGATGGTGTAATTTTGGCATGGGAAGATGTGACAGAAGCACCTTACAGAATAGACAGACTGCTGACTCAATGGCGAATGAGTGGTGCTTTGCAAAAAGTTCGAGGTATTGCTTTGGGGCGCTTTAGCCGATGCGAACCACCTCCCAATGTCCCTAGTTTCACTATTGAGGAAGTTTTACGCGATCGCTTGGGTAATTTAGGCATTCCTGTGGTTTCCGGTCTACCTTTTGGTCATGATGGACCAAACGCTGCTTTACCAGTAGGTGTGAAGGTAACTCTAGACGCAGATCGGGGGCTATTAGATTGCACACAAATTGAGTGATAATACGATTGCTCCTAACACGTAGAGCTTAAATGAAGCTAGCATTTATCACAGCTACTCCCCAAAATGCCGAGCTAGGAAGCGGAACTTTTGTGGGTAATGCACACCTGATTGCTAACCTGCGATCGCTACATCCTACCGTTGATGTTTTTACCCCCTCTCAACCAACTGGATTGATGGGCTACATGGTAGATCGTTTCCGATGGAATTGGGGGCTCGATCCACGATGCTTCGACAATTACGATGCTGTTATTGGTCTTGATATGGATGGTTACACCATTGCCAATCGCATCAAACCCCCATTTATTGCTTACATTCATGGTATTATTGCCGACGAAGCCAAGTTTGAGCGGGGGTGGGTACGTGTCTCTTTAGAGTTGATGGCAAAAGCAGAACGAGTCAGCGTCCATCGTGCCAATATGGTAATTGCCACTAGCGATTACTCTCGCACCAGGCTAAGCTATCTCTATAACTACACCAAAGACATCCAAATTGTACCGCCTCCTATCGACCTCCAAGCATGGGATGCAGCAATAACATCTATCAGTCAAGAAGCTAATAATGCGCGTCCCACCGTATTGTGTGTTGGCGTGCAGTATCCGCGTAAAAACGTTGCTACCCTGGTTCGAGCAACAGCAATTCTCCGCGATCGAATACCAGATGTGGAAGTGCGAATTGCAAGCAAAGGACCAGAATGGGACAACTTGCGCCGTCTAACTCAAGAACTCAATTTAAATCAAAACGTAACCTTCCTCGGCTACCTCCCTTATGAGAAACTAGTACGCGAGTACGTTCGCTGTCATGTTTTCTGCTTGCCAAGCCTGCAAGAAGGCTTTGGGATTGTCTTTGCTGAAGCCATGGCAACTAGCAAGCCCATTGTCGCCAGTCGTTCGTCCTCTACACCCGAATTAATTCAACATGGCGTACAAGGTTTGCTAGCAACCCCTCTAGATCCGGAAGATTTAGCACGTCAGCTAGCAGAAGTACTTTTATCACCAGAGAAAAGCTCTGCACTTGGCAAAGCAGGGCGGGTTAAAGTTGCAGAGTTTGATGCACCTGTTACCGCCCGACGCTTCAGCCAGTTGTTAACTAAACTTTAACGCTTAGCATACAAATTAAAGGTATCTACATATGTAGAAGGTAAAAGTTCTCTTTTTCGCAGTTCTATGTTAAAACCATGGGAAGTCAGCATTTTTTTCACTTTTTCTATTCGCCCATTTTTATCATGAACTTCAGCAATTATTTGCTTGATTTTAGACCAGTCACTGTCTTCTATGCCTTTCAAAACTTCGTATTCTTCTCCTTCTACATCAATCTTCAATAATTCTATTGAGCTAATCCCTAATTCAGAAATCACCGAAGACAGTGTTTTTACCTCACATTTTATTTTTTTCTCATCTTGAAAAAAATCTTTAAAGAGGTCTTCTATTCTGATTTCAGAAGGAAAAGACTCCTGCTCCACAAGTATTTCACCAGGTCTTGTTGTTGAATTTCCCGCCATGTCGGGATAAAAAGTGAACGCTTTTTCTAAGTTGTTTTCTGAACTCAAACCATAGTTAAATACGAACAGATTATCTAGGGAGTGCAACTGTTTATTTTTTTCTAACACGGCAAAAGTTTCTGGAATTGGCTCAAAAGCATAAATTTTTAATTTTTCTTGGATGGTACTTACATATAGAGAGAAGAGTCCAATATTAGCCCCAACATCAAATATACAATCACCTTCGTTAATGACAATATTATGTCCAATATATTGCTGTTCAGTAAAGATTTCTGAATAAATATATTGTGTTTCCTCTTGACTACTAACGTAGTAATACTCCAAGCCACTTGGAGAAGTCATCTTTTTTTCACTCATTGCCGACTCTGTTATTTCCAAACTATAGGTTGGTGAAAAAGATACTGAAGTATCAATGAAATCAGCATCTTGTATACAATGAGGCTATGATAGACCGAATAGTGCTTTAGTAGTCAATATGGAGGTAACTTTAGATCCAGATCGAGGAGTATTTAGTTAAACGCAGTATAACTAAATGCTATAGCACTCCCAAATGATTTACAATCACCTCTTCCTTGTCTCCCTTGTTTGGATCTCAAATAGAATGGCTATATTTCTTAGCGATCGCGGAACTTCTCAATCCCATTTGAAAGTAAATCTAGGTTAGTATAACCACCAGAACCCAAAGTTTTTCGCTCCGCCCTAATTAGGACTAGATATAACCATGACACTGATTCATTCTCCAGAAGGAGAAGAACGGAAAGTTCAAATTACGAGTACTGCTTCTATTGACGGAACTCCCGTGGCGTACATTGTCGTTTTAGCAGCAGTAACCACGGCGCTTGCTTTTATTCCGTTCACTATCGTATTGGCATCGGGAGGAGGAATGCCACTGAGCCAAAGTATTTTTCCTTTGTTAGGATGGATACTTGGACCTATGAGTGGTGCATTAGCTAGTGGTATTGGTACGTTAATTGGAACTTTTTTAGCTCCCTACACTGCAGGTATTCCCTTATTGTCAATTTGGGGAGCAATGCTAGGTAGCTTTACAGCGGGAATGATGGTTTTAAGTTACAGACGCAAATATTGGTGGATCGCATTGACTATTTTTTTCGCCTTTGAGCTTTTTCTGTATGCCGATCGCGCCCTTCGCAATGGCGTAGCTCCCAACATAGTCATAGCAGGTTCTTTCGTTGACTGGTCTGGTCTAGTGTTATTTGCCTTACCTACACGCACTTTATTTGCTCGATGGATCTCAAGTCAGAAGATTATTCCCTTAATAACGGGTTTATTTTTAGGAACATGGATGGTATGGGGTGTTATTCATCTGAGCGCAACAACAATAACGTACTACATATTTAATTGGCCAGAAGAGGTATGGATGGTCTTGATTCCTGTCATCCCTGTAGAAAACTTGATTCGCTGTGTAGCTGCGACAGTTATTGGTGCGGGCGTCATTTCCGGGCTCAGAGAGATCAATTTAGTGAAACCTAGAGAAGCCATTTATTAAAAGAATGAAAGCGATCGCCACTTTAGAAAAATTCTCTTATCTTTACCCAAGTTCTCCTAACTCAGTATTAAAAGATATCTCTCTAGAAATCTACTCCGGAGAATTTTTAGGTATTATCGGACCAACAGGTGCGGGGAAAACTACACTATGTCTCGCACTGAATGGAATTGTTCCTCAATTTTATGGGGGACGTTTTTTTGGACATATTACAGTTGCAGGGAAGGATACTCTTGAGTGTCCGATATCTGAGTTAGCGCGTTATGTAGGGATGGTATTTGAAGACCCTGAAATGCAACTCACTTCCACCTCTGTAGAAAATGAAATTGCTTTTGCTCTTGAAAATTTATGCGTTCCTAGAGATGAAATTATCAAGCGGATTCCCCAAGTTTTAGAAGCAGTTCGCTTGGAAGGCTGTGAAACAAAAAATCCTCAGGAATTATCTGGCGGACAAAAACAACGTTTAGCCATTGCTGCAACCTTAGCTTTACAACCTGCTCTACTCATTCTCGATGAACCGACCTCTCAATTAGACCCCATTGGTTCTGAAGAAGTTTTTGCTACTGTTAAAGAACTCAATCAAGAATTAGGCATTTCAATTGTTATGGTTTCCCATGCAGCTGAAGAGATGGCTCAATTCGCCGACCGCTTGGCTTTTTTATCTGATGGTCAGCTCTTAGACGTGGGAACGCCCAATCAAATTTATTCTCGGATCGAACAATTAAGACAGCACAACCTGCGTCCGCCTCAAGTTGCTCAAACTTTTTACTTTATCAACCAACGTCAAATTCCCGTTAGTCAAATTCCCGTGACGCTCTCTGATGGGTTCTCTTTGTTGAGCAAATTATCTACAGCAAATCAAATTGTTCCATCCCCTGAATTTTCTCAAAATGAAAAAAGTACGCAAACGCCCTTATTGTCCGTGCAAAACCTAAGTCACATCTATGAGGATGGTACGCAAGCATTGCGGGATGTTTCTCTCGATATTTATCGGGGAGAATATGTGCTAATTGTTGGGCAAAATGGAGCAGGAAAAAGTACTTTGGTTAAGCATTTCCTCAACCTTTTACAACCATCTCAAGGAAAGGTATACGTTAATAATCAAGAGACAAGTAACCTGTCAGTTAGTAGTTTAGCTCGTTCCATCGGCTATGTCGCGCAAAATCCCGATAACCAAATTTTTAACACAACAGTAGAAAAAGAAGTTTCCTTTGCTTTACGAAATTTGGGGTACTCGCGCAAAATCGTAGAGCAAAGAACTCATAACAGCCTTAAAAATATGAACTTATGGGACGAGCGCCATCTTCATCCCTTGTCTTTACCTAAAGGCGATCGTGCTCGGATTGTAATTGCGGCGATTCTAGCCATGAATCCAGAAATCGTTATTTTCGATGAACCAACTATCGGACAGGATTACCAAGGAGCTTGCTCAATTTTGGATGTAAGCCGTCAATTACATCAGCAGGGAAAAACTGTAATTGTTATTACTCATCATTTATATTTAATGACTGAATACGCCCAACGGGTTGTCGTTATGGGAAAAGGAACCGTTCTTCTCGACGCACCTATACGTCAAGCTTACCATGAGACAGAATTATTACAATCAACTTATTTAACTCCACCGCAAGCAGTTTTGTTATCTCAAAAGCTTTCCGAGCTTACCAATCAAAACTATCCTTTATTGACTCCTCAAGAGTTAGCTAATTGTTTTGTATCTCGTGATTCTGTTTAGGAGATAAAGTGATGGGAATTAGAAATTTTCAGACTGTAAAACGAGATTCAATTTTTACTCGTATAGATTTTCGTACAAAATTGGTGATGATAGGAACAATTACCCTGATTGCTTTTATCTGGGAAAGTCCTATTACCGGAGGTCTTTTAACTTTAAGTGTTGCCCTTGCTTGTCTCATAGCAGGAGTCAAGTTAAATTATTTGGCGACTCTTTTGAAAATTATGATTCCTTTTTATATATTCCTCTTATTGAGTATGGGGTTGTTTAATGTCTCTCAAGTGAAATTATTAACCCACAAGGAAGAATTAACTTCTCTACTGACTATTCCTTCAAATTGGTGGTTTCTTGGTGGAGGAAAAATATCATTAGAAGGAATTTTATATGGAGTGAATGTTATATTTAAAACTTTAACCATGGTTCTAGTCATTCCATTAGGAATTTTCACAACTGATGTCAATCAAATGATTGTCAGTATGGTTAAGGCTAATATACCTTATAAAATTGTCTTTATTTTTTCGTCTACTCTACGATTTTTTCCCGTACTTTTTGAAGAAATCCAATCGATTATTGAAGCTCAACGATTGAGAGGGCTAGCTTTTGAAAAAATGGGTTGGATGCAACGAACTCGAGTCTATGCTACCGTTGCAGTTCCGCTTATTTTAAATGCTATGACTAAATCCCAAACCTTAGAAGTTGTATTACAATCAAAAGCTTTTTCTGGTAGTTCTCAGAGAACTTATCTTCACGAATCTATACTTAGTACGACTGATTATTTCATCATAGGAAGCAGCATTGGTTTATTTTTCCTAGCTTTAATTGTCTATTTTGGGTTTGGCGTTGGTCAGTTTGCTTGGCTGATTTATTCTTAAATAAGGCATTAAAATCTCCAACGAACGCAGCTATATTACCTTGTTTTGTTACTTGATGGTAGAGTCTCATCAACTGCATTCCCAGGCTGAGCCTGGGAACGAGAGAAAACGGGTTCAAATAGAATTCCTACATCAGTGAACTTATAATTCAACACGCTTCAGTTAACAATATCTCATCCTTGAAGATCCCACCCTTTTTAAGGGGGGCTAGACGAGTCTTAGCTAAACCGTATTGACTTATAATTAACAATCTCCCAAACCTAACCTATCTAAAACAAAGGCATATTCAAAAGCGAGTTCCTTCAAGCTTTCATAACGCCCAGATGCACCGCTATGACCCGCACCCATATTAGTTCTCAGCAGGAGAATATTTTTGTCTGTTTTGATTTCTCGCAGTTTTGCCGTCCATTTTGCCGGTTCCCAGTATTTGACACGAGAATCATTTAAACCTGCTAAAATAAGCGTGTCCGGATAATCTTTGGCTTCAACATTGTCATAGGGAGAGTAGGATTTTATGTAGTCGTAATAAGCTTTATCGTTTGGATTCCCCCATTCTTCCCACTCTGTTACGGAAAGGGGTAAGGAAGTATCCAATATGGTTGTAACTACGTCTACAAATGGAACATCAGCAATGACGGCTTTAAACAGATCGGGACGCATATTCATAACTGCTCCCATCAATAAGCCGCCTGCACTTCCACCAGAAATCACAAGGCGATCGCTGGATGTCCATTTTTCACCAATCAAGTACTCAGCACAAGCAATAAAATCAGTAAAGGTGTTCTTTTTCTTCAAAAATTTGCCATCTTCATACCACTTCCTTCCCATTTCACCACCACCGCGAATATGAGCTATGGCAAACACGACTCCACGGTCTAATAATGAGAGTCGATTGGAGGAAAACCCAGAAGAGGAAGGATAACCGTAAGAACCATATCCTGTCAAGAATAGAGCATTTTTTCCATCTTTTTGAATGCCATTTTTGTAAACAATAGATATGGGAACTTGCGTTCCATCAGCAGAGGTAGCAACCAACCATTCGCTTTGGTACCGATCGCGATCGTATCCGCCCAAAACTTCTATCTCTTTTTTCAACTCTCGCTGATTTGTTTCCATGTCATAATCAAACACAGAATGGGGAGTAGTGAAAGAGGTGTAATTAAATCGCAGGATTGTTGTGTTAAATTCAGGGTTACTACTTTCGTAAAAATCGTAGGTTGGTTCTGGAAAGGAAATTTGATAAATATTTCCTGTCGATAAATTTTGTACTCTCCCGATAGGTAGCCCACCTTGCCTTTCATAAATCACCATATAGTTGGCAAATAAGCTAACACCCGAAAGCATGATATCTTCTCGATGAGGAATGACTGTTTGCCAATTTTCCCGTGCTGGTGAGGCGACAAGAGTTTTCATGAGTTTAAAGTTAATTGCCTCTTCATTGGTAACAATGTAAAAGGAATCACTGTGATGGTCGATATCATACAATACTCCTGTCTTTCTTGGCAGAAAAATTTGAAAATTTCCATTGGGCTCGTTGGCATCTAAGTAATGAATTTCTGATGTAATTTGGCTACCCAAACTCATCATAATGTATGCTTCGCTTCTCGTTTTTCCAACTTCCAAAAAGAAAGCATCATCTGGTTCGTGAAAAATGAGAACGTCTTCGTCTGCAGAAGTTCCTAAAGTGTGTCTAAAAAGCTGGAACGGGCGGTTTGCAGGATCTATCTTGGTATAGAATACCGTTTTATTATCATTTGCCCAGGCAAAAGAATAATAGGTTTCGGGGATAGTTTCCGGGTAAAGCTTTTTGGTGGTTAGATCGAGAAAGAAAAGGGTGTATTGCTCGGCTCCACTGGTATCAACTGAGTAAGCTAAAATCTGGTGATTGGGGCTTACTTGCAGGACACCCAAACTAAAGAATTCGTGCTCTAGTGCTAACTCGTTTTGGTCTAATAGCACTTCTTCCGGTGCTTCGAGGCTACCTTGTTTGCGACAGTGTATTGGATATGCCTTACCTTCTTCAGTACGTGAATAATAATAATAGTTATCTTTGCGATAAGGTACTGATAAGTCTGTTTCTTTGATGCGAGCAAGCATTTCCTCGTAAAGCTTTGTTTGCAATGCTTCTGTATGCTGCATCATAGCCTCAGTGTAAGCGTTCTCAGCTTCTAAATAAGCGATCGTGTCTGGGTTATCAATCTCGCGCATCCAAAAGTAATTATCGATACGACGATCGCCATGTAATTCTAAAACATGAGGTTTCTTGGACGCAGTGGGTGGAGTGAGTGTCCTTTGCAAAGCATTGTCTTTAGTCATCTTCGTCAATCTGTTTCCGATGTTTTGTTTTTAGGATACAAAAGCCAATAGCTGGGATAATTCCCAGAATAATAGCTGTAAATCCCTGTCCGCTCAAATACACTACCCGATCTCGGCTCGGTGCTGGAATAAAATCTTGCACAACGGATAGCAATCCCACCACAAAACTAATCAGTAAAAATGAAATTGAAGGTAAAAAATTCCACCACCAAGCACGTGCGGTATATCGGCGCAGCACTATCCATTGGAAAAATCCCAGCCAAATCCCTGAGAAAATGTACGCAGTCGTTGACACAATTCCAAAAATCAAAGCCTCTTGAAAAGTGAGATTTCTGTTTAAGGATGAGGCGATAGATGAGATGTAGTCAATCCAAGCTGTAGAAACGTTGGTGGAAACCAGCCAGCCCAAACTTGTTGCTATCATCCACAGCCAACCAGATATATATTGTCTGACAACAAGTGCTTGATCGACCCCATAGATAAGCGCAAACACACAATAACTGATATACCTCCCCAAAGCGTTCCATCTTGGTTGCTGAAGAATCTCAGGTGACAGTGTTTCTGCAAGGATCTTTTCTATCGCTATACTGGCAATTCCGCCTACAACCCACCCCAAGACAGTCATGAAACAGAACAGGATGAAAAATTTTTGGCGTTGCGATCGCGCTATTAAATACCTTTGTGGAATAACAACACTAGAGGAAGGCGTTTCATTCGAGGGGTGGTTTGAGTTGGTTGACATAAAAAATTTATATTTCTTTACATAATTGCTTTTATCTGTTTGATGTTATGAGAAAAGACTATCTTGGAGATTTGGTATCTAAAGATACTGATTTTCTTTATCCCACGAAGAATTTAGAAATGTTTTATTTTTTAGGTTTTATACCAATTTGTTAAAAAATTAGGTCAATACTACGAATCTTACTAATATCATCTATGGAAAATTCTAATGAGTGTAGGGCGAGCATTGTCTACCCTATGTACTTTATCTTTTATTCCAAAATTTGAAATCCAAACAAAATTACATACAGGCAATTATTAAAAATTGTCAATATTTACTTCTTAAAACTTTGCATTTAGTCAATAATTTTATAAGAAGTTTTGCGAACAGCCCCAAAAGGTATTTCTCTTGGAAAAAGGGCAAAGCGGGAATGATAAGCTAAACAATGACAAAAAAGATTTTAGGATGAATTGTTAAATGGGTGTTTCCTCTAACGATCCATTTCTCCTTAGAGCAGCTCGTGGTGAAGTTTTAGATCGTCCTCCCGTATGGATGATGCGGCAAGCAGGACGGTACATGAAAGCTTATCGAGATTTACGGGAGAAGTACCCTTCTTTTCGCGATCGCTCGGAAATACCGGAAGTAGCGATTGAAATATCCTTGCAACCGTGGAAAGCCTTTCAGCCAGATGGAGTGATTTTGTTCTCCGACATTGTCACACCGCTCCCTGGCATAGGCATTGATATGGATATCGCGGAAGGCAAAGGTCCTATTATTTACTCGCCCATCCGTACATCTGAGCAAATTGCTAACCTTCACCCTCTAGAACCAGAAGAGTCTCTGCCGTTCATTAAACCAATCTTAAAGGCGTTGCGGCAGGAAGTAGGTAATAAGTCAACTGTTTTGGGCTTTGTGGGTGCGCCCTGGACATTGGCAGCTTACGCTGTAGAAGGAAAAGGTTCCAAAACCTACTCCATAATCAAAAATATGGCGTTTTCAGACCCAGTTATCCTGCATCAACTGCTAGGAAAATTGGCAGATTCCATCGCCACCTATGTCCGCTACCAAATTGATTGTGGTGCTCAAGTAGTACAAATGTTTGACTCTTGGGCAGGTCAGTTAAGCCCTCAAGATTACGAAGTCTTTGCTCTCCCCTACCAGCAAAGAGTTTTCGAGCAAGTTAAGGCAACTCATCCAGAGACACCCTTAATTCTGCTAGTTACCGGTAGCGCTGGTTTGCTGGAAAGAATGGCACACTCGGGTGCAGATATTATCAGTGTAGACTGGACAGTAGACATGGCAGACGCACGGGAAAGATTGGGCAGGCAAATGAAAGTGCAAGGCAATCTAGACCCAGGGGTGCTATTCGGTTCTAAGGAGTTTATTCGCGATCGCATTCTCGATACCGTTCGCAAAGCAGGTAACAGAGGGCATATTCTCAACCTCGGTCACGGTGTTTTGCCAGAAACACCAGAGGAAAATGTAGCTTTCTTCTTTGAGACTGCAAAAAATCTCAATGCAGTGACTGTGTGAGGAGGGAGCAGTTATAAATTATGAAGTTAAAATTATGAATTATGAAACTTTTTTACCATTTATACTTCATAATTCATAATTCATAATTTATAATTTTCACTATGAGTCATAAAAAGATTTTTGTGACGGGTGCAAGCGGTTGTATCGGTCACTATATAAGCGAAACTTTAATACAACAAACAAACCACGAGCTGTATCTATTGGTTAGAAATCCAAAAAAGCTGCAAGTTGATACGCAAGCACGACCGGATATCACTGTATTGCAAGGTGATATGCAAGAAATAGGGCAATTTGCTGACTTGTTGAAAACAATAGATGTTGCGGTGCTGACAGCAACTGCTTGGGGTGGAGAAGGAACATATGAAATTAATGTATCTAAAACTTTAGAATTACTGAACTTGTTAGATCCGCAAAAGTGCGAACAAGTTATCTATTTTTCCACAGCGAGTGTTTTGGATAGTCACAATCAACCGTTAAAAGAAGCAGGGGAATTAGGGACAGATTACATCCGGTCTAAATATGATTGCTTGCACAAGATATCACAACTCGCGATCGCATCTAAAGTCACTTCTGTGTTTCCCACTTTAGTATTGGGTGGTGATAGCAAAAAACCTTACTCACACGCAACAAGCGGTATTCCACAAGTGACAAAATATATAGATCTCATCCGTTTTTTGAGCGCCGATGGTAGCTTTCACTTTATTCACGGACAAGACATTGCCACTGTCGTAAAATATTTGATAGATAATCCACCAGAAGAAGAAAAAACGCGTCGGTTTGTGTTAGGTCAAAAGCAAATCACTGCAGACGAAGCTATTCAAGAGGTTTGTAGCTATCTTGGGAAAAAAATTTACTTTCGCATCCCTTTGTCTGTATCGTTAGCTAACTTAATTATAGTGTTGTTCCGCATTCAAATGGCTGCTTGGGATAGATTCTGTATGAACTACCGACATTTTACTTACAAAACTGTTGTTAATCCTGCAAGTTTTGCATTACCAAATTATTGCGAAACAATGGGTGATGTATTAAAAATTAGTGGCGTATAATTGCGTGTGCTACAGCTAAACGTTATTGGATTTTTAGGATGATGAATAAATCGCCTGAGTCACCTTGGCTGTCGGTGTTCCCTGCTCCTTTGATACGCAATCGGGTATTATCACTCACACCAGCCGGAATTTGAACCTTTAAAGAGTCTAATTCATAGTGGTAACCTTGGCCCAAGCAATTCAAACACATTGCCTCGCTATCTCGTTCTTTGCCATGACCCCTACACCATTGACAGCGTTTCTGTCGGGAGAACTCCACTAGCTTGTCGGTAACCCGAACAGCTTCTTGTGGTGTTATCTTTAGCTCAATTTTTGACACTCTCCGCCCTATAAGGGCGAAGATTCTTCAATCACAGACCCAACTTGCTGATACAGGATTTCTCCAGTATGAGTAGAGGTCGAATCTCCTGAAGCGTTCGGATAGTAGATCCAAGTTCCCGTATGCCCTACGGTACTCAAGGCTAATTTCAGAATATTGATAGCGGCATTCGAGTCTCTATCTATTACAAAGCCGCATTCGCAAACATGGGTTCTTGTAGATAGAGATTTTTTGACTATTGCGCCACAACTGAAGCATTCTTGAGAAGTGTAGGCGGGGTTAACCGCAACAGTTATCCTGCCAAACTTCACCCCAAAATACTCCAACCATTTTCTGAATTTATACCAACCAGCATCATTAATAGATTTAGCGAGACAGTGATTTTTCACTAAATTTTTAATCCTCAAATCTTCATAGGATACCAAATCGTGAGATTGGATTACGCAACGCGCCAGTCTCTTGGCGTGTTCTTCACGTTGCCTACTTATTTTGAGGTGTACTCGCCCTAATTTATTAATAGCTTTCTTACGGTTGGCAGAGCCTTTCTTTTTACGAGAAACGCGCTTTTGTCTAAATTTTAGACGTTTCTCTCCTGTGCGATAAAACCTTGGGTTAGGTTCACTATGTCCATTGCTGTCGGTATAGAATTCTTTAAGTCCTACATCCAAACCAATGGTTTTCCCTGTGGGTTGTGTTTCTAATTTGTTGTCTACACTAATCAGAAATTGAACATAATACCCATCAGCACGACGAACTAATCTAACTCGTTTTACCTGTTCTAATTGGTAGAAGTTTAAATCCCATGTTCCTTTCAGCTTGAGCGTACCAATACCTTTTTTGTCGGTGAAGGTTATTTGTTTCCTAGTCTCGGAAAGTGACCACCCAGAGGTTTTATACTCCACTGAGCGAGAATTTTTCTTGAACTTTGGATATCCCTTTTTACCCGGAACAGACTTTTTGCAGTTGTCGTAAAAACGAGCAATAGAACTATAAGCCCGTTCAATAGAAGCTTGGCAAGCACTAGAATTCAAAGCTTTTACAAACGGGAATTCGCTTCTCAATGACTTACTAAGGCGATACATTTGTTTTTGTCCCACGCCTCGATTATCCATCCAAAAACGGATACTCTTATTGCGAACAAATTGAGCCGTCCTAATCGCCTCATCAATGGCAGTATATTGAGTCGTTTTCCCTTTGGCTTTGAATTCTAAAACAATCATTTTCCGTGGAAAACTTCTGCGCAAAATATTATAACACATATAAGTCGCCCTAGAAGGGCGAGGCTTTAGACCCATTCTCTTGGTAAATCAAGACTGGGGGAAGTAGATTGAGATTGAAAATATTTTGATTGAAAGATTCGACGTAATGAAGGAATTACGAATTCAAAGATTTGCCAATAAAGTAAGTTACGAATGAGGTAGAGCCCAAAACCCAATCCAAAACAACTGACTGCAAACAAGACAAACAATATAAATTGTACAAACAACACTACAGGTTCTTGAGAACCGCTCTCAGTCATGGGACTCGTGAGATAATTCAAAACGAGATAAACAGACATTTCGACGAAGCCGAGCTTCAAAAAATCGAGACTGTTACCCCAAATCTGAGCACGAGTTAGGTTTTGTTGGTTTAGCAGAGGTTTGCGTAACGTAGCAACCTCCCGAATCCAAGAAGTCTGTGGTAAGTATCGATGCCGCAACCAAGAAAATCCTAAATACAAGAGTGTAATTACAATCAACCAGTAAAGTTGATTCATTCTGTTACATCCTACAAAATTGCTAGATAGCTTGTAATAAAGGATACCCAGTTTATACGGCTAAAAGAACAATTAACCTAAAATACCATTTCATTCACTTGTGTTTCTTCGTATTGTTGTCTGAGGGGAATTTCTATGATAAATTCTGCACCTTGACCGGGTGATGAAATACAACTCAACTGTCCTTTGTGCTTTTCTTCAATAATCTGACGGCTGATTGATAACCCAATACCTGTTCCTTTACCTATTGGTTTTGTGGTGAAGAACGGGCTAAACAGCTTGCATCTCACCTCTTCTGGCATCCCAGAACCATTATCTGCAATCCGAATTGTCACGCGATCGCTATCTGATATTTCTGTGCGAATATGAATCAGTCCCGTGTTATGTATCATTTGTTCATCGTCTCGTAGACATGACGAATGACGAATGACAAATGAGTCTTCAACAGCATCAATCGCATTAGCCAGAAGATTCATAAACACTTGGTTGAGCAACCCGGCATAACACTGTACCATTGGTAAATCACTGTAATCTCTAATCACTTCAATGGCAGGTCTGTGAGGTTGGGCTTTCAAACGGTGTTGTAGAATCATCAAATTTGTATCGATTCCTTCATGAATATCTTGCAGCGTCAGTTCGGTTGAATCCTGTCTGGAAAAATTTCGCAAATTGCGGATAATTTCTTTAATCCGGTCTGCTCCTACTTTTAATGATTTCAGCATTTTTGGCAAATCTTCTTGAAGAAAAGCCAAGTCCATTGCTTCTATCTCGTCTTTAATTTCATCAACTGGTTTGGGATAGTAGAACTGGTACAAGTTGATAAGATGGAGCAAGTCTTTAGTATAGTTACTTGCATGAGAGAGATTGGCAGTTATAAAGGTGACTGGATTATTAATTTCGTGAGCAATACCTGCTACCATTTGTCCCAAACTACACAACTTTTCATTTTGTATAAGTTGTAGCTGTGTATTTTGTAGTTGCTGTAATGTTGCTTCTAGCTGTCTTGCCTTTTCTCTTTCTCTCGCTTCAGATTCCTGTAGAGCCTGATTTTTTTCCTCTAGTTCTTGGGAATGGCTCTGCAAATTGCTGTAAAGATTGGCATTTTCAATTGAGATAGAAACTTGCGTACACAGCAGTGATAGAACTTTAAGGCGATCGCGTGTAAAAGCACCCTGAGTTATGGTATTTTCTAGATATAACAATCCTGTTAAATGATTTTTATAGATAATTGGCAAACAAAGAATTGACTGGGTTTGATGCTTGATAATATAGGGATCGTTCTTACATAAATGTTCTTGATTTGCATTATCAAATACTAAAATTTCTTGATTTTGAGCAACATATTTAATAATAGATATAGGTAGATCGAGGTTCTCTTGTATAGGTATAAAAGGAACTAAAACGGATTTCTCGGATTCTAGAGAACCTTCAGCTGCTAAAACTAATTTCCCCGATCTTTGTAAAACTAGTAACCCTCTTTGTGCTCCTACATTTTCAATAAGAATATGCATTAACTTATCTAGCAACTTATCCAGATAAATTTCTTCTGAGATAGCGCAAGAAAATTTCATGACTGTTGAAAAATCGAAAGCATCTATGACTTCCGTAGCTGTTAATTTTGTTGTTTTCGTAACTGGAAGGCGAGCGGAAGTAGGGTTTAACTCTAATTCGTCGTTATAGAGTTTTTGATGGGTGTATTGTTCGCTCAATAAGTCTTGTTTCCCTATAGTGAAATGGGAAACTTTACCTGTAGTTGTCAGTTGATTTAAACAAAATTCTAAGTCGTGTTTTAACCCCAAAGCGCTTTGGTATCTATCCTCTGGGTTTTTTGCTAGTAATTTTACAATAATCTCAGAAACCATTTCTGGGATTTCTGAGTTTAGCTCATGGGGTGGAACTGGTTTTTTCGCAATGTGACAGTGAATGAGTTCCATTGGGTCTGTTGCTGCAAATGGTAACTGACCGCTCAGCATTTCATAGAAGGTGACACCTAATGAGTAATAGTCAGACCTAAAATCAATCTGACGATTCATTCTACCTGTCTGTTCTGGGGACATATAGGCAAGAGTCCCTTCAAGGCTGTTTGTACTGCTGATATTTGTATTTTCTGGAGACCAACGTGTTGCGATCGCAAAATCTATAATCTTTGCTTGCTTAGTTTCTACATTTAGAAGAATATTTGAACTTTTTATGTCTCTATGAATAATTTGATTGGCATGCAACTCTGATAAAGTTTGTGCTAATTGAATTGCTATTTCTAAGAATTCTTTTAATTCAAGCTTTTGCTGTTCAATGAGTCGGTCTATCGATTGCCCTTCATAATATTCCAGTACTAGAGCTAGCTCATTATTATAGCTTTCTAAATTATACGGCTTAATAATTCCTTCTATATTTAAATCTTTAGTTATTTGATATTCATGTTTCAATAGATTAACTTCTTCTAAGGAGGGCTGTTGATAGTTATAAGTTTTAATAATAACTGGTTTCTTGTTATGTATAATATATCCTTTATAAATAACAGTATTACTACTGATGTGAATTTTCTCTAGAATTTCGTAATCACTCAACTTGAGCATATTACTACACCTTTCCTTCATACTCAAGATGATATATTTTTTACCTCTAAAAATCTTTTGGCAGTGATCCCAATCACAAGTTAAAAAGTATTAAAAATTTAAGTAAAACTAGTATGTAAGGTTACGGGTTACTTTGAAATTAAAGGCTGGTAACTAGCGACGGAGAGGTCGATCTCGAGTGCCAATCCTATTTTCATATCAGTTTTTAGAAGATTTTTTAAAAGTTTTGGACCAATATAATTCGCTACTATACAAACAAATCCCCTTTGGATATCTCCTTAGAGAATTATCTGGAGGAGGTTTTCCCGGTCGTAATACCTGCCGTGCCATTTCCAGTTATCAATACTAGTACGTGAAGGCAGAAGTACGCTCGTCTGAGGATAGAAGGCGCAAACGCTTATTACTGAATCTTTTTTCTCAATCCCAATGGTATAGTTATTTCAGTCATGTTATACTAGTATAAATTACAACTTTATAAAGTATTTCGAGATCCTCTGAGAAAAGATCTCTCGAGTCTCAGATTTTATTTAGACACTTACAGAAAGAATGTAGAAAAACACTGTTAAAGTCCCCTTTATTCACGGTAGTTTAGGGGTGTTTCAGAAATTTTGACACATTGCTAACAGCTTTTCAGATTTTGATGCCATCCTATAAAATTCCCGTTAAATTACACAACACTTGGTGAAAAAATTGACTAAATATATTTTAAGCTAGGAGATCTCAGAAACTTTATAAAAGTTAACTGCGTCTGGAAGACTCTCAAGCATCAAATACTAATTTCCTTGTACGCTGATTTTGGTGAGGTATGACGGTTCATGCGAATTTTACTGGTTTATCCTGTTTTTCCCAAAACATTTTGGTCATATGAAAAAATTTTAGAGTTAGTTAATCGTAAGGTTTTGCTACCACCTTTGGGTTTAGTGACAGTAGCGGCAATATTACCCCAAGAATGGGAATTCAAGTTAGTTGACCGTAATATTCGCCCAGTTACAGAGGAAGAATGGGCATGGGCAGATGTGTGTATTTTTAGCGCTATGATTGTTCAAAAACAAGATTTACTCGAACAAATTCGAGAAGCAAAGCGGCGCGGTAAATTAGTTGCTGTGGGAGGTCCTTACCCAACTTCAGTTCCTCATGAAGTTCAGGGAGTGGGTGCTGATTTTCTTATTCTAGATGAAGGAGAAGTTACCCTACCGATGTTTGTCGGGGCAATCAAACGAGGTGACACTTCTGGTATTTTTCGCGCTACAGAAAAACCAGACGTGACAACAACCCCCATACCCCGGTTTGATTTGCTAGAGTTCGACGCCTACGACATGATGTCAGTCCAATTCTCAAGGGGCTGTCCTTTTCAATGTGAATTTTGCGACATTATTGTTCTCTACGGGCGCAAGCCACGTACCAAAACTCCAGCACAGCTATTGTCAGAGTTGGATTACCTCTACAAGTTAGGTTGGCGGCGCGGTATTTTTATGGTGGATGACAACTTTATCGGTAACAAGCGCAACGTGAAGCTGTTGCTGAAAGAGTTAAAGCTTTGGATGGCAAAGCACAACTATCCATTCCGGTTTGATACCGAAGCTTCTATCGACCTAGCACAAGATCCAGAATTAATGGAGTTGATGGTTGAGTGCGGTTTTGCTGCTGTATTTTTGGGCATTGAAACACCAGATGAGGACAGTTTGCAACTCACGAAAAAGTTTCAAAATACCCGCAATTCCTTAACTGAAGCGGTTCACACCATCATCAAAGCAGGTTTGCGCCCAATGGCTGGCTTTATCATTGGGTTCGATGGAGAAAAAGCAGGTGCAGGGAATCGTATTGTCCGCTTTGCCGAACAAGCAGCAATTCCCTCTACAACTTTTGCCATGCTACAAGCACTTCCAAATACAGCCCTTTGGCATCGCCTGAGTCGGGAAGGAAGATTGCGAGATAACAAAGATGGCAATATTAACCAGACGACTTTAATGAACTTTATTCCCACTCGTCCTTTAGAAGATATTGCTAGAGAATATATAGATGCTTTCTGTACTTTGTACGAGCCCATGCAGTACTTAGATCGCACTTATCGTTGTTTTCTCATGATGGGCAAGCCAACATGGACTTCTCCTTTTAAAATGCCAGAGTGGGTGGTTGTGAAAGCGCTATTGCTTGTTATCTGGAGACAGGGAATCAAACGTGAAACCAGATGGAAATTCTGGCATCACTTGTTTAGCATCATCAAGCGGAATCCCAGAGTAGCAGAACATTATCTTGCCACCTGCGCTCACAACGAGCATTTCTTGGAATACCGTCAAATTGTACGCGAGCAAATAGAATCTCAGCTTGCTGAGTATTTAGCACAAGGTGCTGAGAAACCTTATGAGACCGTGAATGAGTTAGTGGCTAATTGCTAATGGCTAATAGCTAATGGCTAATTGCTAATGGAACCGTTAGCAATTAGCCATTAGCTATTCCTAGTTTGTACCAGCGGCAAAGTAATAATAAACGTTGTTCCTTTACCCAAGGCAGAATCAACTTCTATTTTACCTTTGTGCTTCTGAATAATTTGATAGGAAATCCACAATCCCAATCCACTCCCTTTACCAACTTCTTTCGTTGTAAAAAAAGGATCGAAAATTTTATTTTGTAATTTTGGTTCTATTCCAGAACCATTATCTTTGATTTTGATACAAATTCCTTCAACAACGTCATTTATAGTCACGTTTTCAGTACAAATTTCAATTTGACGGTTTCTCCTTTGTCCTTTCTCTACAAGTAGCGAATCATTAATAACGAATAACTCTTTTAAGGCATCTATAGCATTGTTTAAAATATTTATAAAAACTTGATTGAGTTGTGCAGGATAACATTCAATCGATGGTAAATCACCATATTTTTTAATAACTTTAATTTCATCTCTAAATTGGTGATTGACTAACAATAAAGTGCTTTCAATTCCTTCATGAATATCCACAAATTTCATTTCTGATTCATCTAAACGTGAGAAATTTCTTAATGATAAAATAATATCGCGAATGCGTTGAGCACCTATTTTCATCGAAGACATCAGTTTGGTTAAGTCCTCGGTGATAAAATTAAAATCAATTTCTTCTAAAAGATTTTGAATTGCTGGAGTTGGCTGGGGATACTCTTGTTGATACAGCAATAGTAATCTGAGTAATTCTTCTGTATAATCTTTAGTGTAGGCTATATTACCATAAATAAAGTTGATGGGATTGTTGATTTCATGGGCAACACCCGCTACCATATTGCCAAGGGAAGACATTTTTTCTTTTTGAATTAATTGTGCTTGAGTTTGCTGCAATTCGTTTAATGCTTCAGTCAGTTGATCGTAAGCTAAATTTAATTCCTGATTTTTCTGTAAAAGTTGTTGAGTCCGTTCCTGCACCCGTTTTTCTAAGGTTAATCTTGCTTGTTCTAATTGTTGAGTGTATTCAGCTACTTTACGAATCAGGCTGTTGAGAGAAACCGCTAGTATTCCTACTTCGTCTTGACTGGTGACGGGGGCTTGTAGCTCAAAGTTGGATTCTTTTGTGACTTTTTGTGCAACTTGAGTAACAACTACTAAGGGATCGGCAATTCTTCGCGCAATGCTTTTACCTACAAAAATGGTTATTAACGCACCCAGTATAAAAAAACTCCACAGCCTCAACCATAAAAACTGGAGAGTCTTGTTTAAGGGAGAAAGGGATTTTAAGACTGTAACTGTTAAAGACGCATTACTCAAGTCCGCGATCGCAACACTTTTTGCTAAGTAATCTTCTCCCGCAATTATAAAACGTTGAGGTGCATCGGTAACTCCGGGAGGCTGCCACTGAGTTTTACAAACAGCTGGTATTGTGGAGGCGTAAACACACAGGAGATTTGCTTTACCGGATAATGATGATTGACGCACATTAAAAGCAACTACGTGTTCTCCTTTAATGGGATCTGTGTGTTGAAATAATTCTGGCTTGATAACAGTACCCAGTTCGATAGCACCAATAATTTCTTCTCCGTCTCGAATAGGTGATAACCCAACTAATACCGATTTTATCTGACCTTGTTGCTGAGAAACATGAACGACATCAGAAGGATATAAGCCACTCAGTGCGAGGGAAATACTTTTTCGATCTTCTAAAAATGACTCATCTAATGCTGGCTGTTTCAAATTTAATAGAGTTACACCATTTTGATTAACGACTTTCAGTAAATCTAATTTTAAAGTTGTTTTTTGTGACACTAATATCTTTAGAAGTGCTTGTGTATCGGATTGCTTAATTGCGGTACGAACATCTTCTCGTTCAGCTATCAGCCGTGTCCAAGAATGTAAAAATTGTTTTTCTTTGTGTATGGCTTGCAAAACTGCTAAAGTCGTAGTCTCAAGATGGCTCGTTATCTGCTGCTCCAAACTACTGCTGAACCAGTAAGCAAAGTTAATAACCGCAAGCACCATAATACTGAAAAATACCAGAAGAAATGGCATAACTATTCTCTGGCTTAAAGCTAGTTTTGAATAGCTAGCTTGCAACTTTACACCTCGGATCGCAATTCCTGATTTAACTTGTTGGCTGATGGTTTCTTTAGAGAAGTTGTGTATTGACATTTTTTTTAAAGATAAATCAGCAACACTTGTGACATATTCTTTGGTTGACGGCACAAACCTTGCTTGTGGCAGTTTTTACTTCCTTTCCCATCTAAAAATTACCGATTTTTGCAGGTGGGCATTGCCCGACCACACTATGTAGCTGGCAATATTCACCCTACGGCTATGGCTGATATAGCCATTGGGAAGGGAGTCAGTGGCTTTCCCCTTAATGTCTGCTGCTTGTCTATGTTATAACTTAAGTGTAGTTAATAATACTGAAAAATACTTTATACACCCTGTTTGTCTGCGTTTTTTGAAGCAGCGATTTTAAAGACAGAAAGCAAAAGCCAAGTCTTTTCGGAGCTTACTCACCGATTTCGGCATGATTTCTTTGAAATCAGGAACATTTTGGAAGTGTCCCCTCAATCCTCTTTCCTCTAAATTTTACATTTCTTTACAATTGGTCTGTCATTCATTAAAGTTCATTGCGAAGTACGAAGTTAAGGCAAAACAACATGATAAGTATTGGTAATGTAAACACTTTAATTACATAACGATGTAAGGAGAACAGAGTGGCAATGGAATCAACTTTTCTTGAGGGCGCGAACGCAGTACATACACGTGAAGATTTTAGTGAATACGTTGCCCACCTACAGCTTCACATGACTCTGCAAGCTCGCAACCTGGTTCCATCTCTGAAGCAGACTGTGGAAGATAGCCGAGAGCAACTCCTCCATCAAACTCAAGCTCATTTTGAAAAGCTGGTTTCTCGGCAAAGCTAGTACAAAGAAGAAGGATTGAGGATGAAAGCAACAGCGACCTCGATATACACGTTAATGTAGAGACACGCTGCTTGACCCGTTCTTAGCAGAAAATGGCTGGGGCAAGATGAATACATCGGCAGTCGAGTTTCTTACACCGTGGTTAAATAAGGTAAAATAAAATAAGATAGAGGCAGATTTTGTAAGAGTGATTCAGTCATTCTCAACAAGGTCTGCTTTTTAAGTATTTTTGTTGTAAAATCACACTTTTGGTTCACTAGAAACAAGTGGAAAGCCGCTAAGATTATTGCAGCAGTTCCTTTTCTTCAGTGACTAAAAGCTGAATGGCGGCTCGAATGAAAATGACTTCATTGCTTCCTCGAAATCTCAGCGTTATTATCCGTCCCGTCCAGCATCGGGATCTGGATGGTATAGACCGCCTAACTCAAGAGTCATTCGCAGCCCAAACTCCGAAAGGATCTGGTGATGCTATGCGGCAAATGCAATCGCTGCGCCGTTGGTATGGGTTATTGAAGTTTTTGAGTTGGTTTCCCAATCCCCTACAGTACGGTCTTTGTGCTTATGTCGCAGAACAGGGACGCACGCTGTTGGGCATGATCCAAGTATCTCCGTTTAACCGTACACACAGCACGTGGCGGGTAGAACGCGTGGTTTTGGAGCGTGCGACTGATAAGCAAGGGATAGGTTCACAACTTCTGCGCCATTGCTTTGAGTCAATCTTAGAGGCTCGCACTTGGATATTAGAAGTTAACGTCAACGATAAGGACGCTTTGGCGCTTTATCGGCGAAACGGATTTCAACGTCTAGCAGAAATGACTTACTGGGAAATTGAACCAGAGTTGCTTCAAGAACTAGCACAAGCAGAACCAGACTTACCTAATCTCTTACCTGTCAGTAATGCCGATGCACAACTGCTGTATCAATTAGATACGGCATCCATGCCACCCATTGTCCGACAGGTCTTCGATCGCAATGCCGATGATTTTAAAACAAGTTTGTCGGGTGCTTTGACAGAAGCAGTGAAGCAATGGCTGACTAAAACAGAAGTGGTGAGTGGCTACGTATTTGAACCCCAGCGCAAAGCAGCTATAGGTTACTTTCAAGTACGGCTCGATCGCAAAGGTCAGCAGCCCCACGTAGGAACTCTAACCGTAAACCCAGCTTATACCTGGTTGTACCCAGAACTGCTGTCTCAACTAGCGCGAATAGCTCAGGATTTTCCCCCTCAATCTTTACAGTTGACCTCAGCAGACTACCATCCAGAAAGGGAAGAATATCTCGAACGAATTGGGGCGACGCGCACAGAGCACACTCTAATGATGTCTCGTTCGGTATGGCACAAGCAACGGGAATCTAAGTTTGTGTCCTTGGAGGGAATTCAATTACCGGAAATGCTGCAAGGTTTGCAACCAGCACACAAACCAATACCGGGTGGTATGTCTTGGACGCCACCAAAGCAAAAAAGGCAACCAGCACCAGAGAGAGTACAACCCAATCCCCCTCAAGACAATGTCGCTTTTTCATGCAACAACAGCATGGAAACTTCTTGTCAGCCAGAAACCACAGATTCTTCACAGCAGGAGTAGAGGAGTGAGGCGTGGAAGAAATTGGGGATAAAGAGATACGGGGAGTGGGGGATTTGGGGACACAGGGAAATAACCTCAAGTCTTCCACTCCCCAAAAGTACGTATCCGCACTAGGATTAGACGTGGGTAGCAAGCGAATTGGTGTAGCAGGATGCGATCGCACGGGATTAATTGCCACTGGTTTAGTCACAGTTGAGCGGACTTCCTTTGAGAAAGACGTGGAAAAGCTCCGCCAAATTACAAGCGATCGCGAAGTACAAGTTTTGGTTGTAGGATTGCCCTATTCAATGGATGGATCTTTGGGCTTTCAGGCACGTCAAATACAAAAATTTGCAAAAAGACTTGCCAAAGCGCTCAACCTTCCTGTGGAATATATAGATGAAAGGCTGACATCCTTTCAAGCAGAGCAAATGCTGCTCTCAGAAAATCGCTCGCCTTCCCGTCATAAAGGCTTGATTGACCGTAAAGCAGCAGCTCTTATCTTGCAACAATGGCTTGATGCAAGGCGATCCATGTCCAAAGATAAGGAGGCTGCTGTTGATTGATACAATTATTTAAGGTAATCTTTACAAGACTGATGATTTATTCCAATAACTATTTGATTGATAATATCAGTTAAAAGAATAAAGATAAGAAAGTCCGTTTTCAATATAAATCACCTATTAGGCTATGTTTTCCTCGCCATTTTCTGAAGAAGATAATGTTCATGCCGGTTCCATCACTCTCACCGACGAAAAAGGAAGAACCCTTGATTGTTATATCGAGCACTCCTTAGAAGTAGATGGGCAAGAATATGTCTTGCTTCTTCCTGTTGACTCACCAGTAGAAATTTTTTCTTGGGAAGGCGACGATGAGGAAGAGGAAGCTATTCTGGTTGAAGATGAAGCTAGAATTGACGAAATTTTTGCAACAGCTCAGGTTGTTCTTGCAGAACAAAACCTGGCATTAAAAAATACTGCGTATGCTTTAACTGTTTCTGGTGAATTGCCTCCTGTTGAGGAGTCAGAACTCTTCACTTTGGAAATTGAAGATGAAGGAACCGATCTAGAACCAGAGCAGTTGCAACTTCTTGCTAATTTCTATCATGAAGAGCAAGAATATGCTATTTACACACCCCTAGACCCCTTGCTGTTTTTTGCACGCATAGCAAAAAATGGTAACCCCGAGTTATTGTCTCCAGAAGAGTTCCGCAAAGTTCAGCCTTTGTTAGAAGAACACTTGTTTAATGAAGTTGAATGAAATTTATAAATCCCAAATTAGAAGTTAAAAGAAATTTTAATTTTTAATAAGGGTTTTAGACTATCATGGTCTATAGAAAACCTTTGATAGTTAAAGATAGGCAGCGGTTACCTGTTTTGACTCAGCTGCCTTTAAAGCTGTGGCTTTGCACTTTACAAGGGAGAAGATGGTAGAGAGGGTAGTCGCTGACTTGGGAACATTATGCGCTGGAACGATTTCTTGCAGCCCGATTTGATTGTAGAGGGGTCGGTGTTAAACCTCACACCAGATATAGTTAGGAAATACAACCTTAAAGGTTTGGTGTTAGACGTAGATGAAACGTTAGTACCGATAAGAGTGGCGTCAGCTTCTCCTGAATTGCAGCAGTGGGTAGAAGAGATCCGCACTTGTGCAAAATTATGGTTGGTAAGCAATAACATCAGTGATGCTCGTATAGGTGGAATCGCTCGCTCTCTCGATTTACCTTACTTTACGGGTGCTGCTAAACCTTCGCGTCGCAAGATTAGAGAAGCGCTCAAAGCAATGGATTTGCCCGAGAACCAGGTAGCAATGGTTGGCGATCGCTTGTTTACTGATGTGTTAGCTGGTAATCGCTTGGGAATGTTTACTATATTGGTTGAGCCTATTATACACCCTGATGCAGCCCTGCGCTCTCATCCGATACGGAACTTTGAAGTTTGGGTATCAGAAATATTAGGAGCCTCAATTACTCCTAAAAAAAGAAGATTTAAAAATCGTGACAAATAGACAGGAAACTAAATCTAAAGAAATAGTTAACAACTTTTGGTTTTCGCTAAAATTCGGAGAATATAGGTATATATAACAGTGAGGTCAGCACAATAAAGACCTCAAATATAATAAGTACAGATAAAATATAGAGCGTCAGCCTTCATATATTAGGGGGACTGGCGCTTTATCAATTGGTTAGGCAAATGACTCAAACAATTGTTGTTAAAATAGGCACCTCTAGCCTGACACAACCAGAAACCGGACAATTGGCACTTTCTACAATAGCCACCTTAGCAGAAACCCTCTCAGACCTGCGAAGGCAAAACTATCGTGCGATCTTAGTATCTTCTGGTGCTGTAGGCGTCGGTTGTGCTCGGTTGGGTCTAACTGAACGCCCCAAAGCAATTGCTCTAAAACAAGCGGTAGCAGCTGTAGGACAAGGTAGGTTAATGCGAGTGTACGACGATTTGTTTACAACCTTGCAGCAACCAATTGCTCAGGTTTTGCTGACCCGTAGTGACTTGGTGCAGCGCAGTCGATATCTCAACGTATACAATACATTTAGGGAATTACTAGAATTGGGTGTCATTCCAGTGGTGAATGAGAATGACACGGTGGCAGTGGAAGAGCTAAAATTTGGTGATAATGATACGCTTTCCGCTTTAGTTGCTAGTCTAGTAGAAGCTAACTGGCTGTTTTTACTGACTGATGTAGATAGACTTTATTCAGCAGATCCCCGTTCTGTACCTGATGCACAGCCTATATCTTTAGTAAGTAATATAAATGAATTAGCAAAATTACAAGTCCAAACAGGTGGTCAAGGTTCTCAATGGGGAACAGGTGGTATGGTGACTAAAATATCAGCAGCAAGAATTGCAACAGCAGCTGGTGTTCGTACAGTGATTACTCAAGGACGACAACCCCGGAATATAGAAAAGATTTTACAAGGTGAATCTTTTGGAACTCACTTTGAAGCACACCCCGAACCAACTTCTGCTCGCAAACGCTGGATAGCTTATGGTTTGGTTCCTCTAGGAAAATTGTACCTAGATGAAGGGGCAGCGATCGCAATTTCTACTTCAGGAAAGTCATTATTAGCCGCAGGGATTTTGGCAGTAGAAGGAGAGTTTGACACTCAAGAAGCAGTCCTGTTATGCGATAAAAACGGTCATGAAATTGCTAGAGGGCTTGTTAACTATACCAGTGGGGAACTGCAAAAGATTTGCGGGCGTCGTTCCAGTGAAATTCCTACTATTTTAGGTTATGTCGGAGCGGAAACTGTCGTACATAGAGATAATTTGGTTTTGACATAGCCACGATCCAAGATAACTCTTTGTTTGGATACCGGGCTTCATGAAGAAGTCTAGTATCTTGCAGCCCCCAATAACAACCTACTGAAATATATGCTTTTTCTACGAATGTTGACTCAATTGACAATTAAAGGCTGTGCGATCGCAGTAGTTTGTTTGGCAGTATCTTTATTAGAGATAAATACCATTTGGGCGCAGTCACAAAATGATATACAAATTAAGTCTTATATCGAACAATTAAAGAATCCCCAACAACGTTCTGCGGCTATAGAGAATTTAGTCACTGCTGGCAAATCTGCTATTCCCGCTTTAATAACAGCGTTACAGGACAGCAACCCTCAAGTGCGTGCTAGTGCAGCTGCGATCTTAGGTCAAATGGGGCCAAATGCAAGTGAAGCTGCGCCTGCTATACTGCGAGTTATAGACGATGGAGATCCAGTTGTTCGTTCTTCTGCAGTCCTAGCCATACAAAAAATTGGCAAGCAAGCCTATGTTCCTCATTTAATAGCAGGTTTAAATAGCACAAAGTCATGGGAACGCTACAATGCATCTCATGGTTTACGTGCTATGGGGAAAGATGCTGCACCAGCCGTACCTGTCTTAATGAGAAAGTTACAGGATGAAGGGGATCCTTGGATGCGGGTCAGTGCTGCTTCTACTTTGGGTAGCATTGGTACAGCCTCTACACCTGCAATACCGATCTTAGTAATGCGCTTGCAAGATACAGATATCACAGCCCGTCATAGTGCGGCTTATGCTTTGGGTACTATCAGTTCCAAATGGCAACAAAATATCAAGCAGTTACCAACACAAGAGCTAGACAAAATTATCTCGAACTTGGAAAAAGCTTTGAAAGTGGTACAAGATCCCGCGCTACAATTTCGCCCAGAAGCAGTGACTTCTGTAAGTGAACCTCTCGCTGCTTTAAGAAAGGAAAGATTGAACAGGGAAAAAAGATAAAATGGGGGAGGTTTAGATTAACAGATGCCCGTAATCCAGAAAATCTCTCAGAATGAATTATGCTTGGCTCGTGTGGATTCGCACAGACAAATTGTCCTAAAGCTTGAGCACGTGTCAGTTATCTGAACGCGATATGTCATTACACTGGAAGAGTAATGAGAAATTCCGCACCCACTCCGGGAGTAGAATTGACATCTAAAATCCCCTGATGTTTTTGGACAACAATTTGATGGGCAATTGATAATCCCAATCCAGTCCCTTTGCCAACAGCTTTTGTAGTAAACAGATGGTCGAAAATTTTCGATTTCAATTCCTCAGGGATTCCCACCCCGTTATCTTGAATCCCAATCAGAATACTTTGCTTCTCCAACAGGTGTTGAGTCCTAATGGAAATCCTAGGCGCTTTTGAGACAGATGAGTCTTCAACAGCATCGATAGCATTAGCTAAAAGATTCATCAAGACTTGATTGAGTTGTCCGGGAAAACATTTGACTAATGGTAACTCACCATAGTCTTTGATAATTTTGATTTCCGGGCGGTTGCCATTTGCTTTTAAACGGTGTTTGAGAATCAGCAAGGTACATTCAAGACCATCATGAACATTGAAGGGAACTTTGGTATCGGTGTCAGCGCGGGAGAAGATCCGCAAGCTCTGGCTCATGTGACGAATGCGATCGGTTCCCAGTTTTAAAGAGTCAATCAGTTTGGGAAAATCTTCCCGCAGGTATTCGAGATCTATCGCTTCGATTTGAGCTAAAATTTCAGCACCAGGATGAGGGAATTTTTCTTGATAAAGGTCAATCAGGTGGAATAGATCGCGAAGATATTCAAGTGTTGGTTGTAAATTACTCGCAATAAATCCCACAGGGTTGTTAATTTCGTGTGCTACACCCGCCACTAAATTCCCCAAAGCAGACATTTTCTCATTTTGGATGAGTTGGAGTTGCATTTGCTGTAGGTCGCTCAGAGAATGTTCGAGTTGTTGGGCGTAGCTTTGCATTTGCAGGTAGAGGTCTTGGGATTTTTGATAGAGGCGAGCGTTTTCCAGGGAGATGGCGACTTGGGAAATCAGAAGGTTCAGCACTTGCAATCTCTCGGAGGTAAAGGCTCCGGTCGTCAGAGAATTTTCTAAGTACAAAATTCCAATTAACTTCCCTTGATTGAGGATGGGAGTACACAACAGACTTTTGGGTTTGTATTGATTGAGATAGGGGTCGCTAATAAAGGAATTATCCGCAACAGCATCATCAATCACTAAAGTTTTGAGCGTATTTTTGACATAGTAAATCGGGTGGAGAGGAACTTCCAAACAAGACTCAACAGGAATCGAGCGCAGAATAATTGGGCTTCCTGAGAAGGTTGCAAGCGCCTCAATCACTAAATTGTTGCCATGAGGTAACATCAGAGCACATTTTTTGGCTCCGGCGTTTTCCATGACAACTTGCATCAATTTATCAAGTAACTTGTCCAATTCAATTTCGCTTGCCAGAGTTTGTGAAGCTTCGATCGCACTCGTCAAATCGAGTTGTTCGGAAACACTGCTACTACTTGAGGGCGTCACTAATGTTGTTTCGCCGGACACTGTAAGTGTATCGCTTGAATTGAGAAGATTTGTTTGCGGTTGTAGAACGGAGTCTAGTAGATGAGGATAGCGTTTTTCTAAGTCAGAAACTTTTGCCTTTGCACTCCACCGAGCATAGCAATAGTAGGCGTGGGTCATGTAGTCTTGAGCAATTCTTTGTTTCCCCCATGACAGGTAAAAGCGAGCAGCTAATTCCCAAGCGAGAGCTTCTTCATTGAGGTACTCATTCTCCTGAGATAAAGAGATAGCAAGATCGTACATCTCGATCGCTTCCGATTTTTGCTCGAGTACTCGATGGCGTTCTGCTTCCACGAGATAGAATTTGTGCAGGTAATTCATCGGTGCGTAATGCGCCCATTTCTGTAATTTTTCTTGATTGATACGCACCTTGTCCAGATGACTCTTTTGTTCTTGTTCTAAGGACTGAGAGTAGATTGCCAGTCGCGAGAGTGAATCATAAAAATGAACAAGTACAACGACGATTTGCCCTATCCCGCTATCCAAATACTTTTCTGCTAACGCTGCATATTCTACAGCTTGCTGATATTCTTCAAATAAATAACACAGGTGCAATTTGCTGAAATAGAAAAATAAAAGCCCAAGGCGATCGTTTGCTTTTTGGAAAAGTGGCAGTATTGTTTCTTCATCAAAAGATTCTCCAGATAAGTAATAGGGATTCTCGGTTTTTTCTAGTAAATTCAGAACGATCTGTCGAAAGATGGAAGCCCAAGCTAATGCAACTTCCTGTTTGAGTTGACCAATGGCACGATTGTAAGTTGCCATTTCTGTTTCTAGTAGGGTGAGTTCTTTGCCAATGTAGTATGAAATGTTGGAATGCATTTGAAGAGAAAGGGCGGCAAATTCTAAATCTCCTGTTTCTAAAGCCGCAGAATAAGCTTCTAACAAAGATGGTAATCCTTTCTGAGGATGGGTTTTCCAATGCCCGATCAGACCATAAAATGATTGCATAATTTCAGCCTTCATGTCTTTGGCATTAAATTTAATCACTATATTTAAAGCCAGTTTGCCAAATTGATATCCTTGTTCTATATCTCCCATCAACCCACCCAGTATTATCCCATAACCCATGTATGCACAGGCTGATAAAGGAGCATTGCCATATTGAAGTGACCAATTGACCTGTTTCAACAAAATTAATGAGAACAGTTCCGGTACAGTATAATAGGAGTAACTATTAACCAATGATAGAATACGCAGGATTGCTAAGAGATTGGTATCTGTCATTTTTGGTAGATAAATTAAATCTTCAATACGTCTTTCCTTCAGATTGACAGTAATTTCTGACAAAGCTTGCTCGATATCTAAATCCTTAGGATTGCTTGGCAATTCTTGCCCCAACATTTTCAGTACACTTAATGCTGTATTGATAGCTTCTTTAGCTTGATTTTGTGCTCCCAAAGACCTAGTTTTGACTTCATAAACTTTGATTTTATCGACCAATAAAGAAGCTTTTTCTAAGACAATATCTACCAATTGTGTGACTTGTTCAAAGTCGCCAGCCAAATATGCTACCTCTGCTGCTTCTTGATGCAATATGAGGGTAAGCTCGTAATTCGTTTCCCAACGCTCGCTTCCTAGAAGTTGGATAGCCGTCGTCAAGTATTTCATAGCAGTTATGTAAGCCGTAGCTGTTTTTGCTTTCTGCCCTGCTATCAGATTTAATGATGCTAAATTTTCCCGCTCGCTTTGGCAAGTGATTAATTCTAAACCAGAATTGAATTGATTGACAATTTCAAAAATCTTCTCTTCTTGTTGTAATTTGGGTGTTTTGCTCAACAGCAATTGCCCGATTTTCAGGTGAGTCGCTGGTTTTTTGTCTTCAGGAATTAAAGAATATGCTGCTTGCTGTACGCGGTCGTGAAGGAATTTGTAGTTGGCTAATGGCTCATGGCTCACAGTCAATTGACTGTGAGCACCTTCATTGTGATAAAATTTATAAACTTCTGTTGTAGGAATCGCCAATCCTTCCTGTAAAGCTTTCCACAAATTGGCAGCTGTTTGAGATGGCAATTGTTCGCAGATAATTGCCAGAGTTGCTAAATCAAAAGAGTTGCTTGACTTGCTTTGTGACGGGATGAATCAGGATGTTGGCTGGTTTGATATCTTTGTGAATGATGCGATGGCGATACAACCCTTCCAATGCGATCGCTATTTGAATCGCAATTTGCAGAAACTCTTCCTGACAAGCGCTATAGCACTCGCGCATCCGAGTGCAGAAATAATTCTTTACATAATCCTTTAAAGATATGCCTCCAAAATCCTCCATTACCAAAACATACCTGTTCTTGTAGTGTTCCAAACTATACGTTTGAATCACACCTTCTAATTGGAAATTTTTGGCGATGGCGAACTGATTGCGGAATTGTATGAGTTCTTTCAAACTAGGATACTCATTCCGCATCATTTTGAGAATGACTGGCTGTCGGTCTAGTTCTCTTACCCCTCGATAAACTACAGTTTTGTAACCTGAATAGATTTGTTGAGAAATAAGATAACCAGTCAACTTCACCATAGCTGCCTCTAGCAAAATCAATTATTTTTGCCCGTACAAACTTATTCTTCCCATTGATGTACTAAAATTACCAATTGCAACGCACACAGTTAGCTAATTTTTCTTGGGGAAAATTCTGATTCAACGGGAAGAGTGATGAGAAATTCTACACCCTGTCCCGGAACAGAATGGACTTCTAAAACCCCCTGATGCTTTTGGACAACAATTTGATGGGCAATTGATAATCCCAATTCCGTACCTTTGCCAACAGCTTTTGTGGTAAACAGATGGTCGAAAATTTTGGATTTCAATTCTTCAGGAATTCCCACCCCATTATCTTGAATTTGAATCAGAACGCTTTACTTCTCCAAGATCTGTCAACCTAACATGACTAAAGGCAAGTACTGGTTCCCGATTGCCAGTCACAAGTTACTGACTGCTAGTCACTGTCAAAACTTGCGGAGGAGTAGCGTCTGGCGGATAGAGAAAATCTACTTCAACTAATCTTTTCTCGCCTCCCTTCATATTCAACACTACCAAAGGTTCTCCCTGCTGTCCGCGTCTTTGCACCAAATGCACGTATTGAATTTGAGGCAAACCAGCATCATCTTGATAGCGAACTCTTACCGATCCGCGAAAGAAGACTTGTGGTGCTAATGAGTTAAAAAAGCGCAATCCTGATTTAGTTAACTTATCTTCTTTAATAGGTGTTTGCATTGACACGGTGACTGTTTGCTGGTTTTGAGTGTTGTTATATAACGGCAAAGTTAAGCTGTATTGCACGCCATAGTTTCCATGAGCGCGATAAGCAGTATCCGGATAGCGTACCAACATGGGAGCACTTTGTATTTGCTGTGTACCTAATGTTCCGCGATCTAAAGTAGAGACTCCATAGGAAAAAGCTTGTCCGGGACTGGGAATAGTGAGATATGTTTTTCCAGGGTTATCTACAAGTAAACCCTTCCATTCCGCACCTAAGGCAACTCCAGCAACCCGCCCGTATATTATTGGTTTGCTTGTCTCTTCTAAAGGAGTGGGGACTTTGTCACGAGGTCCGGATAATTCACTATTATTTAATAGATATTGCCACTCTTCCACTGTAGGAGGACGTTCGCTACCATCAGAATTTGTTGGTGCAAACATAGCCAGACTAGCTGCATAAACTGTGCCACTACTCCACAGTCGCATATATGTAGACCGACCATTTAATGGTGGTGTGAGTTCTTTGACGGGAATTGGTACATTTAGTAACATTTGGCTTTCCCCAGGTGGAATAATTATTTGAGCAGGGAAAGTTTCTTGCCGTTGTCCTCGAAGAACTTGATTTGTTACGCGATCGCCTGGTCCTGCAAAGATAGTGCTTAAAAGATTATCACTTTTAGATGGCAACTCAATAAAAGGTGCATCTGGCTGGCTGAGATAAGTAGCGGCTTGCAAAATATTCACTGTCACCGGTTGAGAACTGGGGTTGTGTACGATAATTCCCAGATATAGCGATCGCAAATCTTCAGGAGTTGGTGCTGCTGCTACGTGATGAGCAAAAACATCAAATCGACCTTTAAAAGGAAAATTTAAATGTGCTGTGGGAACTTTTTTTCCTTCTGATGGAAAAGTTGACAGCAAAATCCCTTCCTTCAAAACCTTTTCAGGGCTATTACTATTGAAAACGGGTACTTCATCTAATTTTCCTGGTAAAGGGCGTACTTCTTGCTGTTGCACTATTTCTTCCACCGGCGCAGGTGAGGGAGCGATTGGGGAAGGTGTTACTTGTGCAAGGGGAAGAATTAGTAAGAATGGAAACATATACCGAAATATTTTTTTCTACTTTGAGACGCAATTATCTTTACAAAAGTGCCAATTTGTGGGTCATCAGTAAGAAATCCTCCCTAATTGAGGGAAAGTTTTCTTCAGTCAAAATAGGAACGTGGACAAAGATGCAAGGGGTTTTAAGTTCCCGGAGGCGCAGTTCATCTAAAACAGAATAATAAAGACCTTCACAGACAAATTTTCCACAGTCATGGCTAATCTCAACAGCCCCGAACCCCACCACTAATTTTTCTAAATCAACAGTTGTCACCAACATACTTTCCCCACAGACAGCTCCTACTTCCACACTTAATAGCGTCCGTTTTTCAGCCATACCACAGCAAATGATGCAGTCTGGTTGAACTTCGCGGATCTTTTCTATGACTCGAAAACTGGCTTGCTCAACATCTACAGGCAATTGTCGCAACAGCGTTAAATCATAAGGCAAGCAATTGAGCCGGACAACTTCTGCCAGTAGATCATCAGAAGAATTTGATTTTTGATGGGGTAACCAAGTTTGAAAAGAAGTTAATAAAAACCTTTTCTGCATAAGAATTATTATTTAGAATATAAGTACCCTACATAATAAATTAGCAAGGAGTAGGTAAATGGCGTTGATTGCAGTCGTAGACTACGACATGGGAAACTTGCACTCAGTTTGCAAAGGATTAGAAAAAGCGGGCGCAACTCCAAGGATTACTGATTCGGCAAAAGAATTAGAAAAAGCAGATGCTATCGTTTTGCCGGGGGTGGGTTCCTTCGATCCAGCTGTAAAACAGCTGCGATCGCTTGATTTGGAAAAACCCATCAAAGAAGCAATTGCTTCTGGCAAACCTTTTTTAGGTATTTGTTTGGGTTTGCAAATTCTTTTTGAATCAAGTGCAGAAGGAGTTGAACCGGGACTCGGAATTATTCAAGGAATAGTACGGCGATTTGTTAGCGAACCAGGTATTACAATTCCCCATATGGGTTGGAATCAACTCGAACTTACCCATCCAAAAACAACTTTGTGGGAATATCTACCGCAAAATCCTTGGGTATATTTTGTCCATTCCTATTATGTAGAGCCAACAGATTCCCAAATTTGTGCTGCAACTGTCACTCATGGTAGCCAAACTGTCACAGCTGCGATCGCCCGAGACAATCTGATGGCGGTGCAATTCCATCCAGAAAAATCTTCTAACGTTGGATTGCAAATTCTCTCTAATTTTGTATCTCAAGTTTGGACACAAGTTGCTGCATAATAGAATTTTGTACGAGCGTCCTTTGTCATTTGTTCTTTGTCAAATGACCGATGACTCATGACTAATGACTGATGGCTGCTGACAAATGAGCTTAAGAATTTACGGTAATCGTCCCTTAAAAACATTGCCAGGGAGAGAAACCCGACCTACCAGTGCGCGAGTACGGGAGGCAGTGTTTAACATTTGGCAGGGAACGATAGATGGTTGTCGCTGGTTGGATTTGTGTGCTGGAACTGGGTCAATGGGCGCAGAAGCTTTGTGCAGGGGAGCCAGTTTAGTCACAGGTATTGAAAAGTCCAGCCGTGCGTGTGCAATTATTCAAGAGAACTGGCAGCATCTGACGAGTGCAGAACAAAAATTTCAACTGCTGCGGGGAGATGTCTTACAGATATTGCCCAAACTTTCAGGGCAACAATTTGACAAAATTTATTTCGATCCACCCTATGCAAGTGGATTATATCAGCCAGTATTAGAAGTCTTAGCTTACCATCATCTTTTAGATACAGATGGCGAAATCGCACTAGAACACAGCCCCCAAGATTGGACACCGCCTATCATACCTTCTTGGGAAATCTGCCGTGAGAAAGTTTATGGCAATACTGCTTTGACCTTTTATAGAATCGCGAAGTGAAGACAGACAAGGGGAACAAGGGGACAAGGTAGAATGTTCTCCTTGTGTGCTCTTTCTTCCTTGTCTCCCTTCTCCCACTGACTATTCTCAAACTTACAAACCAAGCTGATTGCCACGCTTGTACTGCTCGTAAGCTTTATAAAACAATCCAGCTAGGGTTACGAAGATTAGACCCAGTACAATGCCGTCTAGCAAGGGTTCAACCACGTTAGATCTCCTTTATGCAACAAAATTGGTTCCCGTCACTGATTCTACCAAATTCAGCAACAACTCTTTCATTGTTCTCATCTCATTATCCTCCTTGTCCCCAATCTGTGCTCTCAAACACAATCAATTGCATATTTAATCAAGAACTTTTAAGCTATGTGTATGAAATAAAATTTTTTTGTACACTTTGACTTGAACAGCAAACTTTTGGATAACCAGATCCCCAAACCTAAGATTCTGCTTCAGCGCATCGCACTCATTGTTCTGGCGGTCGTGCTAACAGTCCTTTTGGGCGTTTTTGCTGTTTATGCAACTAGACCCTCAGATCCTTATGCCAAAGCTGTTATAGCGCTTAAAGGTGACCCAGTACAAGGACATGCCATCTTTCAAATCAACTGTGCTGGTTGTCATGGCTGGCAAGCAGATGGTAGTGTTGGACCTAGCTTGCAGGGGGTCTCTAAACGCAAATCGCCCTATGGTCTCATACACCAAGTGACAAGTGGTGAAACGCCACCTATGCCAAAATTTCAGCCCAGTCCTCAAGCCATGGCAGACCTTTTGACTTATTTGGAATCTCTGTAAAAATAATTTACATAAATTGGGTAAAAAGTTAATGTTTGTGTGTTTCTGATTCAGGTAAGAAAGAAGACTCGATCGCGGGATGTGTTATTGAGTCTTCAAATTTTTCTGTCTCAAAATCTTCTGCCGAATTTGAGCTACAACAACCATCGGTCCATTTCTCACCTGGTTTGCGATCGCACTTTTTTACTTGTTGTTTGCCCATATTGAATTTGCTAGTTCTTAGCTTGTTGAGTACTACAAAATTATACCACTTGTGGCATTTTACGGTAAAAAACGGTAAAGTTCGGGATATAAAAGAACCGACAGGGGGTAAAAGCCAGAAGGCAAAACCTTGTATACTGCATTCTCAAGCTGCACCAGGGAACGAGAGAAAGCGATTGCGAGTTACCTTAACCCTTGTTCTCTAATAAGAGTTTCAGGAATGCGCTTGCTAGGTAGCAACATATAATCGAGAATTTGATTGCGTAACTCTTTAGAAGAGTAATTACTTCCTTTTATACATTCTAGAAGGAGAATATTTGAGTACAAATAATCTTTTAAAATTTTAATTTGTTCGGGGGAAAATTTTACGTCATCATAACCAATATTCAAATACAGCCTCATGACTCCTCTTAAATGTTTGATCCAATCTTGCCAATCAGATTGAGGTGCATTGTCATCAGGAAAGCTCTCCTGTAAGAATATGAGTTCGTCAGCTAAACCTTCGTAATTTAAAGCTCTATCACTGGTAATATTAGAAATAATCTGATTGGGAAAATTATCTTTTTCCAGCGTAATTTGTCTCGTTTGTTTGATAAGAGTAATTACACCCCGATTTTTATCAATTGTTACACCTTCGCCTCCCAATTGAGGAGCCATGACCGTATCGTCGCTTACGGGAAGTTCCTTTCTCAGCAAAGGATTGACTTTATGAGGTTTAAACGGTTTATTATCCGCTTTAGCAGATACTTTGGTATAAGTGTCCACCAAATATAATGCAAAATCAGAAAGGGGTGAGCGATCGATAATCTTCTTTCTTTCTCGATTGAACTCTTTTAAAAGAGTAGCAAGTTTTTGTGCTAAAGCAGAATCGACTTTTGAGAGTTCATTCGTATAAAGCTCAAATTCCTGATCCACGAATAAATAGAAAGCTCTCCAAGAGCTAGATTTGACACCATGATAAGTTGTGACATCATCCAGCCAAGCCAACATCTCTTGCAATCGTTTATTACTCACTAATTTATTAATTTGAATAAATAGAATTTTAAAAAAATCATCAGCATTAGCTAGCCGTCCTGCAATTATGAGAAAGACCTCTCGCCACTGACGATTTACTAAGTGCTGTTTAACAACTTCTTTTAAAAGTTCATAGCTTCGACTCTCTACAATATAATTAGCTACAAAATATTCTTGAAAACTTAAGTGAGAAAATGAATATATATCTTGCGCCTGTTTAACAAGCAATCCGTGATTGGCTTCTATTCTTTTTAAAATTGCCAAACTATCAACAGTTGAAATATCATTAGAAAAATCAGGAAGATTCTCAATGTAATTTCCAATAATTTCTTCTAATTCCCTTTGTTGCCATAAAATTTTATGGGGTTCTTGCAAGAAAGATTCATAAGCTATTTTGCTCATTAAATTAACTTTTTGTTGGTACGGTAGATTGAACTTATTTGTTACACTCCTTTCTATCCGTCTGCTTGCATCCCATTTGCGTAAAAGGATTTCTACTGCATCGTGAATCAGTGAGTACTGATTTCTTGGAAGTTCGTAGCGATCGTCAAATACCAAGCATAACATTGTCAGCAATAATGGATTTGCTGTTAATTCTTCTAGCGATCTATTTTTTTCTATTTTTTCAAGTAAGCTATCTGCTAACTTCAAATCTTCACTTGGTGCAAACCATTTTCTAATAAAAAACTCAACCTGATTGCAATCGAAATCTGCCATTTCCACTTCTGTAAAATCAGGAAATATATAATCAGCAGATCCCGAACGACAAGTAAGGACAAAACGATTTTTAGGAAATCTCTTGACAAAACGATCGATGTTTTGATAAACGCGATCGCTTTTTGTTTCGCCGACCTCATCCAATCCATCTAACAAAATCAAGCAACGACCTTGTTCTAGTAAGTTGTGAACAAATTGAGATATTTCGCAAATATAGTCTGACAAATCTTGTTTAATAGCATCAATAAGATCTTGTTGATTTTCGTCATCAGAAAAAGATTTTAATGAAATAAAAATAGGAATTTTTTGTAATTCTTTATTTTGTTGAATAGAATGTAAAACTAGATGCTTGAGAAAAGTTGTTTTACCTGCACCTGGTCTACCCCAAATAAGCAGCTTAGAATAGTTTTTAACAGCGTCTAAAGCAGATAAATGATTTCTAATTCTATAGTTAAATCGACTAAAGCTTGCACCTTCGTTTGAAAAGTGGCTGAAGAGTTCTTGAATAGTTTTAGACTGTTTTCCTTGAACATTTTCTAAAACATTGACTTGGGCGTAAACACTATTTAGCTCTACGGGGTGAGTCATTGTCAGGACTTTTATAGTACTGCACTTTCTCTGAAGATATTCTTGATAACGCTGAAGCCAAGTTTCTTGCTCATCCGTCTCGACTTTTTCTCCTTGTTCCAATGATGTTTGTTGTCTTAAAGCTTCCTGATAACTGTTATATCCTAGTAAAATTCCACATAAAAAGTTGAGATTTTTCTCCTGCATCTTCGTTGGTTCATCATCCTTAAAGAAATTCCGTATCGTTTTATCTGAAATAATATCTTTGGAATCTTCTTTTTTTTCTTGATAAACCCGATTTAGCTCCCCAATCAGAAATTTAGGTGAAGCACCAAATTTCTCTATATATGCTTGTTTTAATTTTTCAAAAATTTTCTGATGAACTGATATTGCTGCCATGTTTGGTCTCGCTACGCTTTCTAAAATCTTTAAGCACTAAAACTGTCATGCTTAAATCGGCTACACCAAGGATAGAAAAACCTCACCTCCCAAATCTTTCACTTGACACGGAAAGAGCAACATTACTCTTTCTCGTAATATTCTATCAATACATCCAAAGATAGAAAACAGTACTAAGAAAGATTAAATCTACTTTTAGGTATAGGGTTGGAAGCGCAAATAGCTTGTAAAGTAGTAGCAGTTTCCGATCTTTACCGTTATTTACCGCGAATTATTTTTAGAAAAAAATTATTAAACAAAAAGTCTTAATTATGAGTGATAAAGTAATCTCTCCTGAGACGTACATCGATAGTGCTCGGATTAACCGAGAATTTAAAAGATTTGCATCATCCCTGTCAGTTGAACTGAAGCTCTCACTGAATAGCATCCTGGCTTGGGCTCATCTTTGGCGTCAAGGGCGATTGGATTACAGTGCAACCGTTCAAGCTGTTGAAGAAATTGAGCAAAACCTTAAATGTCAGAGTCTCCTCATAGAACAACTTTTGTCATGGCGTCTCACTGCTGACAAACTTGAAGGAGTTAATTGCAAGCCAATGATTGTAGCTGCTGTTAATCAACAATTTGAACGCGATCAATATCTTCAGGTTAAAGAATTTAAATTTTACCTCAATCGCACCTTGAGTCTGACTCAGCTTTGGCATCAAAGTCAATTTAGTCAAAGTACTACCGTTGAGGCTTTTGAGGCGATCGAGCAAAATGCCAAACGCCAAAGCCGAATTTTGGAGAAACTTCTCAATTGGAGTTTCTCAAATCTCAATCTTGCTTCTGAAATCGACTCCTAAAGGGGATTCTTAAGACATTACTGCTTTAATATCCCTATTGCTAGGGTCCCGAGCCTCACCACGTTTGTCCTCCCTTGTTCGCTAGAGCACCGATCCACTAATATTTGTTGACAAAAACTAATTATGTAGGCTAGGGTAAAATACCGATTTTCCGTAAAATATTTGGGTCAGATTTTTAGAAATCGCATAAAAACCGAATACTAAAATCCCCAATTCTAACAAATTGCATAGCTAGCGTTTTAGGTCAAGTACTTTTACTGAACTGGCGCTCTAGTTGCCTGTGGCGGGAGTGGGTATGCTAGGGAAATTACAGAAACTTGCTGGAGGCAGTATTCCATAAATGTCTCAAGCAAAGGTGCCCTCTGCCTTTCCCGACAAAGACTGGCTTTACCAGTCATATAAAATTTTATATTATTATATGTACTATTGTTAAGATACACATCAATTGTATAATTCGTTATTAAAATAGCTAGCGTATGGAAGAAGTGAGTTTGCCTTTACTGGTGGGTGCAGAGGGGAAAACGACTCTTGAGAGAGCTAAAAGCATAACCAACTTCTTTCTGCTGTTTAAATAACATCTACAAACACAGGGCGCAGCACCAAGCAGACTATGCATTTTCAAGTGTCTCGCAGTGAATGACTGAAGTGTTGCAAATTGGTAACCGTACAATCAAAGCGAGTGAATTAACTTCCTTACTGGCTAGCTATCAAATGCTACCTCAGTTCCTGAGGGAGTTAATTCTGGATGAGGCTGTTGAACTAATAGAGTGTACACCTGATGAAGTTGCCCAAACTCAACGGCAGTTTTATGCCGAACATCAGTTTAAAAATGAAGCTGATGTCAGAGCATGGATGGCATACTACCATTTGTCACCAGCGCAGCTAGAGAGAATCGTTACTCGCAGACTCAAAATCGAAAAATTCAAGCAAGCAACTTGGGGGAAAATGTTGGAACCCTACTTTTTCCAGTGCAAAACAAAACTGGACAAAGTAATTTATTCTCTACTGAGAACTCAAGATGCAGGAGTTGCTCAAGAACTCTACTTTCGTATTTTGGCGAAAGAACAGTCCTTTACAGAACTAGCACGAGAATATTCACAAGGTCCGGAAGCCCAAACGAGCGGCTTAGTTGGTCCTGTTGAACTATCTGCACTTCATCCAGGAATAGTGCAATTTCTGTCTAGCAACCAACCAGGTAAACTTTTGCCTCCTACTCGTATTGGTGAGTGGTTTGTCATAGTGCGCTTAGAGAAATATCTCTCGGCACAGTTGGATGAAGCAATGAAATCTCGCCTCCTCAATGAACTCTTTGAAAATTGGCTTACAGAACAGCTTCAAAAACTGAGGAATGAAAAAGAACAGTTAGTGGTGAGTCCAACCCCGTACACGAATTTCCCAACCTAGGGGATTGGTGTTCTCGAAACTTCCTTGTAAAGAAATACCAGAAGGGTTAGTTGTTAGTGGACAAGAACCACTAACAACTAACAACTAACAACTAATCATTTCAAAACTCATGAGTCATACTAAAGCCTCTATTCAAGATTTCTTAACCAACTTAATCCCTTTTAGTCAACTCTCAGCACAAGAACTAGCAAAGTTGTTGCCTAAGCTACAGCTTTTGCGTTATCGCATGGGTCAAATAATTCTCACACACGAACATATATCCTCTCAAGTATCAATTATTTATGAGGGACAAGCACGTTTACTAGCGAACGATCCAAATACTGAAATGCCCATTACACTGCAACTACTTAAATCGGGGGAAATCTTGGGTTGGGTCAGTTTGATAAGGGGAGTTCCTTGTGAAACAGTCATTGCTTCGGAGGAAACAATTTGTGTAAATTTACCTGCAACAGAATTTTTAAGCTTATTAGAGAACTATCCAACATTTGCGCTAGAATTTTACAATCGTTGTAGTATTATTGAAATTTTTGAATTATTAGGTATTGAACTGGCGCGACGAGCTAATAGTGAAGCTATACTAAACTCTTATGCTGTATCCGATATTGCAGAACTCGCTTTCAAGTTATCTAACGAAGCAACTGTTCTGACTCTTGGGAAAAATAAAAAAACTAATGTTCAACTCGATCCTACATTAGATTGGTTTATAAGTAGTAAAGTTTCTGAAAAATTTCCTGTAGGAACTCTTTTAGACATTAAAACTAAGACAAGTGAAATCGTAGGACAAGGTTCTGTTAAACCTCGTTTGATAGGTTTACCACTTAAAGAGGATGAAGTAGAAAGCATCGACGATGAAGATTTTGATTCTTCTTTTACAATTCATTCTTCCGAAGCAATTTTCTATGCACCAGAAAATCCACCTAAATTAGAAGCAGGAGTTCTTTATCAATCGGGTTCGCCTAATTCCAATTATCCCTACATTCAAGGTCGAGGACCAAAGAATGCAACTCTAGCTTGTTTTCATATGCTCAGTCAATATTGGAACATTCCTTTTCGTCGAGATGCGATCGCAAAAGTGCTAGATAATCAAATTCAGCGAACTCAAACTTTGTCATTACAACTTTGTGGTGCTATTGCTGAATTAGTAGGATTAAATGCTCAATTAATTAACAATATCAATGCTATTGGAATTACCAAGCTGCAACCTCCTGCTATGATTCGATGGCAAGATAGTTTTGCTATCCTTTATGAAATCAGCGAACAAAAGCTTGTGTTAGCAGTACCAGAAATAGGGCTAATACATCAAAAAATAGGTAATTTTATCGAAAATTGGGGTGCAGAAGGTCAGGTATTACTACTTAAACCAACTAAGTACACACCCAAGCAAAAATTTAGCTTGCGTTGGTTTATTCCTTCCTTGATAAAATACAGTAAAGTTCTCCTTGAAGTCCTACTTGCTTCATTTTTGGTTCAAATTTTTAGTTTGGCGAATCCTCTGATCGTTCAACTCATTATTGATAAAGTTATTATACAAAATAGTTTTGGTACTCTCAATATTTTAGGTATATTACTGTTAATTTTATCTTTTTTTGAAGGACTCCTGACAAGCCTGCGTACCTATTTATTTGTTGATACAACTAACCGCATTGACCTCACTTTAGGCTCAGAAATTATTGACCATTTGCTACGTCTACCTTTGCGTTATTTTGAAAAACGTCCTGTAGGAGAGTTAGCCACTCGCGCTCAGGAATTGGAAAACATTCGCTCATTTCTTACAGGAACTGCTTTAACAGTGGTCTTAGATGCTGTGTTTTCCGTCATTTATATAGTGGTGATGGCAATGTATAGTTGGTTGCTAACTTTAGTTGCTCTAGCAACTGTGCCACTTTTTGCCTTTCTAACAATAGTAGTTTCCCCCGTAATCCGACAGCAGTTACGAAATAAAGCAGAACGCAATGCCGAAGCTCAATCTTATTTGGTGGAGGTGATGTCAGGTATTCAAACAGTAAAAGCACAAAATATAGAGTTGCGATCGCGCTGGCAGTGGCAAGAGCGCTATGCTAACTATGTCGATGCTGGCTTTAAAACTGTTGTTACTTCTACTGGTGCTAACGTCACAAGTAATTTTCTCAACCAGGTTTCTAGTTTATTAGTCATATGGGTAGGAGCATCCTTAGTTCTTCAAGGAAAACTCTCTTTAGGACAATTGATTGCCTTTCGCATTATTGCTGGTTACGTGACAGCACCGTTACTGCGTTTAACGCAATTGTGGCAAAACTTTCAAGAGACAGCACTCTCTCTAGAACGGCTTGGTGATATTTTGGATAGTCCTGCAGAAGTTACAGAGTTAGACCGTCAGAACATTCCTATGCCTTCTATTCGTGGGGCTGTTAAGTATGAAAATGTCTCTTTTCGCTTTAACCCTAACGGTTCATTGCAACTGAAAAATATTAATATTGATTTTCAACCCGGACAATTTGTTGGAATTGTTGGACAAAGTGGCTCAGGAAAAAGCACTTTAACAAAGCTTTTACAACGACTTTACGAACCAGAATCAGGCAGAATTTTTATTGATGACTATGATATTGCCAAAGTAGAACTGTATTCCCTACGCCGTCAGATTGGTATGGTACTTCAAGATTCTCTCTTATTTGATGGAACAGTTCAGGAGAATATAGCGTTGACTCATCCAGATGCGACACCCGAAGAAATTATACAAGCAGCAAAAATAGCTGCAGCACATGACTTTATCATGTCTCTGTCCAATGGCTATAACACGAGAGTAGGAGAAAGAGGTTCAGCTCTTTCAGGAGGACAGAGACAGCGCATTGCAATTGCTCGTGTAATTCTACAAAATCCTCGCTTACTCATTTTAGATGAAGCAACGAGTGCTTTAGATTACCAGTCAGAGCGAGAAGTTTGCCTTAATTTAGCAGCAGCATTTCGCGATCGCACTGTCTTTTTTATTACCCATCGTTTAGGCACTGTTAAGAATGCTGACGTAATTTTGCTATTAGATCGAGGAGCCGTTGTCGAACAAGGAACCCACGAAGAACTTATGGCGCAAAAAGGTCGTTACTACTGCCTCTATCAACAACAAGAGTTAGTGGCTGGTAGTTAGTAGTTATTAGAAAAACAAATAACAAACAACCACTAACAAACAACAATCAACCATGAACAAATCAATTCAATGCAACCCAGAACCGCTTCCGTCATCAAGGGTGTTAGAACCCGAAGTTAGAGTACCTGTAAATACTTCTACTGAAGATAATAAATTTGCTCGCTCTGTTGTCCTGCGACAATCGCCAATCTGGTCGCGAGCTATCCTTTGGGGAATTTTAGGAGTCACAGCCTTAGTGTTGATTTGGGCACATTTCGCGAAAATTGAGGAAGCAATTCCCAGTCAAGGAAAATTGGAACCTCAAGGAACCGTGAAGGAAGTGCAGGCTCCCGTGGCTGGAGTCGTAAAAGCTGTCCTTGTGAAAGACGGACAACGAGTCCGCCGTGGTGATGTGCTTTTAAGACTAGATCCCACAGCAGTTAGGTCTCAATTAATCTCACTTCTCAAAATTCGTACTGCTTTAATGCAGGAGAATCAATTCTACCGAGCGCAGCTTGCTGGTAAAAATACAAGCTCGAATACATCGTTATCGATCTCGCAAATCCAGTTACCTCCAGGGTTGATTTCTTTGACTCAGAGCAGAGCAGCGTTAATAGCAGAAAATCGGCTTTACCGCGCTCAATTAAATGGACAATATCAGAATCCAAGTTTTTCGCCCGAGGAAGCGGCTCGTATAGAATTTAGTCAAGCGGAATTGCAGGCTCGAGTTTCCTCCGACCAATTGCAGACAGATCAATTAAAAAAACAACTCAATGAAAACCAAGCGCAATTATCGTCTGCTCGGGATATTCGAGAGGTTAATCAGACTATTCTCAACAGTTTTGAACCTCTTGCGGTAGAAGGAGCAATTTCTCGGATACAGTTCCTCAAACAGAAAGAGCAAGTTCGTACTCATCAAGCAGATGTGGAACGGTTAACGCAAGAGCAAGCACGTTTGCGCTTTGCGATCGCTCAATCACAAGAAAAGCTCAAAAATACTATTGCAGCAGCAAAAAAAGAATTGCTCACTCAAATTGCTAGTAATAACAAACAAGTTGCTCAAATTGACAGTGAATTGAACAAGACAATTTTAGAAAATGATAAAAAGATCGCTGAAACAGAAAATCAAATTAGTCAAGCACGGTTAAATTTACAATACCAAGAACTGAGATCGCCATCAGACGGAATTGTTTTTGATTTACAAGCGCGTTATCCTGGTTTTGTGACTAATCCCAGCCAAGCTGTCCTCAAAATTGTGCCAACTGAAGATCTGACAGCAAAAGTTTATATCACCAATAAAGATATTGGTTTTATTAAAGAGGGAATGAAAGTAGATGTCCGAATTGACTCTTTTCCTTTTAGCGAGTTTGGTGATATTAAAGGAGAAGTTGTCTGGATTGGTTCTGATGCTTTACCACCAGACCAAATTCGTCCTTACTACAGTTTTCCTGTCAAAATTCGCTTAGAACGTCAATCTTTGGCTGTTCGCAATCGAGAAGTCCCACTTCAATCGGGAATGTCAATTAATGCGAATATTAAGGTACGCGATCGCACGGTTATGAGCATTTTTACAGATTTATTCTCAGAACAGATTGACAATCTCAAAACAATCAGGTGATGTCATTTTGGATTTTCAATTTTGAATTTGTATACAGATTCCCCCTTGTCTCCCTTGTCCCCCCTATCCTCCTACGCTACCCAATTCCAAATTGCAAAGTCAATCGCGTAGAAAAAAAGCGATATGGCGAACCAGGTTAATATAGCGTAGCCCCAACGAAGGTGTTGCGAAAGCAACATTCCAAAAGCTATAGATAAGGACACAACGCCATAAGCATAGCGGTTGACGGACATGAGAGCACCGGAAAAAATCATCAATAACAACGAGCAAAAACCATAGGCGATAGCAACACGGCTTATTTTGGTGCGTAAGTACCATAACAGGTATCCGCCACCAAAAACCATTACAACTTTAATTAAGCTATCTCTACCTACGGCTATTGCATCTCTCAGGATAAACCACCAATTTGGCTGCGCCCATGCTTTCTGTACGCGAACAAATGCCAAGGGATCGCCAAATCGAATTCCACAATACAAACTAAATGAAACTAACCCAATCCCCACAGCCAAACCTGCTGCATAGGCGATCGCAGGTCTTTTTTCTCTCCAAGCCACAAAAAGGAAAGCGGGTATAAGTGTGATTCCTGTAGCACGAGTTGCACTTGCCAATGCACCCCAAACAGCTGCTTGTACGTGCTGGCGTTTGTCAAATGCTCGTAAAGCCGCAGTTGTTAGCAATAAAAATAAACCTTCAGTATAAATGACAGTCCCAAAGAGTGAAAACGGACACCAAGCAAAGACAGCAATTACCCACCGGGCTATGTGAATACCATGACGAGCTTTTGTCCAAGAATATAACAGCAGCAAAGTACCAAGAAAAGCCAGATTGCTGACAAGTGTACCAGCAACTTCAAAGGGTAAGCCTAGCATCATTACCCCACGAATCACTAAAGGAAACAGGGGATAAAAAGCAATAGAATGCTGTTGCCCGTCATCTAAATAGTCGTAACCTGTCAGTGCAATTCGCCGATACCATTTACCATCCCAATGGGAAAAGAGCTCCCAACTGGGTTCGGGAATAAAACCGGGAACAAAGTCAAGTGGATGTGCAGTTCGCCAATGTGTTTGTACTGGAGATGTGTAAAGTATTGGAGCAATGACTTGCATTGCAACCACAATAACAAGGCGGCTAACCAACCACATTGCAATAACAAAAAGGAATCCTTGAGTTGTCAGCTTATATTTTTTGCAAAGATTGGTTGCTTCTGAAGTTAGTTTTGTCATAGTAAGCACTCAAGCCGCAGACACAAATTCTTTCCAATCTCAAACTAAATTATTTCATGCTAAATTGCTGGGAATAGAACCGTGCATAACGGTTTTCAAACGCCAACAATTCCTCGTGAGTTCCTGATTCTACAATTTGTCCCTTTTCAAGAACTAAAATGCGGTCGCACCGTCGTACCGTGCTTAAACGATGAGCGATAATAAACACAGTGCGCCCCTCCATAAGCCTTTCTAATGCTTCTTGCACCAAAGCTTCTGATTCAGAATCTAAAGCAGACGTCGCTTCGTCCAAGATGAGTATTCTGGGATTGAGGAGAACAGCACGGGCGATCGCAATTCTTTGCCTTTGTCCGCCTGATAAATTGACGCCTCTTTCCCCAACCCAGGTATAGTAACCATCTGGTAATTGAGAGATGAATTTATGAGCGTTGGCAATTTTAGCTGCGTTCTCAACATCTGCCATATCAAACGAATCTCGCCCAAAAGCGATATTTTGAGCAATGGTTCCAGAAAACATGATAGTTTCTTGAGGAACAATACCAATTTGTCGCCGCAAACTGTGCAGTGTCACATCCCGAATATCCACACCGTCAATCAAGATTTGACCTGCATTCGGATCGTAAAAGCGAGGTAAGAGGTTGACAAAAGTCGTTTTACCTGCACCAGAAGCACCAACTAAAGCAATTGCTTCTCCTGGCATTGCTAGTAAACTAATATCTTTTAATACGGGTTCGCCGGATTTATAGGCAAAGGAGACGTGACGATACTCTACCTTTGCGGTAACAGTTGGAAGTATGATAGCATCTGGTTTTTCTACAACTGTTGGTTGAATAGCTAATAACTCGAAAACACGGTCAACTGACGCTTCGCCTTGTTTAAATTCGTTGTAATTGTTAGTTGTGTGACTTATGGGATCGATTAAGGATGCAGCTGCTGCTAGGAAACTAAAAAACTCTGCTACAGTCAAATTACCGCTATCGATCTGCCATGCGGCAAACAATAAAAGCAGCAAAAAACTCACTGCTTGTAGAAAACCAACAATGGGAATTTGAATGGCTTTAAGCCGTTCGGTGGAATATTTTGCTTTTAAAGCACGTTCGGCTTCACGGCTAAATCGAGCAATCTCATAATCTTCGGCTGCAAAAGCTTGTACTATACGGATACCGCTAAAAACTTCAGTCAGTATAGATGATAAATCTGAAACACGATTTTGGCTTTTGAGGGAGAACAATCGCAACCGTTCGCCAAACCATCCAATCAAAAGACCCATCAACGGTGCAACAATCACTGTAGTGAGCGTAAGTTGCCAGTTGAGGTAAATCATATAAATGGGAATGGCTATTAACTGCAAGGAGCAGGGAATAAAATCGTGAAAAAGTTTGTGTACGACTTCTCCCACCCGATCTATATCTTCGGTAAGTCGGTAAGATAGATCGCCTGCTTTTGCTGTTTCAAAATAGCTGAAATTTAATTTTTGGAGATGGGTGTAAACCTGCTTGCGGACGTGAAAAGCAACTCTCAGAGCAGCTTTTGCCATGTAGATATCTTGTACGGACTGAAAAAAGCCCCTCACAAGAAACACGCCACCTAAAATACCCAGAATTTCGGCAATTGCGATCGCATTACCTTTGCCAAAGGCATTTGACAATTCCTTGACAAGCGAGATCAGTGCTAGGGTTGCCAGTACATATCCTATAATGCCAACAAATCCTTTAAGGATTGTTTGCCATTGGGGTCGGATATATGGTAGGAGATGCCAGTAATGAGAGCGTGTTTTCAAGCGATAGAGTCCACTATAATATTTTTCTTTATTTTGACGCGATCGGGTTTCCTATGGTTTCTGAAAGTCAGCGATCGCTAATCAGTGACCGACGAGCGGTGATACTAATTCCCGCTACGCATCTAAATACCACGTAGAAGCCCCTCCAGATTATTTTGGAAAAACAGAAATCGATTCATTTTTCTAATTTCCTACATTGTAAGTATGAAGATTCATCGATCGCTGCTGAAAGTTTTCAGTATGTACGCGGAGAAACTTGCCTTTTGAGAATTTCTTTGATAATTTGAATGGTGCGAGATACTCGTAAAAAACTTTTGCGATTAATCATTTTTTTACGATGATATTCTCAAAAAAAAATGATAATCATATTGGGTGTACTAAGCGATCGCGTGGTTGCTATTAAAAATTGCATTGCCGCTGTATAAATATAGCTATTTTTTACTTAAAGTCCGAAGCGAAATCTCAGTAAAACAGGGTTTTAGCGTCATACCAGACCTTACACGGGAAGTGTGGGCTATCCAAGGGAAGCCTACCTTAACAGGCTAAATAAAGAGCTTAATGAGAGAACCTATATCAATTGATATGGGCTGATTTAAAGTGCCATAAAATGCTACTGACAATGGGGTGTAGAGGCGCTAGCAGACAAAAGAAAATTAGGTGTGAGTGAGATTAATAATGATGACAAAACAACTTTGTAAACTTCTTAAAGTCACTACGGTGCTATTTGTCGCTCTATTTTGTGCTGCCGATCGCACCTTGGCTGGTGAAATCAAAGAATCGGTAGTATCTGTTGAGCAATTGTCTCAAGAGTCGGAAAGCCTAAGCCAAGTTACATCAGTATCTCAATTTTCTGACGTACAGCCTACAGACTGGGCTTTTCAAGCATTACAATCTCTAGTAGAACGGTATGGTTGTATTGCTGGTTACCCTAATGGGACGTATCGCGGAAACCGCGCTTTGACGCGTTATGAATTTGCAGCAGGTTTAAATGCTTGTTTGGATAGGGTGAACGAACTGATTGCCACAGCAACGGCTGATTTGGTTAAAAGGGAAGATTTAGCAACTTTACAGCGCTTACAAGAAGAATTTGCGGCGGAATTGTCTACTTTGCGCGGTCGTGTTGATGCTGTGGAAGCCCGCACAGCCGAACTAGAAGCAAACCAGTTTTCTACCACGACTAAACTGACTGGAGAAGTGATTTTTAATGTAGCTGAGGCTTTCGGAGATGATAGAGCATTTCCTTACGGACTCGATCGCGATGACTTTAATGGTGTTAACTTGGCAAACCAAACCCAAGTTGTGAACCGCATAGCTAGTTTAACGGGTTTTAATACCGCACAAGCTCAAGCATTGCTCAACTCTTATGGTGCGGGTAATTTTGGAAATTTAGATAGAGATGTGGCAGATAACACTGTCTTTGCTGACCGAGTTCGTTTGAACTTTGACGCTAGCTTTTTTGGAAATGACCGTTTAAGAGTGCGGTTACAAGCTCGGAATATTACCCAGTATTCTACAGGGACAACGGGTACAAACATGACTCGTTTGGGGTTTGATGGGAATGAAAACAACGATGTTGAGCTTAACGATCTGTACTATCAATTTAACTTAGGTACTGGGCTGCGTGTGACACTTGCCGCTCAAACTGAGATCAACGATAGCATTTACGTCTTCAACCCTTCTTTTGAAAGCAGTGGTCGTGGTTCTCTCTCCCGTTATGGAAGGTTCAGCCCCATTTACCGAACGACTGACAATGCAGCTGGTGCAACACTTACCTTTGGGCCTAACTCACCTATCAGTGCTTCAGTAGGCTTTCTAGCACCACAAGCTAGTGACCCTAGTTTGGGACTTGGTCTTTTTAATGGTTCTTATGCAGCTCTTGGTCAGATTGCATTTCGCCCCAGTAAAGCCTTCAATGTAGGCCTAACTTATGTACGAAGTTACTTTAATAACGAAGGAGGTGTGAACCTTCTTGGTTCCACGGGTAGTTTTAATGCAAGCCGTCCATTTGGTAATTTTGCAACGACAGCTAATAATTATGGTTTAGAAGCAAGTTTCCGTCCTAGCTCAAAGTTGGATATTTCAGGTTGGGTAGGTTATACAAATGCAGAAGCCCAAGCAGGTCCGTTTGAGGGTGCGGAAGCGGATATTTTCTACTGGGCTGGTGCGATCGCACTGAAGGATTTGGGTAAAGAAGGAAATGTGCTTGGAATAGTCTTTGGTCAGCCACCAAAAGTCACACATAGTGATGTTATTGAAGACCCCAACACCTCCTATCACTTAGAAGCTCTTTACCGCTTGCGAGTCAATGATAATTTGAGCATTACTCCTGGTGTGTTGGTCATTTTCAATCCAGAACATAATAATGACAATAACACAATTTATATAGGAACAATCCGTACAACCTTTTCTTTCTAAATAAAAATTTTACAATACAAGCATCTCCTGGGTGCAATACCGTCAGCAAAAATATACCTAGAGAGAATAGAATGAATCCCAGCAAATTGAACAATCAAAAGACTAATGAGTGCAGCCATTGTGGTTATGATAAAAATCCTATTGAAGCTAAACGCTGTCGGAAATGTGGTAAGCCCTTGAATGTTGTTTCTATAGGGGAAAACAGTAAAGCAGTTACTCAACCCAAGCCAAAACCCGTTCAAGATTTGCTATTAACACCTTGGATAGTGCGCTCTGTTTTTGGTTTGCTGTTTTTGTTTTTGAGTTGGTTGATCTACTCTTTATTTATAACTGTTAGCAATGTGAGCAATTCCGATCGACTTGTAGGTTCCGGTTCTAGCAGCAACAATGCAGACATTTCTCCCGATCTCAAACTCTACAACTCTATAAAAGATGTACCCAATGTACCGGAAGGTACATTTAACTATGGCGGAGGTGCTACTTTTGCAGCGCTCACCGCTCGGGGTCTGAATGATGCGATCGCCCGAGCGCACCCCAATTTTCGCCTCCGTTACACTCTACCCAGAGAGGGTAAACCAGGTGGGAGAAAGGGTATAACTATGCTGCTCGATAGCCAACTTAGCTTGACTTTACAAGGAGCATCTCTCAGAGATGCTGATTATGATATGGCTAAACAACGAGGCTTTCAGTTAAAGCAAGTGCCAATCGCCTTGGATATGTTTGTCTTCTTTACTCATCGAGACATATCTATTCCTGGGCTTTCAGTCAATCAACTTCAAGATATATACACGGGTAAAATAACTAACTGGAGCCAAGTAGGAGGACCAAATCTGTCAATCGTACCTTTTTCTCGAGACCCTAAGAATTCCACTTTATTAAGTGAATTTCTCGGTTCAAAAGCTGAGCAAGTTAGTTCGAGAGTGCAATTTATTATTGATTACACTGATGCTATCCGTAAAGTAGCTTCTACGCCTGGAGGGATTTCTTTTGGAGGAGTTGGACCCATTGTTGGTCAACAAACAATCCGTCCCCTTGCTGTTGCTAGAGCAAATACCCAAGAATATATACAACCATTCATAGAAGATAATAAACGGATCAACACCAATGCAGTACGGGATAGTACCTATCCCCTTACCCGGCGTCTGTTTATTGTGTTTCGTCAAGATGGTACGATCGATGAACTAGCCGGATACGCTTTCATCCAGATGTTACTGTCTAAAGAAGGTCAGCAGATTGTTGAAAAGGCAGAACTCGTTCCCATACGCTAAGCTTAAGTGACCCCTAGATTGAATCCAGGCGCTTGAGGTGGGCAAAGTCCACCTTACTAATTAATAATTCGTCATCGGTAATTTTTGACTTCAATAGAACTTGCGAACTCCGTGAATATCCTAAAAAGCTTAATAAACCATCTCCGCTTTTAGAAACAATTTAAACTGAATAACGTTATTAGATGGATCTTTTAAATAGAAATTCAACTGGTCTGCTGCTTCTTGTTGACGTTTTCTCGTTACTTCTTGAACAAATTCAAGATTGTGTTGTTTGGCTAATTCCAAGACCGTATTAAAATCTTCTTTATTTTGGAAAATGACGCCAAAATGCCTTGGATACATTTGTGGCATCGAATCAACTTGTTCGGGATATAGATGACACACTAACTGAGAACTAAAGAAGTTTAAAGTTATTCTATCTGAGTACTTTCGCCCCAATTTACACCTCAGTTTTGTCACATAGAAATTTTCAGCTTCATCTAAATCTTTACAAGGAATAGCTACGTGAAAAACTTTGTTATTATCTTCCATTTTTTTCTCCTTAAGAAGGCAAGACTATGAAGGTATAAGAAGGCAGGCGTATTCTGATTTTCTTTGGGAAACTTAATACAATCAACACAAATTAGTGCAAACTTTCAACAATCATAAACGTTCCCGTAGCAGCCAAAGCCCAAGCAATTAGCTTACGAAGCTTTGACGTATCGATCTTTTTCACAGAACGTGCTCCTAAGTATGAGCCTAGTATAGTTGCTGGTACGAGAAATAAAAGAAGTGGTAAATGAACGCCTAAAGTCAAAATACTGGTGACTGCACCAATACTGGCAGTAATAAGGTTAATTGCCAAATTGGTTCCTACGGCATCCTTTGGATCGATACCCAAAACTCGAATCATTGCGGGCAATCTCATACTACCAAGCGCTAAGCCTACAGCACCGGATAGCAATCCCAAGACAACCCCAATTGCTACCTCAAGTAATAAACTTTGTTGAGTAGAATGCTGTTTTCCAACTAAATTTGTTTTTTGATTCTTAGCTATTTGAAAGCTGGAGTAAATAAGTATAATTCCTATAAGAATTTTTGCCCAATATGCTTCCATACGAGCAAAGGTAAGCATACTGATAAAAGCACCAAGCCCTGAAGGTATACCAATCGCCCATAACAATCGAAAATTGACACGACCTTCTCTAATATGACAATAAGTGCCTGCGATCGATCCCATAGCAGAAGTTGCTAGGTTTGTACCCGTTGCAATACCGATTGAACTGGTGGATGCTTGTAAAGCATATACAAGCAAAGGAAGCCGGATATTACCCAGAACTAGACCTACTGAAGCGCCAAAATAGCTCAGAATAAAAGAAACGATCGCAAGAATGAATATGATGAAGTAATTCTCAGGAAAGGTCATAGTTTTTGAACCAATGTAGATGCTTTTTCTTAGAGTCTTTCAAAATCTAAATTTTAGTCTTAGGAAGAAATCCAAATTTTAGGTATTGAGCATATTCCGAAACTCCATCAAACCACAGTCTATTTATTTTACGAACTTCATTATCTGGAAAAGAAGTTCTTCCATGTAAGACACTATTATTTTCAATCAACAAAATTTGATTGGCTTTAAGTTTAAAAATTAATTGATTTTTCGGCTCGTTAACGTAATTTTTAATAACTCTAAAACCTTTTTCTATTTGAAAATTCATTTCTACTGAAATAACTGAATCAGATCGGAATGCAATCGATATTCTGCCTTCTTTTTCAACAAATATTGGTCGTGTAGCTGTTCGTTCGCCTCTTGTGATGGTTAATGGATTGGCAAACAGCTTATACAACTCTTGAACATAATTTTCTAGTAAATACTCATAGACATCCTGACCGTAAACAATTTGAGACAATCCGCCATGTTTAGATGGGATCTCGCACTGCATGGCAACTACCTTAGGGGGGTCCATGTCAAATGAACCGTCTGTATGTATTGGATGCAGTCGATTGGTAGCAGAAATCTGATCTTCAGGAGCTAATTTGCCTAGATTTTCAACTGGAACAATACCATTTCGATCGGAACGTTGGTGTCTCTTAACAGAACCAAAAAACTTCCCTAAAGCTAATAAATTCTCTTGAGGATTGGGAGAAGGATCGCATTCTAGTATGACAAACTTAAACTTATTGAATGTCTCAAACAGCTTCTGTTGATCTTGTTCAGACATTTCTACAACTTTATCAATCTTTAGTGTTACGCGATCGAGATTAATTTTGGAATCTTCAAAAATATTGAAGTTATACTCATTTGCTTTCCAAATTGAAAGTTTGTCACTTAGAATCATAAACTCCTCTTTATGACTTATTTAGAATGGCTATTTAGAAATTCCCTCATACATATATTAAGCATGAAATTTACTGACTTAATAGCAATAAATAATTGCTAAAAAAATCTTGCAGAATATCTAATCTGAGCTTGCTACATACTTCATCTAATAGAAATAGATTTGACTTAATTGTTAGTAAAAATTACTATTCTTTTCTGATATGAAAACTATTTTTATTCTCATAAATGAATATATTTTTATCATCCCAAAAATTATCTTTTAATAAATATTAAAAAAGCGGATTGGGAATTTTACTGATTTTTTGTCAGAACAAATATATAAATATTACATTGTCTAAAATATTTCAATGAAAAGAGCTTCCTCATACCATTTCTTAGGATTTTGGCTATTCAAGGATGGAAGTACAGAAGGCAATTTTCGCTTCTTTTGCTATCAAATTCCCTTGAGATTACGTTATTTCCGCGTTTTACACTATTCAAAATTTCGTTATAAGTTAAATCTTAATGAGTTTCACAAAATATTAGATATGATACTTTTTGAAAGTAATAAAAATAACTTTTATTTTAAGTAATCTTGTCACAATGTTATGATTTGTTGACTTTTCTAAGTTTGCAATTCGTTTTTAACAGCTTAAAATCAAGCTAAAAATGAGAGAGTAAGCGAATTTGATAGCTATCATCGATCTAAAGTAATAAATAAGTCATAAGCCAAAAAAGCTACTAAAGGTTATTGAAAAGTGTAATTTTAACTCCTTGTCAAGATGTTCGTAATAGTATAGAAACTGTTCAAAGCAAATAATTACAGCAGATTTCTACTGGACGAGTACAGCAATACCCTAGCCACCCGAACCGAGTACCTATCCGGATACCAATGTCTGGGTTGGGGAGGGGTTTACCTCATTGAGATGCAAAGCGCTATGTGTACGCGAGCCATATGAAATTTCCTCGTATGCTTATGTAAAATTTTTGGCTTTATAACTTCTGCATTGTCCAAAAAATAATTACGTGCATTAGGTGAAACTTTTGCTTTAAAGCGTTTTTCAGATGCATTACTTCGATCTAAGTAGAACTTTTAATTTGAGAATAAGTATAAAATATGGGAAATAGGTGAGCATTTTGTAAATTTATTTTGAACAAAAACCTGTCAAGGTTGCAGTTTAATTAGTGCATATCATTGTTTCCTTGTAGAGTGCGTCAGTCTTAAACTTGTTCAAAAAGTCAAGGATCTCATCAAAAACGCTCACTCTTTTTTTGTAATGATTATGATAATTTAATATGTTTATCTGCGAGCAGAGCAAAAGGACAAACTTTAGAAATGATACAGAGGAATTTTGTGTGGTGTACAGCCCAATTCTGTTTTTCCTCAACTAGGAAAGTTTAGTGAAATAAGTGACATTATCCTATATACTAAGTTCGGAGAAATTTTACAAATAAGCTGTTGCGTGTGAGCTTCGCGAAAGGCACGTGGAGCTTGCTCTTGCTTTTTGGCACTTTGTCTGGTAGCTTTGAATATGCGAGATAATATGCAGTTAAGTTTTATGCATAACCTCTCTTTATAGTTAAGGATATAGTAAAGACCGTCGCTCTAAGAAAAGCCTTTGTTAAGAAGTCCAGACTTGGTGCATCTCAATTGTTACAATACATCTCAACATAGTTCCGGTGTATCTACCAGAAATCTCTCTAGTCAAGCTAAGTAAACGAGCTCACTGAACCTCAAAAGAAAGTAGCATTAAAGACATTGTTATTGTCAGTATAATAGGTCAGCTACCTTTCTTATCGTTCCAAGAAAGCTAAATTTGCTAAAGCTTATCCCCACAAAGTAGGATTGGTAGGTATCAATTTATGTCTTGTACTCCACTTCAGACATCTGGAACTGTTGCAAAATTTGTGCGATGGCGATCGCTCAGGCAGGTTATCTACAAAATTATACACAGATTGGGCTCTGCCTTTACTTTGCTAGATCTGATGTTGAAATATATGCCTGCTAATTGGGTTTAGATGATGTCAAGAAAAATACAATATCAAGCTGGAGAATTACAGAATGAGCTTGAAGATCTGCGATGTCAGCGAGTGAGTGGCTTAGTTGATATCAGCGCCTTCGTTCATCCGGATAAACAACCTAGAAAACGTGTTTTAGTTTTTAACAACGGCGAAATTATTTACGGTGGAATAAAAACTCTCACCAATCAAGAATTTGCCAGACAAATTGGGGTAAAGTGCAGCAGTAGCTGGGCGGATACAGCTGTCAGATACGCCGCGCAAAAGTTACAAAATCCCTTATCTTTTCGAGAACTGTTAGAACATATCGTTCGGATAAGAGTATTCAAATGGGAGGAGATTGAAACCTTCGTCCGCACTCAAGTCGCGCAAGTCTTGGAACAAACCCATTCATTTTCCGGACAATTGCAGGTGGACAATACACTACAGATCGATCTGAGTTACGGAACTGATGGTCATACCTTGAACTGGTACGCGCTGCTTCAAGAAGTGGGAGAACGCCAAAAAAAATGGGATGCTCTGGCTCCAATCGTCCCCAGTATGGAGGCTATTCCTCAAATTTTGTCCGGTCGTTGGCGAGCCATCATAGAAAATAACAAACAGCAACACTTACTTGAGAGGGTGGATGGTAGGCGATCGCTCATAGATATTGCTGAAGAATTAGATCAAGATCCACTAGAACTAGCTCAATGCTACAAAGTGTGGTCAGCCTCGAATTTGCTTTCTATAAGGGAAAACACGTTCCTAACACCATCCCAAACTCAAACTGTGACTCCAGACGTTCCTGTTCCTGTAGAGCAAGAACGTCCAATTGTTTTGAGTGTTGACGACAGCCCAGTCGTACAGGCTCTTATTAAGAGAGCGTTGGTTGAAGACTACCAAGTTTTCTCTGCAAGCAATGCTGTAGAAGCTTTAAAAATGCTGAATACTCATCCAATTATGCTCTTGCTGTTGGATGTAACTATGCCAGAAATTGACGGATTAGAGTTTTGTCGCACAGTCCGCAGTATTCCTAGATTTAAGCAATTACCTATTGTTATGGTAACAGCACGAGATAAATTTTCCGATAAACTTCGAGGTCAAATTGCAGGTACTACCCATTATTTAACGAAGCCATTTGAACCAGAAGCCTTACTAAAAATTGTAGATAAATATGTTAAAGAAAAAAAGCTTGCTGAAACAAACTCTCGTGAATCACGTTTTCGTGCTTTAGGCTTTAAAAGCCAAACTACATCCAGCAAAATTTTTTAATGGGTAAATCAATTCAAAGAATTAAATAGAGATGAATTTTATACAACTCTTTAGTACAATCGTGAAATTTATTAACAAATTAGGGAAAATCATATTGTTACGTTCGTGCTTTTGAAGCTCCGTTCATTATAGGACTCTTGGGGTGTATTTTCTTTTTTTAAAACGGTATTATATATGTATCAAAGTAGTAAATATCTAACAGTCCTGCTCCACGATTCACTATACGGTATTGAAGCAGAATTTGTTCAAGAAATTTTTCCTCTTCCGGAACTTATACCTGTTACCGATACCAACAGCGATCTGATTGGAGTCTTTTATTTAAAACAGCAACTCATCCCCGTATTACATCTCGATTTACTATTAGGTTATTCACTAAAAAATTGCCATATAAACGATTTTCTCATCATCATACAGTGGGAAAGCTTACAAATTGGCATAATAGTTCACGAAATTTTAGAGATGATAGAAGTCGATAATAATCTTATCGAAACACCTATATTACAAGGAGATATATCCGATCGCACTATTTCAGTTATAACTGGATTTATTCAAGTCAATTCGCAAGCTGTTTGGTTGCTTAACTCTCAGCAGTTGATCCGTCATCCAGATGACTTACTAACTTTAATTTGGGATTTAGAAAGTGAACTAGATACCAGAAAAAAAGCTGTTGAAGAAGAAAAATTTATAGATAATTATCAGTTACTTGAGGAAAGCTCGGTTCCAAATTTTTACGATCTTTATTGCCCATACATAACTTTAGAAGAAAGAAAAATTTTTCAGCAGCGAGCGTTAGAACTTCAAGGCATAACAGTCAGGTTGGAGACTGAGATTGAAAAAATTTCTCTTGCTGTCATTAGTTTTGGAGATGAATATTTTGGTCTGAATTTAGAATTGGTGAGAGAGTTTACCAATATTCAAAATTTAAAACCTATTCCTTGCTGTCCAAAACATATTCTCGGTAATATGAATTTGCGAGGACAGATTATTACCTTAGTCGATATTCGTCATGTTTTGAATCTTCCGACTACTCCCATCACCCTTGGTTCTAAAGCTGTTGTATTTCAAGTCCATGATATTCTTGCTGGGTTTCCTGTAGATCGAGTTTTGGAAGTCGTTGCGCTCAAACAGGATGAAATTTTACCATTAAGTGTAACTTCATTTGATGATACCCTACAGTATCTTCAAGGATTTGTTCCTTTTGAAGACCAAATTCTTCGTATTTTAGATTTACCCAAGATCTTAACAGAAGGAGGATTAATAGTGAATGAACAAATTTAGATTGGCTACTATGGCTCGAACATCGATTTCCTAGTCACTAATTTCTAAACCGCAATCTCTATTTCCTATAAATACCAAAATAAGGATATACAATATATGTTTACCAAAATTAAACTGAGAGAAAGAATTATATTGGGATACTCATTTCCACTTTTACTATTGATGTTACTTAACGGGTTAGCTTTCTTAAATTATAGAAATTTAGATGTCTCTTTTCAAAAAGTAGAAGAAGCTAAAAATGCTGATAAAGAAACTGCTCAATTAACATTAGGTATTTCAAGATTTGAAAGATCTGTGCGCGGTTTATTGATATTTAATGACCTTCCTGAAGCCTTGAACAAAGACTATAAAGAATCAGTAACTGAATATAAAAAAGCTATTCAGTCACTTGAAAAAATTTCTGTGACTCCACGACAAAAAGAAAGATTGACACAGATTCGCCGACTGGGAGATGAGATCGAGCAATTTTCTCAAGAAATTGTAAACTTGATAGAATCTAGCAAGAAAGATGAAGCCATCAAAATATTTCAACAAGGAAAAAGTAGAACTTTATTACAGGAAGTTGAGGAGTTACAAACGGAATTTGAACGGGAGCAGGAAAGAATTACAGCCGTGTTGCTTCAAGATGTTAAACAATCAGCAACTATTGTACAAATTGTTGCCGGTTTGGGAACATTCATCACAGTTATTATTTCCTTAGCGATCGCTTATATCCTCGCATCTACTATTGTTAAGGCAATCCAAGATGCTTCAGATTCAGTTTCATCTTCTGTAAAAGATATTACTTCTACTGTTAGCAAGCAGGAGCAGATCGTTTTTGAGCAATCTGCTTCTGTCGGTCAAACAACTTACACAATGCAGGAATTAGGAGTGTCTGCACTTCAATCAGCAGAACAAGCAGAATTATCAGCCCAAAGAGCAAAGCAAGCCTTAACTCTTGCTGAGGGTGGGACAAAAACAGTTGGTCTCACAGTGGAAGGGATTGCAGAACTGCGAGACCAGGTGACTGCGATCGCCAACCAAATTGTCCGCTTGAGCGAACAAACATCTCAAATTTCCACAGTGTCCGATCTCGTAGCGGATTTGGCAAATCAAACAAATATGCTAGCTCTCAACGCAGGAGTTGAAGCAGCACGCGCAGGTGACCAAGGAAAAGGCTTCGCCGTTGTGGCGGGTGAAATTCGCAAACTCGCCGACCAAAGTAAAAAGTCAGCAGAACGAATCAATGCTCTAGTTAATGAAGTCCAAGCAGCGATTAACTCCACAATTATGGTGACCGATGAAGGCACAAAAAAAGCGACACAAGGAATTAAGCTAGTAGCAGAAACGGGAGATGTATTTACAAATATTGCTGATGCTGTTAACAACGTGTTCCTCAACACCCAACAAATTACCCAAACTGCCAAACAGCAAGCAATTACAGTACAACAAGTTGTCGCTGCAATCAATGCAGTCAACACCGGAGCAGAAGAAACAGCCATAGGTATTACTCAAGTAAAAGTGGCTACCGAAGAACTGAACGAAGCTGCTCAAAATCTTCAGGCTGTACTTTGAGGTAGAAGGAATTCCTATGATGATAGAAGATGAAGAGTTGCGATCGCTATACAAAGAAGCGAGCGCAGAACACATACAAAAGATTGAAGCAGCATTGCTACATCTAGAGAAAAATCCCCAAGACAACGCCAAGCTTGAGGGATTATTGCGAGAAATGCACTCTCTCAAAGGCGATTCCCGGATGTTAGGGGTCAAAGATGCAGAGACACTAACCCATGAAATGGAAGAAATTTTGGGAACCGTCAAGCGAGGCGAACAAGTTCTAACACCTCAGCTGTTTGATTGTCTTTATCAAGGGATAGATGCTGTCCGTAAAATTGCCCATGAAGCCATTACCGGTCAACCAGCGGGAGTCAGCGTCTTCCATGTCCTCGCCCAACTTATGAAAGTTGAGCCTGATGATACCTATTCGGAAATTCAAGAAACAACAACCGATTCCCACGATACCAAACCAACCCACACCAGAGTGGAACAGCCCTCTGTCTCCACAGACGCAATTCACCCCAATGAACCAACAGAACTGATTGATGACCAGATTGATACAATCCGTGTTGAATCTGAAAGACTCGATAAACTATTAACTTACGTAGGTGAATTAGTTGTCACCAAAGGTCAAATTGCCAACCAACTCGCCGATTTAGAAGAAATCACAACCTTATGGGAAGATTTAAATCGGCAAATTTTTGCCAGTCGTCAATTATTGCAAGATTCACTAGAGCATCTACCAGATACAAAACAGCAATCACTGCTCAGGTTTTCCGATTTATTGGAAAACCGCCTCAAGCAATTAGGAATTTATTTAAACAACCTTAAAAATAAAACCACAGATTCCAGCACTAAGCTCGAAGCTGTATCCGATGAACTGAATTCAGCCATCACCTCTGTCCGACTGATACCACTCTCAGCAATATTGAATTTCTTCCCTCGTACTGTCAGGGACTTAGCCAAGCAGCAAAACAAAGAAGTCAATCTCCTAATTGAGGGAGGAGAAACTTGTGTAGACAAGCGGATTTTAGAAGAGATGAAAGATCCACTGTTGCACCTCCTTCGCAATGCAGTCGATCACGGTATTGAAACCCCTTTAGAACGCCAACAAGTCGGCAAACTTCCCACAGCCACAATTCAGATTCGAGCTACCCAGACAGGTAACACTGTAACCATAGAAGTTTCTGACGATGGGCGCGGATTGGATGTTGAAGCCATTAAACAGGCTGCAGTCAACCGAGGTATCTGCACTGAAGAAGAACTTTTAAGAATGTCCCTGGCTGAAATTCAGTCATTGATTTTTGTTCCTGGGTTCTCCACCCGCACCTCAGTCACAGAAATTTCTGGTAGAGGAGTTGGTTTAGATATTGTACGTGCAAATGTTGAGCGTTTAAAGGGAAAGATACTTGTAGAATTTACACCCGGTTTGGGTTGTTTATTTCGTATTACGATTAATAGCGTACTTGCAACAACTCGCGTCTTAATTGTAGAGATCAACCACAATCCCTATGCGATTCCCATTGAATTTGTTGAAACCATGCTGTTGGTTTCTCCGCAAGAAATTTTTGCTGTTGAAGGTAGCCAAACTTTTTCTTTCCAAGGACAACCCGTATCTATTATTTGGCTTGCCGATTTACTCGGTTTGCCAGTGAAGATTCCCTCAACAACACAAGCGTTAACTGCTGCTTTAAAAAGTATTCCATGCGTTATCTTACAACTTGGTTCTGAGCGGTTGGCTTTGCTAGTAGATAACGTTGCGGAATTACAAGAAATTGTTTTAAAGCCACAAAGTAGTTTGCTAAAACGAGTGTGTAATATTGCTGGAGCAACTATTCTGCCGACTGGAGATGTTTGTATGGTGTTGAGCCCGACAGATTTATTTAAATCTGCTAAAAAGACAGTTGTCTCCATTACAGTTAGAGAACTAGCTGAAATCGCACAAATTAAAAAGAGGATTTTACTAGTCGAAGATTCAGTTCCTATCCGGACTCAAATGAGACGGATTTTAGAAGCAGCTGGTTATGAAGTTATAGTGGCTGTAGATGGTCAAGATGGTTTTGAAAAACTGAGTGAAAGCCAATTTGATGCTGTTGTTTCAGATGTCCAAATGCCAAACCTTGATGGATTTGAGTTTACTATGAAAATTCGCGACTTAGCAGAATATCAAGAATTACCTGTTATTCTCGTCACTACTTTAGCAACCGAACAGGACAAACTGCAAGGTGAAAAAGTAGGAGCAAATGCATACATTACTAAAGGACAATTTGAACAGGGAGAATTTTTAGATATCTTGAGGAGATTAATATAAATGTATTCCTTGAAAAAAAAAGTTGTTTTAATTGAAGATTCTCCCATTGCTTTAGAAATTCTTCAACGAATGCTAAATTCCTCATCAGAAATAGATGTGGTTGGTACGGCGCGGAATGGTGAAGAGGGCTTGGCAGTTATTATTAAAACTCAGCCAGATGTCATTTGTACCGATTTGTTGATGGAAAATATGGATGGGTTGGAATTAACTCGGCGCGTTATGGCTGAAAATCCACGACCTATTCTAGTAATTAGCAATTACGTGCAGAAAACAGACATTGACAATGTTTTCCGATTGTTACAAGCTGGTGCAGTAGATGTTTTTCCCAAACCTGCAAGCAATTCGCCTACTGATTATGAAAAACTTAAGTCGGCGTTGATTGCTAAGATAAAAGTGCTTTCTAACATGAAATTAATTCCCAAACGGGAATACAAACAGCTTCCTACTGTCGGTCAATTGACAACCTCTGAATCGGTTTTTCAAACGAACTCACCAAGAGCGATCGCAACGTCTCGCATCCAAATTATCAGCCTTGGGGGTTCTACCGGGAGTTTGCAAACAATTCAAAAGATTCTCAACCAACTCCCGTCTGATTTTCCACTACCCGTAATTTGTGTTCTGCACGTGGGTGAAGGTGTGTTGTCAGGATTGGTCAAATGGTTGTCATCAGAGTGTGGGCTGCGAGTAAAAGTTGCTGAAGTTGGGGAGTTTCCGTTACCAAGAACCATTTATTTTGCACCAGAAAAGAATCACTTGGAATTGGATTCTCAAGGTGCATTTATTTATGCAAAACCTTTACTGGGAGAAAAACATTGTCCTGCGATTACAGTAACATTTAAATCTGTCGCTAATTATTATGGTAGAGCGACAGCAGGTGTGTTATTATCTGGGATTGGGAATGATGGAGCCGCAGGCTTGCAAGCAATTTCTCAAGCAGGCGGTATTACACTAGCCCAAAATGAAAACGCCATGTTTGGTATGGTCAAAGAAGCAGTATCTTTGAATGCCGTTCAACATTTGCTAAATATTGAGGAGATCGCTCCTTTTTTACTGGATATGTTATGAGAAAAATCTGGTGGTTTTTAGGAATGCTAGCCAGTATGGGCATATTAATGATACTTTTTTGGCGTTCCTCACAAAACTCCGTTTTAAGTAGTACAAAAGTAACAAATAAAATAGCTCTTACAGAAAAAACTATTAGGTATGAAAGGCGCGTTCTCAAGCAGGGCGAAGCCCATATTATATTTGTTCCTTCTCAAAGTGATTTTTTAGTCACACCTGCAGTATCGCAAAACTTAGAAACTCTCGAAACATTTGCCCGGAAGTATCAAGCGATCGCTACCATTAACGGTGGTTTTTTCGATCCAAAGAATCAAAAAACAACATCAAATATTGTTCTACAAGGCAAGCTGGTTGCCAATCCGAGAGAAAACGAACGCCTCGCAAACAATCCCGATTTACAATCGTATCTCAATCAAATTTTTAATCGTACAGAATTCAGACGTTATGCGTGCAATACTGCTTTAGGCGAGAACTCAAAGGCAAATAGTACAGCCCGTTATGATATTGCTTTTCACAACGATCCACTCCCTGTTGGTTGTCAGTTAGTTGATGCTTTGGGTGGTGGACCGAAGCTATTACCGGATTTAACTTTGGTACAAGAAGGCTTTGTAGATGAAGCCAAATCCCGCGATGCTTTGGGTAGTACTCAACTTAATGCTAGAAGTGCTGTAGGTATTACCCGAGACGGTACCATTATTTTGGTCACCATTTCTCAACAACCAAAAGCTTCTCTATCTGGAATATCATTACCCGCACTTGCAGATTTTATGAAAAGTTTGGGTGCGGAAAAAGCGATGAATTTAGATGGAGGTAGTTCTTCTTCTCTGTATTACAATGGCAAAACTTTCTTTGGAAAATTTGATTCAGAAGGAAATTTCGTAAAACGACCTGTCAAGTCAGTTTTGCTAGTGCGAAAAAAATCTTAAAAATTTTAGAACTTGTTAATAAAAGGCGTAGGGTTGGCAATGCTAACCCTACTTCACTTTTTTCATCTAGATTGTCTGGAAAGGCGAAACCATCATCTTGCTTGCATTTTGAAAGATTTAACCCAAGAGAACTTTTCGTTTGAAAAAACATATGTAATACTAATTGTTAGGTTAACTAACTAAATTAGGGAATCTCATTTGTGGCTGAACTGATAGGAAGAACAGAGCGGTGGCTACCGCCTTTATCCGAGCAAAACATAGCTTTGGAAGTACGCGCTTTGACTCGCAAATTTGGGAAATTCACCGCAGTCAATGGTTTAAGTTTCACTGTTGAAGCGGGTGAAGTGTTTGGGTTGCTTGGACCGAATGGTGCGGGAAAGAGTACGGTCATTAAAATGCTGACAACTTTATTACCCCCAACATCCGGACAAGCTGCGATCGCAGGATTGGATGTAGCGCGACAAGCACCGTTAGTGAGGCGTGTCATTGGCTACGTTCCTCAAGCCCTGTCTGCTGATGGTAGTTTAACAGGTTACGAAAATCTATTGATGTTTGCCAAGCTGTATGACATTCCCCGCAGCAAAAGAGAACATTTCATCAAAGACGTACTGACTTTTATGGGTTTACAAGATGTAGCCCACAGACTTGTAAGAAATTACTCTGGAGGAATGATTCGCAAGTTAGAGATTGCTCAATCCATCCTGCATCAACCGCAAATTCTGTTTCTTGATGAACCAACGGTAGGGTTAGACCCCATAGCCCGGACTCAAGTTTGGGAACTCATACAAGAACTCCGAAACAATTATGGCACTACCGTACTTTTAACAACCCACTTTTTAGAAGAAGCCGATCGTTTGTGTCATCGCGTTGCAATTATCCATCAAGGTCAAATAGTTGTCACGGGTACACCAACAGACCTAAAAGCTTCTTTAGACAAGAGCAATGCAACTTTAGATGACGTATTTATTTACCATACGGGCGATCGACTCACATCAGGAGCAAGCTACCATGAGACATCAAGAACCAGACGCACTACCCGCCGATTGGGCTAACAGACGCTATACTCGTCAAGGAAATTTGTTAGTCGCAACTTCAGAACTGATTGATAAGACAATCATCCTTGTTGAACTAGAAGTACGCAAACTATTACACGATCCCAGTGATATATTTTTACGAACAGCACAACCAACTTTGTGGCTTTTAATTTTTGGGCAAGTCTTTAACCGTATTCGTGCGATTCCTACAGGGAATTTGCCCTATATAGACTTTATGACTGCCGGAATTTTAGCTCAAAGCGTACTATTCATGGCAATTTTTACAGGTGGGATGGCAATTATTTGGGAGAGAGACTTGGGAATAGTTCAGAAATTCCTAGTTAGTCCAACTCCCCGCCCAGCTTTGGTACTGGGAAAAGCGTTGTCTTGTGGAGTGCGAAGCATACCTCAAATCATCATTATTTATGGGCTAGCATCCCTACTTGGCGTCCATTTGAATTTTAATCCCCTTTTTCTTTTGGAAGTTGTACTTATTGTAGTTTTGGGAGCAGTTTGTTTCTCCAATTTTTCAGTCATAATTGCGTGTCTGGTAAAATCACGAGAACGTTTTACAGGTATCGGTCAGTTAATAACCATGCCTTTGTTTTTTGCGAGTAATGCTATTTACCCTATTGCGTTGATGCCAAAATGGTTGCAAGTTATTTCATTCCTCAATCCATTAACCTATCAAGTTGATGCGTTAAGAGGTGCGATGCTGCTAAACGGTACAAGCACATATGGGTACGCATTAGATTTTGGTGTTCTGTTATTTGCAGTTGTTGTCTTGACCGTTATTGCAGGACGATTGTATCCACAAGTAGCAGTATGAAGAAAAAGCTTATTCTAAAGTATTGGAGATTGCCAGTAAGGCTAGGAACATTGTGAGGTTGAACTAGCGATTTGTAACCCACCCATAATTCAGATAATCTTAAATTTGGGTGGGGCATACAACAATACTGCAAGGGCTGAGAAGATTGTTGTGGAAGAGAAGCACCTTTGTGCAGGGGAGGAAAAAAACGCTCTTTCCGACAAGTATTGGGATGGGCGTCCTCGCCTGCTCTTACCTAGGCTACCGTGGTGTAAACAAGTCTCCTAAAATGCCTTCTGGCAGTTTCGAGCCCCCCTCGCCCCCCTTAAAAAGGGAGGAAAATTCTTTAATTCCCCAATTTATCGGGGAATTTAGGGGGTTTCTAAAGATGTGTATACCACCGTAGCTTACCTGGGAAGGGAAAGACTCTGGTTCATTTAGGTGAAAACTGCTGGAAAAATAAGGTTATTGCTAGAGTAGAGTTACAAATATGCATCATGATATATTGATGCGCTAAAGAAAATTAATTATTCAAATGGGTTTAAAGCGAACTTCTCAAAAAAACACTTCTCAAGAATGTGCTGCTAAGGTAATGGAGACAATTCCATTGGTGATGAGAGCTATTCGAGCAGATATGCGTGCTCAGGGCTCTACAACTTTGTCAGTTCCTCAATTTCGGACACTAGCATTTCTCGATCGCAACCCCGGTGCTTCACTTTCCGATTTAGCCGAACATTTAGGAGTAACTCGCGCTACAGCATCAGCAACCATAGAACGGCTCGTACAGCGTGCTTACGTACATCGTAACGATCATCCTCAGGAACGACGGCGGATTGTGCTCAAGCTAACTGAAGCAGGAAACCATCACCTTCAACAAGCTCGCGAACAAACTCGCACTCATATTGCCAACCTCCTCAAACACCTTTCGGAAGAACAGATTCTGCAAATAGAAGAAGGACTGATTTTATTAAAGGAAGTTTTTGAAGAAACTTTAAAAGAACGAGAAACCGATGAATCAGATTTACCTCACATTTTGGGATAATTGATATCTAAGTGTTTTTAAAACCCGTTTTAACCCGTGATAAACAGATACCTAAGAGTACTGACATTATTTTGGACTGCTGCCATAGCAGCTGAATTAGAGTACCGCATTAACTTCCTCTTAGCAGCGCTAAGTAGCTTAGGTAACATGGTGGGTAGTCTCTTCGGACTGTTCCTCTTTTATGGAAATGGCTACCGCTTTGCTGGTTGGTCTTGGGAAGCAGCTTTGCTAGTCTTGGGAATTTTTACTTTACTTCAAGGCTTTTCAGCAACCTTTCTCGCTCCAAATCTCAACAAAATTGTCCGCCACGTACAAGAAGGGACGCTAGATTTTGTACTGCTTAAGCCCATTCGCAGTCAGTTCTGGCTTTCTACTCATACTATATCTCCCTGGGGATTGCCAGATGTTATTTTTGGCAGCATCATCATTGGTTATGCCGGACAACAACTCCGTCTCGGAATTGATGACTATCTCAAGAGCATAATTCCCCTATTCTTTGGTTTTGTTATTCTTTACAGCCTGTGGTTCATGCTAGGAGCAACTAGTATTTGGTTTGTCAAAATTTATAACGTCACTGAGGTTTTGCGAGGTTTACTGGAAGCTGGTAGATATCCGATGGTAGCCTATCCTACAGCTTTCCGCTTTTTCTTTACCTTTGTGGTTCCAGTTGCATTTTTAACAACTATACCAGCAGAAGCCATGCTCGGACGAAGCCAACTCTCTGGCACGATCGGAGCAGGAATCTTGGCACTGGTACTGTTTTTTGTTTCCACAAGGTTCTGGCAGTTTGCGCTGCGGTTTTATACTAGTGCTTCAAGTTAAGGCTAAAAGCTTCTGCAAGCACGGTACTTACTGTTGACGAAAACCCCTTTTATATCTTTGCTGTTTGTGTCTGGCAATAGCTTTACGCTTGTGCTTTTGCAAAGGTGTTTCAAAATGACGATGTTTCTTGACGTCTGAAAAAATTCCCGCCTTGGAAACTTCCCGCTTAAATCGACGTAAGGCTGACTCAATCCCTTCATTCTCGCCTAGAATTATTTGGGTCATTCTGTTCTCTCCTACTAAATTCTAAATTGACTGATGGCTGACCATTAGTCATTGCTTGCCGTCAACCGTCGCTGGTCACTGAGTAACAAAAAGCAAAAAGGGCAGACAAAAACTCTGCCCAAAATACTTAAATCTCTTTCATCACTTTCGCTCCTAGAAAATTTGAAACCCTATTTTCACGTTGGTCTGGGTAGGTAGTGAATCTATTTCTACAGGCGGTGAGTCCAGTGCTACAGGCGGGTTTCCCGCGCCCTGGCAACTGGCGTATAGCTCTTGCGGGTATATCTTCGCATCGCGTAGCGTCTCCGTAAGGAGATACAAGGGAGGGGTTTCCCGCGTCCTAAGACCTGCTCTACAGCCCTGCGGGCATAGCTTCGCATCGCGTATGGCCCTTACAGGCATTGCAGAAAGGCAACGCGAAACGTGTCGCCCCTGCGACGAGAACATCTGCCTAAGGAAATACCTAGAGCAACTTTGCTTGTATAGCAGCGAATTCTATTCGCCTCGATTATTTTCTCTCTAGAGTGGTAGAAAAAGGTTAAGAATTACAGCATTTGTTTGAACAATTGAGATTGGAAGAGGAACCAAAAAACGCTCAAAGCTTAGTAGCGTCGAGAGTATCCACCACCACCACTGTTGTTTCCTCGTCTACCCCCACCACCAAAGGATGAACCTCTCTCTTCACGTGGCTTTGCCTTGTTAACTTTTAGGTCACGACCCATCCATTCAGCACCATCAAGACCTTCAATTGCCGCAGTTTCTTCTGCATCTGTTTCCATCTCCACAAAAGCGAAGCCTCGTACACGACCTGTTTCCCTGTCTGTAGGTAACTGAACGCTCTTTACAGTTCCATACTCACCAAAAACTTGTTGGAGATCGTTTCGTGCGATCTCATAAGATAAATTACCAACATAAATTGACATAAAACATCTCCAGAATCAAATTGAGGTAGAGACTTAGATCCGGAGAGACACTTGTAATTATAGATACAAACAAATTGTATAACCGAATATAATCTTAAGTCAAAAGTATATCACATAACTGTTAAAAATGCTATCAACGTCAACTGCTCCACCCACTAGGGATGTAAGCACGATCTATAAGAAAAATGCGAATCAGGTTTAGGAATTGGGGCACATCTCCAATTCCTAAACCTGACCGCTTGTTTCTTGAGAGCGCCCTCTGCCGTTTTAAGCCTATTAAAGTTATTTTCGGCTTAAATTAATATTAGGTGGAATCAAAACTTGATTAATAACATGAATAATCCCATTACTGGCTTGAATATTAGACTGTAGGATTTTTGCGTTATTCACCATCGTTTGATGAGTGAGAGAATTGATTTCAATATTGACAGCTTTGCCTGCAAAAGTTTTTAGCTTGCCTTCGGAAAGTTCGCTTATTTGGCGTTTCCGAGGAATCACGTGATATGTCAAAACTCTAATGAGAGTTTCTCTATTTTCTGGTTGCTGCAACCACTCTAAAGTGCCTTCGGGCAATTTAGCAAACGCTTCATCAGTTGGAGCAAACATAGTCAGCGAATTATTTGGGTGTTGCAAAATCACTGTTAAACCTGCAGTCTTCAACAAAGAAGTTAGAATTGAAAACGAGGCATCAGATGCAGTAACCGTCACAACATCAGGAAGAGTTGTCAGATTGTTTCTGCTGGCATTAACCGCCTGAGCAACTACATAATTAGCAGTGGTGATGTTACTGGGAAGTGGTTCTACTCGTTCTTGCCAAACCAATGCTTGGTATAGGAGTGCTGCTGCAGAAGCACGAGTAAGAGGTTCTAGTGGATCGAGTCGCTTGACATTGGGATAGTTAACCACTAAGTTGGCTTGTGTTGCTGCGGCTATGGCATCAGCAGCATAGTTAGGAATGATTGGAGCGTCAGTGTAATACCCATTGAGAATATTTGATGCAGGAGCAGTTGCTGTCAAGCCCAAACCATTTGCCAAAGCAGCAATTGCTTCAAACTTACCAACTTCCTGTTTGGGAAGAAACAAGTTTGCTGGATAACCGGGCATAAATCCTGTTTCGTATGCTTCCTTAATTGCAGAAGCAGCCCAGTAGTTGGAAGGAACGTCTTTAAAGCCGCTAGCGTTTAACTGTCGAATCCGCTTTTGCTCAAACGCTTTTTGAAGCATAACTGCAAACTCTGCGCGTTTGACAGGTCGATCGGGTCGAAAAGTACCATCTGCAAAACCATCTATAATATTTCTCTCAACGATGGCTTGAATAAATGGACGCGCCCAATAATCGGCTTTAATGTCAGAAAAAGTCGTTTTTGATGTTGAACTCAGAAGAGTTGGGACAGCATTTTGCGCTGAAACTGGGAGCGACATCATGACAGGAGATGCTGTAGCGACTGCCATTCCAAAAGCTATTATTATACGGCTGACTGATGAGCTGCGAAACAAACTACACATATAAAAGAACCTCAGAAAAGAAGTAGGGCAATCCTCAAATTGGCTTCTATAGGTAACAGAGCAATGAGTTACACAAATGCATGGTTTAGTATAAAAAACAATTCATTTGCCCTAGTGTACGCAGTTCATAACGGCTACTTAAAATGAAGACAATGAGGAAATAGAGATAATAAGGGTCTTCAATGGCATCAACAAGCGAACAGGATATATTTCTAAATTTTTTATCGTAAAAAAAGCGAGTTGGGTGGGCAATACCAGCCGTTCGATATTGAGGAACAGCAACCACCCTACCGTGAATCAAATACCTTTATTACTTACAGCTTTAATAACTCTGCTTTTATATAGATTTTAGTTGAGTAAGAATTGGTTAAGTTTAAAAATATACATTTAATGTGCTGTACGATCGCTCATCCTAGAACAGGTATTTTTCCACTTATGGAATCCATACTTCAAAAGGAAGTTATTGAAAATGTTGTTGAAGCTGCGCTTCAAATTGACCCTATTCAATCAGCAAAGATAGTGGGGTTACACTACGTTAGCGATGATGTTCCGGGAATTCAACGTCAACGCGTAGACGAAGAGTTTTGCTACATCGATATTCATGGGTCAAAAATTTGCGATGAACAGGAGTTGAACCGCTTTAAATCTCTGGTTATACCTCCCGCTTGGACTGATGTCTGGATTTGTCCATCCCCTAACGGACACTTACAAGCAACAGGACGTGATGCAAAAGGACGAAAGCAGTACCGATATCATAAAAATTGGCGACAAACCCGCAGTCAAACAAAATTTAATCGCATGATTGTTTTTGGGGAAGCTTTGCCCAATATCCGCAAGCGAGTTGAAGAGGATATGGCGCTTAAAGGTGTCCCAAGACAAAAGGTACTGGCAACAGTCGTCAAACTTTTAGAAGTTACCAAAATTCGTGTTGGCAATGAAGAGTATGCCCAAACGAATAAATCTTTTGGTTTAACGACAATGCGCGATCGCCACGTTGATATTTCAGGTTCAACAATCCGATTTAAATTCCGAGGAAAAAGCGGAGTAGAACATGATATCGAATTTCGCGATCGCCGTTTGGCAAAAATTGTCAAAACCTGCCAAGATATTCCCGGACAAGAATTATTCCAGTACTTAGATGATGAAGGTCACCGCCAACCCATTGACTCTAGTGATATTAACGACTATCTACGTGAAATCACAGGTTTAGAGTTTACTGCCAAAGATTTTCGGACTTGGGCAGGTACTGTTTTAGCAGCACAGGAATTTTACGACATGGGGCAAGTCTCATCACAAACACAAGCCAAGAAGAATGTTACCCAGGCTATCAAAAATGTAGCAGAACATCTTGGCAATCGTCCTGCTACCTGTCGTAAATATTACGTTCATCCTGCGGTGATTGAAGCTTATACGGACAATTCTTTGTTCCCGTTTTTAGAAAATGCATCAGCAGAGTACCAGTCCGATTCACCTCATTCTTTACGACCGGAAGAAGTGGGAGTCTTGAAACTGTTAGAACATAATTTGTTGCAGGAAAATGATGGCTAAACTTTCCCCACTAAGAGCGCGATCGCTTGAACAAGTTCTTCTGGGTCAACAGGTTTAGAAATGTGTTGTTGAAATCCAGCCGCTAGTGCTTGCTGTTGGTTTATTTCTCCTGCATAAGCGGTCAGGGCAATTGCTGGAATTTGGCCTCCCTGCTCTGGCGATCGATTTCTTACCTGGCGCATAAGCATATAGCCGTCAATTTGTGGCATTCCAATATCACTGACTAAAATATCTGCCTTAAAATCATCAAGAGCCAACAATGCCTCTACTGCTGATGCGACAACTTTCACCTCTGCCCCAGATTGTGTCAGAATTGCCACTACCAACTCTCGCATATCAGCTTCATCATCTACCACCAGAATTTGCAACCCAGATAATGGCAGCTGGTGAGTTGTAGAGACGTGCAATAGGGCATCTTTACACGAGTCATAGAGTTCCTGAGTGTCCTCCAAAAGAGGTAATCTGACTGTGAAAGTCGCTCCTAGGTTTTCTCCCGGACTTTCCGCAAAAACTGTGCCACCTTGTAATTCTGTGAGATGCCGAACAATGGCTAATCCCAATCCCAGCCCGCCAAATTTACGTGTTGTTTGACTGTCTTCTTGTAAAAAATACTCGAATACGTGGGGGAGAAATTGCGGGCTGATGCCCTTGCCATTATCTTTCACTTGAATCTGAGCGTAATTATCCACCTGTTCTAACCGAACTTCTACCGTTCCTCCCGGTGGAGTAAACTTGATTGCATTAGATAGTAAGTTCCAAACCACTTGCTGCAAGCGATTCCCATCGCCAATCACTCTCCCTAACTCAGAGTCGAGTATAGTTTGAATCTCAATATGTTTTGCTTGAGCTGCTAACCGAACAGTTTCTAATGCTCCTTGAATAACTGTGATTAAATTCACCGGACTGGCATTTAAAACCAATTTACCTCGCAAAATACGCGAAACATCCAACAAGTCTTCAATCAGTTGAGTTTGTAATTTGGCATTCCGCTCAATAGTTTCCAACGCTCGCTCGCTTGCTTGCTCATCCAACTTGCGCGATCGCAATAGCTTCGTCCATCCTAAAATTGGATTGAGGGGAGATCTCAATTCATGAGACAAAACTGCTAAAAACTCATCTTTAATGCGATTTGCTCTTTCTGCCTCCTCCCGCGCTGCCCTTTCTCTTTCTAACAACCGCTCTTTTTGTTGCTCTGCTAGTTTGCGATCGGTAATATCAAATGCAACACCAGCCATGCGAACGGGTCTACCCTGTCCATCGTGATAAGCGCGACCAATCGAACGAATCCAACGCACGGCTCCGTCTTTGCGGATAATTCGCGTCTCAACGTCGTAATCTTCTCGATTGGCAAGCGATCGCTCTACTGCTGTGTTGATTTGCGCTCGGTCTTCTGGATGAATGGCATTTATAAAGTCGGTATAATTTGTTTCATCCTTTGGTGCCAATCCAGCCATTATTTTACATCGCTCTGACCAAACAATTTTACCGGAGGCAATGTCAAAGTCCCAAGTTCCTATTTCACCTCCTTCTAAAGCAAACCGCAAGCGTTCTTCACTTGCTTTGAGAGCTGCTTCTGTTTGCTGTAACTTGGTAATGTCTAGAAATGCAGCAACTGACCCCCTAGGCTTTCCTTGTTCGTCAAATAAAGGTGCTGCATAACCAAAGAGATGGGAAACCGATCCATCTTCGCGCACGGCATCAACAACTTTTCCTTCAACGGGAACTCCATGTACTGCAGCATAGCGCAAAGGAAGTTCATCACCTGTGAGTTCTTTCCCATTCTGAAGAATTTTGTAGAAGGGACGGGGATTACCTTCAGGTGGGGTACTCGATACATTCATGTTGGGTGATAATCCCAGAATTTGAGCAAAAGCTGGATTGGCTTGAACGTTGCTAAATGTGAGATCGCGAGCAATGAGAATGCCAATTGGAATGACCTCAAACAGTGTTTGCAATTCATCGATCCGATGCTGCAAATCTTGATTGAGTTTTGCGATCGCTCGCTCCCGTATTTCGAGTGTTTCTGCCATCTCATCAAAAGCACGAGCCAATTGACCGAGTTCTCCTGGCTCGTAAGTGAGATGGGTGCGTGCGCTCATTTCACCTTGGCGAAGTTGCTCGGTTGTTGTGACAAGTGATTTTACTTTGCGGAGCAAAAATAAATCTCCTCCAACCCAAGCGGCTACCAGAGCAAGAATTGTAACCGTTGCCAAGCTAATTAGGTTAAGGGCTAAAAGTCGGTCTGCTTCAGCAACGGCAACATCTTGAGGAATACCAATTCTGATAAATATATCTGGGCTAGTAGATGCATTGCTGACACCAGTAAAGGCATAAAGTCGTTCAACGCCATCAAGCCCCCGTGCTTCGTTTGTGCCTTCTTTTTGCTGTAGGATGAATTCTATGGTATTGCGATCGGCAAGAGGCTTGCCAACCCAATTTTGTGGATCGGGATAGCGGACTAGCACGGTGCCGTTGCGATCGCTGACTGTTAACACCGAGCCCTTTGGTAACTGTGCTTTGGCTGCCAATTTATTTAGCCAAGCAAGATCCCAGGCTGCAAAGACCACGGCTTTGACTTTTCCGTCTCCATCTAAAAGTGGATAGCTAAAGTTGATGGATGCTTTCTTTGTGGCTCGACCAATTTGATATTCCCCAACAGCAAAAGCTCGAGTGCTCTTAGCAAAACGAAAGTAAGAGCGATCGGCTGCATTGATGGCTTTGTTCGTACTCGGAGCACTGCAAATTAAATTGCCATTAGTATCAATCACTCCAAAACCCGCATAAGCACGGTACTGCTTGAGTAAGTTAGCAAGCAATCGCTCGCATAGCTCTGTGTTACCGTTCCGTATTTCTGGCAATTGAGACAAAGCCATCAAGAGTTGGCGTACACCTTCATTGGCTTGTTCCTGGTTAGCAGCAGCAAATTGAGCCAAGCGGAGCAAATTTTCCTTTGCATCAGTAGCCGCACTTCGGCGTTGCGCGGAAGCAGTGTAGAGAATCAGCCCCAATGCCGGAATAACCGCTAGTAAAACAAGGAGAATCAAGCGGATACGGAGGCTGGATAAAAAAGAAGAATTAAACCGGAAACCCATTTAGCAGTGGCCAGTGAATTTCTACACTTGGAAGTCTGGTACTTGAACAATGAGTCAATTTTTGTTTTTTTTCGTGAATGTTTTTTGTAGATTGTATCACTTAAGTTTGGTTAAGCTAACTTTACTATTATAAGAGCAGCACTTAATAGTAGATACTTTTAAGCTTGTCTAAAATGCTTCATTAATTTTTTCTTCACAAGGGCATTTTATCTACCAAGCAACCATTTTTTAGATGCTTATTTAAACATTTTTTTATTATTCTTTATTCCATATGTTTGCTGAATATAGCATTTTCCGTCTCTCTTATTGTATCTATCTAGAGTTATAAGCCTTTGCTATCAAGTCTCAAATTCTTAGCGATTTTTTCTCCTTTTTATACGCTTAGATGGTGCGATCGCTCGCAATAATTTATTGCCTAATTTTGACAAAGATCTGCGATCGCCTGCGGGTTTTTGATTTAGTACTTGTGTATTACCTTGAGGTTTTAATCCTTGCTCGCGGCGAGCTTTTTCCGTTAAAGGAATGGCGTTGTGAGTCGGAACAATACGGGAACCATATTTTCTGGCATAAACTTGGGTAAATTCGGCACCAAAAAAGAGAATTTGTGCTGCATAGTTAACCCAAGCCAAAATAACAACTAATGAACCAGCAGCACCGTAGGTTGAGCCAAAACTACCGTTTCCCAAGTACTGTCCTAAAAGATACCTACCAATGGAAAAGAGCAGCGAGGTGAGAGCCGCACCAATTAAAACATCATTCCAAGTTATTTTGACATCTGGCAAAACTTTAAAAATCAGTCCAAATAATACGGTGGTGATGACAAAACCAAGAATGAAGTTAATCACTTGCCAGATAAAATCAATGCCTGGAAGTAAATTACTGAAGTAACCTACTATACCTGCTAAAACTGCACTCACGACCAAGGAAACAAGCAGTAAAAATCCAATAGCTATCACCAAAGCAAAGGAAGCAAAGCGTTGGCGAACCATAGTTTTGACAGCACGTCCCGGTTTTGGCTGCACTTCCCAAATGGTATTGAGAGAATCTTGTAATTCGTTAAATAAACCAGTAGCACCAAATAGAAGGACAACGATACTGATAAGAGAAGCGATAGTCCCAGCCTTGGGTTGGCTGGCATTTTCTATGGCTGTTTGAATCACTTCTGCCCCTGATTGACCGATTAGACCTTGAAGTTGCTCGCTAATGGCTCCCCTAGCGGCATCTTCTCCAAACACTGCTCCTGCTATGGCAATAACGATAATGAGCAATGGAGCAATGGAAAAAATTGTGTAATACGATAGAGCAGCTGCTAATCTAGAAGCCTTATCGTTGCTCCATTCGTTATATGTTTCTTTCAGCAGCCCCCAAATGTCCTGCCAGTTCATCTATCGATATCCTCTCCTAAGATGCGATCATGTGCTTTTATCCTGAATTAATTGATACAGGATGTTGTATGGCGATCGCATCTTTCTGAAGGCGTTGCTATTGCCTCCTAGGGATAGAGTTTATTCATTGGTGGTAGACTTATGACCGAGCAATTCCAGCACTGATTCAACCACCTCTTGTACGGAGACATCATCGACAAAAGAGTTACGATGGTCACAAGAGTCGCGAGTACAATCAACACCACACACGGGACAGTGAAGACGCCAAGAAATGGCAGGACGGTGACGGGAACGAGTCATAGGTCCGGCTGTCATTAAGTTTCCACACCAGTAAATACCAACAGTTGCACAGCCAACAGCAGCTGCGATGTGCAAGGGACCGGAGTCATTGGAAACAACAACTTTACACAGTTTATACAAACCGGCAAGACCGCCAAGTGAAAGGCGATCGCATAGATTGTGTATTTTACCCCGTGCTTGCGTTTTCATAGAAGCGATCGCTGTCTCAACTAATTCCCGTTCTGAGTGAGTTCCAGTAACCACAACTTCCGCACCAGCATCCACCACTGCATCCCCCACTGCAGCAAATTTTTCCACCGACCACCAGCGCCGGGAATCTGTGGCACCAGGATGAAGCGCAACTAAAGGTTTCTCATCTATACTAACAATGCTTTGAGCTTCAGCTAAATCTGCTGATGTAACAGCAAGATGCGGTTCTAGTTGAGTTGTTTTTGCACCTAAAAGAGAAACAACTTCCAGATAGCGCAGAATTTCGGGTTGATAGTATATATAAGGAACCCAAAAATCCAGTGGTACGGCATCTGGAGTTTTCAATCCTACTGTGGTTTTAGCTCCCAAACGGAGTACAAAAGGATTAGAGTAACGTCCCCCGCCATGCATTTGAATAGCAACATCAAACTTTTCTGCCACCATTTTGGCAAAAAAGTCAGCTAGCTCTGGCGGATTGTCTTCCGTATTAGCATTCCCACGGACACCACGGCTGCGCGGAATGACAACAACTCTATCAATGGGAGACGGTCTATTTTTTAAAAAAGCAGCATGCCAATCCAAGCCCAACAAAACAATTTCTGCGGCGGGATAAGTTTGGCGTAAGGCTTCTAAAGCTGGTAGAGCAAAAATAAAATCTCCGACGGCATTGGCACGGAGAACAGCAATTTTTGTAACACTTTGGAATTGCATTGAAATGCTCATAACTTCGTTTTAAGGCCTGCTTTTCAGACTCCAAGCTAACCATGCTGATTGATTCAATTTGGTTTGATAACGCCTTGCTTATGTTAGGACTGGAGGAAAATTTTTAACTTAGAATGGAAAAGCTGGATCGCATAACCTTATATAAATATCTCTTTGAGGATCGGAAAAAGCTTTTCTACCATGAAGAATTCTTGTATTATCAATCATTAAAATATCGCCTTTTTCCCAAGCAATAGCAGCCACAAGTTTTTCAACAATTTTATCAATTTCAAAAATAAGCTCGTCGGAAATTTCTGAATCATCTTCAAATTTAATAACCTTTGGATTTAGCTGCTTTGCTGCCAGCAGGCTATTAATAAAAACTTGATATTTTCCACATCTACTGGAAACAATAGCTGGGCAGACGTATTCCAGACTAATTGATTCATCTTCAAATATAGTTAAAAATGTATGATTATTTTTACAAATTTCCTTTAATTCATCGATATTATCAGCTTTATATTTTTTTTGCCATTCTTCTTTTGTTGCACTAGCAGTAAATTTTAGCTTCTTTTTACTCAATATATCTTTCATGGAATCACTGAGTTCGTTAAAAATTTCTCTGCCATCACATATAATTGTTTCTCCATCTTGTGATGCCGGATTGGCACAAAAAAACCATATTAGAAGTGGTATATTCTTCTGATAATACATTTCTCCATGTAACTTAATTTCGTGCTGGAAATCATTAACGCTTAAAAGCGTCTTATCTTCGTTAATAACTTTTCGATTGAAAGCTCCTCCAGCATAATCTCTAAAGTTATTACTTAATGAATTGCTAAATTCTTGAAAATCTTCAGTATTTGATTGAAAGTTTTTGAATAATAAAACACCGTATTTCTTAAAAAGATTAATAATTTCTTCTCGATCTAAATCTAAAATATTTTGATGGTCTGCATTAATAACTTGCATTCCTATTTTTTCTGATATGGGTTTTACTTTTATGCTCATAAAATTAAATCCTTTGTTAAGTGCTTTCAAAATCTGTATATTGAATATATATTCTACTGTTAATCGTAACCTTTGACAAAATTTTCATTTTTTACTACGAGAAATTTTCTTAATTAATGATACAGTATCTACTTCACATGCATATATGATAGCAAGTAACATCAATTGAAAAAAATTATATTAATTATGTCGGTTAAAATGCTATCTCCATTTTTGCCTCCCCCAAATGCGATCGAGGCAGTTTAGAATAAAGGCGTAAATTCAATCCAACGGGTATTGCAATGCCTTCTCCCTTCCCCGGTATGGACCCATACCTTGAAGCTGGGCTGTGGCCCGATGTTCATAACGCACTAGCGAGCAAGATCCGTGCTTTTCTCACGCCACAATTGCGTCCTAAATACGCAGCAAGACTTGAAATATACGTCGTTGAAGATACTTCTCCTGAAAGCGAAGTTGCCATCCTATACCCCGACGTTGAAGTCTTGCAACTGCGGACACAGCGTGAAACATCTCCATCACTCCAATCAGGCACTGTCACAACTCCTCCACTGCTAACGCTTCCAGTCATTCAACCAGTCGAAATTCGTATTCCCTCTATAGAGATTCGCGATACTGCTAATAACGTACTGGTATCTTGTATAGAAATACTCTCACCAGTAAATAAGCGCGAACCGAATTTGACCGATTACCGTAGAAAACGCCAGCGTTTGTATAACGCTAACGTCCATCTCATTGAAATTGACTTACTGCGTAGGGGAACTCGTCCATTTAATCATCCCCGTTTACCAAAGGTACCCTACTTAGTAACTCTTACTCGTGCAGGGTTTTCAGTGATGGACGTGTGGCCTGTGAAGTTACAAGATACACTTCCTATAATGGTAGAGTCGATGGGCGGTATTATCCGCCGCACCTCTCTGTTAAATCTGGGCATGCGAGTTTCCCCGCACCCAGCTTCCGACGTTCTTAGCTTTCGCGTTTGCTCATGTGCAGGTAGTTGTGACAGCTTTCGTGTACTGCTATCAGATTGTTTTGTTTCCAGTTGGCGTGGTTCTTATCGATATGGTGGAGGTTAACTCGCTTATCGGTTAGGAACTTCAGCCCACAGGCTGCACACGTATGGTTTTGCCGTTTTAAGGCAACAGAGGTTTCACCGTCGTAGAGTTTGCTGTTACGCTGGCTCCAATAGGTGATATCGCCATCAAAGGGGGATTTAGTTCCTTTGACGTTGACGAACTTATTCTCGGAGTAAGGAACTGATGGAAACGCTTTGTCCAGTAATCTCTTGCTGGAATAGCGCGTTTGCTTGGCTTCCTTATTGAATACCTTGAACGCTCTTTTCTGGATGTGATACAGAGAGAACCGTGAGCCATCCATCTTACAGTAGCGGTGGTAATTCCTCCAACCTCTGACTATGGGCGCTAGCTTAAGAGCTTTTGCCTTAGCACCATAATTTGAGTTGTTGACGACAGCTTTAACTTTCTGACGGAACTTTTTGAAGTTATCCGTTGATGGGACACATCTAAACTTTCCGTTGGTTTGCACCTTAAAGTGCCAACCGAGGAAATCAAAGCCATCTGTCGTGCGAGAGAGCTTGGTCTTCTTTTCGCTGACATTCATTCCCTTATTGGCAAGAAACTTGCTGATTTCGTCAAGGATTAATTGCGCGTTATCTTTTGGTTTGAGTATAATCACCATATCGTCTGCATATCTTACAGATTGGTGAATATCCTCTATGCCATTAAGCGCAATATTCGCTAGTAGGGGACTTACCACTCCGCCCTGCGGCGTTCCTTGTTCAGGAAAATCTGGGTTGACTCCGGCTTTTAAGCATCGGAAGATTCCTTGCTTTATGTTACGAGTAGCAATAAGTCTATCCATAATCGCTGAGTGGCTTATCCTATCGAAGCATTTTTCGATATCGAGTTCGATGACTCGCTTATCTTTTCCATTGGAGTTGGATTTCAGGTTAATTTGTAGGATTTTCTGCGCGTCGTGCGTAGAGCGTCCCGGTCTAAACCCATAGCTCCTTGCATGGAAAGTTGCTTCGTGCGCTGGTTCTAGTGCGTATTTGACGAGGCATTGCCACGCCCTGTCCGCCATAGTAGGAACCTTCAGAATTCTGAAATTCCCATCTTTTTTAGGAATGGGAATTTCGCGTAGTCCCTGGTGTTTCCAGTTTCTACCATGGCGTAGTAGCTTATCTGCTAGGTCAAACCGTTGCAAGAAGGTGAGCTTTGCTATGCCATCAATTCCTGGGGTCTTTTTCCCAGCGTTCAACTGCGATACTTGACGAACAGCAAGCAATCGTGCCGAGGTGGATTTCAGAATCAGTTTTTGAAGTGACCTCGCTTTGCGGTAGTCACCAACACAAACAGCTTTGTAAATTCTTCTTTGCAGGCGGAATAGGTTTTGGCGGAATTTCTTCCACGGTAACGTCTTCCAGGATTCGCTAATATTGCTACTGCGTCTAATCATACTCTACTCCAAATCCTTTACTCTGAACGCCTCAGACCAATTGCGGTCTGTCCTACCCGAATCAAAGGAGTTCCGCAACTCGTCCAGCCTACAAGGGGTTCGACCTGTCCCTTGACCTTTTAATTCGTTTTTATTCGTTCCCTCAGTCAGATTGATGAGCCACTGCGTTGCCGGGGTTTCCCCGGTTGAAGCATGTGGCGTTGTTCCGTTAGGTGTAGCCAATTCGACCACTGGATTCCCTAGACTCTTACCTCTACTATGGAAGAAGTGAGGCGGGAATTAGCTCCAGTCGAGTCGGGGTTTTGCTGTTATGCCCCGCTCAGAGGTGGGTCGCTTTTATAGGCTCGGTTTCACCTTAGGAACTCCCCGTTAGCGCCAGTGTCAGCCCATAACAGCCGTCTGATTGCGCCCTGTTCCCAGCTTCAGCCTCCAAAATTCCGAGTTTGGTCACTGTGGGCAGATAGGGAGTCACATCTGAGTCTGATGGGTGGGAGTTGCACCCACATCCGACCGAGAGTTCAAGGTTACTCTAGGGTTTCGCCTTGGGCAACTTATGTACGGACTGGTTACCGTGATTCGGTTGCCAACGAATCGCACTCCCATTCCTCTTCGCAATCCAGATCCAAATGCCGTTCTCAACCTGCAAGCTGCCCTAAATGCAATTTACGATGAAGCAGGATATGATTTATCTATAGATTACACTCAAGCTCCACCACCACCAGCCTTTAATGGTGAAGATATCGAATGGATCGACCTACAAATTCAATCGTCTCTATAGCAAGATACTTCTGAAACATTTTCTCGATTCTGTATACATTTTGCTCCAGATAGTATATCTAGCTGTTTTTCAAAAGCAATGTAATATTCACCCGACTCATAACACTCTACAATTGCCATCTTTTACGACCCGTGTTCCAGAGTTTTAGCAACTGTTAGTCAATCTTTAGGAGCGATCGCACAAGTACATTTCTAATAAATCTCATCACTATTTTACTGGAGCAGATCCCTTTGATTACTTTCTCGCTCTTGAAGAGTTTTTTGTCTGTGACAGTTAAGATGCGGAATAGGGGCAAAAAGCTCGTAGAGCTAATTTATACGCTTTGTTCTGAATAGTCGCATTCCATTCGCGGTTACCAGCAACGAAGTTCCTGTATCTGCTAAGACAGCGATCGCCAGCCCAACAAAACCAAAAGTCCCTAACAATAAAAACAATACCTTTGTTACCAAAGAAAAGACAACATTTTGTTGAATCACAGATACAGTTTTGCGGCTTAATTCCACTGCATAAGCCAACCGTCTCAAGTCACTTCCCACTAGCACGACATCTGCTGTCTCCAAAGCAACGTCGATTCCACCAACTGCAAAACTAATATCTGCAGCAGCTAAGGCTGGCGCATCGTTAATACCGTCTCCAACCATACCTACCACTCCTTTTTGACGCAATTGTTCAATTGCTTGAAGCTTGTTTTCGGGTAACAACTCTGCTCGATACTCTGCAATACCTACTTGTTGGGCAATCTGCTTGGCAACAGCCGTGCGATCGCCTGTTAGCATGACCAACCGTTTTAGTCCAACGCGCTTGAGCTGTCGTACCGCCTCTGTTGTTTCCAACCGCAGTCCATCCGAAAGAGCGATCGCTCCTAACAATCCTTGCGTTGTTCCCACCAGCACTGGGGTTTGACCGCACTGTTCGATCTCAGCTAACAGAGATTCTGCTTGACTGGACAAACCAATACCAGAGTCTGCGAACAACCGTCGATTGCCAACAAAGTATAACAGTCCGCCAAAACTTGCCTGAATTCCTTTGCCCGGTAAGGCTTTGAAGTTAAGCGGTATTTCTAAGTCTATCCCTTCCAAGCTAGCCTTTGCCACGATTGCCTTTGCTAATGGATGTTCTGAGAGTTGTTCGAGGGAAGCTGCAATCCGTAGCACTGTATTTGTATCGACTGTTTCAAGATCGTAAACTTTCTGCACAACAGGTAAACCTTGCGTAAGGGTGCCAGTTTTATCAAAGGCAAGAGTTGTCAGATGTCCGGCAGTTTCCAGTGCATGACCACCTTTGAATAAGACTCCTTGACGACTGGCAGCACCAATAGCGCTAACAATCGAAACAGGGGTAGAAATTACCAAGGCACAAGGACAGGCTATGACCAACATTACAAGTGACCGATAGAGCCAAACGTTAAAAGATTGGGCAAATGCTAATGGTGGAATCAGGGCAATGGCGATCGCTATCAAAATTACAATTGGAGTGTAAACTTCTGCAAACCGATCTACCCATTGCTGTGTAGGAGCGCGGCTTCCTTGGGCTTCTTCTACCAAATGAAGAATTTTGGCAAAGGTCGTATCATGAGATGTATGAGTGACTTGAACTTCTAAAAAACCCGCTCGATTTAATGTTCCGGCATACACAGTATCGCCAGGAGCAATATCAACTGGAATTGACTCTCCTGTAATTGGGGATTGGTCAATGGCGCTTGTACCAGAAACGACTATGCCATCTAACGCCACGCGCTGTCCCGGTCGGATGGTTAAAATTTCACCTATCTGAACGTTTTCAACAGTTACAGTGACTTCTTTATTGTCCCGCTTAACAGTAGCAGTCGATGGAGCTAAATCCATGAGAGCGCTAATAGCATTGCGGGTACGACCAAAGGTAAAAATTTGCAGTGTTGTCCCTAACGAGAACAAAAATAGGACGAGCGCCCCTTCAAACCAATCCCCTAAAATCATTGCTCCAATCACTGAAATGGTCATCAGTAGATTCATGTCAGCGCGGCGCAAGCGCAACTCAAACAAACCTGCTCGTGCAATAGGATATCCAGTCACTATAATGCCAGTGCCATAGAAAGCTCGTGCTATCCAAACGGGTAGCGCTAAATATTGAGCAAGTAACCCCAGAACTAATCCCACTCCTGCTAAAATTACGCTCTGTCCCCGGCGGTTAGCAATCCAGAATTTCCAGGTTGTTGGAGCAGGATTTTGAGGAGGCTGAGGGATTGGATGAGCGCGATCGCGATCGTGTTCTCGGTCACTATTGTGGTGGTGGCAATTGTCGTGGGTGTGATGACCCTCACCAGATTCAAGGCTCTCCTCTACCATGTATCCCAGACCTTTAATTCTTTCATGTATTGCTGCCTCGTTTACCAGTTTGGGGTCATAGGATAGTTGCAATCTTTCTGTGGCAAAGTTAACTGATACATCTTTTACACCTGGCATCTGTTGCAATCCAACTTCAACTGTTTTGGCACAGCTGCCACAATCCATCCCACTGATTTGTGCCTGTAGCTTTTTAGCAGGTGCCACCTCAACGGTGTAACCTAGAGCAGTTATACGATTGATAATTTCAACTTCATTCAAGATATCCGGCTTATAGGATACTTTAACTCGTCTGGTTGCAAAACTAACAGTTGCTTCCGTCACACCGCGTAATGAATGCAAGCTAGCTTCAACGGTCTTAGCACAACTTCCACAGTCCATACCATCAACCTGTAAAAGCTGAGTCCTTAGGGCAGGTGTTTGAGTCATGGCAGCTTTAGAGAAAGAACTACAAAGTGAATTGCCAATATTCTAACTTAAATAATTGAACAAATGCTCAATTGTACAACAGCAATAAGTTTAGGTACTATTAAAATTGAAAACTATTTTTTACCAAAGACACCATGAATAAGCACAAAACAAAGCAAGACTTGGAGCAACTGACTCATTTGGATGCACCAATCTGTGACGCTCACGTAGTACATCTAGATCGTGTATGCTCCTCAAAAGTACAAATCCTGCCAACAGACAAGGCACAACAGATGTCAGAGATTTTTGGAGTGCTAGCAGATACAAACCGCCTGCGCCTTCTATCAGCTTTGGCTTCCCAAGAGTTGTGTGTTTGCGATCTAGCAGCATTAACAAAAATGACAGAATCAGCTGTTTGCCATCAACTGCGATTGTTAAAAGCTATGCATTTAGTTAACTACCGTCGGGAAGGTCGAAACGTCTATTACAGCTTGGCTGACAGTCATCTTCTCAACCTGTATCGTTTTTTGGTAGAACATTTAGATTCGTCAAACGGTTAGACTCCCAATTGCCCGATTGTAAATACTGCCTGCTGTTTCCAATCATGTTTTTTGGTTCATAAGCCGCTTGATAGAAAGGCTAATGAGATAAACTTGACCTTGCTGGTGGCTTGAGCTTTGACTGTATTAGCAATCCAATCGCCATACCAATGCCTGTGAAAGCTGTAAAGTAGAATAAGCCAAGCAAGCGAACATACATTGGCGGTGCAATCCCCTCTACTTCAACTGACTGAGCCACTGTCACTGGCGTAATTTGACGCTTAGAGCCGCTTAGGGAAGTTGCCTCCACCTCGATTTTATGGGGTGAACCATCAAAAAATTGTTCGTGCCATGTTAATTTGCCTTGAGAGTTAGAAATACCTTTGTAGCTAAAAACTGTTAAGCCGTGTTCTAGAGCGATCGCCTTTACGTGTAAGGCTACATCTTTGATAGGTTGTCCTGTCGCGGTGTCCTTTACCTGTAACGTTAAATGAGCAAGTTTTCCAACAGTCGCATTTTTATCTCCCTCAAGGTGGACTTCCACACCTTGAGATTGCTGAACTGATGGTGCAATAGCTTCTGTACCGCTATTGTGCCCACTGCCATGGGCTTCTGCAATTTCTGCACTAATATTAATAAACAATAGAGTTGCGATGGCGATCGCAGTCAATCCACTTAACAACAAACGCACTGACTGCGGTGCAATCTCCCCTTGTCGCAGTTGTTCTTGTCCGCCAATAACCCAACCGCCCAATAATCCAACTGACACTAAAATCGCTGCAACGATAGCAAAATATTTATATTTAACTGGATTTTCCCGAACATTTAGATTTAAGGTTTGCTTGTAGGGAGTAAAAGCATTGGCGACTAAAGGTGATACATTCACCTGCAATTGGTAATTTCCACGAATGGGGAAAATCTGTTGAATTTCTAGCTGACCCTTAGGTGTGGCTGCTTCCATTTGCAACAATTTTGTACCCTCAACTATTGGAAAATCCGTTGTCAATAAGGGATTTGTCGGCGGCGTCAGAATTTCCAAGCCAATGAGAGCATTTTCTAAAGGTTTACCTGTAGCATCCACAGCCTGTAATGTCAAAGTAACAGGAGATTGTTCTCTTTGTGCTTCTGCTTCAAAAGGAACGATATGTTCTAGGGGTGGGTTGGTAGTCAGTAGCACTTTAGGTGCAGGAGTTTGAGAAACTCCTGCAAAGGAATAGAGAATTGACAGTACGATGCAAACACCGCTAATAACCCCAAACAGGCGATACTTTTTCATAGAACCTTATAGAAAGTGCAAAAATTTTGTACGTGAGTGCGACTGAGATTTTGACAAGGATGATAAGGGAGAGAGCATGATGTATAAACGCAACTTGGTGATAGAAATTGGACATTATACGCCATCAAAGTAAGGTGATGTAGAGAAAGGACATAAAGCATTTCTACATCACTTAAAATTACCTCTACCTCAAACACAAGCACGGATTTTGTGCCTTTTAGCACCATTACTTTGTTAGGTATCTGAGTAAAGCCTAAATACACCTAAAAAATAATAGAATTCTAATAATTTAGTGACATGCAACGCCTAAAGTGTGATGGCGTACCGAGTGTGTTGTGTTGTGAGCCGCAGGATAGGTGGAGAAGAACACAGTCCAGATTGTAAGAGTGGATAGCAGCATATAAAGCGTTACCTGTACGGGCTTGGACAGTGTAACATTTAGAGTCTTTTGCAACACTGAAGGACGAGAAAAAGCAGTCATTTTTGACTTCCTGTAATTAAATTGGGTAATCTATCAATCAAGGGGTATTATGCCGCCTGATTGCAAAAAGATATACGATAAACTTTCTTCTTGACAAGAGTGTTTTTCATCATACAGGCTTGACTGCTTTTAACTATTGCTATATAAGAAAATTCTTATTTCTAATAAGCTAGCTCAGAAGAAGTGAAATAAAGACTTTAGTATTTCTTTTAGTTAAAAAACTACTAATTGTAAATAATATTTGCAAAATTTAAATTTTCTCAAATTTGGTCTTTTAAAAGACAGGAAAGAGGCGCATCCCAAAGAGCGCCGATTACCCTCAGAATAGAATTCTCGGGCTATACAAACAAAGCCAACCTACGTGGACTTTCTTAAAAAATAACCTGCGTAGGCAGGTTTCGTTTGTATAGCCGCGATTTCAATCGCAAACTTGTTTTTTCACTCATTGGGATGCTCCCTTATTTAGCTGTGACTGTTTATACGGCATCAATACATTATGTGCTTTACAAAATCAAGTTTTGATAATGCACTTCAAAAGGGATTAAGTCTCCACCAAGCCGCATTAGTCGATCGGAGATCGCTTCAAAATTACCCCATATTATGTCATCGCCACGCGCAGATACTTCAGTTTCAATCTGTTTGCAATAGAAATTTCTGTTGCGCCCTACAAAAAACCCATAAGTACGACAAACAATAGGACGGTCATTGTAGATAAGACAAGAGCCAGACTGCTCATCCAAGTAGGGACAAACAACACATGTTCCTAACGTATCCCCTGCAATCTGTACCAGGAGTGCATCAATTTTATGTTTCACTTCAGCACGTACTGTTGCATCGAGTGCTGCAACTGCTGTATCGATACGCTCCCATTCTATAGGACTCAGTTCTGGAGGACTTGCGGACTTCTCAGCAGCATCCATCACAACCTCTCCGGCACAGCCACCAGCTATGCTCTGTAGGAATTGCCTGTACCCGCTCTTCAATCTGTTCATCTATAATCTGTAATTTTTCTTGTGCTTCATTCATGTAGTTTAAAAACGTTTTCATTTAAAATTTTAGCAAGTTTTGATAAATATTTAGATGCGATCGCGCAATATTATGCCACGTGAAGTTTTGAATAAAAGCACGACCGATATTACCGAGATGATGGCGTTTTTCAGGATGGTTTAGCAACTGACAAAGAGCATTTGCCAAAGCATCAATATTGCGTGGAGGAACGAGGTATACTGGATGCTGGTCAGGGAGAGGAGTGGGATGTTGGGTGGCAATGACTGGCAAACCATGAGCCAATAAAGTGAGAAGCGAACCGCTTTTCACAGTCATGCCATGATTAAAAGGAAGCACTCCAATATCACATGCAGAAAGGTATTTAGAGGCGCTTTCAGCATCTAAATAGCCTGTAAGATAGACTTTAGTATTTAAATTTAGTTCCGCAACAAGGGCGTGGAGTTTATCCCAATAACGCTTTGCTTCATCGCCTCGCAAAGCTAAACTTTCTACACCACCTATCAGTAACAGTCGTGCTTGTGGATGAGTTTCAAGAGCTTTTTGAAATGCTGGTAAAAGTGTTTCTATGCCTTTAACTGGGTGGAGAAAACCAAAGAAAGCAATAATAACGTTATCAATTGTAAAATTATATTTCTCACGAATAATTTGCTGTGCCGTACTGCGATCGATAGGGTAAACATCGACGTTAGCAGCAATGGGAATACTTGATACACGATCGTGTAATTGTGGTAGCCGTTTGTGAATGACTGCTTCTGCTTCAGCATTGGTGACAATCAGCGCATCACTTAAAGTGAGTAAAAATCCATCTTCCCTATCCCACCAACCATGTTGCTGTCCCCACATCTTTAACCATTCTAAAAATTGTGGCGGTATCCCTTTGGGTTGCCACTCCCACCAGCCGTATTCATGGACAGTTGTTACAATTGATTTGCGATATCCAGTAGCTTTCAAAAGTAATGGCAACAGAAAGATCGAACGTTCAAAACCGTATGTACCTGCTGCGTGTTGAATGTGCAAAATATCAGCATTTATTGCGTGTAGCGATCGCACTAACACCAACAAATCTGTTAATTGCCAATCATTAACTACCCCCTTAACTTCAGGTTCGCTAGCTTCTTTTGCAGCAGCATGAGTTGTGAGGACAACAGATTGAACATCTAACTTATGAAGGGCATTTCGCAAACAAGCAGTGTAGTGAGCCACACCACAGCGTTCGGGTTGATAACTGCCAGCAATAATAGCAATCATTGTGAGTTGTAAGTTGTTATTTGTTAGTTGTTAGCCATTAGCAATCAGCCATTAGCCATTAGCCATTAGCCATTAGCAATTTCTATCAATTTCAACCCTGTAGAAACGACTTCCTCTGGTGGGATATCAAGGCATTCGAGATTGTAAGGACACGTAAAGGCATAGCACGGACTACACGGAGTGGGACGGCGAAGCAAGCGGGATGTACCGTTACGAGGTTCCCACTGTGACTCAAGTTCAGTTCCTGCAAACATCACAACTGTTGGCGTGCGAGTTGCATCAGCGATGTGCATTGTTGAGGTGTTATTGGTCAGTACTAACTTGGCGTTGGCAATGAGTGCTGCTAGTTGAGGTAATGTTGTTTTGCCAATCAAATCAATTGCGCGATCGCCCAATACTTCGAGCAATAACCCACTTTTGGGACGATCTTTGTCTACACCTGTCACGATCGCAGGCATTTGTGTCACTTCTGCAAGCTGACGTGCAGCAAGTGCAAAGCGTTGAGAATCATAATTTCGGGATTGGCAACTTGTCCAGGGATTGAGGAGGAGGTAATTCGGGGCTGGAGATTGGGAAAAGTTTTGTTTCCCAGTCGTTAGCCCCCAGTTCCCGGTCCCTAACATAAGAGATAAAGCTTCTTGTTGCGCTGTTTCTGAAATATGGATGCAAAGACTGCGGTCTTGTACTTCAAACCCTGCTTGTTCAATCAATCTTAAGTTTCGTTCTACTTGATGAACCTCATCTGATATGGATGGAACTTCTAGTGTCAGCACACCATTTCCTACCTCCTTGGATTCACCAATTCGTGATGGAATACTCGCTAAATAACATAGAAATCCCGCAGGATGGGGACTTTGACTAAAACTAGTAAAGATAATCGCTGCATCAAATTTGCCATTTTGCAGCTTTTTTACTAATTCCCACTCACGCTCGGGGTCAAAATCCAATTTGCCTAAATCCTGCCACAAAACCCGCCAAGGTAAGACTTCATCTACCCAAGGTAATAAGTCTACTGCTAGAGCCCCACCCGGACTCGCCATAAGTGTGAGATGGCATTGTGGCAAATTTTCCTTGATAGCCCGTAAGGCTGGACTTGTCATTATGACATCACCAATATTGTCCAACCGCATGACTAATATCTTCCGCCACTCTTGGAGTTTTGATTTTTGAACCCCACCCTGTAGCGGATCTACATCGATATCGGATTTGTTTAATTTGTCTGTAAAGTTCATAATTCTCTCAACCGATCTCCCCTCTCTCTTTTCCTTTGAAATCTTTGCGTCTTTGCAGTTCATGTAATCTGTCTTCCACAACTGCTAAAACCTCACTGACAGAAATACCTTCCATACAACTTTGCCAACCTTTATCTAAAGGGCACATGCCACTGTACCAACATTCTTGTACAGTAAAATTGCTGATATTCCGTTCGGGACATTCTGGATATCCTTGTAAATTGACATGAGGCGACGGTTGACCGTAACGACCGTGCCAAGAAGGACCAAATAAAGTAATAGTTAATATATTTAATGCAGCTGCTATCCGCGCAGGACCAGTATCGGAAGCAATGACCAAATCACCACAAGCTAAAGTTGCTGCAAAATCTCGTAATTTTCCTCGCGGAAAAACTTGTGCTTCGCCTCCAATACCTTTAGCGATCGCCAATGCTTGTTGTTCATTAGAACCAACCGGAACCACCACAGTTGCATTCCAACGCTGCTGCAAAATTTGACCTAATGTTATAAAATTTATATCAGCCCATCGCTTGATTGACATTCCTGCATCCGGACATAAAAACACTAAAGGACGGGGGATATTCAGAAATTGCTCTTGTGCTTTATTGATTTCTTCATAAGTTAAATAAAGTTGTGTGGGTTTCACAGCATCTGCACCGATTAAACCTTCCACCTGCAAAATTTTTACAAAGCGATCGCCCACTCTTTCATTTGGCGGAGGTTGTCGCCACAAGTTTGTAACTTTTTGGGATGCACTACTCTTGAAAATAACTTTATCTATATCTTCATAATTAGTGTCAGAAACAATCAAATCGAAAGTTTCACGAGTCAGTAATTCAATAACCGATTGTTTGGCGTTACCAGATTCTGCACAAAGAACTCGTTGAATCAGTGGGTCACTTTTTAACAATTCATTACCCGGTCGAAAAGTTAAAACTGTGAGTTCAGCTTCCGGGTAAGTGAGTGCTAAGGCATGAATTGCACTTAGCGCAATAACAATATCTCCAATACCACCTAGTAATTCGATAAATAAGATTTTTTGCATAAGGGCTAATTGCTAATTGCTAATTGCTAATTGCTGATGGCTAATGGCTAATAGCTGATGGTGAGACTAGCCTGCTCCGGCGGGTTTCCCGCACCCTAGGGACTGGCGTATAGCCCTTACGGGCATAGCACAAAGGCAACGCGGAGCATGTGCCTTGCACATAGCGTCTCCGTAAGAAAATAGCTAATAGCTAATAGAAACAATTAGCTATTAGCTATTAGCCATTAGCTATTAGCCATTAGCTATTAGCCATTAGCCAGTTCTACATATTTATTTGCAGGACAACTGCGATCGATAATAGTCGTAGGTAACTCCTGATGATACACACCTGAAGGAATAATTCCACAACCACCGTAAAGTTCCATCAACCGCAACTGGACTAAAACGTCTTCACCGCAGTGTTCTGATGGTAACTGTTGCCAGAAAGAATAACCACCTATACCACGAAGCTTTTCTGTATCATACATAACGCAAGCGCCTACCCAAGCAACACGGTACTTACGCTGTCGATCTGGAGTTAGATCCAAATTTTTCTGTATGTGATAAAGATTAGCAGCATTATGCAACCGCCAGCGTTCCCACTGGCTTGTATCAGATTTTACCACTTCTGGCTGAACTGGACCATTCCAAAATTCAATTTTTTGCTCGTGAGGGCGGATATCATTAATAAAACTCAGTCCGATGACAGCACTACCAACAAAGCCACAGTTCTCTTCTTGCAAAGCAACAAGCATATTTTCAACCACAAAGGGTTCTAAAATTAAATCATCATCTAGGAAAAGAGCATAAGTTGCCTTTGCCTGTTCCAGTAAAAATTGTCGCTGTTGTGCAATTCCGCGACGAGGTAAGTTTTTATAAACTTCCACCACGTGACCGTGAGATTGAAGCACGCGCAATACTGCTTGTACTTCACCACTTTCTATAGAATTGCTATCTTCAGTTTGATCGGAAATAACAACGCGAAAGTCACGGTAAGTTTGAGCGATCAGGCTTGTTAAAGTAACCGCCAAAGCAGTGGGACGACAATAAGTAGGTATTAAAATATCGACAGTCATTGGTCATTTGTAATTGATTATTAGAAATGCCTTGGTATTTATCTTGCGGCGCGGGTTAGCAGATCCGCACCATAATGCTCTTTTATTACTCTCGTTAGATTAAATTGGAAACCTAATTCTGATATGAGTCCGCGTAGGCGGACTTCGTTTATATAGGCGCGATTTCCAATCGCCTTGATTATTCTCTCCTTAGAGTCATAGAAGAGCAATAAGAAATTTTGGGATATTTTTTCTTGAGAAGTCCTTTAATCAATAGCAGTGAGTGCCTTTTCTATAAGTGAATCAGTTTTCTCAATCCCTGTTGCACTTTCCCAAGTCTCGCTTAACAGTTCGCGGGCTGCACTGACAACAGACTCTGGAGTCACCAGACTCAAGCAATTCTGATGGCCCTCAGGACAAATGCTTTTGTAGCAATTTTTACAAGGGACATCATGAAAAAGAACGCGATTTGGAACACCCCAAGGAGTATGTTGGGGATTGGTTAGAGCATACAAATCCACAACTGGTGTACCAACAGCTGCGGCAATGTGAACTGGACCAGTATTATTAGAAATAAGTAAAGGAGTCAGTGATAGCAGTGCTGCTAGTTCGGTTAAGTCAAGACGACCTACTAGGGAAGCCATGTTGCTGACAGATGCTATTGCCATGATGTCTTCAACGAGTTCTTGTTCTGGTTGCGTACCCGTAAATATAACCGGGATGTTGAAGTCACGAACTAGACTCCTGGCGACAAGAGCAAACCGATCGGGTGCATAACGTCTGGAAGCAGCTGTTGCACCGGGATGAATGACTACCCAAGGATGTTCTCGATCGATACCAAGTTGTTGTAGGATTTTCTCGACAGTGGCTAAAGCCTTGTTTGGAACTCCTAAAGACATTCTCTCATCGTCTGTATGACAATTAATTGTAGCTACTAAGTCAAGTTGACGGCGAACCTCATGACGCAAAAAACGTTCTGGTTCTGGATCTTTTACCCAATCTGTTAAGAGTTGGTATGGGTTCTCATGACAATGTGCCAATCGTAGGGGTATATCTGCTAGATAACATAGAAATGCCGAGGGAAGGGGATTTTGACTGTAAACTGTAAAAATGATTGCACCGTCAAATTGAAGGTTTCGCAGGTAGTCCGCCATATCATATTCGGGACGGCTATTTTGTCGGGGTGCTGTTGCTTTTAGCCAAGGTGCATCATAGACAATGACATCATCTATTTCTGGCACAAGTGAAGCAGTGGTTGCACCTGCGGAGGATGTTAGCAGTGTAATCCGACGATTGGGATGCGATCGTTTGAGAGCACGAATTGCTGGTGTAGTCATCAATACATCACCAATGGTGTCGAGTCTAATGCAGAGAATATTTTTGGCAGAGTTCCAGGAAGTCATTGGTTGCTGGTTCGTGATTAGTTATGAGTGGTTAGTTGTTGGTCGTTAGTTATTGGTTGTTAATTGGAGAGATGATTTATAACAGTAAACATTAAGAAGAGGTAGGTTGGGTTGAAGAACGAAACCCAACAATTTGATTCAATTGTGCTGCACCTGTACGCGGTTAATGGTTTTGTATAATTTTTTTTATGATTTCTGTGGTTGAACGATTCTCTAGGAATGGTAAGAGTTTGACAACACCACCGAATTGTTGTATAACAGGTGCTTCTGGTAGTGTTTCTATTGTGTAATCACCACCTTTGACATAAATGTCAGGTTGCACTAATCGAATTAAGTTGATAGGCGTGTCCTCATTAAAAGCAATCAGATAATCAACACAAGCCAGCCCACCTAAAACTTGGATACGGTCTTCTAACGAATTGATAGGACGGGTTTCTCCTTTGATCCGGCGGATGCTGTTATCTGAATTAACTCCAATTATCAAAATATCTCCTAATGCTTTAGCACGGTTGAGATAAGAAACGTGTCCAGCATGAAGAATGTCGAAGCAACCATTGGTGAAAACTATTTTGTATCCCGCTTTGCGGTAGTCGGCGATAACGGTAATGAGTTGGTTGGTGTCTGTTATGTTTTTTTGGAGAGTGGGGGAGGAGGAGAGGGGGAGAGCAGGAGAGGGGGAGTGGGGGGGAGTGGGGGAAGACGAAGATAGAAACAGCCGGAGTTCTTCAATAGAACAGGTGGTGGTTCCTTCTTTTCTCACAACGATTGCTGCAGCACTTGCGGCAAAATCAGCAGCCAATGGTGTTGCTGCACCAGATGCTAGGGCTAGGGTTAAAGCACTTATATAAGTATCTCCTGCGCCTGCGGTGCGGGATTGGTTGGTGGGTTGAGTGTATGTACGGTGCGGCGGGGAGTCACCCTGAAAGACGATCGCACCTTCTGTGTCTAGCGTGACAGCAACTATTTTTGCACCTGTTATATCAAGAAGTTTCTCGCCGTATGGTGTAATTTGTTCTGCACGTGAGATTTCTTGATTTTGGATGGGGATGTAAGGGGGAATTTTCAGTAATTGTGTTGTCTGTTCGTAGTTTGGTTTGACTGCTGTTACTTTAAGATGTCGGTAAACAGTGAGGTTTTTGGAATCAACAACGAGAATCCGGGGATGTTGCTGTTGCAGTTGCGCGATCGCATCAATGACTTTTGCTGTTAAAATTCCATAACCGTAATCGGAGATGATAACAGCATGACATTGTGGAAAGACAAGTTGTAATTTTGCAATCAGTGCTTGTTCTGTATCGCCATCAATAGCGTTTGTCGTTCCCGTATCTATTCTCAGGAGTATTTGTGATGCTGCGATCGCTCGTTGCTTGGCAAGTGTTTGCCTACCTGGATGAACGATGAGGTCTGTCGTTGAAACACCCTGTTCTAAGAGCGATCGCTTTAATTGTAAACCTTCTGAGTCGTCACCAATAACTGACAGAAATGTCACTTGTCCGCCAAAACTGGTAATATTAACAGCTGTATTGGCTGCACCACCAGGAACGTAGACGCGATTTTTAACAGTTACAACTGGAACTGGAGCTTCCGGGCAAAGACGATCGCTAAATCCTTCTAAATAGCCATCAAGCATGGCTTCACCAATGACAATGACATGAAGGTTGGGGGTTGTATCCAGCAACTTTAGCAGGTCAGGCTTCACCTAAAAACCTCCGTGAGTGATGATTCCTTGGGCAATTCTCCCCTATATTCAGAATGACTATCTACAGAAAAGATTGCTTGTGCGGCTTCTGCAAGGTCACTGACAATGAAATCTGGAGTTCGCAAGGGAGACAACTCCCATTCTGTCTCATTTCCATTGTTAATTAATATCGTTTTGCAACCCGCACGGTGTCCGGCTTCTACATCATTGAGAATATCACCAATAAACCACGATGCGTGTAGATCGATATTGCGATCGCGTGCTGCACGTAATAACATTCCAGGTGCGGGCTTGCGACAATCACAAGCAATGGCAAATTCTGAAACCACGCCATCCGGGTGATGGGGACAGTAGTAAAAGCCCGATAAATTGATACCAAACTCACCAAAAAGGTTACGCAAATGTTCCTCCACACCCACAAGAGCAGATTCCTGGAAATATCTGCGTGCTACACCTGACTGATTGGTTATAACAATCAACTCATACCCTAACTCATTCAGAAGCCGTAGTCCCTCAATCGCACCTGGCGCTAGTTTAATATACTTTGGATCGACATTATAAGGTACATCCTCAATCAGAGTCCCATCCTTATCCAAAAATACTGTTTTATTAAGCATAAAGCATGGAGCATAGGGATTTGAGCATAAGTCGTTAGTTAGCAGATAGTTGTTTGCCACTAACGACTAACCACTAACGATTAACCATTATGGCCAAGAACTTTCAGCCATTGGTAGAACCATCATTTCTGGAATGACAGTTCCTTCGGGGGTGGACAGTAAAAACCGGATAGTCGCAGCAACATTCTTGGGATTTTGTAGCTTGCTGACATCTATATCTGGAAATCTATCGAGTAAAAATGGCGTTTCCATTCCACCTGCAACCAAAGCTGTCACCTTAATATTGTAAGGACGAGCCTCTACGTGCAACGCATGACTGAAACCTAATAGCCCCCATTTACTGGCATGGTATGCTGAAGCATTGGGCCAAGCACGCTTTGCTGCAGTAGAAGAAATGTTGATAATGTGACCGCTTCCTTGTTCTTTCATAACTGGCAAAGCAAATTTTGACATAATGAAAGGAGCGCGTAAGTTCACTGCAAGAATTCTATCCCAATCCTTAACGGAAAGTTCTTCTATAGAGACGGTCACATCTGTACCTGCGTTGTTAATTAAAGCATCCAAGCGTCCGTATTGGGAAACAATTTTGTGAATCGCAGTCTCTACTTGTTCCTCATTTGTCACGTCTAGTACTAATGGCTGTGCTTGAAAGCCATTAGCCTGAATTTCTCCACTGACTTTATTTGCTAGGTCATCTCGAATATCGGCAACAACAACGCTAGCACCTGCTGAAGACAATGTCTGGGATGTTGCTTCTCCAAGTCCGCGTCCGCCTCCTGTCACTAAAACGACTTTGCCTTGTAGTTCTTGCATAATTCTGACTCCTTAAATTGTTAAAGCTTGATGATTTGCGAGCCGTAACTCATTATTGGGAATTCGGCATTGAGGATTCATGCTTTCCCCTGTCGCGAGTCCCCTACTTTCTACTAACTCACACAAAATATGGAGAACAATATGTTGTACTTCTTGGATACGTTGAGTATCAGTTGCCGGTACAACAACTGCTGAATCTGCGATCGCTAATACTTCCCCACCATCGCCACCTAAAAGAGCAATTGTGTTGATGCGAAGGTGACGGGCAGTTTTGAATGCTTCAATGATATTACGCGATCGCCCACTCGTACTGATCCCGAGTAATAAATCTCCTGGTTGAGCAAATGCTTCTACCTGTCTGGCAAAAACGTGCTCGTATCCGACATCGTTAGCCCAAGCCGTTAAAAAAGCTGTATCTGCTGTCAGCGCCATAACTGGCAATCCCGACCGTTTTGAGCAGCGTAATTTACCAACAAACTCTGCAGCAAAATGTTGAGCATCGGCTGCGCTTCCTCCATTACCACAAACCAGCACTTTACCGCCTAAAGAAAAGCAAGAAAAGAGCAATTCTGCGGCTTCTTGAATTGCACTTTTCAAGGTGTGTCTGGATTTTTCCATCACCGCAATCGCTGCTGTAAAACTTTCATCAATGAGGGAACCTGAGGAAGGAGCAGGAGAAGAAATAATTGTTCTTTGCTTGTGACGCAAAACTTTTTCGTATAGGGTGGCAATAGAGTTTGTCACTTTCTTCCAAGTAAAGTAGCGAGCAACACGATCTCTCCCTTGAGAGCCCAAGCGATCGCGTATTTCTGGATTTTTGAGCAAATAAGCAATTTTCTCTGCAATTGTATCTGGATCGTTTGGCGGTACAAGAAACCCTGTTTCAGAATCTTTGACTGTGAATTTGATTCCTCCAACGTTAGAACCAATCACGGGAGTTCCACAAGCCATAGCTTCTAAAGGTGTAATACCAAATGGTTCATACCAAGGTGTTGTGACAAAGACATCTGATGCACAATAATAATATTTAAGTATTTCGCGATTGCGACGCCCGACGAATGTCACTTGCGACTCAACACCCTCTTCAAGAGCAACAGCTTGCAATCGATTGATTTCTGGTGTAGTGCGGGGGTCTGGTTCTTCTGACTCACCTCCTACAATCAACAGTCGTGCTGGAATCTGATACTGCTGCAAAACACGTCCAAAAGCTCGGATGACTGTATCTACTCCTTTACGAGGGACTAAACGCCCTAACTGAAGAATGAGATTTTCATCGGGAGAAAAGTCTAGCTTTTCACGAGCAGATATTTTATTGACTGGCGAAAACTCTGCTGCATCAAAGCCGCAAGGAATAATAGTGATATTCTCTTTTTTGGCACAGTAAAGTTTTCGCAAGTCTTCTTCATCCTGAGGACACTCAGCAATGATATGATCTGCTTCTTTCACAATGCGGTCTTCAATGGTAAAGCGAGCGTCCGGAAATTCGTCTGCATCACCTTGCCAAAAACGGCGGACTCGACCTAGTGCATGGAAAGTTACAACAAAAGGAATACCCAAAATGCGCTTAATTTCTGCTGCAACCAATGCTGACATCCAGAAGTTAGCATGTATCAAATCGTACTTATATTTATTTCCATAAGAACTATTTTGACAAAAATTCAAAACGTATGTTGTAAATTCCTCCATATACGGCAGCATATCTTCTTTTCGCACGTATATAGCAGGACCTGCAGGAACATTAATAATCCGAACACCATTCATCCATTCTATAATTTCTGGTAATTCGTGACTGTCCCGTCTGGTAAAAACGTCTACTTTATAACCTGATGCAGCTAAATGTTTAGCTATTTGTCCTACATATACGTTTTGACCGCCGCTATCTGCACCTCCAAAAGTACCAAGAGGTGAAGCATGCTCGCTAATTAAGGCAATGAATTTAGTCATTGGTTATTAATCACCGATTCCTGTAAAATCTTTGTATTTCGTTCGTAGTTGCAATGCATATAGAGCGTAACTACAAACTTGTGATTATTTCTGCTGACCTACTTAATTTAAAAACTTTGTCCCAGTCCCGAACAAATCTCTTAATATTAAAGCGTTGTTGTGCTGTTTCTCTCGCTCCTTGGCTCAGTTTTTGCGCCTGTGTTCTGTTATCTAAAAGATGCTTCATTTGATGAATTAGCTTTTCTACATCAGTGCTGATGTAACCAGAAACTCCGTTTTCTACAACTGTTGTCATTTCTGTGGTTGCTAACCCAATAATTGGCAATCCCACCATCATTGCTTCACAGACAGCAAGCCCCAAGCTAGTGTAGCGAATGGGATTAAAAAAGAAGCGGTAGCGCGAAGCAAATGCTGGTAGTTGATGGTGCGGTATCTCACCAAGTCCATCCAGTTTTTCTGCACCCATACCAACTAAATCTAGAGGGATTTCTTGGCGAACGCGTTCAAAGACATCGACACCCAAACGACGACCGCGCGATCGCAATCCATTGACAACGACTAATCCCCGTTCTAATTCACCCGTGTAACAAACATCATCCGGTATAGTTACCCCATGTTCAATGATACAAGTAGGCGTTTGACCGCTATCCCACATCAGTTGGTTAAAGTGAGTTACATGAACCAGTAAAACATTTGGATCGTTTACAATATGGCGGGTATCTGTTGGGTGTTCTCGTGGGGGATCGTGTTCCAAATAAATTTTTGGAAGTTGTCGTTGTGACTCGGAGAGTATTTCGTATTGGTCTTCGAGGTAGTTTTTGCGTGATTGAAACAAAATACAGTCTATTTTAAGATTTTTGACTTCCGAAGCAGGTATATCATGAACGTTATCTGACCAAGGTAAGCCTCCAAGACGACCACCATATCCTTCTGGGCGATCGGGTTTGACGGGTAAATAAAACTCATGGGAACTTTGAGTTAGGTAGTACAGATAACTACCATGCACGTGCCAAGTTAAAATACGCATAAAAAATTACGAATTATGAATTATGAATTATGCATTTAGAAAGAACGCTACCACCAAATTCTTGGGAGCGACCAATACGTATTGGAATTCCTGCTAAATAGCAAATATAAGCTAAAGAATAGGGTGACTCTCCTAGCTCTGTACAAATGACAGCAGCATCAAACCTGCGCTGGCTAAGTTTAGAAATGAGAGCTAATTCATGTTCGGGGTTGACGAACTTTGTGCCGATTTCTTCATGAATAAATACCTCATCTACCCAAGAGGAATATGAATTTATTTTGTGTGAAGACTCTATCAAAGTGATAAATGAATTGGGTTGCAATTGACGTAAGCTTTTTAGTGTTGGAAGAATTTGTGTTTGATTGTGGTTGCTCCCTGTATGTATAACAAGAATATTCTGTACGGTCTGCCAGTTATCTAGTAGCATTTAAGACTCCCTTGGGCAATAGTTCGTCTACTTGAGCCATAACCGTTTCGAGAGTAGGGAGTGGGGAGTGGAGCGTTGGAGATAAAGAAGAGGCTATGAGAATACGATGGCGATCGCGATTGAGTGGAGCCCAACGATTGGGATCTGAGTTGGAGAAAATGACAACACTCTTAACTTGCAAAGCTGCTGCTAAATGAGAGACACCAGTATCGTTACAAACTAATAAAGCTGCTTGACTTAAAAGGGCTGCCATTGCACCCAAGCTGGTGTGCCCTGCCAAATCAATTGGTTTGGTCTGCATCATTCCTGCAATTGACTGTGTTAAACTTGTCTCGGGTGGCGTACCCGTCAATACAACCTGAAAACCACGCGCAGCAATGGCATCGCCAATAGCTGCAAACAATTCTTTTGACCAGCGTCTTTCTGGTACGCTTGCACCTGGATGAATGCAGACATAATCACCTTTTTTCAGGGCTTGGGTAGCCTCTATTTGCTGTAAAGCTGAAAAATCTTCTTGCTGTAGAGGAAACTCTAAATTGTCTCCCTGCAATGGAATTCCCAAATATTCCATTAAACACAGATGACGCCATACCTCTGGTTGGTCTGTAGGGTAAGGCAAAAAATAATTAGGGTCCGGACAGTATTGTCCGGGCTGGTAAAAACCAGCATTCATGCGAGCACCCAGTAAGACCGTGAAGGAATTGCTAACAATACCGCTACCGTGCATTTGCAATGCCAAGTCAAAGTCTTGCTGCTGCACGTTAGCAAAAAACTGCGGTATTTTGTGAACTGGCGGTACAACTTCCGGAATTCCAGGATAACCGGGAAATTCCAAAAAATCATCTAGGTAATGGCTGAACCGCTTGACAAAGTTTTGCGCCCATACAAGACCAATTAAGGTAATTTTAGCCTGTGGGAAAGCAAATCTTATTGCTCTCATAGCAGGTACAGCACATAGTAAATCACCCAAGCCGGGAAGCGATCGCACGATGGCTATTTGAGCAATGGGTAAATGCTTGCTAAGGCGATTTTCTTGTAACACGCATATACCTCCTGGGCGACTAATATAAACATACTCTGCCGCACATTACAGTTCATTGGGCATATGACCAAAGAATTTTTTGCTTTGTACAATCGCAATTGTGCAAATGCACAAAAAGAAAAGACGAATAAGAGCAAAGGTTATACATGACGTTACCTATGCTCCTATTTACATAGAATATAAATTTATTTTTACTTCTTTATGGGGATGCTTTCTCCTCTAAGTTTATCACTTATCGCTTGAGTTGTTAGAGGATGTTTTAAAAGTAGTAGCTGAGGTATTCAAAACTTCAAATCCTCCTAAATTCCCCTTAAAGAAGGTGGCTTTAAGAGTACTTGCTTTTTAAGGGGGGCGAGGGAGAAAAGTACTTACCCCCCAATTTATCGGGGGGCGAGGGGGGATCTTAATACAAGGGTAAACTTTACAAACATCCTCTTAATATGCACCACTTTTCTGAAAAACAATCTTGAGAGTTTTCAAAATTAAACCAAGATCGTAGGCGATCGACCACTGTTGTTGGTAGTTTAAATCCATGCGAACAATATCTTCAAAATCTTTAATACTGGAACGTCCATTAGCTTGCCATTCACCAGTCATTCCAGGTTTGACGTTTAACCTTTGCCAGTGATGCATTGAGTAGTGCATCACTTCATCGGGAGTGGGAGGACGAGTTCCAACTAGGCTCATTTCTCCTAAGAGCACATTCCAGAATTGAGGGAGTTCATCCAAGCTAGTACGACGGAGAAATGCTCCTACGCGGGTAATGCGCGGATCGTTTGCATTCTTAAAAATGTAATGACCTTTAACTTCGTTATGAACGAGATGTTTTAATTCTTCGGCTCTTACAACCATGGAACGGAATTTCCAGATTTTGAAGGAACGACCATTTAAGCCACAGCGAATTTGACTGTAGAAGATAGGACCGGGATTATCTAGCTGAATGGCTATAGCAATGGGAATTGCCAAAACTGCGGTAATGCTCAGACCAACAATGGCACCTAAAATGTCAATAAAGCGTTTTGCTTTGCTTGATACAGAATGATGAACGGAAAGCTCAGCAAATCCTGTTATGTTTGTCAGTTTTAGAACTGATGTCTGAATGTTTGTCTGAATGTCGTGAGAAGTGGAGAGATTAGACATGATCGTTACAGTGTTGTTGGGCTAGCGTTAACCGTAGTCTTAATAGCGTCGTAATTTTCAAAAATTTCAAACTGTGAATCTAGTTGAGTGAGCTCAAAAATCATCCGAATAGCTGGTTGCAAGTTGCAAATGACAAGGCGACAGCCTTGAGCACGTGTAGTAGAAAGCCCATCTACTAAAGCGCCCAATCCAGAACTATCCATAAAGTCTACTTGGGCTAAATCAATGACCCAAAGATGGTAGGGCTGAGGGGCTAAGCTAGCAAGTTTTTCTCGCAAAATTTCACCTTGATGCAAATTTAAGCATCCTTGAGGCTGAAGTACATTGATTTGATATTCTTGTGTGAAGGTCATAAACTGCGCTATTAATTGCACTTCAAGGCGTTTGTAGAGATAAGCAAAGGCGTTTTACGTGGTGGAATGCAGCCAAGTTCAGCTAAAACACATTTAGGTTGCAAAAACAATTTTTAAAACTTTTGTGGTGTAGGCGTTCCGCCCATCCAAATTATGCAATTTAAATGTGAAGCAGTTGGCTATGATTTTGCCGATAATTTTGGTTTTGTCTGTTGTTCGTTTTGAGACCGGGTAAAAGCATAGCGCAGTAGTAAACTTAAGAAAATAAAGTTGCCTATGAAGTAACGCCGCCACAAGCGATTCGGTTCCATGGCTACTCGCCACAACCACTCCATACCGATCGCACGGATGGAAGAGGGGGCGCGGGTTACGCGTTCTGCTACAAAATCAAACAGCCCTCCTACACCCATACAAGTGATACCAGGCAGTTGATTGGCATACCGATCTATCCAAATTTCTTGTAGGGGTACGCCCATTGCTACTAATAATAAGTGCGGTCTTGCAAATCGAATAGCCTCTAAAACTTGTTGCGTTTCATTTTCTGGGAAGTAGCCATCTTGCGTTCCTGCGATCGCTAATCCGGGAAAAGCTGTCTTTAAATTGGTGGCTGCGTCTTGTGCAACACCGGGTTTGGCACCTAAAAGGTAAATTGATAAACCTTTTGCTGCACCATTCTTGCATAAAGCTGGAACTAAGTCAGTGCCATTGAGGTTGTGAACTAAAGGTGTACCTAACAAAGAACTACCCCAGCGAACTCCACTCCCATCTGCTAGCAATAAGTCACTGCGTTCTAATGCTAACGCTAATGCTGAGTTGTTTACAGCGGTTACCATTGTGTGAGCATTAGCATAATATACGCGACCACCCTGTCGCTTTAATAAGCGTGTTAATAACAACTCAATTGCTTCTTCTGAGGACATACAGTCAAAACGGGTGTTAAGAAAACTAACTTTGTTGACCATGGAGTGTTAAGTGTCTGGACAATAAGGGACAGGAACCGGGGATCGGGAACGAGATTGTTTCCGCTTGGTTATTAAGAGGAGAAGGCAGAAGGGATAAAACTTTTTACCCATTCTGCTATGTACAAGTACTTAAGGGATTGAACATCTACTAAGTCTTACTACAGTTTCATACTTAAAGCACAATCAAAAATACTATCTGTTGGCTAGTTCAAGCCTGATGTATAGGCTATCCTCATAGAGAAATAAAATTATCTACATAGCTATCCGTCTGGCTGTAGCGTTAATCAAATTTAAGCTTCATAATAAATTTCTATAGCGATAAGCTTTAAATGACACATTTGATGTTTTAGGCGTTTAAAAGCATGGATGTTTAGTAAAATTACGATCGATTGAGAGCTAAAAATCTCAATAAATTTTTAGCTCTGACAGCTATATTTTTGACTGCAAAGTTTAGAGCTTTAGTATGAAGAAAAATTTAGAGATTGCGTACTGTACAAATAGAAGAAAATATGCATTAACTAAACAGCCATTTTAATAAGTTTTTGTTTAAAAAAGTTTACCAAATCTTTCCTGGATTCTCACGGTTCATATGTATCTTAAAAATGAAAGTTATGATTGAGACAAAATAATGCGTCTTAAAACAGTTCAAACCAAAAAATTAACTCGATTCACATCATGTTTTTTTTGACAATACGTAAGTGGTAAAAGTTTAAATTACATTATTTCTTTGTAAGAATTTAATTGATTTTTTAGAATATGAATATTAAGTTATTAACAGACAAGTCAATATGCTAGATGACATTGTGAAGTACAAAAGGTAATCTGTATGTAGAATATTCTCCGTTAGAAGTGTATTTGTGATGGAAAGACATCGAATTATGGTTATTGGCAGTCATGTTGCTACCGTACAACGTGTTAGCACTTACTGCTTGCAACAGAATGCAGAAGTGTTCCCCTATTATGGTATTCCGATGAATGAAGAAATAACTCTGTTTGCACCTCATATCTTGGTCTTCTGTCTACCGATAAATGAAGCCTTGGAGCATCACAGTTTACTTCAGCCTTGCATTTTTTGGTCGGAACAGCCCAAGAATGAGGATTTACCATCAGTTAACACGCCTACAGAACTTTATACTCGGCTACAAGAGGTTCTTCAACTTTAAATTAATCCTTCACGCACGGCTAAGGCTGCTGCTTGAACGCGATCGTCTACACTTAATTTGTTAAGAATCATGCGAACGTAAGATTTGACGGTTCCCAGTGAAAGGTAGAGTTCGGCAGCAATTTCTTGGTTGGAGTATCCTTTGGCAATCAACTTCAAAATCTCGCGCTCGCGATTGCTTAAAATAGGTGGCGAATTCACTTCAGATGCAGGAATCTCTGGAGATGCAACATTAGGCTTGAGCATTCGACCAACCTTTTGCGCTATTTCAGGAGCTAAATATGCTCCCCCCTGCATTATCAATTGAATGACAGCAACGAGTTGTTCCCATTCAATACTCTTCAAGCAGTAACCATCTGCACCTGCTGCTAGCATTCCCATTACCTGAGTATCGCTATCAAATGCACTCAAGGCAAGAATGCGAATGGCAGAACGATCGCTTTTTATTTGCTGCGTAGCTGTAATTCCATCCATAACTGGTAGATCGATGTCCATCAAAACGACATCTGGCTGTAATCGTGCGGCTAATTCAATAGCTTCTGCTCCATCGCCTGCTTCTCCAACTACACTAAAGCCAGATTCTAATGAAAATTGACCTTTCATACCTCGCCGTATCAAAGCATGATCGTCAACTAGTAAAATTCGTACTGTTTTGTTTTCACTACTTTCAGCAATCATTCTGTCTCCTTAATGACATCTCCAAAAAATGAAGATAAAAGCCATATAAAATTAGAGCCGCTACGTTATGTCTGGAGATGTGTCAGTTTACGCTCTTGACACTCATCCCGAGCAATGGAAACAGGGAGTGTAAACCAGAAAGTACTTCCCACTCCGAGAGTACTTTTGACACCAATATTGCCTCCATGAGCCTCAACAATTTGACGGCACAAATACAGACCAAGCCCTGCTTTTCCACATCGCCCCCGTCCTTGAGTAAAGCGGTGAAACAGCCGCTCTTGTTCCTGTGGTGCAATTCCCGGTCCGGGATCGCTCACGGAAATTAGAACTCTGTTTTGACCAAGAGATGCTACTTCAAGGACAATTTCTTTGTTTGGGTTGCTGACTCGTATAGCGTTGTCAAGCAAATTTTGCAGAACCCGTCGTATTTCTACCTCATCACCATAAACAGTTGGCAGAGATGGCGCAATTTTATGGGTAAGAGCAAACTCACGTTTGGAAGTCGCTTTGACTTGAGCCATAACTTTCGCAAAAACCCTTTTCCAATCAAGAGGATCGTGGTTTAGATAAGCGCCACGGGCAGTTTCATAACGAGAAACGTCTAAAATTGTTTCCACTAGCTTAAGGAGATCTTCATTGCTTTGATAGTATTCTTCAAAAATTTCTCTCCAAGTGCAATTTATAGACCCAAACGCCCCTTTTAGCATACTTTGTATCGTGTTGCGGGTAGCCAGTAAAGGGGTACGGATATCGTGGGATAGAGCACAGATCAAGTCTTCAAGCTGTTGGTTGCGTGTTTCGATGTGTTGTTGTCTTTGCCGAGTCTCACTCGCCACTTCATTGAGAACTCCAGCCAACTGACCAATTTCATCAGAGGATGAATAACCCACTAAAGGTTCCATCTGACCTTTCTGCCACACTTTGCCTATTTGAGTTAACTCACGCAAGGGTACTTTAACGCGTTGATGTAAAAACAGGAAGTTCAAAACTGCTCCTACCAACAGCGTTATTAAAAGGATGATATTTACAGAGCTGTTTACATGATAGAGTTGTTGCAACTGATACTTGCGTTGGTGTAAAAGATTATCCTCGCGATCGATAAAAATTAAGATTTCAGTATGCAACAATTGAAATAAACTCTCTTTGCTAGATGGATAATCAATGGTCGAAAGAGAAAACACCCTTTTAGCTAAAGGGCTTTTCCATCGCTCATAGAGATATTTGATGTGATTCAGTTGCTGAAGTTGATCGGGATTGTCTTTGACCAGATCGTATAAGTGGCTAAAGCTCCTGTGAAAAGTAATTTCTTCGTTAATGTCAATCTCCAGAGCAGCTTTTTCTTCATCTAGAACAGCATTTAGAAGGCGTTCTCCTTCTCTCTCTACTACAAGACTATTGGTCACCCAACTGACTGCTTCTTGAGTGAGGTTTTCCGTCCACATTAGCAAGCTTTGTTGTCCTACTATAAGTAGAAATAGTACGATAAAACTAGCATAAAGGGGCGTAAATAAATGATTTTTCAAAGTAGATGACACACGCAAATTCCGTGAATTCACAACTAACACAATAGTTACTCTTTTTGCTTCTATGTAAGTAATACCAAAACAGGAACCCGTATATTGTAACAGATTTAACTTCTTTGTTTTGGAAGATTTCTGCTATTACTAGTTTTTCGGACTTAGATACCCCACAACAATTATTGACATAAAAATATAAAACTCCTTTTTTCAATCTCTAACTGTGACAGTAGCTCAATCAAAGCAAACTAGATGGATCTATCAAAACACACACTCATTTATGAAAATTAATAAATGAGTTATTTGATAGTACGATCCAAGTCATATAACAAAGGCTTTTCATAAAAATTTACTTGATATTTGATTTCTTGTTTTGAGCCCAGAGAGGTAATTCGTCTCACTTGTTTTGACCCAATTATATGACTTATGAAATATAGGAAATGATTCTTATTAATTAGAGTTCATTGAAGTGCTTATAATTATATATCAACAAAAATTAAAGTATTCATTATTTGATTTTAAATACTAATTTTACCTGCTTTTCCTACTTTTATTACTGTTAGCTAGTAATCTTGATAATCAAAATTGAATTTTCTAAATAGATTTATTTTTACAGTTGTATAAAATGTTGAATTTTATCCCAAAAATACTTTATATAACGATTATGAGTTTCTAAAAACGCTTGGTAAACTTTTCAGAAAAAATGAGCTTAAAAAAGATTGAAAAAGTTTAACCACAAAGTTTAATCAAAAATCAGGTTTTTAGCTTGTGATTGTTGAGAATTTGTTCACCGATCGCCAAAATGCCATCGTATCTTTTTATGTCATACAGCGCTCTATCCCTTACCGAGCAAAGTTTTTTCAGAGTGTTTGTCACTCCCCCAGATATCTATCAAAAACAAGAGTTTGTTTTTGATATTGGTAGTCGTAATAATTATTGGCAACTTGTCTTTGGTTGCTCAAATTTATATAAAGATACTCTTTTTCATTCATCATCATGCTCCTGTCAAAACGGTTCTCTATTAAATTTCCTACCTTTTTGACTATTTTTTCAGCTTCTTCATATTATTTTGATAAAATCTAACCAAAAAATAGATTACCTTATATGCTCGAGTACGTAAACCCTCACACTATAAGTTTTTTATCCCATAGATGAGGGCTGTTAGTTATTAAGATCTATGACTTTACCTACTTTTCCTACTCATACCGATACTTTACAAATTTTAGGATAGGCGTTTGTACTGACTATTTTGGTATGCCGTAAAAGACTCCTCTGCCGTTGGTTCCAATAAAAACAAGTCCGAATTGCTGAGTACTTGCTTCCATGACATTAGGGTCATTACCAATGGGTATTTGGGGATCGCCAATACTTATCCATGTTTTTCCATTGTCCAAAGAACGAAAAATTCCTTCACCCAAATCTGAAACTTTTCCATACAGATATAATGCTGCGATTGTACTTCCCGGTTGCGGCTTGCCAAAGGCAAATAAATAAGCTCTCTCTACTCCCGCTATCTTGGCAAATGTTGTACCACCATCTTTCGAGCGATAAAGCCCATTTCGGTTAAGGCTCAGCCACACCTCGCGCTGGTTTCCCGGAACTGTTTTGAGCATAGACCAATCTTCACTTGACAACGATGAATTCACAACACTAAACGATGCACCTCCATCGCTACTGCGGTAAACCTTGCCATCACTGTAGTAGTAAAATGTATTGCTATCGACTTTGTCTGCTGCTAGTGGCTGACCCCAGTACCAAGTCCCTTTGGGTCCGTTAGGTAAGCCCCAGACTCTACTCCATGACACTCCACCATCCGTTGTGCGTAGGGGTTGACCTTCGCTGACGATTGTGACAAACAGATTTGGGTTAGCTGCCGACACAGCTACACGCAGTGGGATTGTGTGTTGTGGAAATGATGAAAACTTTTTCCAAGTGTATCCGCCGTCTGTTGAAGTTGCTCCAGTGTACGTATTGTTCCATCTAGTGCCACCAACGCGCACCATTCGGAGAGGATTGTTTTCACTGTAAGCAATGCTGTATGTATCTTGAAAGCGAGGACTGTTATTGCTACCTAATTTTGTATATGGGTAAGTGTTTAATCCTTGACTGTGATTAAATCCGTCTACATCAGCCATCCCACTCAATAACAAAGACCCCCTAGGAGGTGAAACCAATGCAAAACTAACTAATCCCTCATGCCCTGTTTGAGAGTTTACCCACAAAGATCTTGGTTCGTTAATATTGTTTGTGTGCCATGTTCCATACCAGTCGGTCAGCCAAACTCTGCCAGGAGTTGTTGGATCGAATTCAATTGCTGAAGCCGCTGAGGCAAAATACCAGTCGTACCACCAAGACACTTGCGAGTCCAGATCGTACATCGTTTTTTGCCACTTAGTTCCGCCATTTGTAGATTGAAAGATTCTACAAGAATCATCGATGCGAGAGTACTGGTCATACGCAATTAAAACGCGATCGGGGTTCTTTGGATCTACAGAAATAGCATTGAATTTAGTTTTGGCATCACTTGGCGTAATGTAGCTCCAACCTATATTGGTATATTTGCTAACTCCTAAGTTATGCGTGACATAGAGAAAGCCATTATTAGCCAAAGCCATTCTATTAACGTGAGAGGGGCTTCCCGGTATTCTCTCCCAAGTTACCCCTGTGTCGGTAGATTTGTAAATTCCATCTCCATAAGCATTGGCAAAAACCAAACCGGGCGTGTTTTTATCGAACAGAATACCTGCGATCCCAATATTTGCTTCAGGATTTCCCACAAAAGAACTGACTTGAAACCATGTTGCGCCTCCATCTAATGACTTCCATAACCCGTTCAGCCGAGAACCAAAAAAGATAGTATTAGAATTAAACGGATCGACGACTAGCCTTTCTCCCGTCCACCTTTTAGATTCGTTACCGCCCATTGGCAAATCTATATTCAGTTTGGTCCAGGTTGTTCCGCGATCGCTAGACTTAAAAATTGTTCCCAAGCCAGCTGAAGCATTGGTATATTTGCCAGCCGCAATGTAGACAATATTGGGGTTGTTCGGATCGAGTGCTAGCGCTTCTCCGCCGTAGAAATTGCTTTCGGGAAGCCTAAAATTATCGGTCAATGGAATCCATCTTTTATCTCCAGAATTCCAACGATAAAAGCCTCCTATATCGGTTCTAATATAGACTAAATCCTGCTCGAGGGGATGTATGTAGACACCCGTTACATAACTACCGCCACCTATGGCAACATTGTTCCATTGATAATTTGGTGTAGTGCTACAGCCAGCCTCGAAGGGCATGAGTGCTACAGTAGTTGTTGCTAAGGCGATCGCAGCAACACTAGCAATTGCTCCTAATGAAGCACAGAGACGTTTATTCATCTTAAATTAATTCTGAAATCTAATTAGTTATATAAAGCTGTTTCGTCCTTCCAATCTCGATCTTTCTTCAGTGACAGGCAGAGTAAACCAGAAAGTGCTACCGCCATCAAGATTGCTTTCGACGCCAATGTTACCTCTATGAGCCTCTACAATTTGGCGACACAAGTAAAGCGCAGGACCAGATCTGCTGAGCCGCCCTCGTCCTTGAGTTAGGCGATGGAAAACCCTTTCTCGTTCTTGGGGCGTCATTCCCTGTCCCTTGTCGCGTACTGATATTTTGACTTCGTTCACTCCAAGTGGTACTATGTCAAGGATAACCTGTTTATCTGCAAAGCTTACTTTAATAGCATTATCAAGTAAATTTTCTACCACTCTCTGAATTTCTATCTCATCACCACAAACTATTGGTAATGAAGGAGAGATATTGTAAGTTATCTCGCATTTCTGCTTGGCAATGATATGGCTTTCTGCAATCGCTCCAACAAAGATTTTTTCCCAGTTAAGGATTTCCCAATTAAGGTTTTGAGCAACATTGGTTTTATAGCGAGAAATATCTATAAGAGCTTCTACAAGCTTGAGAAGGTCTTCATTGGTTTGACAATAATCTTCAAGCACATCTCGCAAAAGGTCACTTATGGGACCAAAAGCTCCACCTAGCATAGAACGCAAAATACTGCGAGTGCCCAGTAAAGGAGTACGCAAATCGTGAGAAAAGGCACAGATGAGATCTTCAATCTGCTGCCGATTCAAGGTAGATATACGTGTTAAAATGTCTGTATTGCGCCTTAACTCCAATTGCGCTATAACTTGATGGCTCAAGGCACGTAATGCTTCTACTTGTTCCAAACTTAACTCTCGTGGAACCCGATCGATGACACAAAGTGTTCCCAGTGCATATCCTTCTGGTGTAATCAGAGGAGCACCAGCATAAAACCGAATGTGAGGCGCAGACGTGACCAAAGGATTGGTGGCGAACCGACTGTCAAGCCACGTATCTGGAACAATCAAAATGTCATTTGGCTGCAAAATTGCGTGGGTACAGAATGACACCTTCCTTAAGGTTGAATCAACATCCAATCCTATTTTAGCTTTGAACCACTGCCGATACTCATCAACCAAGGTGATTAAAGCTATGGGAGTGTTACAAATTTGTGCTGCTAAACGGGTGAGGTCATCGAAAGCAACTTCACGGGCAGTGTCCAAAATCTGGTATTGACGGAGGGCTGCGAGTCTCTGCAATTCATTGTAAGGGAGTGTAGATGCCATTTATTTTTTCTAACTACCTCTACTCAGACTTGGAACTTTAACATTTCTTAATTACATACTCATTTTAATTTTCACAGATTACAATATTTCAGTACTTTTAACCTCTATCATAGGTTAGAAAAGTATATTCTTTTGTAAACACACCTCTTTTAAGGATTGTCAGGAAATTAATTATCCCAAGAATGTAGAAGGGGCGTTCTGCCCCCACTACAGAAAATTTGGCATATTTTTCTTGGCAAGCCCCTTGCTAGTTGCAAATACCCTTTCTCACTACTCTTAAAAATCGGGAGTCAGGAAGAGGAATTCTCATGAGAGTTGAAGAAATGTTTTTCTAGAAACAGCCCAAGTGTGAAAAAGTAGAGGCAGATCCGTGTTTTATCGCCCAATTCCTACATAATAGAATCCAGCGAGTTGTAATTCTTGAGGATTGAGGAAGTTACGACCATCAATCATAACAGGGCTGTTCATTAAAGTTGCCATCTTCCGATAGTCCAAATGGCGGAATTGTTGCCAGTCTGTGACCAGTACCAATGCATCGCAACCATCAGCCAAACGTTCTGGATCGGTTTCTACTAGAACGCCTGATAAACCATCACGCAAACCGCTTTGTGAAACAATAGGGTCGTATGCCTTAACTTTAGTGCCCAATCTGTTGAGATTTTCTATCAAGTTTAATGCTGGAGCATCGCGCATATCATCTGTATCGGGCTTAAAGGTCAAACCGAGCAGTCCTACTGTTTTGCCTTTAAGGATTTTTAGAACCTGCTGAAGTTTTTCGATGGCGATCGAGCGCTGACGTTGGTTGATACTTACCGCAGCTTTCAGCAGATGAGCCTCGTAGCCATAGTCATCAGCAGTGTGAATGAGAGCAGAGACATCTTTGGGGAAACAGGAACCACCCCAACCGATACCAGCTTGCAAAAATTTGTGACCGATACGGGAGTCTAAACCAATTCCTTTAGCAACTTGGGTGACATCAGCCCCAACGCGATCGCAAATATTAGCAACTTCATTAATAAAGCTAATCTTAGTTGCCAAAAATGCATTAGCAGCGTATTTGATCATCTCAGCAGAACTGAGGTCAGTCACAACGACAGGTACTGATGGTAAAGATGGGTCAGTCGCAAACTTTCGTTCCACAATGGGGGCGTACAGTTCCTTCATCATGGCGATCGCTTTCGGGCTATTGCTACCCAATACAATTCGATCGGGATTAAAGGTATCATACACGGCTGACCCTTCGCGCAAAAACTCTGGATTGCTAACTACGTCAAACAAGGGTAGCTTCTCCACAACCGCCTGACTACTACCAGTACCACCTGCTGCAACCAGTACCTTTTGACGTTCTGCAATGCCATCAAGTACAATCATCCGCACCCAGTCACCAGAGCCAATGGGTACTGTAGATTTATTGACGATGACTTTATAGCCTCCGTTCAAATGCGCCCCAATTCCTCGAGCAACAGCTTCTACATAACGAGTATCGCTTTCGCCTGTAGGTAAAGGAGGTGTCCCTACCGCAATAAACAGAATTTCACCATGAGTGACTCCTGCACTCATATCCGTAGTGAATTCAATGTTTCCAGACTGAATGGCTGATTGCATAATTTCCGATAGACCGGGCTCGAAAATTGGTGCTTGACCAGCCTTCATTAATTTAACTTTTTCTTCGTTGTTATCTACACAGATGACATGATGACCAATATGTGCCAAGCAAGCACCTGTTACCAAACCTACGTATCCAGTACCAATAACACAAACGCGCATATTCTTTGTTCCTCTAAATTTTTATTTCACTTACTAACTGACCGCAGACATTTTCTTCTCAGTTATGCGATCCCGGAAATTTTCTACTGTTAGTTTTAACCCTTCTTTCAAAGGAACATGAGGTTCCCAGTTGAGGTAAGTCCTGGCTCGTGTAATATCTGGGCGGCGGCGGCGCGGATCGTCTTGAGGCAGTGGTTTAAAGTTAATCTGTGCTTTGGGATTTACTAACTCTTGAACAGCAGTAGCCAATTCTAAAATGGTGTATTCTTCTGGATTTCCTAAATTAATAGGACCAATGCGATCGCCATTCATCAGCCGTATTAGCCCTTCTACTAAGTCTGAAACATAGCAAAAACTGCGGGTTTGCGAACCATCACCATACACGGTTAAAGGTATGTCCCGCAATGCTTGAGTAACAAAATTGCTAACCACTCGACCATCGTTTTCCAGCATTCTCGGACCATAGGTATTGAAGATCCGGGCAACCCGAATTGCGACATCATTTTGTCGGTGATAGTCAAAAGCGAGAGTTTCAGCAATCCGTTTGCCTTCGTCGTAGCAAGAGCGAATTCCAATTGAATTGACGTTACCCCAGTACTCTTCTGATTGGGGATGAACTTCTGGATCGCCGTACACTTCTGATGTTGATGCTAAGAGAAATCGGGCTTTCACACGCTTGGCCAGCCCTAGCATGTTTAATGTCCCCATCACGTTGGTTTTAACAGTCTTGACTGGGTTGTACTGGTAGTGTACCGGAGAAGCAGGACACGCTAGGTGATAAATTTGATCGACTTCTAACCGAATTGGTTCAGTGATATCATGACGGATAAGTTCAAAGTATGGATGCTCCATCCACTTCAGGATATTCTCCTTATGACCAGTGTAGAAGTTATCCAAGCAAATCACTTCGTGTCCCTCTACCATCAATCGGTCGATAAGATGGGAACCAATAAATCCAGCACCGCCAGTTACTAATATTCTCATAAAAACCTTGAAGGACCTTAAAAAACCCTAGCTTAAAACTGGGAAGAGAAACTCCAGAACTAACTAGACTGCTCTTGCATAATGCGGCGTTTCTGGGTTGCGCCTGTTGTTTTTAAAGCAAGAGATTCAATTTGGCTGTACAGAGACTGAGGCAACAGTAACAAGAAATATGCAGCACCTACAGTCAAAAGCGTTCGACGGGGTTCGTTGAAAAAAATACGCCAGTTGGTTTTCAGAGCCTGATTGACTAGTTTTACTGCCATTGCACTGTCTTGCAGCGTAACTGCCCGGCGGGCTAAATACCTCAACTGATAAGCTCTTGCTAATGTTGCCCATTGGTTAACTATTTCTGGAGCGTATAAACGGGCTCTATTCAGCATCAATTCCCAAGAGTCTAATTGCTTAAGTAAGTTTGCTGAAAGTCCTCCTGAATTTACCCTATATAAGGTCAGGGCTTCAGGAATACCCTCTATTTGTAAATTACTTTTAACAGACATCCGAAACCAACATTCAACATCTGTTGAGTCGCCATTTGTATGGCGCGATCGCTCATCAAAGTAAAAATCCTCAACAGTACCGTAAAGATCGTCTTGGAATTTTATCGCCTCAAAAACTTCTCTGCGAATGACAGCAGCAGAACCATTGCTAATGGGATTTCGGCAAAGGATAATTGCTGAAGTAATGCCCTCAATTTGAGGCATTTGATAAATACCCAAGGGCTTGCCATTGTCATCGATAAATGCAGAACGGCTAAAGCTGACCCCTACGTTAGGTGAATTATTTAAATGTTGAACATGTTTTTCTAATTTTTCTGGTAGCCAAAGGTCGTCAGCATCTAGAAGTGTCAAATAATCTCCTTTGGCATGGCGAATACCAGTATTTCTTGCACCTGGTAAGCCACGATTTGTTTGACGAATAATCCTAATTCTGGGATCTGCGAATTGCTGACAAATTTCTATACTTCTATCAGGAGAACCATCGTCAATAATGAGAATTTCAATATTTTTATAAGTTTGGTCAAGAGCAGATTGTACTGTAGCAGCAATATATTTTTCAGCTTTATATACTGGTATGATAACAGAGACAGTTTTCATTTGAACAATCACCTTATTCTGTAGTAGAACGATATGGGTAAGAATTTCAGGTATGTAGAGACCAACACTCATGAGTCTTTACATTAGGTTGTAGATCGGGAAGGACTTTCAAGAATGTATCGTCTTTGGAGCGTTCCTGTAATTTTTGCTACAACCTTCTCTATATTGGTGTAAGCAGATGGGGGTAGGAGCCAAAGCAAATAAGCTGCTACGAAAGTCATAAATGTAGGACGTGGTTCTTCAACCAAGATGCGCCAGTGAGTCGCTAGCGCCCGATTAATTAATTTCACAGCTACAACTCCTTCTGCTTGCAGTCGTACTGCTCTACGAGCTAAATGCCGCATTTGATAAGCTCTAGATTGATTTGCTCGCTGTGCCATCAATTCGGGCGCGTAGGAGCTTACTCGCTCAATCACCTTTTCCCAAGCTTCTATTTTCTTAAACCAGTTGCATGAAAGTGTTCCATCAATGACTCGGTAAAGCGTTAGAGCTTCAGGAATCCCCTCAATTTGCCAAGGAGTCTGAAGCGCTATACGTAGCAGAAGTTCCATGTCCTGTGACATACGAAAGCGTTCTTCAAAGTAGAAGTCTTCTACAAAACCATGAATGTTATCCTGAAACTTAATACTTTCAAACACTTCTCGTCGATAGACTCCAGCAGAGCCATTTCCAACCGGATCGTGGCAAAGTAAATAAGGTGGAGTAATTCCACTCAGTTTGGGCAAATGGTAAGTTCCTAAAGGTTGCCCAACTTCATTGATAAAAGCCGAGAGGCTAAAGCTTACTCCCACATCTGGCGATTTATCAAGATGCTCGATATGTTTTTCTAGCTTTTCTGGTAACCACAAATCGTCAGCATCTATCAAAGCCAGATATTCTCCTTTCGCATGACGAATACCAGTATTTCTAGCTCCAGCTAAACCGCGATTTTCCTGGTGAATAATTTTAATTCTAGAGTCTGTAAACTGTCGGCAAATTTCTATACTGCGGTCTGGGGAACCATCATCAACAATGATAACTTCAAAATTTTTATAAGTTTGTTCCAACACTGACTGCAGTGTAGCAGCTATATATTTTTCTGCTGCGTATACTGGAATAATTACAGAAATTTTTTTCATCTTTAAGACCGACTTTATTTCAGTCACGCTCTTAAGTTGTACTGTTAATAAACTAATCTTTGATATAGCAATGGAAATACTATCTGCTGGCTACAATCTCAATCTTCCGCTGATAGCATTCCATACAGGTGAGAGAACTATCCGTCTGGATATCCGCTTATAACTCTCTTCTCAAACCTCTGTGTGCTATACATCTCTGTGGTTAACAAATTACTTTTGAACCTTTTAGGCGCTGCGATCGCAGAGAAAGAAGTTGAGGCATCGGCTACCCGTATCAAAATTTTATGAGTTACCTTGACAGGGCTAGAAAAGGGATGAAAAAATAAAAGACCAATGACCAAGGATGGTCTAATGAACGCTAGTTAACTGATTTGACGCCATATATTCACGATACCATTTTACAAAATGATGAATACCTTCTTCAATTGAAGTCGTTGGCTTAAATCCCACATCATGGATTAAGTCGTCCACATCAGCGTAGGTAGTCAAAACTTCCCCTGGTTGCATCGGTAAGAAGTTTTTCTTGGCTTCTTTACCCAAAGTCTTTTCAATAACCTTAATAAAAGTCATCAACTCTACTGGTTGATTATTACCAATGTTGTAAAGCTTATAAAGTGCTTGACTACCTTGCACGCTTGCTGTTTGGGGTGGTCTGTGCATTACCCGAAATACTCCCTCAATGATATCATCAATATAAGTAAAATCTCGTTGCATTGTGCCAAAATTGTAGACATCAATAGGCTTACCTCGGTCAATCGCTTGCACGAATTTGAAATATGCCATGTCTGGTCGTCCCCAAGGACCGTAGACTGTGAAAAAACGCAATCCTGTCATGGGTATTTGGTAAAGATGGCTGTAAGTATGTGCCATCAGTTCGTTGGCTTTCTTGGTAGCGGCGTAAAGAGAGACGGGGCGATCGACATTATCGCTGACAGCAAAGGGAACTTTGGTATTTGCACCATACACAGAACTCGAAGAGGCAAACACTAGATGCTGAATTTGACTGTGGCGACATCCTTCTAGAAGATTAATAAAACCTGTGATGTTGCTGTCTACATAAGCCAAGGGGTTTTCGAGTGAGTAGCGTACACCTGCTTGGGCGGCAAGATGGACTATGTAGTCGAAGGAGTAGTTTTGGAAAAGTTGGGTAACGCCAATGCGATCGCTTAAATCCAAAAACTGAAATTTAAACCCTGGGTGAGGAACTAGCCGTTCTAACCGAGCTTTTTTTAGCCTAACATCATAGTAATCATTAAAGTTATCGATACCAAAGACTTCCAGCCCTTCTTGAAGAAGACGTTGTGCTAAGTGATAGCCAATAAATCCAGCAACCCCAGTAACCAGTACTTTCATTGTTAATATTCCTTAAAATTTGCACTCTTTCTAAGATATAGAAGCTTTCTCATCATGAGAGCCTCGAATAGCAGTAGCACTAGCTTTGCTTATTCCTTGGAGAAAGTTGTTAGCAATTTTAGGCGAAACTATTCGTTTCAATAAAAACTTCAACATTAATTTTTGAGTTTTTTTATCCAGTAAAGTCTGTGGATGAGCATGAATTGCCATCATCAACTTCTGACCAGCCTGCTTTACTCCATCGATTCCGGGAACACGTGTTAAGCATAAGTGGGCTGAATATTGATAGGCATTAGCTAAGCTCTGATTTTTGAGCGATTGGAATTCCGGAGGTGCTGCTTGAAATGCTCGCTCGAGAACAATGAGCTTGCATTTTTCCATAAACTCCATCTTAGACGACATCGAGCTTGAAGATTGACGATAAAAAATTTGGGGCTTGGGAACAACAACAAAATGCCAAAGTGCTGCTAATCGCACCCAATAATCCCAATCCGCAGAACCTCCTGCAGGAGGATAAAATTCTCCTACCGACTCAATTGCTTGCTTGCGAATCAGAGGATTTGAGCCACTAGCAAGGAAATTTTTGACTAACAACTTGCTATAAACATTTCCTTCAAAATATATAGGCTCATCTGCATGAAAAGATTTTCCTTGTTCGTCCATAAAGTGAGTCCAGCTATAAGCAACACCTGCTTCTGGACGCTGTTGTAAGGCTGCAAGTTGCAGTTGTAACTTATCTGGTGACCATAAATCGTCAGCATCAAGAAATGCTAGAAATTCTCCAGTGGCGCGAGCCATTCCACGATTGCGAGCGACTGGTAAACCACCATTATCATAAGAAAAAATTTTGAGACGAGAATCTGCGATCGCATTAAGTACTTCTAAAGTCCTGTCGGTTGAACCATCATCAATAACAATTATTTCAAAATCTGAAAAAGTTTGTCGCTGAACTGACTCAATCGTTTGTAAGATAGTATGTTCGGCGTTATAAGCAGGGATGATAACAGATATAGTTGGCACAAAAATTTACCTCTATGTAATAGAACAAGGACAAGACTTCTTCAAACTAGTGAAGGCGATTTTCTAACAAAAACGTATTTGATAGCCCAAATAGTAAACACAGGCATTGCTAACCCATGAGTCATAAGTACTGCTACAGCTACCCAAAAGATTCCCCATTTCACGGCAATCAGTAAAGAAAATGCGAATATTACCGTGAAAATCAGATCCCAGTAAAAGTTGATGTGAGTTTTATCCCTAGCTTGGAGTAGTAAAGAAGCAGCAATAGCAAAAGGACGCGGTAGAGCCGAAAGACATATCAAAACTAAGATAGGAATTGCCGACAACCACTTTTGTCCAAAAACAATTGGTACATAAAATGGGGCTAAACTTGACTGTAGAAAAACGAGTGGAATTACAACTAGAGCAATTGTTTTCAGACCGCTAAAAAATCGTCTTTTAAGTTGTTTGATGTCTTCACGAACTGCACAAAGATGAGGATACATAGCCCAAATAAATGAAGTCATAACATTGAGGCTGATCCCCAGTCCAGCATTAAAGGCGAAATAATAAAGCCCAAGGGCGTCAATACCAAGAAAACGTCCAATCAGTAAATAATCTAAATTACTTCTTAGCTTATTTAATAGTTCACTTCCAAGAACATTTTTAGCAAAATTAGCAATTTCACGCCATCGGTAAAGAGTAAAAGACTTAGTCACTCGCCAAGGATGGTTCCTACGATTGATTGCGACCCAAATAGGAGACGTTAGGACAACTGGTAATACTACAGCCCACATTCCCAGCCCTAGTAATGCCAAACCTATAGTTAAAAGATTGCCAAGTAAAGATTGCGTAACAGTACACAGTGCTAATATGTTGAGTCTGTTTTCTCTCTGAATCAATGCACATTGAATCATGTAAGTTGGCAACATTAAATAAACTGTAGCAACTATACAAATAGGCAATATAACTTGCGTATTTCCGTAAAACCAAGCAATAGGAAAGGCAGCCATACACTGAATGATAAAAAGCGAGCCGCATAAAATCCAATTAAGCCAGTACGCTGTATTGGATAGAACTTCAACATCACTTTCTTCGGCTTGAATAAGTTTAGCTCCAATCCCAGCTTTAAGGCTAAAAACATCTGCAAAATCTTTCGTAGTCAGAACAACTGCTGCCAGACCGTAATCGTAAGGACTTAACAGGCGAGCTAGAGTAACTGTTGTTGCCAAGCGGAAAATGCGATTCGCTAACTCTGCTCCCCCTAGCGAGCTAAAATTTCTAATAAATTGATTGGAGAATTTTTGCTTAAGCTGGCTGATTAACATATTTGTTGTCCTTAGAAGACAATTATATATTTTTCCTGTAAAATTGATTTTTAAACATATGTTTTCTCTGGTGTTCTATCCCAAGGAACATTAGGAGCTTGTACTTCTCCTTTAAGTGCCATTCCCATAACGATTAAACCAGGCCAATATAGATATGCCAAACGCTGTTGGCTATCATTAAAAGTAAAGAGAAATAAAGTTAAAAGAAAAGACAATGCTATCCTAGCAGTTGCGCTTTTATGTGCTTTGATTGCCAAACTGATAATACTCAATACCATTGGTAATAAAAAAGCGATAAAACCAACTAACCCCTTTATAAATAAAAGACCAAACCAGGTATGATGAGAGCCGATGGGCATTGTTGCCACTACTTTAGGACCTGGTACCTCCGGAACTCCATGACCCCATATAGGAGCTTCTTGCCAACGCTCTGAAGCTATTTCAGCTAAAGCTTCATGCACTCGTGAAGAATCTGGTCTGGCATTATGAAACATATCATAAGCATCTCTACCAGCACCAAGAAGTACCGTGCTAAAAATACCTGAGAAAAAGCTAATTAACCCGATCGCAATTGGGGTGACGGCTTTAGTAATTTTTGAGATAAACAAAACTGATACGAAAACTATTGGTATAGCTATAAAAGACAAGCGAGAAACTGACACAACACTCATAGCTAAAGAGCCAATTATACCAATCCTGCGCCACGTTTTGTTAGGCTCTCCGAGAGCAAGGAAGAAGTAGATGTTTCCAATTAAACCTAAAGCAGGTCCCCAAGGAGCAAATAGAAACAGACGTAGCTCATTTGTGCCATACTCAATACTATAAAGATTTACAGTATAAAAAAGATCTCCATTCTGTATTAGTCTTTCGATTGGAGAAGAAAAGAGTACCTCAGGCAACTTTAGTATCCAAGTGAGATAAAAAAAGGGGATTACAATTAAACTTTGAAGACATAATATACAGACTGCTCGATAAATTAATTGTGGTCTAATATTAAGACAACCACTTAGAGGAAATAGTGCTAGCAATGCCCAGTCTGTACCCCAATTTATTAACGATCTAATGGTTTGGTTAGTACCAACATCAGAGTCAATGCAACCTATAATCGTGGCAATTGCTATGACGAAAATACAGACAAGCCAAAGCCATAGTATCCAAGAAACATTAATTTTTTTTTCAATAGGAGTATGCTTTGTTTGGTTCCAAAGTCTCTTGCATAGGTAAAAAAATAGTATCCACCCTAAAACGAAATTTACCGGATATATCAAAGCCAAAAAATAAAATCCATAGGTGCCAATTATAGAATACCAAATCAGACGTTCTTCAAAGTTTTGAGGTTTCATTGTCCATTGTCTTCCTCTATCTATTTACAGTCGTATCAGATATAGAATTTTTGCGCTCGCGCCACCAAAGTAATACGAGTCCAAGAGATACAAAAAAGGAGCCGCCAGCTGAGCCTATTAAAACTAATTTTTCTTTTGGTGAACTTGGAGTATCGGGTAATGTAGGTTGTATAACAATTTGAATGAGTGGATAAGAGCCAAAGGTATTCGACTTGCCAAGATCGAGTTTGGTTAAAGTAGAGGAAAAGACTGCTTCAGCAATTTGCGTATTGCGCTTGAGAGAATCCAAAGTGACTTGCTGCTGTGTTAGAGCCTTAAGTCTACCCTCAAGCTGAGCAATCTGTTGTTCTATTGCTTGAGCTTGGGCTGTGAAACCCTTTTGGTCTGCTTGAACTGTAACAAGTTGTTGGAAAAGAATATCACGAGGAGCGGTGTTACCAGAATTATTACTACTAAGGTTTAATTGCTTTAGGGTTGCTAAACTAACCGATCGCCCCAAAAGAGACTGACCTCGGGCTAGCAAAGCCTCTTGAGCCGCATCTCGCTTGGCTTTCTCGGTAATTAATGTAGGGTGGTTGGGTAAAAATTTGGATTCTAGTACGACCACTGCAGCGCTAGCATCGCTATAGCTTTTTAAGTTCTGTTGAAATATCTGATCCGTTTGAAGGACAAAAGCATCTGAAGCTTGACTTGCAGATAGTTTTAAATTAGCCGATAATTGTGCTAGACGAGTACTAGCCTGTTTCTGTTGGGCTAATATTTCGGCTCGTTGTCTGCGTAGCTGTTCAATATTCTTTGTCAGATCGCTAATTTGATTTTCCGAACTCAAACCCGAACGTGCTTTGTAATCAGAAAGGTTTTTCTGAGCAGATTCCAATTTTTTTTGGGAAGAAGTCAGGGTAGTTTGGTAACCTACATCTCTTTGAATAACTTCTTGAGATCTCAGATCGTTGAGTCTTGCTTGAAAGGCTTGGTAGAAAGCTAAAGATTTATTTTGTGCTTCTTGGGGACTTGTACCTTGGAAATCAATACTCATAATAGAGGTATTGACGATTACCTTAATCCGAGGTTCGCCAAACTCTTCTAAAGACATATTTAGCCGAGCTGCTGCTGCTTGCAATACTGGTTCGCTTTCAGCAATAAATTTATAAATTTCTCGCGGATCCTGAGTGGCAAGTGCAGCGTATGGAGATACATTTTCATAATTAGCTTGACCAATGCCTGGTAAATTGACATTGGTATTCGACCATGCTCCTGGTAAATTAAGAGCTGAAGAACTAGTATAGGTTGGTGGTGTCACCTTTAAATACAGAAAAGCTGAAACCCAAAAGGCTAAGTTAGTTGCTAGACCCAAAAGAAAGTAACGCTGCCAACGCCCTTGGTTCGCTCCTGATTTACGTGACCTGCTGGGGTAACCAGCAGAGATTTCTATAGAATTGGTCATTAACAATCCTCTCTATGGGAAACTAGCACAGATTGCAGCTTCTATAGGGTATTGCGCGATCGCCTGAAAGTACTTTAGGCTCAAGCTTGAGTAACCCGAGACATTTTCTGCAACTCTGAGTACCAGTTTCTTACTTAAACCACAGTAAAAATACTATCAGGTGGTTACGATCGCATTTTTACAGATAGTGTCCTCTGGGGAGCATCAGATTATCCACCTAGCTATCCATGAGAAACGAGAGGATTTAAGACATTTTCAAAAATTGCAGTCTGCATTGCATAAAACCCCAGTTAAGAGGAGTTGTCTCAAGCGTCTCTACATTATTTTTCACTCCTATGTATAACTCGCTTTTGTCTCTCTACAATCGCGTTGACACAACTTCGTTAAACCGAAAAAAGAAAATACTGGGGGTACATTCTCACAATTAAAGATGAGAGATAGAGCAAAACTGCCAACCCCAAAGTTGCCCAAGCCCAGCTTTGCTTTTTCCAAGGGAGTTCCCAATATTTCTCTAAGAGATACAGGAAAAAGAATGTTCCTCCAATACCTTGCAGTTGGGTAATATGCCAAACTGAACCAATAAAGAGCGCTCCAATACCAGAAACAATGGTTAATACTTGCAGTCCTATATAATGCCATAGGTTTTTGTGACCGTGCCACTTTGATGCAAGCACTAACAAACCTGTGAAATATACAAATACACCCATAAACAGTGCCCCAGAGGAGAAAATGTTAAGGTAGGCAATGTCTGTTTGACTTATTTTCAGCCCGACATAAAACACCAACAGCAAGAAAGAAGCGGCGGTTGTCTGAGGAATTACTTTTCTTTCTCTAAAACCAATAAAATACTGTAATGGCATGACTGCTACTGAGAAACCCAAAAATGTCTCTAGAGCAATAACTGCTAAAAATGCGATCGCAATGCTGTTGTAAGCAATTGCTACGGCTGCCCAAATACAGAAAAGAAGAAAAGCATACAGAGAAAACCTATTGATTTTGCTTTCTTCATAAAACTGTTGAAGTGCCTGTTGGTGTAAATATTCACTCAATGTCAATGCTCCAATTAAGCCCATACAACCGGGTAGAGCAATAAATCCAGCGATTTCAGGAGTAAACCATTGACCTCCAACAATCGACGCCAAACAGACACCATAAGTGACAATTTCATAGACTATAGGAGGGATGGCAAAGAGAATGGGTAGCAAATAAAGTGCAAAAAGCCAACCAATTGCGATCGTCAGTAAGATACTAGAGGTGAACCATATAATATTGACAAAAGTGAAAAAGCCAGCAATGTGCTGCTTGATTCCCGATCTTTGAACATCCTGCGGCTCGTTATAATTCTTTAACAAAGCCGTTAATTCCTCTGGCGCTACTGGTGAACCAAGCAGAGTTTCTGCATTTGTTAAGTAATATTTTCTTTGCGAGTTAGCTAAATCAACACTTAAGATACCTCGCGATTGTAGGTCATCAATTGTTGTCAGACTGCATTGAATGCTAGTGAGCTTTTGAGCTTGACTCGAAGTTAAATTGTGAAAATTAGTTTGAGCAAAAGCAGGTAATGGGACTTGTATTGATAATAGAATTATTATACTAATAAGTATACTTAGTAACTTACGTCTCATAAGCCACCCCCGCTTATCCTAGTCTTTCTTGGCTAAAAGGTAGCACAAACAACACAATCTCATGTGTTTATAAGTCCACTGATTGAAGTGTCACACCATCTTGTGAATTTTACAGGTGCGCGATCGCAATTCAAAAAGAACTTCAAGAGTTTGTAGAATTGTCGGCTGATAATAAGTTAAGTACTTTTAAAAAAATAGCATAAATATTAAGATAATAACTCAGTGAAGTAGCTCCAACAAATTCAACCTAAAATACTTTTAGGTGTGTAGTTGCAATGCATCTGCTAAAGTGCCACACAAACATTTTATGTTTTTTCAGGTTGAACTACTCACCAGATGGTTCTGCTTTTTCAACAGAATTATCATTCACCCCTAAAGTTAACTCTAAGGGCGTGCGTGATGGATACGCTTTGACAACTTCTCTATACACTTGATAGTTAGCAGGTAATGTCCTTTGTTCGCCACTCAACGTATACGTCAATTGGTAGTCAACAGATTTCAACAATTCAGGCTGACTGGCTTCCTGTCCCTGCTTTCTTTGTTCGACTTCATCCACTGAAGGTCTTGGCGGTAAAGCAGCCCACCACAGTCCTTTGTCATCAGGACCTGTGACTGCTCCTTCTGGCTTTATACCATTACGATTGAGTAAAGACGTAGTACCAAAAGTTTCAAAACGCGATGATGTTTCATTCGTTAGGTCGTTAGCATATTTAACTTGCCAAGTATACTGAGTGAGTGCTGTTGCTTCGTATTGAGTCGTGGTTAAGGTGGTGCAACCAGCCAGTGCGATCGCAGAAGCGATCGGTAATGTTAAAAGCAGAGATGTTGGTTGTTTCATGAGGATTGGGAATTCATCGCTAAGCTATACGTTTGCTTGTTTCGAGATCCGGAGGAGAGTATCCCTCTACCAGCTCTGTGAAGAGGAATTAGAGCAAGCATCTCATACCAATTCTATGTGAAGTTGCACATTAATTGCCCTCACTCTAGAAGAGTGGACGGCAGGCGCTACAACGGGGGGAACCCAGGGCGCTACAACGGGGGCACGGCGCTGCTCACCGCAACGCGCTGCCTTGGCTATACAAACATAGCCTGCGTAGGCAGGCTAGAAATTCTAATTTTTAGTGTTATCTCTAAAAATAGATGTTTATTAAAGAGCAAAAATACAGTATTAATACCTTGATATAAAATGTAAATTTTCATACACTTTTTAAATTCGCTAGGTATATTTGTTCAGTACTGTAGCTTCGGATATTGAGTCATGGTTAAGGTGGTACAACCAGCCTGTGCGATCGCAGAAGCGGATATAGATATTTCTACTTTTTCCAAAGCAAGTTCTTACAGAAGTCAAAAACTATTTTTTCGGAATTACCATCTTTGTAGTTGTAGTTTTTATAAATAACAAAGTAACTTTATCTGTGTCAAAATATTATCATTTTTAGTGATAATTAAGAAAAGGAGTATAAAGTATGGCAAAGAAGAAAATTTTAATTTTAGCATCGCTTCCTAATAACCATTCTTACCTAGATTTAAAGACTGAAATCAATAAAATTACGACTGCTTATGCTAAATTCAACCAACTTGAAAACACTATTAAAGAAAAAGGAAATAATGTATTTGAAATAACAACAATAAGTAATGTAAGTTTGAAAACTATGTCAGAAGCGATTCAAACAGAAAAGCCTTCTATAGTCCATTTTTGCGGACACGGTATGGAGAATGGCTGCTTAATATTCGAGAGTGATAATGGGACAGCAGAACCTGTAAAACCAGAAGGTTTGGCTGCTTTTTTTAAGCAACATACTAGTCATGTTCAATGTGTATTACTTAATGCTTGCTATTCAGCTAAAACTGCACATTTAATGTGCCAACATATTAATTATGTCATTGGTATGAACCAGGAGATTCTAGATGAATCTGCAATTAAATTTGCTGAAGGATTTTATGAATATATAGCTAACAGTCATATAAATAATCAAAATGCTATCCAACAATATAGTGAGATCGCAAAAGCTTTTGAATTAGGCAAAGCTCGCATTCAAGCTAAAGCAGAATCTAATTTTCAAGAGAAGATTCCAGTGTTGGAAATAAAACTTGCAGAAAAAAAGAAAAAACTAGTTTCTATATTACCGAAAGCAAGATACACATTAGATTTATCACCACCTAAAGAAGGTAGTCTGGCGATAGTTTTTAAAGCTAATGACAATATTTTAAAACGTGATGTAGCTATTAAAGTATTTTACGAAGAAAATTTACAGCAGCCGTTTGACAAAGGTATTCAAGAAGCAGTGAAAATTTCAGATAGGTCAAATTTTATTACTATTTATGATGTTAATTTAAATAAAATTCCTTACTACTATGTGATGCAGTATGTTGAAGGTAAAACCCTTCGAGAAAAAATTAATACTCGGGATAAGCTACGGTTTAACGACGCACTTAACATTATTGTAGCCATTGGGGATGCACTTCTTAGTATTTCGAGTTCAAATTCTATTTTTCCCAATACTACTCCTAATATCAAACCATCAAATATTATACTGAATGAAAAAAATGAACCTTTTATCTCACCTTTTAACTTGTTTGAAAGCTTGCATCAGAACGAAATAATACAAGAACTTAAAAAGATGTCTGATAAACAAAATGAATCAGACTCTTTAGAAGCGTCAGCATACCAACTTCCCGAACGCTTTAGTCATCATAACCCAAATCATCCAACGTTCGATCAATCTGCTCAATACCTGCTTGGAATTTTAGCGTATGAGATTCTCACAGGCAAGACACCACGTGTGCTGGAAGATTATCACAAATTGGAACAAGAAGGGGATAGTGCATTTAGAGATTTGCGTTCTTTGGAAGAGATTCGCAGTTGTCGTAACGATTGCCCGGAAATTCTTCAGAACACTATTTATAGAATGACAGAGCATGAACCAAAAAAACGTTATGCCACACTTGAGGATGCGTTAAAAATAATTCGGAATGTAAACTTTTATTTAAATACGGTCAAGGAAAGTTACATAAGGTGTCTAAACAAAAAAGACTCTGATAAGAGCTTTATTCAAATTTTTTATGATAAATTTATAGAAAAAGAGGATGTTAAGGCGCAATTTATAGGTTTTAACGAGCGAGAGTTAAATAATCAAGATAAAAGGTGGCATATACAGTATCAGCAACTTGAAGAAGCTATTATATTGTTATTCGCTTATTATGAACAGAAACAAAATTTGCCTGAGCAGAACGAGCAAGAAGAACCTAATATTCTCAGTCGGATAGCAAATTCTCACAGTAAGATTCCACATGAGTTCTATAGCACTTTTGTCTCTAATTTAATAGAAACAGTAAAAAACACAGATCCTGAGTGTACAAAGGAGTCTGAGAAAAACGAAAATTCAAGTTATACAAAACTAGTGACAGAGGCTTGGGAAGAAGTTTTACGTCCAGGAATTGAATATATGCAAAAATATCAAGGAAAAAAGTAAGAGCTTCGATATTAGCAATGTGGGATTTATATTCCCTATAATACATAATCACATGGCTTGGAACCGTGTGAGTGTCAACTAAATCACAAAAATTCATGACTGAGAAAATTCAGTATTTGCTAAAATTAGCAAAGCGCAATGCCGAAACTTACATCGCTAACCCAAAAACGAAAGCCGTCATGCTTACAGGGTCAGTTGCAGAAGGGCTGTGCGATGAATACTCTGATTGCGAGATGTGCATTTATTATGACGAATTACCCTCTGATGAGGAATTAGAGGAAGCGCGTCAGCGAAATCATGGGTCGGAGACATTGGGTATTTTGGGAGATCGGCTAGAGGGTGCGATCGGTCAGACTTACTTTGTGAATGGAGTTGAATGTCAGTTTGCTCATGCAACGATCGCACAATGGGAAAAGGAAATTTCAACTATCTTGGAGGGATTCGATCTTCAATCTCCAATGATAAAAACAATGACTGGAACGCTAATTGGAATTCCATTGTACGGCGAAACGCTGATTGAGAAGTGGAAAGCCAAAGTTGCGAATTATCCGGATGGGCTAGCACAGAAAATGGTCGAGCATTACCTCAAATTCTTCCCTATTTGGGGAATGCAGCCCAAGCTTGCTAGACGGGACACAACGCTCTGGTACTACCAAATCCTTGTTGAGTCAGCCCAAAATTTACTTGGTGTATTGTCTGGGTTGAACCGCTTGTATTATTCAACTTTTCAATTCAAGCGAATGAGCAGATTTATTGAGCAAATGAAGATTGTCCCTGAAAACCTTGCATCTCGTCTCGAAAGCTTGTTTCATCATGAAGCCCCCGTAGCTATCAATGAACTTGAAGCATTGGTACGAGAAACTATAGAGCTTGTAGAAATTTATATGCCTCACGTAGATACTTCCTTAGCAAGACAGAAATTAGGTTGGAGACAACAACCGTGGAAACAAGAGTGAATCAGATCGTGAAGAGTTTTAACTCACAAGCGTGTATCAATACTAAATATAATCCCCATGTTCTTAACTAGATGGTAAAGTAACTGTAGTCCTCCAGAATGAATGGCACGCTAGAGGCTTCAGTTATGAAAGTTATTCACGGTACATGGATACCTCACGCACAGACTGGCTTTTTTCAGTCAGGTTCCTTTTACTTGTGGGTAGAAACCCCATTTTCCAAAGAATACCACACCAAACAGATACTCCACCCCGGACATCTAACTGGAGATGAATTAGAAACATTTTTAATACAAGCGTTAGGCATCCAAGAACCAGCAATTAAACTGCGAGAACGCATATCTCCTAAATACTTTGCCTTCCCAACGAGTAGCGATCGCCCCCTACCGTCACCAGAATTAACTAAGTATTTGGAGGAAGAAATTCCTGCTGAATATGATGGTTTTAAATACTGGCAAATCAATTGCTACGAACTTGTTACAACGACCAAAACCGAGAATTTTCAAACTCCTAAAGCCATTAACGCTATTAAACTTATTAATGATATTCACTTTTTAGCACTCTACAATTCTCAAGAAATTCAACTGGGTTCAGACCTTTTATTTTGGTATCACTACACGCAAGCTTTTAAGCAAGTTATTCTTAAAGACCAGTATATTCCAGCACTGAAATATCGAGAGATAGAATCTACGGTTTCCATAAAAAAAGGAAAACAAGCAAAAACAAGTACCCCATCCTTTGAAATTTACCCCACTTGGGAAATTATCTCCGAACAGTACGAATCAAATATCAAAAAATATATTGAGTATATGCCACTTATTTGTGTGGCGGGTTCAATGACAGCCAACGATCCAGTTGTGTTTTTTGATAACGAAACACTGTTACGTCACTTTTCTGAGTCCTTACTTGATAACATAGTGACTCATACGTCTTTTCCAGCCTCCTTTGACAAACAAATAGCTAATTCTTTACTCCAAGAGTGTCTTTATCGCAACGGACACAACCCAATATCTACCAGGACTTCTCTAGAAGAATACAAGCAATGGCTGGCGTGGAAAAACAAAATTACTCGCACTCAAACTGACTCCCCCTTTAATCTCTGCTTTCAATTGCATTCTCCTTCCCCCGATGCTTTAGACAATTGGTTTGTTCAGTTTCTAGTTGCTAGCAAACAAGACCCCTCTCTAAAACTGCCACTTTTTGACTATTGGACAATGAGTCAAAAAACTAAAGCAGGAGTACACAAGCAATTCGGTCAAGACTTTGAGACAAATTTATTACTCAATCTGGGATATGCTGCACGGATGTATCCTCAGTTGTGGCAGGGAATGGAAACGGAACATCCCACAGGGTTATATCTGACACTAGGAGAAGCCTTTGATTTTCTTAAGGAAACTGCTTGGGTGTTAGAAGATACTGGTTTTAAAGTCATTGTACCAGCCTGGTATACTCCTACAGGTCGCCGTCGTGCTAAGATTCGGCTCAAAGCTTCTGCTTCCAAGCAAAGCGCAGGGAAAAGCAAAACAAAAGGCTATTTTAGTCTTGATTCACTCGTACAGTATCAGTACGAGCTTGCTATTGGTGACCAAGTCGTAACTTTACAAGAATGGGAACAACTCATTAACACCAAAGCACCTTTAGTGCATTTTCGTGGTCAGTGGATGGAACTAGACCGGGATAAAATGCAGGAGTTACTTGAATTCTGGGAGTCCCAAACAAAAGAACAACAAGAAATGTCGGTGCTCGAACTCTTGCAACGCAGTGCGGAAGTTGGGGAGGAGTGGGAAGTTGAACACGATGAATTTTTATCAGAAATGATGGCTAAGTTGCAAGAGAAAAGCCAGCTTGAACCAACTTCAGATCCTATTTCCTTACGGGGTAATTTACGAGAGTACCAAAAACGCGGTGTATCCTGGCTGAGTTACTTGGAACGTTTGGGGCTTAACGGCTGTCTGGCGGACGACATGGGTTTGGGTAAGTCCTTGCAAGTTATTGCCAGAGTTGTACAGGAGAGGGAAGAAAGGGAAAGCCAGAAAGAGAAAGAGGAAGGAAATTTTTCCCTTTCCCCCTCTTCCACCCTTATTATCGCCCCTACTTCTGTTGTAGGAAACTGGCAAAAGGAAATTGCTAAGTTTGCACCTCATCTCAAAACGATGGTGCATCACGGTAACAGTCGCTTTCAGAACTCTGCTGACTTTAAAGCAGCAAGCCAAGAACACGATGTCGTGATTACTTCCTTTACTCTGGCTCGTAAAGATGAGAAGCTTTTAGGTAGCGTGCAGTGGCAAAGGATTGTGTTGGATGAAGCACAAAACATTAAAAACCCTAAAGCCGCTCAAACAAAAGCTATTTTGAAACTATCGGCAAAACACCGTCTTGCTTTAACGGGGACTCCTGTAGAAAATCGTTTGTTGGATTTGTGGTCAATTTTTAACTTTCTCAATCCTGGCTACTTGGGCAAAGAAGCACAGTTTCGGAAATCTTTTGAGATTCCAATTCAGAAGAATAATGATAAGATAAAATCAACAACTCTTAAAAAGCTAGTCGAACCTTTAATTCTGCGTCGGGTGAAGACGGATCGTTCTATTATTAACGATTTACCTGATAAAGTAGAACAGAAACTATATACTAATTTGACAAAAGAACAGGCTTCACTTTACGAAGTTGTAATTCGAGATGTTGAGGAAAAACTGCAAGAAGCAGAGGGAATTCAACGTAAAGGTTTAATTCTCTCAACTCTAATGAAATTGAAGCAGATTTGCAACCATCCGGCACAATTTTTACAGGATAGTAGTGAGTATTCTCTCGAGCGATCGCACAAATTCAGTCGATTGGCAGAAATGGTAGAAGAAGCAGTTTCAGCAGGAGAAAGTTTACTTATTTTTAGTCAGTTTACCGAAGTTTGTGAAGCCATAGAAAAATATATAAAACACTCTCTGCACTGCAATACGTACTACTTACATGGCGGTACTAGCCGACAGAAGAGAGAAAATATGATTAGTGAGTTTCAAGACCCAGACACAGAACCATCTGCTTTTGTACTTTCCTTAAAAGCAGGTGGTGTTGGTATCACTCTCACCAAAGCAAACCACGTTTTCCACTTTGACCGCTGGTGGAATCCAGCCGTTGAAGACCAAGCAACTGACCGGGCTTTTCGTATTGGTCAAAGTAAAAATGTTTTTGTCCATAAGTTTGTGGCGATTGGGACTTTGGAAGAGAAAATTGACCAAATGATTGACGATAAGAAAAAACTTTCTACTAGCGTTATTGGTTCAGATGAGTCCTGGCTCACAGAATTGGATAACGAAGCATTTAAGCAACTTATTGCCTTGAATAAAAGTGCAGTTTTGGAGTGATATCATGACTAAATTTGCTCGAACCTGGTGGGGCGATCGCTTTATTAAAGCATTGGAATCTTTTACAGATGAACGCAGGCTTCAACGAGGACGTGCTTATGCAAGTGGAGGTAAAGTTTTAAGTTTTGATATTGACAAAAATCACATAACTGCTCAAGTAAGAGGATCGGTCAATCCCTACTTTGGTGTCTATAAAGAACCAACTTACAATATTTCTATTGAACTTACACCTATTGCAAAAACTCGTTGGAAAGATGCAATTCACAAGCTGTCATCCAAAGCAAGTCTTGTTTCCCGCCTTTTGATAAACGAAGTTCCTGAAAACATAGAAGATACTTTCTCTGAGTTTGGATTGCATTTATTACCTCACAGCAGACAAGATTTTAAAACAAGATGTTCTTGTCCGGACTATGCCAATCCCTGCAAACATATTGCTGGAGTTTACTATCTAGTTGCTTCTCAACTCGATCGCAATCCATTTCTCTTATTTGAATTGCGAGGGTTATCAAAGATAGAACTTCAAAGCCAATTGGCACAAACACCTTTAGGTAAAGCCCTATCTCAAGAACTCAACATTGAAGAAATTCCTGTTGAAGCTTCAACTTCATTCTATACAAAACTCCAAAAGAAATCAGTTGTCACGCAGCCAAGTGCTAGAGAGTTTTGGTTGGGGACAAAGCGATTACCCCAAACAATTGATGTTCCAACTTCGGGAGGTGTATCGGCAATCTTAATTAAAAAACAAGGAGATTTCCCACCTTTCTGGCATAAGGATAACTCTTTTATTACAGTTATGGAGGAGTTGTATCAAAGGGTAAAGACAAAAAATCAAAATTTGATGTGATATATACTTCTCCTACATTCAAAGTTAAGTAGCTGCAAATTCAGTGTATGGTCTCAAGTGACCTATGAGTGTCATGCACTCTCGCGATCGCCGCCAAAGCATCTCGATTCAGTGCGGTATATGCAGCTTCAAGTAACTTGACAGCAGCAGCTTCATAAATTACTGCCAACTGCTTTCGCTCTAAATCAACTTCTACCTTGCGACCAAATACCTCAATTTCAACAACAACCTTATCCTCCTCCCATCTAAGAACAGTTGCTTGAAAATCTTTAAACGGACCACTGATAACTGTCCCTACACTACCTATTTGAATATGATTCATTTGTAATAAACTGTTCATATAATGTTACGATTATATTAATCTTAAATGAGTTGTAAGAAAACTCATTCCCAAACACCTACTCAAAGTCAAAATACGGAACTGTTAGCAATAGCATACGTCTGAGCCATTATACAAGTCAGACTTCTTCAAGTATAATCAATGAAAATTTTAATATCTGGTGTTCTTTTCTTGGGATTAACCAGCCCTTTCTTAGCTAGCGCTCGCAGTGTTGCAAATCAAAGTACGCTATCCATAAAAAACAATCATCATTACATTTCCCAAAATGCGGTGGCTGAGAGGTTTAATGTTGTCGGTACAGAACCATTTTGGAATGTCAGCGTTAGCAAAAGTGGAATTGTCTACTCTTCACCAGAAGTCAAAAAACAAACATTTCCTTACGTAGCACCCTTAAAAGCAGCAGGACGTCCTGACGATTTGGTCAGGGTATATCAGTTAAAAGGTAAAGGTAACAATACTCTCATTCTTAAAAAAGTCGATAAATGCAGTGATGGTATGTCTGATAAAGATTACCCCTATTCAGCGACGCTGATTTTAGGTACTAAAGTTTTAGAAGGTTGCGCTGAAAAGAAATAGGTTTTTACAGCAGTCCTAAACCACTCGTGAAAATTTGAAATGTTTGTACTTCCTGTAGTCCCCCCTTACTAAAGCTACGGTGTACACGATTGATTTGTGCGTACACCGTAGTATGGCTTGAGGGAAAAACCTCAGAAAATCCTCAGGTTTATCTGGTACTTTTTAGTTGTCGAGCTGATACTTGACAATCGATCTTCATTTATAGTAGCCCGCTTAGCGGGCTTTCTTAATAGAATTTTATCTTAAGTTACTAAGATTGGTTTTTATTTTTACAAAACCTCATGAATAGTGAGTGCTTTCGTTGCATCAATTTTTTTACAGTCGTAGTGAGAAAACACCCTTAAAAAAGTTTTTAACGAAGAAAATTCACTACTATATAAACGAAGTGTATAAGCGGATTTTACTTGTACAGATGCGATCGCGAACATCACTAAGTCTTAAATGGAGTATTTCAGATATTCTTTGAGATAGCTTACCAAAGAGGGTCACAAAATTTATTTTCTTTGTTAAGTATCTCGATTCTTTACCAGAGTTTAGCACAAAATGATTGTGATTGGAGAAATGTTAAGTATGTCTTTGTAGAGAGTTGGAGGAGCATGGAAAACCAATTATATATCTCTAGTAGCAGTTACAAGACAGAGGTAAAAATATTTTAATAACTATTAATGAAGAAACTTAAATAAATCCGAAAGAGCTTCTGGTATAAGGAGGGTATTATCCATTTATGACAAAAATTAGCTAATAAATATACTTATTCATTTATTCAATTAGTGTGAGGAAGAACAAATAAATTAACAATTAAATATTGGTCCGAACTCTTACTTAAGGTTGAAATTGTTGTCAGTCTACAGGAAGTTATTTAAATCAGGATACTACGCATATGAAACATTTTGAACCTTTTGAGGATACAAAGCACACGAGAACACCAGACAGTAAAGATAACCGCTTTAGCGTGGTAGTCATTCCACAAACACAGGAAGAGATTAGCCAACAGACCAACACGGTTGAAGAAGCCGATCTAGATGATACTTTCCCCGACACTGACAGAAAACCCCCATCACCAAAGAAGCGGAATTGGTGGTTAATTCTAGGAGCGATCGCATTGCTGATTGGTGGAGGCTTTGGTTGGCGTTGGTGGCAAAATAACAATGCTCAAAAACAATCACCACCAGGTCAAAGCCAATCGCAAGCAGTACCTGTAAGAATATCTACAGTTCAGACAGCAACAATTAGAGACAGCGCAGAATTTGTTGCAAACTTAGAGTCACGTCGATCCGTCACACTTCAACCAGAAACCCAAGGTCGAGTGTCCCAAATTTTTGTCAAACCAGGAAATGAGGTACAAACAGGAACGGCTATTGTTCAAATCAATCCTGACGAACAACAAGCAGCCCTCAGTGGTGCAACGGCTGCTGTCGCTGCATCTCAAGCAGAAGTCACAAGCGCTAGGGCGACACTGAGTTCTCTTGAAGCCGAAAGGCTCTCCAATCAATCTCAATTGAGATTAAGCCAAGAACAGTACCAAAGATACTCTAACCTTGCAACTCAAGGAGCAGTCTCGCGGGAAACAAGAGACCAATACTTGAATCAATTCCAAGCAGCCCGATCCAGCCTTGCTGCTATTAACAAGAAAATTGAAGCCCAACGGGCTGTTGTGGCTCAATCAGAAAAAGCAGTACAGCAAGCACAGGCTAATGCTCAGCAATCGCAAGCTCAACTCCAGAACTATCGAGTCACAGCACCTTTTGCTGGTACGGTTGGTAATATTCCAGTCAAAGTAGGAGATATAGTCACTACTTCCACTCAACTGACAACCATTACCCAAAATCAACCTTTAGAGGTAAATATTTCTATTCCATTACAGCAGGCTTCGAGAGTGCGTGTAGGTACACCAGTACAGCTGATCGACGCGCAAGGTCAAAATATTGGAACCAGTAAGGTATTTTTTATCTCTCCTCAAACAGCCAATGACACGCAATCTGTTTTAATTAAAGCACTCTTTGATAATGCTAAAGGTCAATTGCGGGCTGATTCTTTTGTGCAAGCAAGAGTTATTTGGGAACAACGACCCGGAGTTCTCATTCCTACTGAAGCAATTTCTCGCGTAGCAGGACAAACGTTTGTTTATGTAGCTCAACAGCAAGAACAAAACCAACAAGGAAAAACCCAATTGATAGCCAGACAAAAACTCGTTAAGTTAGGCGATCTCCAAGGTAATAGTTATCAAGTAATTGAAGGATTGGAGCCAGGAGAAAAAATCATTGTTGCGGGTTTACTTAATCTAAAAAATGGTGCTTCTATTACCCCTGCATCTAAGTAATAGCTAATAGTTAATAGTCCATCCATTAGCCATTAGCAATTAGCCATTAGCAATTAGCCATTAGCAATTTTCCCATGTTTGTTGACTTCTTTATTAAACGACCTGTTTTTGCTAGCGTCTGCACCCTAATTATTTTGCTACTGGGGGCAATTAGCATTCCTACACTACCTATTGCTCAGTATCCTCAAATCAGTCCTCCCCAAGTTAACGTTACAGCTAACTATACGGGAGCAAGTGCAGAGGTTGTAGAAAACACGGTGACAACTGTGTTAGAACGGGAAATTAACGGCGTTCCCGGTCAGAGATATATCAGTTCGAGCAGTAGTAACTCTGGCTCGAGTTCAATTACAGTCACCTTCGATCCAGACCGCAACCAAGATATTGCTGCTGTCGATGTCCAAAACCGGGTATCTGTGGCTGAAGCTCAGTTACCAGATGTCGTACAGCAAACAGGCGTTACCGTCACCAAGCGCTCTAGTTCGCTTTTATTGGCTTTCGGTTTGTATCCTGAAAACAACGAGTATGACACTATCTTTTTAAGCAACTACGCTGACCTCTACTTAGTAGATGCTCTCAAACGTGTGGAAGGGGTTGGTGATGTCAATATTTTTGGGGAACGCAGGTATTCCATGCGCCTGTGGTTAAATCCCAATCAATTAGCCAGCCGCAATCTTACTGTTCGGGATGTGACTGAAGCACTGCAAGAACAGAACTTACAAGTCGGTGCGGGGCGGCTCGGTCAGCAACCAGCACCAGAAGGGCAAAGATATCAGCTTGATGTGCGGGCGCAAAGTCGGTTGGAGGATGCTTCCCAATTTGAGAATATCATCTTGAAAACAGGCGCGGATGGTACGCTTGTTAGACTGAAAGATGTTGGTAGGGCAGAACTGGGAGCAGAAAATTACGATTCCTTTTTGCGCTTTCGAGGCAAAGATGCTGTTGGTTTAGGTATTTATCAATTACCAGGTAGTAATGCTTTGGATGTTGCTAACGGAGTCAAAGCTGAAATGCAGAGACTTTCTGAGAGATTTCCTCCTGGTATTAAATATGAAGTGTCTATTGACTCAACTTTGTTTGTGCAAGCATCACTGACAGAAGTGATAATCACTCTGTTGATTGCGATCGCCTTAGTTGTACTGATTATATTTGTTTTTCTGCAAGACTGGCGCACTACAATTATTCCATCGATTACAATTCCAGTTGCCTTGATTGGAACCTTTGCTTTTATCAAAGCGTTTGGGTTTTCGATCAATAGCTTGACGTTGTTCGGTTTAACTCTAGCAACAGGGATGGTCGTTGATGATGCGATCGTTGTTGTTGAAGATATTTCGCGTCGCATTCAGGAAGATGGGATGGAGCCGCGTCAGGCTGCTTCTGTAGCTATGCAAGAGTTGTTTGGAGCAGTCATTGCCACTTCACTAGTCCTCATGGCAGTGTTTGTACCAGTAGCATTCTTTCCAGGAACAACGGGAGCACTTTACAGGCAATTTGCTTTGACGATCGCCTTCTCAATTGCAATTTCCACTTTCCTTGCATTAACCATCACTCCTTCACTCTCTGGGTTGTTGTTACGTCAAAGGCAAAGAACTGGCGGATGGTTGGGATGGATTTTTGACCGGATTAATGGCTTTCTGAACTGGTTGCGCCGGGGTTATCAACGCATTCTCAACCAGATAGTCAAGATTAAGTATATTATTCTGGCACTTTTTGTTGCTAGTTTGGGGTTGACAGCTTGGTTGTTCCTAAGTGTCCCTACAGCATTTTTACCGGAAGAAGACCAAGGCTACTTCATTACTCTCATACAAGGACCGCCGGGAGTGTCGCTGAACTACACCAGCGATGTCATGAAGAAGGTAGAAACCGAAATATTAAAATTTCCTGAAGTGAGAGGGACTTTTGCTGTTGGAGGTTTTGGCTTCAGTGGAAATACTGCCAATAGTGGTGTTGTTTTTACATCTCTCAAGCCTTGGGATGAGCGAACAGAAAAGGGACAGTCAGCACAAGCAATTATTGATAAGTTAAGAAAATCACTTTCGGGAATTCCAGAAGCTAGAATTCTTCCCAATAATCCTCCAGCAATTCCAGGTTTGGGTTCTACTGGAGGCTTCCAATTTCAGTTGCAAGACCAAGGCAATGTGGGTTTGGAAAGTTTAGTACAAGCAGCAAACCAGTTAATTGGGCAAGCCAATCAAAGACCCGGATTGCAAAGTGTTTACACCACTTTTACAGCGAATACGCCACAGGTACTGGTAGAAGTCGATCGCAACCGAGCGAAAGCCTTACAAGTGTCTGTAGAAGATGTTTTCGGCACACTGCAAAGCCTTTTAGGGTCACAGTATGTGAATGACTTCACGTTAGAAGAACGCAGTTATCGGGTATATGTCCAAGCAGAGGCACAGTTCCGCTCCAATCCTGATGATATCCGCCAATTATATGTTCGTTCGGAACAGGATAAGATGATTCCTTTAAGTACTTTAGTAAAGATTACCCCCACTACTGGAGCACAAACCATAAATCGCTATAACCTGTTCCGCTCAATAGAAATTACTGGCTCAGCAGCTCCTGGTTCTAGTTCTGGAGAAGCAATTCAGACGATGCAACAGCTCGCTGAAGAAACTCTACCACCTAATTTAGGTTATGAATGGTCTGGTATTTCTGCGGAAGAATTGCAGTCTGGGGGTCAAGCACCGATTATTTTTGCCCTCGGACTGGTGTTTGTCTTCCTGGTTCTAGCGGCTCAATACGAGAACTATATCGATCCTTTGATTATTCTTTTAGCTGTACCCTTAGCTATTTTAGGTGCTCTTTCGGCTCAATCATTGCGTGGTTTGCCTAACGATGTCTACTGTCAAATTGGTTTGGTGATGCTGATTGGATTGGCAAGTAAAAATGCCATTTTAATTGTAGAGTTTGCAAATCAACTCCGAGAGCAAGGTTATTCCATTACGAAAGCAGCTCTTGAAGCATCGCAAGAACGCCTGCGCCCGATTCTCATGACGGCTATTTCCACTCTACTGGGGATTGCTCCATTGCTATTTGCAACGGGAGCAGGTGCAGGTAGCCGACAATCACTTGGTACAGCAGTATTTGGTGGAATGCTGATTGCTACTTTTTTAACTTTGTTTGTAGTGCCAGTCTTATACATTGTTATTGAGACGCTTGGCGATCGCTTTTTGAAAAAAGACCGCGATCGATCTAAAGGCTCCAAAAAGTCAAAGGCGAATTCCCAAGAAAAAACACCCGTTGAAAACCGTCGTTAAATTCATTTTTCTGATGGTTTGAGCATCTCCCCCGTCACGCCCGTTCTATGTTAGTGGCGGGGACGCCCGTTCTAGATTCTGGGGTAATTTATTTTTTGAAAATCCCTTACGCATCACCTTGTAAGTCATTATTTGTTGAAATATCTTTACAGAACTTAAAGTAAGTGTTACATTACTTTACAAAGCAGCATAAACCATTATGCCTGCTATTTTTCATGGAATACGGGATAGCCTCGATTCTGGCGATCGCCTAATTCCTGAAACTAATTCAACGGCTAGAGTAGCTTGTGTTTTGACATCGTCTTCTGAATAATCAGCGCAATCAGTAAACAGATAAACGTGGAGATTTTAATATGTCTTTATCTATTGAATCGGCGCAAAAGATTTTCTCCGGCACTCAAGTGCCCAGTCCAATCCCAGCAACTATAGCACTATTTGACCAACTTAGCGTTGATGATAAATTGGCATTACTCTGGTTTGCCTACACCGAGCTAGGTCGTACAATCACTCCTGCGGCTCCAGGAGCAGCGCGTTTGCAACTAGCAGAAGGGCTACTCAACCAAATCAAGCAACTATCTAATGACGAGCAAACGCAAGTTATGAGAGAGCTTGCTGACCATATTGACACGCCCATCAGCCGCTCCTATGCAAACTTCAGCGTTAACACCAAGCTAGCTTTCTGGTACGAGTTAGGAGAGTTGATGAAACAGGGACTTGTTGCTCCTATCCCACCGGGCTATCAAATGAGTACTGGTGTCAGAGTCGTGTTAGAAGCCATTCAAAAACTCGATCCAGGACAACAAATTACAGTCCTTCGCAATACTGTAGTAGATATGGGATATGACCCAGGAGCAAGTTCTACTAATTACGCAAGAGCAGCTGTAGAACCCATGTTCGAGCGCACTGTCCCATCTCCGACTAAAGTCACTATCGAGGGCATCACAGATCCGACTGTAATCAACTACATTGAGGCTCTAAACGCAGACAATTTTGACGCTGCTATTGCTCTATTTACTCCAGATGGTGCTTTGCAACCTCCTTTCCAAAAGCCGATTGTTGGTCCTCAAGCAATTGCAGCCTATTTGCGCGCAGAAGCACAAGGACTCAACATCATGCCAGAAAAGGGTATATCAGAAGTTTTAGCAGATGGTTCTAAACAATTAAAAATCACAGGTAAAGTCCAAACTCCTTGGTTCGGTGTACAGCTTGGCATGAACATTGCGTGGCGGTTCTTAATCAATCCTGAAGGCAAAATTTTCTTTGTAGCGATCGATATGCTGGCATCTCCTCAAGAACTGCTAAACCTACGTCCTGTCTAGAAGACTGCATTATTTATTCAGCTACACATATAACTTTTTGTAGAGACGCGCTATGGCGCGTCTTGAGACTTTTGTGAAAATTTACTGTGTGCGATCGTGTTTCTATCGCTACCATAATAAACGTGTTTTAAGAGGCTCGCTCGAAAATTTACTGAGAATAACATAATAACGCAGTCAGTTCTAATACCAATTACTTGCAATGTTAAGTGCTACGCGATCGCCAGCTTTAAAACCATAGTCTTGTTTACTTTGCTGATAAAGATGGGAAACAAATAAAACCAAGTACGATCGTTCAGGTAATACCCAGCGTTAGCAGCACAACAAGTGTTATTTTTAAATGAAGAATATAAAAAACACCTTCGCATTGGAAAACTAATTTACCAAGCCAGAAAAAATTTGGAATCTTTTTGCCAAGAGTCCAAACCTTTCTCTCACCCTTTTTACTGGGCTGCTTTCACCTGTTCGGGATTGAATTAGCGAATAGACTTCAGGCTTTCTGCTTTCTGTACTAAGAAATCAGTAAAGATACTCATAATAGTACGCTGACGCAATTTTATATTGGCATTGATGGACATACCCGATTGTAGGGACAAAGAGCGATCGCTCACCAAGACAGATTGCTTATCCAAACGCACTTTTGCCGGAAAACGATAAAAATTGTGAATTTGATCGGGTGGCAAAGCATCAGAACCAATCCAAATCAGTTCTCCTTTAATATCACCAAACTCTTGGAAAGGAAAAGAATCAATTCTGACATCGACTTTCTGCCCTTGTCTAACAAAGCCAATATCGCGGTTAGTAATATACACTCTAGCAACTAATTCTTCATTAGGAACGATTTTTACAACTGGCTCAGTCGTATTCACAACAAATCCAGAACTAGAAGGTTGCATCTCAAAAATAGTTCCATCCACAGGAGCGCTAATTTTTTGATATTTCAGAGTTTCCTGCGATTGACTGATTTGGCTGTCAATTTCGTTAACTTTCTTTTGATTCTCCAAAATAATTTTAGTCAGTTGACTGTCGATTTCAGCAATACTTTTTTCATTAACTGTGATGCGTGAAAGTAAATCCTCTTTAGAAAGAGCTTCAGTATTGCGGATTTTTTCATTTGATTGGGCGATCGCTAGTTTTAATTGCTGCTGTTCTTTCATAAGACGAGCAACTTCTGCTTGAGATTTTACAACTTCCTGCTGTTGAGTCAAATACCTCGCTCTTGGAAAAGCACCCTCCTTCATGACCGTTTCCATATCTTTGAAAATTCTTTGACTAATAGCCAGTACATTTTTCGCACTAGTTAACTCAAGCTGGTTTTGGCTCAATTTCTCAATTGTTTTCTCTTTTTCTAGCTGAATATCCGCTAGGCGAGAACTAAAATCAGATTCACGGCTTTGCAAGCGCAACTTTTGGTCTGGAGTCAAGGTCACTCCATGTGTTGAACCACTTAACTGTGCGCGATAAACTTGATTTTCAGCAACGATCGCAGCACGACTCTGAGTTAAAGAAGCAATTTCCGGACGAATATTAAGTGTGACTCCTAGTTTAAGATTCGATGAAACATTCCCTGCTAGATGACGGCGGTAAAAATCATTTTCCTGTACCAAAGCAGAACGATTTTTTTGTAATGATATCAACTGTGCTTTCGCAGTCGTTTGTTCGAGAGTCACGAGGAGGTCGCCTTTTTTCACTCGCTGACCATCTTTAACATGAACGATCTTAACAACACCACTAACAGGAGCTTTCACATCAGTCACTGCACCTTGAGGTTCTAACTTACCAGTTGCGGGAATTGCTTCATCAATTTTAAAGATTGATGCCCAAATAATTGTAAAAGCAGTAATACCAATAATTCCCCACACAATCGTCCGCGACCAGGTAGAAGATTGTTCTAATATAACGGGTTGATCGAATTTGTATTCAGTATTCATAATATTACTCATTGTTAATTACCAATTATTAATAGCTAGTAGCTAATTATCTTAGCCATTAACCATTAGCCATTAGCTATTAGCTATTAGCCATTAGCTATTAGCCATTAGCCCTCCGGGTTCGCCCTTCGGGTTCGCCAGTCCCCTACGGCGGGAAACCCGCCTGCAGGGCTGGTCTCACCAGTCGCCTACGGCGGGAAACCCGCCTGCAGCGCTGGACTCACCATTAGCCTTTTTCTTGTTGTTTATACAAACAGTAGTAGTAACCTTTAAGAGACATCAATTCTTCATGGGTTCCTTGTTCTACAATCGCGCCTTTATCCATCATCAAAATGACATCGGCGTTACGGATAGTAGTCAATCTGTGAGTGATGAAAAATACTGTTTTGTCTTTGAATGCTTCTGCTAGATTGCGGCACACTTGTGCTTCCGCATTGTAGTCTAAAGCACTTGTCGCTTCGTCTAAAATCAGTAATTGCGGATTTTGCAAGACTGTGCGAGCGATCGCAACTCGCTGTCTTTGTCCTCCAGATAAACCAGAACCTCGTTCGCCAACTTGAGTGTTGTAGCCGTTGGGCAATGACATGATAAAGTCGTGAGCGTAAGCGACTTTGGCAGCAGCAATAATCTCTTCATCGCTAGCATCTGGATAAGCTAAAGCAATATTTTCTCGGATTGTTCCATCAAACAATAAAGTATCTTGTAAGACTACCCCTATTTGACGGCGGAGGGAATAAAGCTCTACTTTGCTGATATCGTAACCATCAATCAAGATTTTTCCCGAGACTGGCTCGTAAAGTCTGGGTAATAATTTTAACATAGTACTTTTCCCAGAACCACTCTGACCGACAACACCTATAAATGAACCTCTAGGGAATTCGACATTGATGTTGCACAGTTGCATGGGGCTGTTGGGACGGAAACTAAAAGAAACATTCTGGTAGCAAACGTGACCTTCAATTGCAGGCATGAGGATATTTTGATGTTCTCCCTGTTCTTCTTCTTGGGGTGTATCGAGAATATCGCTCAGGCGTTGTAAGGATAAAGCTGTTTCTTGAAAATTTTGCCACAGTTGGACTAAGCGCAGTAAGGGACTTGTGACGTAATTAGAGATGATGCGGAAAGCGATAAGTTGTCCCAAGGTGAGTTGTCCGTTGAGAACTAGATAAGCTCCAACCCATAAAACTAATAAAGTAGAGAGTTTGTTCAGGAAGTTGCTGAGAGACCCAGCAGTTGTTTGGGTAGAAATTGTCTTAAACCCAGCACTAATGTAGCGGGCGTAGCGTTCTTGCCATTGCCAGCGGGAGCGTAATTCTAAATTTTGCGCTTTGACTGTTTGCATTCCCGCCATAACCTCTACCAAATAGGAGTGAGTTTCGGCGTTGCGCTCGGCTTTTTCATGCAATTGTCGCCGCATAATTGGCGATACTAATAGGTTCAATAGGGCAAATAGCGGTACTGTCACTAAAGCCACTAAGGTCAGCACCCAACTATAAATAGCCATGACAGCGATGTAAATCACTGAAAACACCGCATCCATGACTACTGTTAAAGCCGTACCGGTGAGGAAGGAACGGATGTGTTCGAGTTCGTTAATTCGCGTTGCTAATTCGCCTACGGGACGGCGATCGAAATAGGAGAGTGGTAAGCGTAGCAGGTGATTGATGACTTCTGAACCTAACGAAAGGTCTATGCGATTTGTCGTGTCTACAAATAAATGGGTGCGAACGTTAGACAGTATAGCTTCTACAATTGAGACGACTATTAAAAATATACCGAAAACTTCTAGGGTATCGGGGCTATTGCCTACAATAACTTTATCAATGATGACTTGTGTTGCAAGAGGATTCACCAAGCCAAAAATCTGTACCACTATTGAAGCAATCAAGACCTCAATCAGAACTTTTCGATAGCGTCGCAGAGAGGGGACAAACCAAGAGAGACCAAATCTCGATTTAGGTGTGTGTTTTGTAGGTTGTAGGAGTAACACTTCCCCTTCAGTACCCCAAGTTTCAGCAAAGTCTCTTGACTTGCGACGCACGAGTCCCATTTCAGGAACGGCAATGAGTAACTCCTGGGGACTGGTTTTGTAGATAACTGCAAAAGTATCTTGCCAGGAAATCATGACGGGAGGTTGCAATCTGCTGACAGCAGATGCAGGAATTTTGACTATCTGGGTTGTCAGCCCCATCAACTCTGCAACTGCACCGCAAAATTGCAGGGATAAACTACCCGCGTTTTCTTGTTGTTTGGTCAAAACTCGCCGCAGCATATCTCGGCGGAAGGGCATATTGAAATACTGGCTCAACATCTGAAAACATGCCAGGGTTGCATCAATTGGACCTCTAGCCCGAATATAAGGATATTTTTCTCTTTGGGATTGCTTGGATATGGCTGGTTTGGCAACGATTTCTGAGGCGTAGGGAATATCTGATGCCCAGGAATCTGCTGTTGTGGATGTTGTTACAGGAATGATAGATGCTGGTAGTAAATACTTTGGTACACCAACTAAACGCAGGTTTCCGTGAAGGGGTAGCTTTGTGTTAGCGTTTAAGTCTACAGGACTGCCTACAGGAAATTTAGTATGAGAACTACCGCTGACTAACCACAGACGGTCTTCCCCATTTCCAGGAATTAAGGAGGATCGTCCCATGGGGAATGTTTGCACAACAGCTGTTTCCCAAGCAGTTCGTGTCAGTTTCAGTAAATCCGTGTTGCCATCAGCTCGCCGATTGAGTTCTTCTCCTAATAATTCATACAGTTCTGTTAGGGAGATTCGACTTTGCAATGCTTCCGCAAAGGCTGATTCTTGCTTCATTAAAGATAGAAAATCGGTAGCAGGCAAATTTAGACAAATCACTTCTGTAGATGCGATCGCAGTTTCACAAGCCACATCCCGTACATGACTTACCCAACCTATCACTTCTCCTGGTTGCAGCAACATCAAAGTATCGGGTTTGCCTGACCGAGGATCGTATCCTAGCAAACGAGCTTGTCCTTGACAGATAATGCTAATTTGTTCGGGTAGGGCTTCTCTTTTTGCGATTGTTTGACCCATCCGGTAGCGCAAAAATTGAAATTTTTTCTGTAAATTGTTTAGAGTCTTTTCTGATAAGTGTAAAAAAGGAAATGAACTTGTTAAGTATTCTTTTATATCAACAGAAATATTTGTCATCATATGCTGCACCAATTTTTCTAATCTTTTCCTATGCGGCGTTAGTAGATTTCTCTTGTGGCTGTTTGCGTGTCACCCTCATCCAAGCTTTATCTGTAGCTGAGAGCTGATTAATTTGTTCTTGCAACCAACCTTCAAATAATTCTTTTAACAAACGTTGTTTCATAAATTGATCGAGCTGTGCGGGAAGAAATTTTTCCAAGCGTATAATAACGAAAAATTCTCCAAAAGGTACGGGACGCCAAATTTGACCGGGTTGACTGACTTGAAGTTGCTTTGCTAAGCCAGGGTGCAACGAGCCAAGGTCAACAGGTCCGACAATTCCGCTTCTGTCTGCTTCTGGTCCTACAGAATATTCCCGCGCCACTTCAGCAAAGGTTTGCTCCCCAGCTAGGATGCGAAAATACAGTTCATTGGCAATGCCTAATTCTTGCGTGCGAATCAAAGAGTATATGACTTGATCTAAGTGTGGCTTGCGATGGAGAAAGTAAGATTCTAGTTTGTTTCCCCAAGTTGCTTGCTGAAATTTTTCTATTCTTAACTTGCGAGTTATCAGGGCTTGAAATTGCTGATGGTTGAGGTTGTAACGTTTTAGCCATGTTTCATGTTCGGTAGAATTACTAATTTGATGTTGTTTGAAGAATTGCTGGCTAGCTACAGCGATTTCTTCTCTTATGCAGGTTATTTGCTCGATCGCTCTATCGATAACGATTTCTTGTAAGAGTTGTGGCACCATGTTGTACTGTGCGACCAAAGCGATCAGTTCTTCGCTAGTTATAATGCGATCGCCAATCTCTATCTCATAAGCCATACCCTGCAAAACTCCTTAACTGTTTGTGATTGATTCCTAACAAGCTACTACGTATGATTTATTGAAAAAATGCATAAAATAACTCAAACTTTGTCAAAAAATTACAATTGAACGAAGATAATACTCAGGCTTCTAAATTAGGTAGTATGTTATATTCTTTTGTATGTCAGCTCCTCTTGAAAAAAGTGTGAGTTGATGTGTACTAAGGTAAGTTCTGGTTCTGTCAGAGGTTTCCCTCTGATATGAACCTTCCTACACGCGTAGTAAAACTTGAATTAAACCTTCATGTAATTCATCGGCATTGTTAGACGGCATTACGCAAAAACCAGAAGAAGTTTACATTTATTAATTAAGAATTTTTAAGTACGTCCTCAAAAGCTGTCCTCATCCCCAACCTTTCTCCTAAGGAGAGAAGGGAGAAAAAACTTAATCTCTCTCCTTTTGGGCTAAGGTGGTGTACACAAGTTTTCTAAAGTGCATTCTGGCGGTTTCGAGCCCCCCTAACCCCCCTTAAAAAAGGGGGGAACTTCATTCCAATTCTCCCTTTTGACGATGTTTCATCTCTTTTGTAGAGAGCTGTACACCACCATAGCCTTTTGGGAGAGAGAAATTCTGTAGGAACAACAAACCGACCAAAAATAAACATTCTTTAACACAGGTATTCCTACCAAACAATACAGATATGGCAAACAAGGGTGCGATGCGGCTCACCCTTGTTTTTTAAGATAGGATACCAATCTCCGAATGATGCGGTCAATCTCCTAAATAAATACCCAAACCGCGAGCAGTTTTCACTAAGGTATCCTCTGGACTGACAGCTCTGTATTGAGCGATCGCTTCAGCAATTGGTACTGCGACCACCTGGCGATTTTGCCATGTCACCATGTAGTCATATTTAGCTTCAGCAATGAGATTGACCGCTTCTACACCAAAGGCTGCTGCTACGAGTCGATCGAGTGGTGAAGCCGTTCCTCCCCGTTGGATGTGTCCTAAAACTGTGACTCGGGTTTCTGCAAGAATGCACTCGCTAATTCGGTCGGCTAAATACTGACCGATCCCGCCATATCGGGATTGACCCAAACGATTTGTCATCGTGACAGTTTCACCCTCAACTGTACGAACTGCTTCGGAAACAATAATTAAACAATAGTTTTTGCCTTGCTCTTGGCGCTGTTTAATTTTGTTGCAGATATGGTCAATGGTGTAGGGGATTTCTGGAATTAATATGACATCTGCTCCTCCAGCAATCCCCGCAGCAATGGCAATGTGTCCCGCATCGCGACCCATCACTTCTAAAATCATGACTCGACTGTGAGAAGCTGCCGTGAAGTGCAATCTATCGAGCGCTTCTGTGGCAATATTCACAGCCGTGTCAAAACCGATCGCGTGTTCGGTAATCCCAATATCATTATCAATTGTTTTGGGAATACCCACTAAATTAATACCACCTTGTTGTGCCAAGCGACGAAGAATAGCCAAGCTACCATCCCCCCCAATTCCAATCAAAGCGTCTAAACCCAGTTGATGGTAACCTGCAATAATTTCTTCTGAGCGATCGCATAGACTGCCATCAGGCATGGGAAAAGCAAAAGGATCGCCTGTGTTGGTAGTTCCTAACATTGTCCCACCAGAAGTTAACAGTGGGTCAACTAAGTCAACTTCCAGTTTTGTAAATTGCTCGGGACGCGCCATCAATCCGAGAGTTGCTTGACGAATTCCCAGGACTTCCCAACCTTTGCCACACGCACAATGAACTACAGCTCTAATGACAGCATTCAACCCCGAGCAATCTCCTCCACTTGTAAGAATGCCAATACGCTTGCAATTCCCCATATGTTTTTTTACATTTCCAACCTAAAGTATATTTACTAGTACAATTAGCAGCGCTCAATAGCTAAAAATTCCAGACTAATTTTATAGATCGGATTGTGGGATACACCTTTCGTTAATCTCTGATTATCATACTTTTTGCATCGCCTTCACTTTTTGAACAAGAATGATGCAATTCTTGGAGGTTTATTGCAATCTTGCTCGTGCCACCATTCTTGGAACTTCTCAAGAGTGAAACCATAATTTTTTGCCGTGCTAATATAATCTGAGATGTGATGCACAAAAGCTGGAATTTCAACTCTCTCTTGATTCCTTTGAAAATTAGCTTTTGTTCCTTCATATTGTTTGAAGGGATGTAGCTCAGATATAAAGAAGTGTCCTCCTTTACCTAATACGCGGGATGCTTCTGAAAATATAAAAGGGAGATCGTTTATATGTTCTAGAACGAGATTGCAGGTTATCAAATCGGCAGATCCATTCTCACAAGCCCATTGTTTTGTAATGTCCGTTAGGGAAAATATTACGTTAGCTGAATTCACTTTCTCTTTTGCTTTTTCAAGCATATATGCTGAAAAATCGATAGCATGAACTTTTTCAGCAATTTGTGAAAGAAAAAGAGTATTTTTACCTGTACCACAGCCAATCTCAACAACCGATCTGCAACTCAAACCAATCAAGGTTTCTCTAGTAACTGTTCGATCCAAATCGCGTGTCAAGTTTTTGTCAGTGTCGTATGTGTCTGACCAATTATCATATGCTGCTTGAATACTCATAAGATTGGAATACTCCTCAGTCATCTTGTATTAACCGTTTCTAAAAGTTTGGACAAAGTTACCCGCAATTAGATAAATCGCCGACAAACCCAACTCTACGGTATAAGTTCGCTCAACTAGAAGCGCATTGCCCTTCGGGTTCGCCCTTGGCGCAAGCCGTACCCGGCTTATCGCAAGTTGGTTTGTGGAAGTATAATCCAAGCACTGATAATTTCCTCTACTGACACAGAAATGCCAGGAAAGGCGAGAGGTTGAATGGTTCCTGTAGTTAGGGTAAATTTTGTAGCGTACTCTCCGTCAGTAGGATCGCGGTACACTACTAGTTGTAGCTTTTTAAGATTAACGACCCAATATTCTAATATACTGACTTCAGCATAAATCTTGCTTTTCTTATCTAAATATTTATCTAAGCTAGAGTCGGAATACTCAATCAGCCAAAAGATGTTCTCTGGATAGGGATGGTGAACTCTATACTCACGCCCTAAAGGTTGGACAATAGCAGTATCTGGTTCGGGTTCAGAATTGTTAGGCAAAGTAATAGGCTTGGCTTGACGTACTGTAGCACGGCTACCTAGCAACTTCGTTAAATACTGACTGGCTTCATGGCTAGAATAAGCATGGGTTTCTCCTTCTGGCGATATTTCTACAATTTCTCCTTTGAGTAGCTCAACCTTGCGATCGTCTAGGATACCAGCCTCGATCATCCGATGATACTCGTCAATCGTCCATTTTGCAGTAATAATGGTCATGGCGATTGATTCTCCTCAATGATGTGTTCTATTTTTATGATATTTACCAAAAAAGCAATTTTCTACAAATTTATCTGCGTACATCTATTCCTAAAGTAAATCCAAGTCCTTATTTCAAAGGCAGTACAAAAACAGATTGAGATGATGAAAATCAAGTGGTACGAATTTTGCAGTGTAAGCATCGGAAAGATGTTTATAGAAAATAACTGACAACAATCACAACCTACCTAATTCCCGTAAATTTTTCAAATCGAGTTCAAAATCTTCTATTTCATAAGAGTATAAGGGAATTTTGCGTTCTTGAAGCAATTGTTGAAACCGTATTTTATCTATTTCTGCTAATTTGCTAGCATAACCAAGAGAAAGTTTTCCTGACTCAAACAGCAACAGCGCAATTTCCTGTTTAAATTCAGTTTCTGTCATTCCACGCTTCATGCAAAGTTTCATCTGATATGACAATACTCATGTTTTCCTCTTGCTCAAAATTCAGTAGGTCAGAAGCAGGTACTATAATATCTTCACTTTTAGTTCCATTCTAGATAATTAAAGAAAATTACATTTCCCCAACAAGATTGGCAATAACTGCTGCTAATTCATCTGGGTTGACTGGCTTGGGAACGTGAAGTTGAAAACCTGCAAGCAGTGCTCGATCGCAGTCTTCTGCTCTAGCATATGCTGTAAGCGCCACAGCAGGAGTGCGCCCGCCTTGCTCTTCACTTAATTCCCTAATTTTACGAATTAAGGAATAACCGTCTTCTTGTGGCATAGAAATATCACTTACCAGTACATCTGGTTGAAATCGTTGCAGCGCCTCAAATGCTTCTGTTGCAGTAGCAACTGCCATGACTGTTGCTTTATATTGTCCTAATGCTGTAGTAATTATCTGACGCGCATCTGGCTCATCATCCACAACTAGAATCCGCAAACCATTGAGAGGATGGGGCGATGGGTAAACAGGAGGAAGTGAGGATCGCAATTTTTCTTTTTCTGTAACTCTCTCACTCTCTTCTTTTCCTCCTGTTTTTAAAGGTAAACTAACAATAAATGTTGCACCTTGACCAATTCCGGGGCTGGTAACGCAAACTATACCACCATGCAATTCTATGAGATGGCGAACGATCGCTAAACCCAATCCGAGTCCTCCATGCGCTCGCGTACTTGAGCTATCAGCTTGACGAAAGCGTTCAAAGACGTAAGGTAGAAATTCGGGAGCAATTCCTTCTCCTGTATCTTTAACTTCAATCAGTGCCGAGCGTTGAGTTTTTTCCCACTGACTCTCTTCTAAAAACAATTTCACCTCAACCTTACCACCACGAGGTGTAAACTTAACAGCGTTAGAAAGTAAATTCCAGACAACTTGTTGCAAGCGATTGCTATCACCTAAAACAATACCGATAGAGGGATCTAAAAACGATTCAATAGTAATGTCTTTAGCGTCAGCAGCGGAACGTATTGTCTCAATTGCTGAAAGGACAACAGGTACAAGTTTTACTTGTCGAACATCCAAGCGCAGTTTCCCTGTAATAATTCTCGATACGTCTAAAACATCTTCTATAAGTGTTGATAATAATTTAGTATTGCGGTCTAATGTCTCTAACGCTCTAGCAGTCGTATTTTCATCAAACTTTCTGGTGGTTAGGAGCTGCGTCCAACCAAGCATGGCGTTGAGAGGGGTACGAAGTTCGTGTGAGAGTGTGGCTAAAAACTCGTCTTTTATTCGGTTAGTGGCTTCGGCTTTTTCTGCAAGTTGGCGAAACCGTTCTTCACTTTCTTTCAAAGCAATTTCTGCTTGCTTGCGCTCTGTAATATCTTGAATAAGAGCAACAAATCCTACGACTTCATCAGAATTGAATTGGGGAACATAAGAGATATTGACATAACGGCTGACACCATCTATATATTTCAAATTACTTTCGTAAGTTACGTGTTCTCCTGACAAAACAGCTTCTACATGGGGACAAATTGACTCATAAACTGACTCACCCACAACTTCCTTAATTGTTTTGCCATAAATATCTGACGCGGAAATTCCGTGCCATTCTTCATAACCCTTATTATTGAAACGATATCTTTGTTGAGCATCAACGTAGGAAATGAGCGCAGGTACGGCGTTGGTAATTAAACGCATCTCCGAGTCTCGCTGTCGTAACGCTTCTTCTACCCGTTTGCGATCGCTTAAATCCAGAGCAAATGCTATCATTTCCAATTCATTTGCGCCTGGTTCTTCCACTATGACACCACCAATAAGAATTGGTACCCGACTGCCATCTTTACGAAGATATTCCTTTTCGTAAGGAGTAGCAATTCCATTTTTTTTGGATTCTTCTACTTGTTTTGCATCTCTTTGCCTGTATTCTGGGGGTGTCATAACGTCCCAGCGGACTTTCTTGAATTGTAAATCCTCTGCAGTATATCCCACCATATTTAGAAAATAATCATTGGCATAGTGGATACCGCCACTGGAATCACCAAAAGCAACTCCAAAAATATTAGATTCAATGAGTCGTCTAAACCTTGTCTCACTTGAGCGTAACTTCTGAACACTTATCTCAAGGTGCTGTTTTGCATTACGCAATTCTAAGTTGAGCGAGCTAATCAGTATTGAAACAATAATAAATATACCCAATCGGAAAAGATTGTCAACAGCCAAAATATCTAATGAATATATAGGTTGACTAAAAAAATAACCAATAGCTAAGCTTGACAAAACAGTAGCTAACAACCCCGATTCCATCCCGCCGTACCTAGAGCTAATGGCAACAGCTGCAAAAAAAAGTTGAAACAGGGTTGGTGTTAGCATTGACTGTAGTAATAATGTCATTGTTAAAGCGCTACCTACAGCCAAGGCGGTAATAAAATAAGGTGCAAGAAGGTTGTTTCCTTTCAATGTCAGTGCTCCTTGTATTGCAGAAAACCGTGATAACTTGTCATATTTAAGTAAATTGATGGAAATAATGATTGCTGGTTAGGAGTTGCGCTTTAGTGCTAAAGTGCAACTCCTAACTAAGTAAGTTTACATTTTTTCACATATCTGTGTTTTGTCTTATCGACTACCTATAACATTAAGTTTGTATAAATTTTAGTGTCACAATTGCTTCAATTCGTTTATCTTTTTTTACTTTTTGTTAAAAAACATATTAATTCTTAATATATTCTGCTTTCAGTAAATATGTCATCATTTTTCCTTTACCTTTAACAGAAATTAAACCCCGTTTTTCCAGCAAAAACTTATCTTTTAAGCGCTCATAACTCGCTTCACAAACTTGAATGCAGTCAGCTATTCCGTGAGACTCCATTCGACTCGCTGTATTGACAGTATCTCCCCAAAGATCGTAAGTAAACTTCTTCAAACCAATCACACCTGCTACCACAGGTCCGGTACTAATACCAATTCGGATGCGAAACGACAAATCTCTCTCTTGGTTAAACTGTTGTATGGTGCGTTGCATATCCAATGCCATCTTAGCCATTGTAAGTGCGTGGTCGCTACGGGGAATGGGTAATCCGGCTACAGCCATGTAAGCATCACCAATTGTTTTAATTTTTTCTACTCCATGCTGTTCTGCTAGTTTGTCAAATTTGGAAAAAATTTCATTTAGTAACTCGACCAATTCCGTTGGAGAGGTATGACTTGAAAGTTCTGTAAAGCCAACAATATCTGCAAACAAAACTGTCACTTCATGAAAATGATCGGCAATTGTAGTTCGCTGGTGCTTCAATTTAGACGCGATGGTTTCTGGCAAAATATTGAGTAATAATTTATCTGACTTTTCCTGAGCGACTTCTAAATCTTTGCGAGTGTGAAATTCTTCTTTTCGTAATTTATCGTAAAAATAAACAGACAAATTACAAATAACACAAGTCCAGAATAAATACAATCCTTGTTCGACATAATAGGGAAACGGATATTTTAGAGTGGGATGAAACAGTCCGTATAAGGTCAGGTAACAAAAGATAGTTCCTATTTGAGAAATCATATGGAGATGCCACAGGACAGGAACCATCGTTGCTTGAGTGAGAAACATTAAATTCCAAATGCCTATTCTTGGCTCAATCACATGAAAAAGTAAAGCGGTACCAATTTGATTGATACAAGTTACAGACCAACTTAAACTTAAAAAGATAAGGTGAGGGTGACGGTAACCGAGTTGAGTTTTGGAGAAAAACAAACAAGTACCGATTATTATTTCTATACAAACTCCAAGAGTAAGCGCAGAAAATTTACCTGAAGGTTGTACGTTAAGCCACAAGAAAAATGCAATAACTGTTAAACCAACAATTAGCATAAGCTGCGCTTGCAGTCGCAGTCGCTTGAGAGTAAAGCGATGACGCTGGACATTGTAAGAGTCAAAAAGACTGGGGGGTCTTTTCCAGTGGGATTTGATCTGGTTGATAAATGCATTAACTTGTGTTTTATCTGAGCCATTCCGATTTATCATACGTATAATTACGTTATTAATATTTAATGAAAGAACTCGGTGCAAGAGACCGATCGCTGGATTGTCTTCCAATCCCAATCTCTAGTCCTCAGTTCCCAGTTTCAAGAGTAGGAAAAAGCATTTATATGGGTCGCACCCCTACATTAACCTTTGATCGTGGCACATTAATTTTGCATCCACCACCTCGCGGTAAAGGCTGGATGGATTTTGCTACGTGGGATGACAGGGTAGAAAAATTTCGGATTCCAGCCATTCAATACCGTCCTTTGGTAGAAGCGCTACAAGCAGAAAACACCAGTTTTATTGACGAGGCTAAAGAGTTTTACCCAATAGAGTTGGCTTCAAGTTTGGAAATGGAGCCCTATCCCCACCAAAGCGAGGCGCTAGCCGCTTGGAAGTTGGCGGGAAGACAGGGGGTAGTGGTACTACCAACAGCAGCCGGAAAGACTTATTTAGCGCAGATGGCAATGCAATCGACGCCTCGCACGACTCTGATTGTTGTCCCAACCCTGGATTTAATGCACCAGTGGTACGCTCATTTAAAAGCAGCATTTCCTGACGCTGAAGTGGGACTGTTAGGAGGTGGTTCTCGGGATAAAACACCCATTCTCGTGTCAACTTACGATAGTGCAGCCATTCATGCAGAAACACTTGGGGATCGGTACGCTTTGCTGATTTTTGATGAATGTCACCACCTACCAACGGATTTTAACCGCGTAATTGCTGAATATGCGATCGCACCCTATCGTTTGGGATTATCGGCTACACCAGAACGAACTGATGGGAAGCATGCGGATTTAAATATTTTAATAGGACCGGAGGTTTATCGTAAAAGGGCTGAGGAACTCGCGGGTAAAGCCCTAGCAGAACACGAAATTGTCCAAATTAAAGTCAAACTTTCACAACAAGAACGGGAAAAATACAATCAATTGATTCAAACTCGCAATGATTTTTTGAAAGAATCAAAAATTTCTTTGGGTAGCATGCAAGGTTGGCAAAGATTTGTGCAAATGAGTGCGCGTTCTCAAGCAGGACGTAGGGCAATGCTAGCACATCGTGAAGCTAAGGAAATTGCTTTGGGAACTGATGGAAAATTGCGAATTTTGTTAGATTTATTAACACAGCATTATCCGGAACGAGTTTTAATTTTTACTGCTGATAATGCGACGGTTTATCGCATTTCTCAAGAATTGTTAATTCCTGCGATTACTCATCAAACTCCTGTCAAAGAACGGCATGAAATTTTAACGAAATTTCGGGAGGGAGAGTATAGGACTTTGGTGGCTTCTCACGTGTTGAATGAGGGTGTAGATGTGCCTTCAGCTTCTGTTGCTATTATTTTATCAGGAACTGGTTCGGCAAGGGAGTACATTCAACGTTTGGGAAGGGTTTTGAGAAGGGGGAAAGAAGGGAACAAGCAAGCAGTGTTGTATGAGGTGGTGGCTGAGAATACAACTGAGGAAGGGACTTCGGCTAGGAGGCGCGGTGTTGAAAGAAAGCAGAGAAGCAAGGAGTCAGGAGAGCGGGGAAGAGAGAATTTGCAGGTGGTTTATGGAAGCGGTCAGGGGAAAAGTTATAAAGCAGCCGAACAGTTGGATTTGAATTATAAGACTGAAAATCCAGAATCTAAAATCTAAAATCCAAAAGCAAGAAGATGTTACCAACTGATTTACTCAGTCACAGACAAAATGGGGAAGAAATTCTTCCTAAGAGGTTGAAGGTTGATGATAAAAATTTAGAGATAGCAACGGAGTTGATTGGTTTTTTTCAAAAGGCGGTGAGTAGTTCTCAAGGAGTTCTCGAGCGCCAACTGTTGGAGTTTGAGGGTGATACTCCAGATTACAAGATAAAGCGTGGTTTGGCTTATATTTTAAAAAGCAGTTTTTGCACGTTTGAGGTGGTTAGTCCTTTGGAACCTCAAATGTTAAGAGAAAAGGTTTTTGCTTTGGCGGCTAAGTCTGTTCCAAGCCGTGAATTGACAGAGGTGACTTTGCAAGCGATCGCTGATGAATTAAGTCGCGAACTCGAACGGGAAGTTGTGTCGGAACAGGTGCGTAATGGATTGTATGCGGATTTATCTGAGAATAAAATTTTAACTGCTTTTGATGCACCGCAGTCAGAAAGTTTGTTACACCGCTACAACTTATCTCAGGTACAGGGGGTGTTTTATAAGGCGAGCCAATTAACAATTAACGCTCATCGAAACGTTCCGGGACAATACAAGCTTTTGTTTCGATATCTCAAATTGTTTCAATTAATGTCTTACATAGAGGGAGATGCTGACCACGGATTTACGATTACAATTGATGGTCCTACAAGTTTGTTTACTCCCAGTACGCGGTATGGTTTGGCAATTGCTAAACTTATACCAGCTTTACTTCATGTTACAAAATGGAGTCTTGCTGCTACGCTTCAAATTCGGGATGTTTACACCAATACTTGGAAAACAGGGCGGTTTACTTTGAATTCTGATTGCGGTTTGGTGACTCATTATCCCCCAGGGAAACCGTATGACAGTATGTTAGAGCATTCTTTTGCTGATAAGTGGGATGCTCTCAAAACTGATTGGGTACTGGAGCGAGAAGTTGACTTAATTCCGATACCTGGAAGTGTAATGATTCCGGATTTTAGATTGGTTCATCCCGACGGACGCTCCTTTTTATTAGAAATTGTAGGATATTGGCGACCGGAGTATTTGCAAAAAAAGTTTGCACAGGTGCGTCGCGCTCAGTCTCATAATTTGATTTTAGCTATTTCTGAGCGATTGAATTTGGAAAAAGCAGGTGTTAAATTGAATGATGTACCTGCTCGTATTATTTGGTTTAAAGATAAATTATTACCGAAATCTGTCTTGGCGGTGCTTGAGTGATAGATGGCTCCAATTTTGAGATTTATTTCATAGTATTGACAGCGTCTTCTCTTTCTCAGCTATACCTGGAAATGCCAATGTAGAGACTCTGTAAAGGCAAATGTTGAATTGCTATTTTCTGCTCAATCAGAAGTATGGGTAAAAATAAATTTCCAACTTTATTTTTTATAGCGACTGCTATTTTATGGAATATTAACGCAACTTGTACCTGGGCTCAGGAAATGAATCCTCGCAGCAATAGTTTACGAGAAAGGACTTTAGCGAGCTTTTACAACAAGCAGAGATACCCTACACGCAAATTGACAGCTGTCTCAAGATCCGAGAGTAGGGGAGATTGGTGGTTTTACAAACCCGATGATATCTCGTCGGAAGCAATGCGATCGCCCTTGGCGCAAGCCGTACCCGGCTTATCGCAAGGTTGTCTTCCTGTCAGATCTAGCAGACAGGGTTGGCGTTGTCCTTCCCCTACTATTAGATTCAGTATTGAAGCTGAGTATCGGTAGACTTAGTGCGAACGACAAAACAAATAAGGAGGTGCGATTGCGATGACAAAAGCTGTTCCGAAACTCCTGACATTTGATGACTTCATGACTAAATATGGAGATAATGAACGCTACGAATTAATTGACGGAGAACTTCTTGATATGGAACCAACCGGACCACATGAAGAAGTAGCTGCTTTTATCTTACGAAAAGTGAATGTTGAAATAGATCGATTGAGCGTTGGTTGGTTTACACCTACACGTTGTTTAATAAAACCTCTAGGCACAACAACAGCTTTCCGTCCTGATGTCGTAGTGCTAGATAAAGCTACAATTGTTAATGAACCTTTATGGCAAGATGAACCTGTCATTACTTTAGGAACTTCTGTCAAACTCGTAGTAGAAGTCGTCAGTACTAACTGGCAAAATGATTATGCGCGAAAAGTCGAAGACTACAGTACATTAGGTATCCCAGAATACTGGATTGTAGATTATTTAGGCTTAGGAGGTCGAGATTATATTGGCAATCCAAAGCAACCGACAATATCGATTTACCTGTTATCATCTAGTAGAAACCAATATCAAAAACCTACCCAATTTCGAGGTAGTGACCGTATCATATCACCTACATTCAAAGATATACAGCTAACTGCAGAACAAATTTTTGCTACAGGCAATTAATATCTATTCCGCTCTTATCCTACTTTCTTTGCAAAAGGTTCTAGATATCTTAGTTTAACGAAGAAATCAGCACGTAACTAGTACCCTCAGCTATGCTACTTATTGTATTCGTTACCCATTCTTTGCCAATACTCAACAACCCTTTTTTCCCATTTTTCCCAATACCCTTGCATGGCTTCTGGTTCAAACCAAAATATCTCAGCCTCTCTCTCCGGAATTGCCACAACTAACAAAGCACGATCTATCTTAATACCATAATCTCGATAGTAATCGTTCACTGCTCCTAAATAAGCCGTTAGTTGCAATGGATATTCGTACAATCGCTCAATCGATTCTTTAGGCTTATCTGATGTCTTCCACTCACAAATACAAGGTACACCCTTATAACTAGCGACACAATCGACTTTACCAGAATAGCTTTTGTTGTAGTGAAACACCGAACCTTCCACAAGTCTTATTGTATCAATTTCTTCTAAGACAGGCTTGATACTTTCCCAATAAGGAAGACTCGCTTCAGGACAATCAACGTTCTTTCCAAGCAAATAACGTTCAATTTGTTTGTGAGTTTGAGTTCCCCGACGGCTTGCTGTTGTGGAAATACGAGTTGCTTCTTCCATCCCAACACGAAATTTCCAATTGTTGAGTCTGTCGCGTTCCTCTTGCGGTTTTGTAACATTTAGTATGGTTGTCACGCTGGGAAAACGGTTTCCCAAAGTGTCCACATAAAATTGTTTGCCATTTTCCCGCACGCACTTAGCATTGATGGGGGGTAGAAGTTCTATCTTAGAAGGCATTGTTAGTTTATTTCCTCTTGCGAGAGGTTTCTGTATATTTCATTTAAGGAAGGAATGAGCCCGTACCCAATACACTCTACTAGGCGAGGCGGTACGGCATTTCCAATTTGCCACATTGCTTTTTTCATGGAACCTGCAAAAAGAAATGTATCTGGAAATGTTTGCAACCTTGCCATTTCGCGTGCTGAAATTACGCGATTGAGATAAGGATGAATGTGTGTTCCACCATGGTTTTCTTTGACTGTCATACTGGGTAACCCTGGGTATTGACGCTTGAAAGCATCAACATATTTTGTGTATAAAGAACCTCCTGGTGGAACTTGAGCAATTCTTTCCATATACTCAGGAGAATGACGAGTCCATTGATGGTTAATCTCTGGTATAGGTGTATACTCTGGCAAATCGGCAATTGCTGATTCAATGGGTTTGTATTGGTCAGATAACAATTGTACTTTTGGATACGGGTTTGCCATGCCAAATCGATTGGCAATAAAAATGGCTCTGGGGCGAATTTGAGGAACTCCATATGCTGCAGATTCTAAAATAGCAACAGATACATGAGGATAACCAATACTTGCAAAAGCTTGGCAAATTTCTTCCCTGAGAGCCCCCTTATCGATCGTTAAAATTCCCGGTACATTTTCCATAACAACATACCAGGGTTGGATTTCCGAAACAACTCGCACAAATTCACGAAACAACCGATTCCGAGGGTCTTTAGAGTCCCGTTTTCCTGCAACAGAAAATCCCTGACATGGCGGTCCACCCACAACAAGATGGATTTCAGGCGAATTAATTTCAGACAACCATTGATGCGAATCAAATTTTTCTATATCGCCACAAAAATGGTGACACTTGGGAAAGTTCATTTTATGAGTAGCAGAAGCAATTTCATTGACTTCTACACTTGCGACTGGCTGAAATCCAGCTTGAGCAAAACCCTGTGTCATTCCCCCCGCACCGCAAAACAAATCCACAAATTTGTAGTTATAGGCTGCTAGTGGTGGCGGCTCACATTCAATCAAGACTTTGTAGGGATCTCGATCTGATGTTTCCAGTTCTCTTTGGATACGTCCATAGCGTCCTAGTTTAGCTTTTTTTTTCTTTTGTAAAGACTTGCAATCGTCTTGGGTTGAAAACAAAGACATCTGTTTTATTTCCATTTTGGAGGTTAGCGATCGCGTTCTACTTCTGGTAAAGTTTTATCGCTTTTACAGCAGTTAAATTTCGGTGAGCTTCTTGACTAAAAGAGTATATAGGAGTCCTATGTAACTCCTGTTTAGGTTTGGAAATATACTTATGTGAGCAACTTTTTCTTTCATTTTCAGTTGATTTCTGAGTGTTTTTTACAAATTTTTCGTACATTTACTAGTTAAGGATAGAAAACACTTTTATTACAAAATGTATCTTTATTTTCTCAAGATTCAAATTTTTTGAATTTTTTCTAAGAAGAAATACACAAAGAATATTTAAGAAAAATCTTGATATCCTAAAAATAGGAATTATAAAAAATTTATAAAAATTTTCAAGTAGTGTAGGTAGGGGTAGAAGGAGTTGATAAATCTCGCTTTTGACTGATATTTTAAAAATGCTATATTAATGCAACGCTCCTGAAAATCAATCAATATCTTATTAAATACCGATCGCGATCGCCAACTTACAGTGTTATATCAACCTAAAGTTATAACGTGTCTGAGTTTTAAAGAATATGTATTCCGGTATACTGATTTTTTTGTAGCTAAGCTTACAATAAGAAGTAAACAGAATATTCTTATAGTATCATCGGGCGTCAAAGAATTTGGAAGTTAGGTGAAGACAATGAATACTGGAGCTATCGCTGCTTTGACTGCTATGGCAGCAACTATCGGGATATGTGGTACAGCATACGGACAATCTTTGCAGACACCACAATCCAACCAGGAAAACTACACCATCCAGGGTGGCTCTTTAACTGGGATCGGCAATAGGTCGGCTGAGAACGATTACTCAAGATTTTTTTCAGATCTAAATGCAGGTAACAGTTCAAGGACAGGGGTTCAGGTTGCGCCAACAGGTGTTATACCGATTAGCGATCGCGTTGAGTTGCGTCAGAATGACAGGTTTAATTCAAACAACGTTATCATACCACAAGGAGGCAACCAGCCATTTGAGAATGGCAATGCAGTGGAAGTCCAAGTGACACCTAGGTAGAAATCCTAGATTTCACGTAGATCTGTTCTGCAATAAGGTAATCGAAATTTTGGAAAAACTCAATCAGTCATCTGGTCCCTCCGGATTTTAGGCTTGAGCCCAAAAATCTAGAGGGACTCTTATATTTAGTTCAAGAAATATATTGAGTCGCAATCATCTCACGAGGCAATGGATGATACTCTTTTTATTATGTTACGCAAGTAAACCCCCTGCGATCGCATTTACTATTGGAACACTGCCCTGTACTTAGGGACAAGTATCTATTAGTAACAAGGGTTTTGTTCGCGCACTGAAAATAGAGGAGGGCAAAAAGTGACCCGTGTGATTATTGTGCGTCACGGTCAAAGCACATACAACGCCGAAAAACGCATACAAGGACGTACTGATGCATCCAAGCTCACAGAACAAGGTCGTGCTGATTCGGCTAAAGTGGGCAAAGCTCTTGCTAATATCGCATTTAGCGCAATATACACTAGCCCCCTACAACGAGCCAAATACACAGCAGAGACTATTCATCAAGAATTAGCCAATCATTCCAAACAATGTCCTGTTCCCCAAACTTCTGAAAAGTTACTAGAAATTGACCTTCCTTTATGGCAAGGGTTGGCGAGTGCTGAAGTTAAGGAGAAGTTTCCTGAAGACTATCGCATTTGGCAGGAAACACCGGATCGACTCCAAATGCTAATTCAAAATGGTGAAGAAACCAAAGAATTCTTTCCCGTCCTAGCTTTATACGAACAAGCGCGTCAATTTTGGCAAGAGGCTTTACAACGCCATCAAGGTGAAACTATTCTGATTGTTGGACATAACGGTATTAATCGTGCTTTGATTGGCACGGCACTTTCGATTCCCGCATCTCGCTACCATTCCATACAACAATCCAACTGTAATATTACCGTCCTCAATTTTGCTGGAGGTTTGGAGGAATCAGTCCAACTGGAATCTCTCAATCAAACCCAACACCTTGGAGAAACTTTACCCTCCTTAAGACCCAATCATCAAGGGGTACGATTATTATTAGTGCGGCATGGAGAAACTGAGTGGAACCGCCAAACAAGATTTCAAGGTCAAATTGATGTTCCTCTAAATGATAATGGCAGACAGCAGGCTCAGAAAGCTTCCCAATTTCTCAAAGATGTTGCCATTGATTTTGCCGTGAGTAGTCCAATGCTGCGTCCTAAAGAAACAGCAGAAATTATTTTGGCATCTCATCCCCATCTAGAATTGCAACTATATGATGGTTTGAGAGAAATCAGCCACGGGCTTTGGGAAGGAAAATTAGAAGAAGAAATTGAGCAAGAATTTCCCGGCGAACTGCATCGCTGGCGTACAATACCTGCCGAAGTGCAGATGCCAGAAGGGGAAAATTTGCAGCAAGTTTGGGATCGTGCTGTCATAGCATGGCAAGCTATTGTAGAAACAGCATTAGCAAAGGGTCTTAAAACCGGCTTGGTCGTCGCTCACGATGCGACTAATAAAACTTTACTCTGTCATATTCTGGGTTTGTCTTCAGAACAATTCTGGAATTTCCGTCAAGGAAATGGTGCAGTTAGCGTTATCGATTACCCATCGGGTACTAATAGTTTGCCAGTACTGCAAGCAATGAACATTACCGCTCACTTAGGTGGAGGTGTATTGGATAAAACAGCAGCAGGCGCATTGTAGCATAATTAGCAGAATGCCTAAAAAACTGTAAACTTGTACAAAGCTGATATTTGAATAAATGCAAGCTGATAGCTAATAGCTAATAGCGTACAGGTAAAATGACAAGCGAACTGCTACAACAAGTCAGGGTTATTGACCCGGTATCTGGGATTGACCGCATTACTGATGTGCTGATTAAGGACGGCGTAATTGGGTTTGTTGCCGATAACATTTCCGATCTGCCAAATGATACCCATATCAAAAATTGTCAGGGGTTAATTCTGGGACCGGGATTGGTGGATTTATACAGTCATTCTGGAGAACCTGGGTTTGAAGAAAGGGAAAGTCTTTTTTCTCTCATGCAAGCTGCTTCTGCTGGAGGTTTTACAAGAATTAATATATTACCTGATACATCCCCAGCTATTGACGATCCCTCTGTTGTTGCACAGTTGTTGCAGAAAAGCAAAATGTTAGAGGGACAAGGAGACATTTCTTCCCCTATATCTCTTCCTCTTGTGAATCTTTGGGGTGCCATAACTGAGAAAGTCGTTGGTAAGCAGATGACCGAATTGGCAGATCTAACAGCCGCAGGGGTAGTTGGTTTTACAGACGGTCATCCTTGGGAAAATTTTGCCTTGGTGCGGCGAGTTTTGGAATATGTCCAACCTTTGGGGAAACCGATCGCTTTTTACTGTTGCAATCCGGAGTTAAAAGGAAATGGAGTCGTAAGGGAAGGTTTAGATGCGATCCGGTTGGGGTTACCTTTTATACCTATGAGTTCTGAAACTTCTGCTATTGCTGCTTTATTAGAATTAGCTTCTCCTATAGGCGTACCAGTACACATTATGCGTGTTTCTACTGCTCGCAGTGTTGAACTTATTGCTTCGGCAAAAGCTAGAGGCGTACCCGTGACTGCCAGTACAACTTGGATGCATCTTTTATTGGATACAAAAGCAGTAAAAAGTTACGATCCGAGTCTGCGATTGGAACCACCTTTAGGAAACTCTCAAGATTTAGCGGCTTTGCGGCAAGCAGTAAAAACAGGTGACATCGATGCGATCGCTATTGACCATTCACCCTATACCTATGAAGAAAAAACTGTAGCTTTTGCTGAAGCCCCACCTGGTGCAATTGGTTTTGAATTAGCGTTTCCTTTTCTCTGGCAGTATCTTGTGGAAAGTGGGGAATGGACAGCTGTTGAATTGTGGAGAGCTTTAAGTACCCGTCCTGCAGAGTGCTTGCAGCAACAACCCAGTGCGATCGCACCAGGGCAAAAAGTAGAAATGATACTATACGATCCTCAAGCAAACTGGAAAGTCGAAAAGAAAAATCTTTACACGCTGTCAACTAACACGCCTTGGTTCGGTCAACAGATCCAAGGTCGTGTTGTACGGACTTGGGTTAGCAGCGATCGGCGATCGAGCGTAGATTGAGTACTGTAGAACATATTACGGTCGAGCTTTATCCCTGGTTAAAACGTCTACAGTGGTGTACAGATCTCTAAAAAAGAGATGAAACATCGTCAAAAGGGAGAATTGGAATAAAGTTCCCCCCAATTTATCGGGGGGTTAGGGGGGATCGAAACCGCTTTTAATGCACCTTAGAAGACTTGTGTACACTACTGCAGGGTTAAAACGCAGGGGGTAAAGCTCGACCCGTAGAGCTAAAGCCCCGTGTTTTTATTTCCCTTTTTGAGCTTCAATGTACTTTTTAAGCTTGCTCACCTTTAGCAGAACACAGTATTGACTTTGCTTAACTCGAACCAAGTGCGATCGCCGATAATTCCATCTACAGGCAATCCAGTACGTTTTTGCAAGGATTTTACTGCAGTTTCTGTCCCACTACCAAAGTCACCATCAATAGCACCGTTATAGTCACCCGCGAGTGACAGTCTTTCTTGCACTTTCTTAACGACTTCACCCTTGCTACCTTTTTTCAGAATTGGCATATCAACAGGCGCACCTTTAAAAAGTGCTTGCCAAGTCTTGTTGCCAACAACTCCATCTTGTGCAAGAAAAACCTTACCTTGAAAGAGAATGACTGCATTTTTCGTCTTAGCACCAAATACGCCGTCAATAACTTCTTCACCAGGAAATACACAAGCACCATCAGGACCAAGAAATACAAAAGCACCATATTGTAATAACAACTTTTGTAGTTCTTTTACAACTTCACCTTTAGAACCTTCTTTAAGAACTGGCTTGTTAAGTTGAGCAGAAGCAGTTACTTGATTACCAGCAGTCATATTTATTTCCTTTAATTGTTTGTATCCTTAGAATCACCGAGCAATTCATCGATTTCGGAAACACAATTTTGAAGAAACTCTTAAGAGAATGTTTTAAATGGGGTGGCTGAGGTCTGTAAGAACCTCAACCTTAAGAATTAAGAGACGTTTTTCTTATAAATTTTTCAATAACTCCTGTGTTTGCCGTGGCATAACGAGTGTGTTCGCGCACAAAATACCAGACGCTGCTACAGCTGGCACACCAATTCCAGGCATCGTACTATCACCGACTCGGTACAAACCTGGTATTGGTGTTTGCGGTCCTGGAAACATCCCCTTACCCGCTTCAATGGCTGGACCGTAAGTTCCGCGATACCTCCGCAAATAATAAGCGTGAGTTAAAGGTGTGCCAATCAGTTCTAACACGACACGTTCCCTGATATTTGGGATAATTCGCTCTAAGGCTCGATATAAAGCTTGTGCTTTTGATTGCTTATTTTGTTCGTAACTATCATTCCGTTCCCACCCAGTAAAAGGTTCCAAAGTATAGGCATGAACGACATGATGACCTTCTGGTGCTAGCGTTGCATCCCATACGCTAGGAATAGATATCATACAGGTATTTCCGGGTGCTGTCATATCTCGATCGCCATCAAGAACAACGACATGATGCCCTGTTAAATTTTCTAAATCCCCAGCATGAATGCCTAAATGCAAGTGCATAAAACTGTCAACAGCCGGTGTACCTAAAGCTGTTTGGCAGAAAGATGAAGGCAAATCTTCAGGTTGTAGCAGATGAGAGTATGTATTCCAAAGACTGGCATTGGAAATAACCACGGGTGCTTTGAGAGTTTGACCGTTTTTGAGGCGCACACCAGTAACCTTACGTGGAGATGCTCCATAATGCCTCCGCTCTTGTTGTACTGGGTAGTTTGTTTCATCATCTTCCGTCTTGGAACCACAAGTTTCTACAAGAATTCGCTCGACATGATGACCCAATAACAATTCACCACCCCAACGCTGGAATCCTCGAACCAAAGCGTTGACGATTGCGCCACTTCCACCGATGGGATACTCCACACGAGTACGGGAACGTTCACCCAACATGAAAGCGACCTCAGGAGCAATAGTGCCATGTGCCTTTAAACCAGATAATAAAAAACATTCCAAATCGATCAGCTGCCTTACCCAAGGATCTTTTACTGTTGCATCCATCACATTACCTACAGAAGATTGCACGAGCAGCAGGTTAGGTAACATTTTCAATAAAGACGGTAAGTACTGCCCAACTAAGACGGGTACTAACTGCCAATCAGCCCTTAAAGCCAAAGAAGGAATATCTTTCATCGCCTCGTATAAAGGTAGCAAGCGGTCTGCAAACCGCTTCCACTCCTTAGCACCTTGGGGTGTCGTTTTGGCTATTTCTTCACAATAACGTTCTGCATTGCTATAAACCGGAAAAGAAATATTTGGCAAGTGATAATGACCGAGGGGGTCATAAGCTACAGTTTGTAAAGATTCACCCAAAGCGTCTAAAACCTGTTTGACAGGATTTAAACTCTTGGCACCAGTCAGCCCACAATAGAATGAAGGGCCAGAATCAAATTCAAACCCCCGTCGTTTAAAGCTATGTGCAGCGCCTCCCGGAACTGTGTGGCTTTCACAAACAACGACCCGCTTACCATAACGAGCAAGTAATGCAGCAGCAGTTAACCCGCCGATACCACTTCCAATGACTATGACATCAAGATTTTCCATTTTTGTTAGTAGTTAGTAGTTAGTAGTTAGTAGTTTATCTCCCACTAACCACTAATCATGTACGGGTGGGGCGGCTTGCGCCCTCCTACTAACTACTAACCCTATCTCCTTACGGAGAAGCTCTCGTCGCGCTACGCGTTGCCTTTCTGCTATGCCCGTAAGGGGTATTCGTGAGGGGGATCTCCTGTGTCCTACGTGCAAAGCACACGCTACGCGATGCGAAGTTGCGCTCGCAGGCAACCCACCAACAGGACTGGGTTCACCACTAACCACTAAACATTAACAATGACCAAACCATTAATTGAACTAAAAGGCGTTTCAAAGTCTTTTGGTAGCAATAAAGTACTAGATAATGTAGATTTGACGATTGACCGAGGAGATGCACTGGGAATTATTGGTCCTAGCGGTACTGGTAAGTCAACAATTCTACGAGTTATTGCTGGATTGCTTTCTCCCGATGAAGGAGAGATTTACATACAAGGAGAACGAAGAGAGGGTTTGATTGAAGATGCTAGAGATCCAGTTGGTATTGGTATGGTATTTCAACAAGCAGCATTGTTTGATTCTTTGACAGTTGAGGAAAATGTAGGTTTTTTACTCTATCAACACTCAAAACTTCCCCGTCAGAGGGTTCGAGAACTGGTTAATGAAAAATTAGAAATGGTTGGGTTGGGGGGAATAGGCGACCGTTTTCCAGCCGAACTTTCTGGGGGTATGAGAAAACGGGTTAGTTTCGCTCGTGCTATCATGTCTAATCCCGATAACCCTAAAGACACTCCAGAAGTTTTGCTATACGATGAACCAACAGCCGGATTAGATCCCATTGCTTCTACGGTGATAGAAGATTTAATCCGGCATTTGCAATGTACACAAGGAGTTTGTGGTACTTATGCTATTGTAACTCACCAAGAGAGCACTATTCGTCGCACGGCTGATAGATTGGTGTTTCTCTATCAAGGTAAAGTGCAATGGCAAGGTACAGTGAGTGAATTGGATAAAACAGACCATCCTTTGATTAAACAGTTTATGAGCGGGAGTGTAACTGGACCAATTCAGGTTATTGGCTAGAACGATTTTGGATTTTGGATTTTCGATTGGTCTTCCATCCAAGATTTAAAATCTAAAATTTATAGAGAGGAGAATTGATATGCGATCGCGAACATTTCGAGAAGGTTCTGTAGGACTATTGCTTTTACTAGGATTGGGTGTCTTCGGTCTAATTTTTGTATGGTTAAATAGAGTGACTGCTGCACGCAATTCCTATAAAGCTATTGTTGAATTTGCTAATGCTGGAGGAATGCAAAAAGGCGCAGTTGTTAGGTATCGCGGTGTGAAAGTAGGCAGAATATCCGACATTAGACCCGGTCCAAATAATGTTGAAGTGGAAATTGAAATTGGCGATCCCAACCTCGTTATTCCCAATGATGTGAAAGTTGAAGCCAATCAATCAGGGTTGATTAGTGAAAGTGTTGTTGATATTACTCCAAGAACAAAGTTGATTCCCTCTGGGGATTCTACTAAACCCTTGGACAAAAATTGCAATTCCCAGGTCATTGTTTGTAATGGTTCTCGGTTAAAAGGTCAAATTGGCATCAGTCTTGACGAACTTATTCGCACAACAACAGATTTAGCAACCCTGTACACTAATCCACAATTTTATAAAAATGTGAATAAAGCTGTGGAAAATACTGCAGTGGCGGCAGAAAGTGTTGCTCAATTGAGCCGCAACTTGAATGTTTTAAGCAAAAGCTTACAACAACAAATTATTGGTATTTCCGCAACGACAGGTACAATTCAACGCTCGACAACTCAACTGACGTCATCCACAACCCAAACCTTAAACCAAATTAGTAGAACGGTAGGGCAGTTTAGTGGTACAGCCAGTCAATTTGGTGAGACAGCGAGGGAAATCCGTTTAACGGCCAATCAAGCTAATAAACTGATTAACAACCTTGATACTGCACTTGGAGAAAACCGTTCTTCACTAGTTGCCGCGTTAAATAATATTACTGAAACTAGTAATGCGTTGCGTCAAACAGTCAGCAGCTTATCGCCTACTGTCAATCGCGTTACCCAAGGGCAATTACTGCAAAATTTAGAAACTCTCTCGGCAAACGCTGCTCAAGCGTCTGCCAACTTGCGCGATGTGACCAACACTCTCAACAATTCCAACAATTTATTGGTACTGCAACAAACTCTAGATTCTGCAAGGGTAACCTTTGAGAATACCCAGAAAATCACATCGGATTTAGACGAATTAACAGGAGATCCAGCTTTTCGGCAAAATCTCAGACAACTTGTTAATGGTTTGAGTAGCTTGGTATCTTCCACACAAGAAATGCAGCAGGATATACGTGTTGCCACAACTTTGGATTCCATCAAAGCTGTCGTTCACAATTCCAAGACTGGAACTCCCCCCACAACTACGAAGTTACCACAGATGACATTTAACATTCCGTTAGATAGCGAGCTCGGTCCCGTTAAAACTGCTTTACCAACATCAATTACCTTTACAACTGGTACTCCAAGTGTAGATCGGCAGCAAATCGTCATTGATGATGTCGCTCCTAAGGTGATAAGAAGTTTCGATCGACTCCCCGCTCAACCACCTCAACAACTCGAATCAGTTACAACGTCTACTCATTCCCCGTCATCCCAAGAAAATCTTTTAAAACAACTCAGACAGCATCGTGAGACGAGAGGGGAGTAGGGGGAGTGGGGAGACACTGGGGACAAGGGAGAAGTACTAATCCCCAATCCTCATTGCCAATCCAAAATTCACACATTCCTAGTTCCAATCTTCTTCTTCTCGTTTGCCGCGACTCTTGTAAATACCCCCAAGGCTGTGCAACTGGCGAGTTTTCTCAAACAATTGTTCTTCGGTAAGACCCCATTGCTGTAAAATCTGGTTTAGATCCCGTTGAATGTCTCTGGCACCAGGGAAACCTTGATAGCGCATTCGCAATCTAGCTAATTCTGCTAAATTATAATCAGTAGCCTCTTGAGTTAGCAAAGTGTCGATGATGGGGCGATCGCGATTGTAGAGAGGATGCTGTTGCTCTTTGTTTCCTGCACTCATAAAATTTACAATGAAAAAGTGTTAGTAGTTAGAAGTCGCTTGTTTAAAAATTACCACTAACGACTAACCACTAACGACTAACGATTAACCTCATCGGCTAATACACCTTATCTCTTACGGGTCTCACTACTGTCAGTCACCTTTGAATAAAGATACATTGTCATTAAGTAAAGTAAACAAATGTTCAGGTGAGGGTGAGTTACATCACCCGAAGCCCAAGCAGCAAGGGAGCAAGTACCCGCTATGTTTGAACACTTCACATCTGAAGCTATAAAAGTCATTATGCTAGCCCAGGAAGAGGCGCGTCGCCTGGGGCACAACTTCGTAGGCACGGAGCAAATTCTCTTGGGTTTGATTGGCGAAGGAACAGGGGTTGCTGCCAAAGTGCTGACCGACTTGGGCGTTACTCTCAAAGATGCACGTCGCGAAGTAGAAAGAATTATTGGTCGGGGCTCTGGCTTTGTCCCCCCGGAAATTCCTTTCACTCCCAAAGTGAAAAGCCTGTTTGAGCAAGCGTTTAAGGAAGCTCGCAGTCTGGGACATAACTACATCAGTACCGAACACTTACTGTTAGGGTTGACTGAGGCTGGTGAAGGTGTCGCCGCTAAAGTCCTGCAAAATCTCGGACTGGATCTCTCACAAGTCCGTACCGCAGTGATTCGCAATTTAGGCGAAGCGACATCGGTTTCTGGAAGTCGCGTTGGTAGCAGCAACGGTCAACGCCGCAACCAGTCTCTCACTTTAGAGGAATTTGGTAAAAATCTAACCAAGCTAGCTAAAGAAGGTAAGCTCGATCCTGTTGTGGGTCGTGAGAAAGAAATTGAGCGTGCAGTTCAAATTCTGGGTCGTCGCACGAAGAACAATCCCGTTTTAATTGGCGAACCAGGAGTTGGTAAAACGGCGATCGCAGAAGGTCTCGCTCAACGTATTGTCAATCAAGATATACCTGATATTCTACAAGATAAGCAAGTCATCAGCCTCGATATGGGGTTACTGGTGGCGGGGACTCGCTTCCGTGGCGATTTTGAAGAACGCTTGAAGAAAATCATGGATGAAATTCGCTCGTCCGGTAATATCATCCTGGTGATCGATGAAATTCACACTTTAGTTGGTGCTGGTGGTACTGAAGGCGGTATGGATGCTGCGAATATCCTCAAGCCAGCACTGGCTAGAGGTGAACTCCAGTGCATTGGTGCAACAACTCTTGATGAGTATCGCAAGCACATTGAGCGTGACGCCGCTCTTGAGCGTCGTTTCCAACCGATTATGATAGGTGAACCATCGGTAGAGGAAACTATTGAAATTCTCTATGGTTTGCGTTCTGCCTACGAAAGCCACCACAGAGTTCAAATCTCTGATGAAGCGTTGGTAGCTGCAGCTAAGTTGTCAGATCGTTACATTAGCGATCGCTTTTTACCCGATAAAGCTATTGACTTGATTGATGAAGCTGGTTCTCGCGTTCGCCTTCGCTATTCTTCAAACCCCGCAAATCGCGAGATTAAGAAAGAGTTGGCAAGAGTCAGCAAATCCAAAGACGAAGCGGTTCGGATGCAAGATTTTGATAAGGCAGGGGAACTGCGCGATCGCGAGTTAGAGCTTGAGGCACAGTTAAGAGAGATATCACAAAATGATAAGGCTGTCAATAGCCCTATTGTTGATGAAGAAGATATTGCTCAAATTGTTGCTTCTTGGACTGGCGTACCCGTTAACAAGCTGACCGAATCCGAATCTGAATTACTGTTGCACTTAGAAGATACTTTACACCAGCGTTTGATCGGTCAAGAGCAAGCAGTTACTGCAGTTTCTAGAGCCATCCGTCGTGCAAGAGTTGGTTTAAAAAATCCCAACCGACCCATTGCCAGCTTTATCTTCTCCGGTCCTACGGGAGTTGGTAAGACAGAATTAACCAAAGCGTTGGCTTCCTACTTCTTTGGTTCAGAAGATGCAATGATTCGGCTAGATATGTCCGAATACATGGAGCGCCATACAGTTTCCAAGCTGATCGGTTCGCCTCCCGGTTACGTGGGATTTGACGAAGGCGGACAACTGACGGAAGCAGTACGTCGCAAACCATACACGGTAGTGCTATTTGATGAAATTGAAAAAGCACATCCCGATGTATTTAATATGCTGCTGCAAATCTTAGAAGATGGTCGCTTGACTGATGCTAAAGGTCGTACCGTAGACTTTAAGAACACGCTGATCATCATGACCTCTAACATTGGTTCCAAGGTGATTGAGAAAGGTGGCGGTGGCTTAGGCTTCCAGTTTGCAGACGATGCAGCCGAAGCAAGCTACAACCGCATCCGCAGCTTGGTAAATGAAGAATTAAAATCTTTCTTCCGTCCCGAGTTCCTCAACCGTCTTGATGAAATCATCGTCTTCACTCAGTTGAAGAAAGACGAAATCAAGCAAATTGCCGACATTATGTTGCGCGAAGTTGCCAGCCGCTTGACCGAGAAAGGAATTAGTCTGGAAGTGAGCGATCGCTTCAAAGAGCGCGTTATACAGGAAGGATATGACCCCAGTTATGGTGCTAGACCGTTACGTCGGGCAATTATGCGCCTGCTAGAAGATTCACTTGCTGAGGCTATGCTTTCCGGGGAGATTGCAGAAGGCGATACAGCCAACGTTGATGTTGATGACGACGGACAAGTAAAAGTTACGAAGTCTCAAAGTCGAGAGTTGTTACTTGCAAATCTTGGCTAATTAAAGGATAAGTGTAAAGGATAAAGTATAAAAAACCTTTATCCTTCATACTCAGACTTTTTGGTAGCATTTAAAGACCCTCTCAACTCTTGCCAAGCAAGGGAATTTTTAGAGGTCCATCAAGGTAAACATTTGGTGAAATGGTACAAAATCTTAACCCTGGTAGCAATACCAGGGAATTTTTTTCTTTTTAGCCTAGCGATGTTCGTAATCGCGGTTATACAAACCAAGTCCGCCTGCGCGGACTCAAGACTGCTTGGTTAAGGTTGTTTCAGATATGTAGAGACACTTCAAACAGCGCGTCTTTAGAAAGATTGTTGCCAAGCAAAATTAATACATCGACTTCATATAGTATACATAGCTCAAATATGTCTTCTCCCTTAGATTTTCTTCAAAAGCAGCCCTACGAAAAATCCAACAATTAAGCCAGAAGTATGACCAACAAAACTAATCTGTGGTGTTGTTAAATCGAAAATGACTTGCAAAACAATCAGTGTAATAATTCCTCGCAAACTTCTAGCAGCAATGCGCGTTTTTTTCCTTTGCCAGTCAAGTAACAAAATAGCAGCAAAAGCACCAACAAGCCCCATGACGCATCCAGAAGCACCAACTGCAAAATTTGTCTGAGAATAACCTTTAAGTGACATAAAGGTTACAGCTAGCATGGAGCCGATCGCACTGGTAAAATATAACAGAACAAATCGAGGAAGTCCGATCGCAAATTCTACCAAACGACCAAACAAATAAAGACCTAGCATATTAAGTGCAAGGTGCAAAAAACCATAGTGAAGAAAAGCAGCAGCGAATAAACGCCACCATTCTCCCGCAACGACTTCTTTAGGAACTAACGCACCTAAATTATATAAATTATCAAGGTTAGTACTTCCTCCGAGCTTCACCTCAAGACCAAAGACCAGTAAATTTAAACCGATAATAAGATAGGTGGCAAATGGTTGGCGTGGCTTAACACCAACTCTACCGTTATATCTAGCTTCAGATTCCATTTCAGTACTGATTCTAGATAAAATTTGTTTGCTTCTCTCAGTTAAAACCGTTTCAGCTTCAACAACAGGATTGGATAAACGTCTTGCGACTGCTTTTTGGATGCGAAGATCGCTGCCATCACTTATACTTAAAAATTGCTCGCGAGCAATTATGTCTTTTCCTGCTGCTTGGTCAGCCGTTGCTAGCCAAAATATTTTAATAGTATCAGAATAGTTAAATAGCGAACTGCTAAGTAATTTCATGACTTGTTGTGTTTCACCGCAAAAGGCAAAAACAAACAAACGTGCGAGGTTTCGCGTTCTTATATTAAGTATTTTCTCAAAAGTGCGTTCGTAGCGTTCCCAGGTTAAAAGCATACTATTTAAGTTGCCAGTTTCCCCAAGCGCTCTTAAGTAGCTGTTTAGTGTATCGAAGTCCTTACGTAACGTTTCAGCTGATAAATTATCCTGTACCCATAGCAACAAGTCTTCCCAACGACCTTCTATTTGATATAAAGTTGCGATCGCAGAGCGACCAGTCGGTGTTTGAGCGCTTTTGTGACGCTCTAGAATTGCACTCGCTTCAGCAAAATTCCCATTCTGCGCCAATTCTAGAGCACGTAACAATTCTGGTCGTTCTCGCCAGCCATCTGCAGGATGTAACAGGGAAATAAATTTAGCTAATTTACTGGCTTGACCAAAATTTTGTTGGGCGCTCAGTTGATCGACTTTTCTGTTACCAATGTTAGGTGCGACTATTAAAATCACCCACAGAAACCCACCAATCAAGCCAGCTGCGGCTGGTGTAGCGTAAGCACTGATTGCTGTAACACTTAAGACAACTACAGAGATTGCAATCCAACCACGATTGTTTTTAGCAGAAATAAGTGCTGCATTCACTATGGTTGAAACACACGACAGACACACTAACCAAATCAGTAGGTGATTGAGATCCATAGAATTTAGATAAATTGGGCAATCCTGGTGGGACAGCGACTTCTATGATAGATTGATTTACTGCTAATGGCTAACGGCTAATGGCTAATGGCTAATGGTAAGATCGGCGTGCTCCGGTGGGTTTCCCGCACCCTGGCGACTGGCGTATAGCCCTTAAGGTCATAGCTTCGCGATACGAAGCGTCTCCGTAAGGAGATACAAGGGAGGGCAATTAGCCATTAGCAATTAGCCATTAGCAATTAGCAATTAACTCTCCTTTATTTCTGCCAATTCTTTACCCTCGATCTCATTCTGAGAATAATCAGATACGGATGACCAACCGTTAACAGCGTCTTTAATTACGCCAGCTACAGGAACAGCAATTAATAATCCCAACACTCCACCAATATATGTTCCTACTAACAAGGAAATTAAAACCCATATCGGTCTCAATCCAGTAAAACTACCTAAAAGTCGAGGTGCGATCGCTTGATCGATCGCTTGGTCTACAACCACAGAAACACCCAAAACCCTAACTGCTAGCCAAAAGTTGTGCGACACTATTATTAAAGTCACTATGGCAAGACTTGCAACATCACCAAAAGGAATTAAACTTAAAATTCCCACTCCCAAACCAAAGAGTAAAGCAAACTGAACGTTGAGAAGCAGAAATACTACAGTCAGTGAAAATCCCATCAACAAAGCCAATGCTATTTGACCGATTAAGTAGTTTTGAAAATTTCGCTGAACTGAGTGTTTCAGTTGTTGGCCAAAAGTCAAAGGTAGCTTTTTAAATATTCCTTCCCAGATTTTTCCACCATCCAATAAAAGATAGAAAGTTAGTACTATAGTAATTAAAGCTTCCGAAATACTATCAATTGTTTCTATGACAAGACTAAAGAGTTTATCAACAAGATACTCTAATTCATCAGGTAAACGATTTGCTATTTGAGTAAATATTTGATTGAAATTCCAGTTGAACCCGTGGCTAACTGTCCAGTTATTAAAAATTTGAAATTTTTGTTCTCCAGAATTAATCCATTCTGGAAGCAGATTATCCATGTCATAGAATTGTTGTGAAATAATAGGGATCAATGTCAAACCCAAAGCCAATAAAATAATTAAAGTAATGATAAAAACTAATGTAACTGCATAATTACGCTTAATTCCCTGTTTTTCTAGAATGGAAACTGGGTAATTTAAAATAAAAGCTAGTAGAGTTGCTAAGACCAGAGTTGTGACAATAGGTTGAAAGTATTGAAAAAATCTAAATGCGAGCCATCCATTAAGAAAAAATAAAGGAAATATCAGTGTCAGAATTAACAATTGTAGTAATTTATTAAGTGAAATCGTCATGTTGTTTTTAGTAGAATCTATGGATTGGGAAATGCCCGGTAATATTATTAGGTATGTTAATATTACTAAAAAATCTACTACCTTTAGTTATAAAATCTGAGAATATAGAACTATTCGCTCAGAAATACTTGACAACATGACTGCAAAACTACTCTTCTGTCCTTAAAGCTAAAAATTGCTCTCGATCGATACGTCCGGCTTTGTAGAGCGTTTCTGTAATTTCTGATATTGTTAAAACTGCATACCCGCGATAACCGTTTTCTTGCAGCCTGTCCATAACTCCTTGTTCGTGGTTGATAAAGACCACAATATCCTTAATATTTAATCCTGCAGATTTTAATTTTTCTGCTCCTTCCATTGCGCTTTTGCCACTAATAAGAATATCATCAACTACCACAACTGTTTCTCCTGGATAAAACTCTCCCTCAATCACCCGTCGGGTACCGTGAGCTTTTACTTCTTTACGGGGGAAAATCATGGGACAATGGAGACGCAGGGCTAAACCGGTTGCTGTAGGTAAAGACCCATAGGGAATACCTGCGACTCTATCAAATGTTAGTGTTCTTAAAATATCCTCATATGCCTTAAGAACTTGATTAAAAAGTTGCGGATTGGAAATAATTTTGCGTAAATCTATGTAGTAAGGAAATACAGCACCTGAGGCTTGCACGTAGTTGCCAAACATGACACAGCCAATATCGTAAAGCTGCAAAATCAAATCTTGTAGGGGATGTTGATTGACCAAAGAAAGATCGGGTAACCAAACAGAACAACTCGAAGCATCAAGATTAATTTGGGTTTTTGCTCGCTCGATCTCTTCTTGTAAAGACTGGACTTGTTCGGATAAATCTTCCTGTGATAGCATATCTTGCGGTATGGGAATTAACAAACCATCACCATTTTTATTTAAACCAGCTGCTAAAATTTGATTAATATTGTTCCCTTCTGCCCAGATACTGCGAGTCATAATAATCCGTTCGGGAGCAGTTGCACGAATTCGTGCTATGACTTCAGGCTTTGTTGTTCCTACTTCCAAACCTAATTGTTCTGGAGTTCCCCAAGTTCTAGATTCTTTAACTATTTGTAAATAAAAAGGTGATTCATCTGTAGGATAGTGCTGTAACTTCATAGCCGCAGGATTGGAAGTACAGCATAAAATAAAAGCGGCTTTATCTGGATAAACTAAAAACGGTGCAATATGGTCTTGTCCTGCATAAGAACTCAAAGTTACAGCATCCACATTCCACTCTGTAAACACAGTACGAGCAAAGATAGTACTTGTGTTTAAGTCACTGTGTTTGGCATCTAAAATAATTGGAATATGGGAAGGAATAATTGCTAGGGTTTGATGCAGCAGTTCTAAGCCTGGAATACCCAAAGCTTCATAAAAACCTAGGGTGGGTTTATACGCACAAACTTTATCGGCTGTTTTGGAAATAATAAATTGCAACCAATCCCACAACCGAGGTATTATATTTTGGGATTCGTATCCAAGAGGCATCATTTCCGGGTTGGGGTCAAGTCCGACAAAAAGCAAACTTTGATTTTGTGCGATCGCTCCATTTAATTTGTCAAAAAAGTTCATATTTTTTTAAAAGGATAAACGGCAAAAGAGATTGAACTTATGCTCAATTTTACGGGCAATAGTATTGACAACTAAATGAGTGAGTTAAAGATTGAATTGATGTTAAGACTGGGAGCATCGCAATGAGACAAAACACCTGGCGATTGGAAATCGCGGCTATACAAGCTAAGTCCGCCTGCGCGGACTAATACAAAGTCCACCTACGTGGACGAGCGTTTGTATAGCCGAGGCAGCGCGTTGCATCAGAGCTACAATCCTGCAAACCATTCATAACCTTGGTCTTCCCAATACCCCTTAAAAAGCGATAATTGACTTACTAGCGTAATTTGAGTCACCCACTTACTTTGTTTGTATCCAAGTTTTACAGGAGAAGCCAAACGCAAAGGTGCGCCATTCTCTACTGGTAATGTTTCACCATTTTTTTGATAGGCTAACAAAGTTTGGGGATGTGAGGCTGAAGCAATATCCCAACTTGAGTAGTAGCCATCAGCGGATTTAAAGTAAACATATTTAACATTTGGCTGAGGTTGAGCAAGAGCAATAATTTCTTGCAAACGCACACCCGCCCATTGCACGATCGCAGCCCATCCTTCAACACAAACATGACGAATAATCATGGATGTTAAAGGCAAAGCTTGAATGTCTGTCATGCTAAGATTGAGAGGATGCTTCACTTCACCGTCAACAATTAAACGATATTTCGTCATGTCAATAATTGGATTATCTCTAAAGCTATTGACTAATAATGCTTCTGGTTCAATCTCGTTAGCAGAAAATTCAGGAACGGGCTTTTGTGGATTCAATAACAAGGCTTCCACTTTTTGATTTAGGGGTTCGGAGATTTTTCCTACAATATCCTCAAATAAAGGTGTACCGCATCCACTTAGCAAAAAACCAAGACTAGAAATCCCTGAAATATTGAGGAATTGACGGCGATTTACACGAATTATATTCATAAAATTGGTATTTTTTATTTCTTAGTTGTTAACGCTCGGCAATTAGTTATTAATAGCAACTAATCACTTAAATCTTTTACCAAAACATAGAGTCGGTTAACTCTGTACCCCCAGCTTTACGTCCCAAAAACCAGTGAATCACTGAAAACAAAACAACAATTGGCACAGAGGAAAAATGCACTATTCTTAGTGCTTGCCAACTCCCAAATATATCTACAATCCAGTAGAATTGCGCGGGCTTATACATTCCTATTCCTGTAAATAAAGCTAGAAGTAAGATAGGAATTATAGATGTATAAACAATACGATGAAAAGCATAGATTAAACGTTGAGAATTTTTACTTTTTTGTAGTGCTTTCAAGTCATTGGTTCCTACAAATCGATAACGCCAGCGTCGTGTAACTAAAATATAAATTCCATACCACAGCAAGTTCAACGAAAATAACCACATAGCAGCAAAATGCCAATGTCTACCGCCTGCTAGCCAACCTCCCATTGTAAATAAAGGCGGAATATGCCAACCACCCCGCCCGCCAAATACAGGATTGGCATTATAAATTTGCAAACCACTGGTAAGCATGATAAATAAGCTGATGATATTAACCCAATGAAAAATCTTTGCTCCTAGCGCTTGAGTTGGTAGCTTTCGAGGTTTAAAGGAAATGGTTGGAGTCATGTTGGGATTGGGGATTGGGTAATATAGGCTGCGATATCCCCGATGTCTTGGAGAAGTCGGGGCTCTAACCAATTTAAATATTTTACTAAAAAAAAGGAGCGAGATTAAACCCCACTCCCATTTGCTCTCTTGCTACCAAACTTGAATATTGTAACGACTCCTGTTCCGCTAAAAAATTCCCAATTTTCCTCTTTTCCTTTTTTGAGTTATTTCTGTCTTTGCAGTTTAGTTTAATGGGGAATTTCGGATTGGAAAGTAGAAACTTAATAACTTATACTAAAAACTCGCACCTTGTATAAGATCGGCATAAGTCATAGTTTTATAGCTTAGTTCAATTGCAAACTCCGTTCCTTGACCTAATTGAGAGTTAAACTTCAATTTCCCTTTATGTTTTTCCACGATAATTTGTTTGCTGATTGATAGTCCCATTCCTCCTACTTTGCCTTTTGATTTGGTGGTAAAAAAGGGTTCAAAAATGTGTTTCTTCAAGTGAGGAAGAATTCCTTTGCCATTATCCGAGATACGAATAACAATTTTACGTTGCTTTGATGGTTGACTGCTATAATTCCCAACTAATGAGAAAGGATTGTTGATAGCTTCTGTACGAATCCATATCTTTGGAATAAAGGAATTATCCTGCTGTATCCTTTCTTCTAATGCATCGATAGCATTATTTAATATATTCATAAATACTTGATTTAACTCGCTTGCATAACACTTAACGAGTGGTAACTCCCCAAATTCTTTAATAATTTGTATTCGAGGTCTACCAGGTTGTTCTTTTAAACGGTGTTGTAAAACTCTCAAAACGCAATCCAACCCTGTATGTATGTCAGCCTTCACCATTTTCTCGTCTTCTAACCTTGAAAAACTCCATAAGGCAGAGGCAATTTCTTTAATGCGTTCGGAACTCGATCGCATTGACCACAGCAATTTCAAAATATCGTGTTTCGCAAAATTTAAGTCCAATTTTTGAATTTCTGATGTAAATTCTGTTTTGGATTTAGGATAATTTTGCTGGCAAAATTCTAGCAATCGAATTAATTCTTCTGCATACTGACTAACAGGATCTAGGTAAGCAGTTATCAAATGAATGGGATGGTAAATATCACCCGCTACATCTACTACAAGTTTACCAAAATTAGCCATTTTACCATTTTGCAATAACTTCTCTCGGAAATTCTTTAAATCTTCCTGAGTGTCTTTGAGTTGCTGTGTAGTTTTTTGTTCTTGAGCTTCGACAATTGCTCTTGAGGCAATTTCTTGGTGAACTTGTTCAATTAACTGGCGTTGCTGAATTGCGATCGCAATTTCAAAACTGACTTGTCTTAAAGTTTCTATCTCCCATTCTTGCCAATGACGGTTACTGGAACTATCGTAAATTACCAACAAGCCCCATAAGTTGTTTTGACAACACCAGCGAAGAAGTTCGTTTTCCTGGTTGACAACTTGCAGGTGGGAATTTGGAATTGGAGATATTGTATTTTGATAGTCGTCTAATTTCAGAGAGATGGGAAAAACCAAACTGGTTTTAGTTTGACGTTTATCTAAGTAAATATATTGATTTTGCTCGTTGACCGACTCAACAGCCATCACTCGATTTTCATCCTTAGAAAAACGATAAATGACTGTGCGGTTTGTTTGTAAAAACTGTCGTACAACATTTGCTATTGTTTCAAGTATTGGCTGTAGCTGAGAACGAGAATAAATGAATTTGCGGATGGTATTTAGCAAACATTCCCGCTTTCTCATCTGGTGCAATGCTTGTTCTTGAAGTTTTTGTCCGGTGATGTCTTGGTGTGTTCCTACCATTTGCACTGGCTGACCGGACCGATCCCACTGAAACACTCTCCCTCGGTCAAAAATCCACTTCCACTCTCCGGATTTAGCTAACATTCTAAATTCGACTTCGTAGACTGGTATGCGACCTTCTAAATAATCCTCTAACACCTCCATCACTTTGGGAAAGTCCTCTGGGTGTACGAGTTTCTCAAAGGAGTTATGGTGATTCTCTATTTCTTCTACTTCATATCCCAAGATATGCTTCCACTGAGGGTCGTAGTAGGTTTTGTCAGTCACTAAATTCCAATCCCACAGACCCAAGCCAGTTGCTGCTAATGCTGTTTGCAAACTACTAGTGTGTGAGCGTTGGCAAAGTTCTGTGAAAGCTTGGTGTGTCTGCTGCTCTAGCTTTGCTAACGCTTTGGCGCTTCGTGATGAAAGTAGAGCTTCCCTATGATGAGTAGCCGATCCTTCTGTATACATAGCTGCTAGTCTGATAAGGAAAATAGCTTGTAGCTCAATAGCTGCTTTAGCACCCTAACGGTATATGCATAGAATGTGCTGGTATAGTCCTAGATGGTTACTTCCCCTGTAACTGACATGGGAGATACGTCAATCCCTATTAACAATTTCGATGGTAGTTGAAAAAAGGTAAACAGAATAATGTAACCTGTCCTTTGGTCACAAATACTGTTGTCCGGAAAAAATTAGCTACATTTTATCCTGCTACTCTTTCAGAATGACAGAATACTAAGTATATAAAGTTACAATTAAACAGATTAAGGATTGGTATAGAATTGCTTGAAAGAGCTGCAATCGGGTCTTGACAAAGAACTCAGAATTTTACAAAATTGTCAATATTTTTTTGTAGCTTTTTTATGATTGTCTAGCCCAATCTTACAAAACGGAGGCTACATTTGAATCAATACTTACCGATTAAACTTTTACAGGAAAAAATTTGGGGAAAGTTCACACAAGTCGGGTCTGATGACTAAATGACTATAGATGAAATCGTATTACTACTAAAGGCAAACACTCCGAACTCGTTAACTCCACTCCAAGAGATGGTTTTACGTTCTTCTTGGGAAGGAAAAACTTATACAAGTATAGCAGTTGAAGCACATTACGGAGAAGAGAGGGTTAGAAAAGTCGCTTCTCATTTATGGCAAGTTTTGAGTGACTTTTGGAAAGAGCCAATTGGTAAATCCAACTTCCGTCAGATTCTGGAACCCCGCCGTTTAAGCAGAACGCAACAACAATTGCTCCGAGAATTCAACCGTAAAGATGAAGTCACATCCCTAGAATTTCCTAGCGGTCCGGTATCACTTAATTCTAAATTTTACGTTCCTCGTTCACCCCTTGAAGAACTGGCTTACGCGGAAATAGCAGAACCAGGAAGTGTAACTTGCATCAAAGCTCCTAAAAAAATGGGGAAAAGTTCCCTAATTCTACGGATTATTGCTCATGCCACAAGCCTTGGTTACAGCACGGTTCATTTAGATTTTCAGCAAGCAGATAGGGCGGTGTTTGCCAATCTTGATAAATTCTTGCGCTGGTTCTGCGCCAATGTCAGCCGGGAGTTGGGTTTGGAACTGAAACTCAACGATTACTGGGATGAGGATCTCGGTAGTAAAGTCTGTTGCTCTCTCTATTTTCAATACTATTTACTTCCATCTCTCAACAACCCTCTGGTTTTGGTGTTTAACGAAGTTGATTGGATATTTGATTATCCAGAAATTGCTGAAGATTTTCTCCCGCTTCTACGTTCTTGGTACGAACAAGCCAAATTAGTTGAAGTTTGGCAAAAACTTCGTCTTGTTCTGGCTTACTCAATGGAATTTTTTTTGCCTTTCAACTTGACTCATTCTCCATTTAATATCGGTTTACCTATCAAGTTAACGGAATTTTCAAAAGAACAAGTGCAGGATTTGGCGCAACGCCACGGATTGGACTGGTTTCACGGTTCTGACGCTGACAAACTCATGGCAATAGTGGGAGGACACCCATATCTGGTGAGGTTGGCTTTGTATCACCTGGTTAGTAAGGGAGGGATGGAACGCCATTTAGGGCAAATATTGCAACAAGCACCTACCGAAGCAGGAATTTATAATGAGTATCTCAGGCAATGTTTGTTGGTTCTGCGGGAGAAACCAGAATTAGGAGACGCTTTCCGTGAAGTGGTTTCTGCTAAAAGTGCCTTACAAATGGAACTACCTGTGGCATATAAGTTGTATGCTATGGGGTTGGTCAGTATTGAAGGCGATCGCTGTACTCCGTCGTGTGAATTGTACCGCTTGTATTTTCAAGAGCAACTTAACACTTATAGCGATCGCGGTCCCCGTTTGCAAGAATTGGAAAAAGAAAACCAACAGTTACGCGTTCTTTCAGGTTTAGATGAACTGACTCAATTGGTGAGCCGTCGTTCTTTTAATACCTATCTTCAAATAGAGTGGCAAAAAGCTTTGAGCAAACACGTTCCTCTATCACTCATTTTGTGCGATATTGACTACTTTAAAATTTATAATAAGACCTACGGAATTACCGCAGGTGATGACTGTTTGCGTCAAATTTCTCGCGTTATTAATCAATGTGTAAAACAATCTTTTCAAAGTGAAGATTTCAATAGCGCTCGCAATTCAGTTTTTGTTGCGCGTTATGGAGGAGAGGAATTTGCGATTCTCATCCAAACAGATGCAGCTAATGCTTTACACGTTTCTGAAGATATTCGAGAGCAAGTGAAAGCTCTCGGAATTCCTTGCGATTATCCTAATATTGGCGGACTTCCCGCTGATGTTTTAACGGTCAGTGTTGGTGTTGCTAGTTTGATTCCTGAAGCTCAAACCGATCCTCATACTTTGTTGATAACAGCAGAAAGAGCACTCATCCAAGCAAAAAGAAGAGGGCGCGATCGGGTAGTTTTTAATTAAGAATTTGTTCGTAGTATTTCCTTTTACTGTTTGTAAGGTTCTATGAATGCGTTTTAGCTTGTTATGAGATGCGTTCGGCTAGTTTGCAAAAAACGATAACTGTTAGAGAAGCAATGAAGTTGAAGAAATGCAGAAAATTTTGGTGGCAAGTCTTAATAAACTTTTAAAACTTAAAACCATATTTTTCTACATCCTTCTGCCCTCAACTACTTACAAATTAGCAGGTGGTAAAGACAATCGATTTGGTTGACTGACAACACCATCTTCACGAGTCTCTTCTTCTGCTGGTACTTCCGATGCTAACAATTGGCGAATAAATCGTGAGATTGCTTTTTGTGCTATTTGGTTGGCTATTTGTTGACCCAAACGCTGCACTCCAGGATTAAATAACAACTGCGCCAGTTGGGGTGCAATTTGAGTAGCATCAAATCCGCGAGTTTCTTGAAGAATATTTAAGATACGTTTGATATGGTCTAAAGTTTGTTGTTGCTCGATAGTCGCACTAGGGGTTTCATTAATGGCTGCAATTCCAACTCTTTCTCGCAGCAAATATGTAAAGTTATGTACAATATTTGTAGTTGCTGCATTCACCCCTTTGAGGACTTCATCAATTAACTTGTCGCGAATGAAAGCTCCACGTTCTGAAGATAAGAAGTCGATTCCTTGATTGAGAACTAAGTTGAAATCATAATCTTCATTATTGCGAGCATTGCGTAATAAATTTTCTAAACGATTCCAACGAAATCTACCTTCTTTAAATAACAAATCTCTCAAAGATGCTCTTAATTCCGGCGCTGGATCGGTTAATAAACGTTTAGCAACATAAGGATATGCTTCACTCAGCACTTTGAAGTTAGGATCTATATAAATTGCAATTCCTTCCAAAGTTACCAAAGAACGAATGATTAAAGCGTAATATGGTGGTACGCGGAAGGGATATTCATACATCAAATTTGAAAGATCGTCAGTGATACTTTTAATGTTTAACTGAGCTACGCTAGCTCCTTGAGCTTCAGCGAAGACTTTAGCAAAAGCTGGAACAATGGGTGCTAAGTTTGTATCTGGTGACAAGAAATCCAACTTGACATAATCTTGTGCTAGCGCTTCAAAATCACGATTGACAACGTGAACGATCGCTTCGAGCAAACCATAGCGCTGTTTTGGCTGAATTTCACTCATCATCCCGAAATCTAGATAAGCGAGTTTGCCATCTAGAGTTGCTAATAAATTTCCAGGATGGGGGTCAGCATGGAAAAATCCATGTTCGAGTAACTGGCGCAAAGAACATTGTACGCCTACTTCTATTAAATAACGGGCGTTGATTCCTCGCGAGCGAATTTCTTCTGTTTGGGTTAATTTAATCCCATTAATCCACTCCATGGTTAAAACACGACGATTTGTGTACTCCCAATAGATTTTGGGTACATAAACGTCTTTCATATGACCGTAGAGTTGAAAAAATCTCTCTGCATTTTCTCCCTCATGAATATAGTCCATCTCCTCAAAAATGCGAGAGCCCAATTCATCAAGAATACCTGCAAGATCGCTGCGTACTCGTTTAACTTTTTTCTGCGCCCATACAGCAAGTTTGCGAAGAATATATAAGTCAATAGTTATGCTTTCTCGTAAGTCCGGACGTTGAACTTTAACAGCGACTTCTTCACCCGTATGGAGTCTACCTTTGTAAACTTGTCCCAAGGAAGCTGCTGCTATGGGATCGTTTGAGAGAACGGGATAAATTTCTTCTGGAGGTAAACCGAGTTCTTCTTCAATAAATTTATAAGCTATTTCATTGGGAAAAGGTGGTAGTTTATCCTGTAATTGAGCAAGTTCTTCTAAATATACGGGAGGAACTAAATCTGGTCTGGTAGATAAAGCTTGTCCGATTTTAATGTATGCTGGTCCAAGATCTGTCAGGAGTTTCCGCAGTTTAATTGCTTGTCGTCGGTCGTTTTTGACAACAACTCCTCGTTTGTTATCCCACCACAATCCAAAAATAAATGATAGGGTTGGGACTAGAACTGTAAATACACGACGCAAAACTTTTAAGGGTGTTTGCTGATAGTGTACGGCAATTTCCCTGGCATCGTAACGTATTTCTTCAGATTCACGTTTCCTACTCAAAAGCACGCGATCGCTCTTGTATGGTAAGCTTTCTCCCTGAGCTATCGCCGCATTTTTCAAACTCGATTGTGTAGCAGACAATTCATTTTGGCTCAATTTGCCTGCATGATTTTCGCTAACAGACACTTCTATAACTGAGATAGTCTTAGAAGGATCTTTGTTTGGTTGAGAACTGTAGGAAACTGTTTTGGCATTCATGGTTTTACCACTGAATCGGAATCTATTTGTTAAATATTGTAACAATTTGTTACGCGATCGGTTAGTTTTCATGACCGGTTACCAGTTACTGACCCTCGGTCATCGGTCACTGATAAAAAAAGTCTATCCTCACCACCAATCTTTGTGAAAGTCAAATTAAACTAAGTTAGGTACACTTAAGGGGTTTTTGTTTAATGGTATTGGTATAGTCGATCGCGTACAGGTTATTCTCAGTGTCTCTTGAATTGGAAATATCCGGCGTCTGTCCTCACGGAGAATTTAACTAGATGTTGCTCTCTCTGCGAATAGAAAATTTTGCTCTCATTGACCAACTAGAATTGGAATTTGGCGCTGGACTGAACGTGTTGACAGGTGAAACTGGCGCAGGCAAATCCATCATCTTAGATGCGCTTGATGCTGTCCTTGGTGGCAAAGTCTCCAGCCGTGTCATTCGTACTGGCGCAAATAAGTCAATGGTAGAAGCTACTTTTTCCTCTAACTCTACATTAGCCGCTTGGCTGAGCGAACAGGAAATAGATTCAATTGATGAAAACTCTATCATTCTGAGTCGAGAAATTACTGAAACCGCCACTAATATCCGCAGTCGTTCGCGGGTGAATGGAGTGTTGGTGAATCGCCAGGTTATGGGGGGGCTGCGCGATCGCCTTGTGGAAATCACGGCTCAAGGTCAAACTGTACAGGTGGGACAATCTGCCCAAGTTCGGGATTGGTTGGATGTTTATGGCGGTCACTCCTTAATACAGCAGCGCCAACTTGTGGCGACGGCTTTTGGAGCCTATCAACAAGCTCACCTAGTGCTGGAAAAACGCCGAACATCAGAACGAGAACGGCTACAACAGCTAGACTTGTTGACATATCAAGTACAGGAATTAAAAGCAGCAAACTTAAGCGATCCTGACGAATTCGATAAGCTTTTACAAGAGCGGGAACGCCTCAGCCATGTAGTTGAACTGCAGCAAATGAGTTACAAAGTTTATCAAGCTTTGTATCAAAATGATAATGAAGCCCCGGCAGCAGGAGACCTTTTGGGAGACAGTGAGGTGATATTAACCAGCATGGTTGAATATGATGCTCAACTGCAACCACTTTTAGACATGGTTCGAGATGCTCAAGCAACCCTAGCAGAAGTTGCACGGCAAGTAAATGCCTACGGGGAAGGATTAGAATCTGACCCGCAACGTTTGGAAGAAGTAGAAGAGCGAATTCGAGAGTTAAAGCAAGTTTGCCGCAAGTACGGACCCACTTTAGCAGAAGCTATTGCTTTTTACCAACGCATTCATGAAGAATTATCGCAGCTTAATAATACCGAGCAATCTATAGAAAGTTTGGAAAAGCAAGAAAGAGAATGCCTATCACAACTGACAGAAGCTTGTCATGAATTAACTCAATTGCGTCGGACTGCTGCGGCTGCGCTACAAGCAGAACTGATAAAGGAATTAAAGCCTTTGGCAATGGATAAGGTCAAGTTTCAAGTGGAAATTGCTCCAATTTGGCCGACAATAGCAGGAGCAGATAAAATTACATTTTTATTTAGCCCCAACCCAGGAGAGCCCCTACAACCTTTAACAGAAATTGCTTCTGGTGGTGAAATGAGTCGCTTTTTGTTAGCACTGAAAGCTTGTTTTTCCCAAGCTGATGCAGTAGCAACATTAGTGTTTGATGAAATTGATGTTGGGGTTTCCGGACGGGTCGCTCAAGCCATTGCTGAAAAGTTACACCAACTCGGTCAGTTCCATCAAGTGCTGTGTGTCACTCACCAGCCTCTTGTCGCAGCTATGGCAGATCGTCATTTTCGAGTCGCCAAACAAGTAATTAATACAGATAAAGGTCAAAAAGCAACCAACGGACACTCAGAACAGCGCACTGTTGTAAGAGTGACCGCTTTGGACAACTTGAGCAAGCGGCGAGAAGAACTCGCACAACTTGCGGGTGGGAAGTCCGCACAAGAAGCGATCGCTTTTGCAGACTCTTTATTAACTCAAGCCGCCAACCATCAAACAAAATCAAAAGTTAAACGGGGGAAGGTTAGTGGTTAGTTGTTAAATGGCAACTTTCTTCAGAAGAGTCATTGGTCCAATGTCTTTAAGAAGTTGCATCTGTTGCTCGTTTTTCACAAACAAAGAACCGGCAAATCCTAATGAGTTAACGGAAATCGAGCCAAAACTCTCTTGCGATCGCGGCACAATTAACATCCACTGTCGCGTCGCTAGCAGGTTGTAAGGAGCGGATTGCTTGTTTTCACTTCCCGGCGCGGTTTCTATGCCTAAATTTTGGAGAAGGGTACGGTAGCACTCAAAAGTAGCTTCAGCAGTGGCTAATGGTGACTCCATACCCTTGACATCCAATCTGGCATATGAGTTAACAAAAGGCAGTTGCGGTATAGTCGCTATGGAGCTTTGAAACCGAGCAGAGGCGAGTAGAGGTTCTATTGGTATCTGAGAACCACTTGGAATAAATGGAAGTGGAACCAATTGCAAGTGCTTGTGTCTCTGACTTGCACCAGCATCTTTACCACCGTTGTAAAATACCAAACCATCAATTTCCTCCAGACAAGCCCGCACCGCAGCGAAATCTTCCAAAGTCAGTAAACTTTCTTGTTCTTCAAAAGCACGAGTAATTATCAGTAAGTGATAATCAACTACGTTATATTTGTTCAAAATACATACATGAGTTTCTGAAATATCAGCTACAAACAAATCCCGTTCGTAAGGAAGAAAAGGATTGAATTCTTTCCCAGGACGGGTTAATTGTTTGAGTTGCTCTTTTTTAGCTGCATCCTTACGAACTAGATTCGATAAGACCCTAACTAGAAAGCGAACGCCATCTTGTTCAACAAATTCAAACTCTGTAGGAATTGACACCAAAGATTGCTTTGCAAGAGCATACTCAGTCTGTTCTTTGACACGTTTCCACAACATACCCGGTTGCAGCCGTGTTGTTCTCCCCTGTGACGCGGATTTTTCTCCTGACATAGTTAACTATTTGTATAAGAAAAATTCTAAAAAACATTACCTTTACTGTACCCAATATCTAGCACTCCCAGTTTTGAGGGAGAATAAAAATACGGAAAATCGGAGGGTGCGAAAACAAAATCTTTTGAGGTTGAGTGTGGTGATTGCAGCCCTGTTAGTAGCTACGTTGATAGAAGTTACAGTCCCATCATCAGTTTTATCAATCCACAAAAACGATTCAGATAAAACTAGAATTGCCACTCTAGCAAATGGCAAATACCAATTTTGCAGTCAACCCGATCCTAGAGATTGGCAAGATGGTGCAGGAGTGTGTTTTAACTTTAGTAAAGCAGGCGATCGCGTTAGTGGATATTATGGTTATCCCCACTCGGATCGTTTTATTTGCATTAGGGGTGAAGTTAATGACAGCTCGATTCAAGGCGAAGCGCTAGAAATCTTATGGGCTGTCAATCCCGAGCCCAACACATCAAAGTCCAATGTTGAGTGGGACTCCGAGGTTCGCTTAAAACTTGGCAAAGGAAACATTATTCGTACTGAAGAAGGTATTGATGGTACTATCCATTGGGTTTTGTTTCCCAAAGCGTCATTAAACGTCAGTGGGTTGTATCGCTACAGTACTCCTCGCATGACACCTCCATCACAATTATGTCTGTGGAACTAATACAAAAAGGCTGGAGCAAGCTGTAAGGCATTTCAGTTCTCATATTAGCTCAAAGGGAGAAGAGGGGAGGGTTTGACTTAGTTTTTCCAACTCAACTTCCACTGTTATATTGAGTCTATTTTTCAATAAATTTTATATTGAATGTTAAGGTTTTCACGTTTGCTCAAATCCCCGACTTTTTCAATAGCTCTGGGATCTTGCGTATGGTTCATCTTTCTGAAATAGCTGAACCTAAAAGAATTTTCTTAAATTATTAAAGTTTACAGGGTAAGCATATGGCTGGCATCTTTAACTTAATATTTTTTAATTACAAAAGAATCGGTGACAGCCATTAGACACAATACTGTACCACAGTGCTTCAAATTTTTCAGAAAGGATTAAGAATTGGTAGAGATCTTTTCACTTATTATGTGTTTAGTCTGCGTAAATGTACTTGAGTTCTAAGGGGTTATAAGTTGATTTTTAGAACCTTGCTTGGCAGACTGATTCATTCACTCGACCAACCTTTGCAAAGAGGACACAATTATGACAGTAACACCTCCACTAGTGAAGCGTTGCTTAGCTGAGTTTATAGGCACTTTTTGGTTAGTGTTAGGCGGCTGTGGTAGTGCAGTCTTAGCAGCAGCTTATACAGCAGATGCTGCAAGAATTGCTGAGAGTACAAAATTTCCTTTAGGGATTGGATTAGTTGGGGTTTCTTTAGCCTTCGGTTTAACAGTTCTGACTATGGCTTATGCGATCGGTCATATCTCAGGCTGTCACCTCAATCCCGCAGTTTCTTTTGGTCTTTGGGCTGCAAAGCGATTTCCCGGATCTGAGTTAGCTGTTTATATCGGTTCGCAAGTCTTTGGAGCCATACTGGGTGCGGGAGTTGTATACTTGATAGCATCCGGTCAATCAGGATTTACATTAACTGGTTCCAATCCATTAGCAACAAATGGTTTTGGAGCGGATCATTCTCCTGGTGGTTTTAATTTACTGGCTTGCTTCCTGGCTGAGCTAGTATTCACTTTCATGTTTTTAATGATTATCTTAGGTTCCACCGACCGCCGTGCGCCTCAAGGTTTTGCACCAATTGCGATTGGTTTAGCTTTAACTCTCATTCACCTGATTAGCATTCCTGTAACCAATACATCAGTGAATCCAGCTCGCAGCCTCGGTCCAGCAATTTTTGTTGGTGGTTGGGCGATTCAACAGTTGTGGCTTTTCTGGGTAGCTCCAATTTTAGGAGGTATCTTGGCAGGTTTCTGCTACTCTCAAGTTTTTGAGGCTCCTACAGTAGAAAGACAGTTGTCAGAAGTAAGTTAATTTAAGAAATACAAAGCTATTCAGAAAAAGCTGATAAAGTCTTCATTTCTTAACTTTGTTCTTCAATTTTCCTTCTCTATAAACAGCTTAAGATTCATCTGTAGAGACGCGCTATAGCGTGTCTCTACATAATATTATGTTTTTTTAGACTTTCTTAAATAAGTTGCTTCTCAATCAGAAATATACAACAATATTATTACTTTGTACTCTTGAAATTCCTAATTTGATTTCTGAAATTTGAGTGGAATGGAGACAAGTTACTAAGATCCTGCTAAAGTAACTATCCTCCATTCCATACCTTACAATTTTTCATTAAATAATTTAGGATTTTCATAGCGTCTTTCACCTGCTTTTACGCGTAAATGTTCGCAAGTATGTCTAACCTCAAAAAGGCTTTATTCCTTGGATTTCTTGCCTTATTAACAGCTTCTATAGTTGTGTTAGGAAATTTGGTAACGGGAAACCCTGTTGTTGCACAGCAAGGTTCGTTATCTTTTCTAACAACAAAGCAGCCAAGTCTTTATTACCAAGCTGCAACGGAGCTAAACGAAGTTTTGAAAAACTCTGGATTTAATTTAGCAATTAAAGAAGGGTCACCAGGTTCCTTTCAAAATTTGATTGAAATTGGTAATGGAAGATCTGATATGGCGTTTGCTCAACAAGACGCTTTCTATCTACTTCGCAATACTGGCGATAAAGATGTAGCCAAGCTAGCTGAGAATATCCAAATTTTTGCGCCTGTCAGCAGTGAAACCATTCATCTTATTGTTAATACTTCATCAGGAATCAAGAATTTCGCCGACCTTAAAGGTAAAAATGTGGCTGTAGGTTTAGAAAACTCTGGAACTTATGTTAGTGCTATTTTTCTCTATCAACTTCATAATTTAGATGTCACTCAGGAATCTCTTGTACCAATGGATATCAAAGAATCCATCGCAAAAGTGAGCAAGGGAGAACTAGACGCAGCGTTTTACACAGCTGGTCTGGGGACTCCTTTGCTAAAAAATATTTCTGCTAAGGATGGTTCCACGCTCAAATTGCTACCAATCAATCAGCAGGAATTTACAATTCCTCAGCAATCTTATGCAAAGGGTTCTGTTCTTTACACTCCTCAAATTATTCCTGCGAATATCTATCCTTGGCAAAAAACTCCGGTCAGCACTGTTGCTAGTAATTCCTTCATTTTTGTTAAGAGATCGCTCGATCCCAAACAAATTTACGATCTGGCAAAAGCATCATACTCTCGTGCTTCTCAACTTAGGAAAAAGGACGCCTTCTGGAAACTCTTTAGTATTACAGAAGCTAAAAGTCCTCGTTTTAATGGCATAGATTACCACCTGGGTGTCAAAAATTTTCTGAAAGAAATTAGCGATCGGCGCAGGTAATCTGCTCAGAAAGCGGACTTCTTAAAGAAAGCTGTTGGCGAACGATCGCTCAGACCCCTACCTCTCTATGTTCTAGTGGCTCAGCCACCGGAACATAGAGAAGAAAAATGAGTTGACTCATCAGAATTAATGCGATCGACCACTAACTGTATCTTTAAAGAAGTTGGGTTTCTTGCAGCCTCTTCCAAAAAATCAGCTTTTTAAAAACTCACGCATATACTGATTGACTACTTGAGGCTGCTCTTGCTGTACCCAATGGCTGCAGTTGGGAATGTATTTAATTTGCAAATCTCTTACATAAGCTTCCGTACCGTAGGTCAGTTCTTTACCAAGAGCAGTATCATTTTCTGCCCAAATCATTAATGTTGGCACTTCTAAAACACCCCAACTGGTATTGAGTATTTTTTGTTGGGAAATGTTGCGGTAGTAATTTAACATTGCTGTTAAAGCACCTCGTTTTGCTGCTGCATTTTTATAAGCTTCAATATCTTCTTTAGTAAAAGCATTTTTGTTAATTGCCAAACCTCTAAAGGCATTTTCTATGGCTTGATAATCTGAAGCTTGTATGAGAAATTCTGGTAAACTGGGAAGTTGAAAAAAGAAGGCATAAGAACTGCGTAACAACTGTTGTGGAGTCTGCAATCCTTCACGGAATTTTGCAGGATGGGGCAAATTGAGGATAATTAATCTTTCTATCATCTCAGGATAAGAATAAGCGAAATTCCACGCGATCGCACCTCCCCAATCATGTCCCACTAAAGTACACTTTTCATATCCTAAGCCTGTAACAACTCCCTCAATATCCCTAACAAATTCATCCATTACATAAGCCGATTGATTTTTTGGCTTATCACTGTCATTGTATCCCCGCAAGTCAAGAGCAACGACTTTAAAATCTTTGGCAAATTCTGGTATTTGATGACGCCAGGAATACCAAAATTCAGGAAATCCGTGCAACATCAACATTAAAGGACCCGTACCCTGAGTTACATAATGCAGTTTCACCCCGTTGGTAAGAATATATTCGTGCTTCCAAGTCTCTTGTGTAACAAACATTTTTAGAATCCTCTAAGTGTTTCTTTAATTTTATTAACTAACTTCTCAACTAACTTCTTACCTTGGCTTTTCCCTTAGATAGATGCATGACTTGAATGGAACTGATAAATATTTACCCAGAATTACACTATTTAAATAATATGGCACAACAGCTAATAGGTTACCGCTCAACATGGATTGAGAAACTGGCTCGATTTGGTTATATCTCTAAAGGAATAGTTTATAGCATTGTTGGACTGCTAGCAGCACAAGTGGCTTTTGGTAGTGGTGGAAAAACAACCGATACTCAAGGAGCGTTGCAAACAATTGTTAGTCAACCCTTTGGGAAGTTTTTGCTTGCTTTAGTCGCAATTGGGTTAATTGGATATGTCATTTTGCGTTTTGTACAAGCAATCAAAGATCCAGAAAATAAAGGTACTGATGCTAAAGGATTAGCACAGAGAATTGGTTATGCAATTAATGGTTTTATATATGCTGGTCTAGCTTTGAGTGCTGTACGTATTGTCTTGGGAAATAGCAACTCTGCGAGTACTAACTCTACACAAGATTGGACAGCAAGACTTCTTTCTCAGCCGTTCGGTCAATGGTTAGTTGGTACTATAGGAGCATTGACTATTGGCTTGGGTTTCTACGAATTTTATCAAGCCTTTAGTGCAAAATTTCGACGACACCTTAATCTAAGTGAATTAGATGATTCAGAACGAAAGTTGGTCATGGGTATTTCTAGATTTGGTTTACTAGCGAGGGGTATAGTTTTTTGTATTATTGGTTGGTTTTTAATTCAAGCTGCAACATTGTCAGATGCTAGTAAAGCAGGTGGGTTGGATTTGGCTTTGCAAACGCTAGCACAACAACCTTACGGTCCCTGGCTTTTAGGTATTGTTGCGCTGGGTTTGATTGCATATGGCATTTACATGGTTATTCAAGCGCGATACCGTCATGTCATGACGCGTTAAGGAGGTTAGTCGTTAGGTTAGTTGTTATTTGTTAGTGGTATGACAGCTAACCACTAACAACTCACAACTCACAACTCACAACTTACAACTCACAAATGACAAATCACAACCCAGAAATACGAGGCGTTTGGCTGACCGCTACTGATAGCAAAGTTCTCAATTCACGGCAAAACATTGCAGAAGCAATGCAATTCCTTGCTGAAACGGGTTTTAATGTTGTTTTTCCCGTAGTTTGGACTAGAGGAACAACAATATACCCGAGTCAAGTTATGCAACAAACCTTTGGTACAGACATTCAGCCGCTTTTTACTGGACGCGATCCTCTAGCAGAATTGATTGTTGAGGCGCAACGGGTAGGGCTAAAGGTGATTCCTTGGTTGGAATATGGATTTGCGAGTTCCTACAACTTGAATGGTGGATTACTCCTCGCAAGAAAACCAGAATGGGCGGCGATTGACAGTGAGGGTAATTTACTGAAAAAAAACGGTTTTGAGTGGTTAAACGCTCTTGACCCAGAAGTTCAAAATTTTATGTTAAGCTTAGTGCTGGAAATCGTTAAAAATTATGCAGTAGACGGTATTCAAGGTGACGATCGCTTTCCTGCTTTGCCAAGTGAAGGTGGTTGCGATCGCAAAACCGCAGACAAATATCGCCAGCAGTTTGGGGAAGAACCTCCGACAAATTCCCAAGACAAACAATGGCTGCGATGGCGTGCTGATATTCTGACTCAGTTTCTAGCCCTGTTGTATCAAGAAGTAAAAGCTGTCAATTCCAACCTAATAGTGTCTGTTGCTCCCAATATTTATGACTGGGCGTATAAAGAATACTTACAGGATTCTCCTACCTGGATAGAAAAGGGGTTAGTAGATATTATTCATCCGCAAATTTATCGACGAGACTTTGCTGCATATAAAGGAATTGTCGATCGACTCATCACGGAGCAGTTCACGGACGCTACACTGCCAAGATTAGCACCAGGGATTCTCATGAAAGTGGGTTCTTACCGCATCAGCTCGCAGTACCTATTACAAAGTATTCAGTACAATCGTACTCTTGGTATTTCAGGTGAAGTCTTTTTTTTCTATGAAGGTTTGCGAGAAAACAATAATGCTCTAGCGCAAGTGTTGCGACAAGGTCCCTACTCTCAATGTGTCGCATTTCCTTCCCTATTAGACTTAAATCGAGGTAAAGTAATCAATAAACCTTCATTTTCTGTTTTTCAAAAGCTACAAGATTTTCTGAAGAATCTTTTTTAGGATTTGGGGAGTGATGGTGTGGAACGGGACTTTCAAGTAGAAAGAATTATAGAGACTCTCAAACAAGATTTACCAACATTGTTTGAAAAAGATATATCTTACGACATTTACACGCAAGATATATCTTTTCAAGACCCCGTGAATAAGTTCAAGGGGAAATTAAGCTACCGCATCATTTTTTGGACTTTACGATTCCACGCACAACTTTTTTTTATTAAAATTTTCTTCGATTTACATGAAGTCTCTCAATCGGACAAGGATACCATCTTAGCAAAATGGACTGTTCGCGGTATTTTGCGTGTTCCTTGGAAAGCTAAACTCTATTTTAATGGTTACTCAACTTACAGACTCGACAAAAATGCTTTAATTTACGATCATACCGACACTTGGGATCGAAAACCGGGGGAAATTTTGCAACAATTTTTTCAGAAAGGAGGAGATCTTTAAAATGTTATCTCTAGCCTTAAACGTTAGCCCGTTACTAGGAAATTTGATAGCTACAGCACTAACATTTGTTTACGTATTTGGATTGCTAGCAATCTTGAATTTTGGTGTTTTGAAACTTAAATTACCACAAGATATTAGTCGAAAAATTGTTCATATTGGTGCAGGCTCTACTATTGGATTTTTAACTCTTTATAACGATCTCCACTGGTCTAAGTATATGAATGTAACAATTTTTGTAGTGTGGATTGTGCTTTTAGTTCAGAAAGGTCTGTTTGCCAACCCAGATGATGAAGCTGTGATAACTATGACGCGCACGGGAGATAGGCGTGAACTTCTGAAAGGACCGCTTTTTTTTGTTATTGTTGCCACTCTTTGCGGTACTTTCTTGTATAAAAATTTTGCGGGAATTGTGGCGATGGCGAGCCTGGGTTGGGGTGATGGTGTTGCACCAATAGTTGGGTATCGAATTGGCAAAATAAAATACACGATTTTAAGTTCCAAAACACTAGAAGGTAGCTTTTCAATGTTGATTTTTGCCTTCGTTGCTAGTGTCTTTTTTGTTTGGCTTGTAATACCGAATCAAGTTAATTTGACAAGGATTTTTTTCCTAGCAGTCATTGCTACTCTTATAGAAGCTTGTAGCCCAAAAGAAGTTGATAATATTTTGATACCAACAGGAGTTGCGATCGCAGCAAATTTCATCTGATACTCTCACCTCATACAAGGCAATTCCCCTGAAACTGCAAGCAAAAATAATTGCCGCCTTACTTTCAATATTACCATTACCGTGGCATCAAGAGTTGATGGTGCTACTGTCTGCCTAACTTTAGATTACTGTATGCGACGTGATTTTGCGGAGACATGATATTATATTATATACCATATATATAGTAGTGTATGTTTCATTAAACAGTAGACTTCAAGTAAGGCATTGTAAAGTAAAATGACAAGATTTCCTTACGATCAGTTTGCAAGGACTATCTTCAGGAATTATTATCACCATTAGGCTCAGTAGAAACAAGTAGAGATGTGGCAGGAGAAGTAAGAGAAATCGATGTTTACTTTGCACCATCATCCCAACCACAAATTGATAAACAAATACTGGGTTTATTAGGAAGATTTACTGATACGGCAGCACTAATCGAACCTTTCCGTAACGCGGTAACAAAGTCAGAAGTTCGCAGTTGTATGGGTAAGTTATTTGATACTTGTGCCCGCCTCGAACGCGAAGCAAAACGTAATGAAACAAGATTAGATGAAGATTCTTTACCAAGGTTATGGATTCTTTCCCCTACAGCCAGTGAAGATTTTTTAGAAGGATTTAACGCAAAACCTGATGTAGAGAACTGGTTGCCTGGGATATATTTTCTCGGAGATTCTTTAAGAACGGCAGTGGTAGTAATTCATCAATTACCAGTAATTCCAGAAACACTTTGGTTGAGATTATTGGGTAAAGGAAGAGTACAACAACGGGCAATTGAGGAAGTCAAGACACTGGATGTTAAAAATCCTTTACGTGGTAAAGCTATAGATTTATTGGCAAATTTGAAAACTACTTTAGAAGTAAGTCAGAATTTAGATGTAGAAGATAGGGATTTAGTTATGCAGTTATCACCAATTTATGAACAACGCTTGGCAGAAGCTACACAACTTGGTAGAGAGGAAGGTAGACTAGAAGGAATACAGCTTGGAGTTCAAAATGAACGTCGCACAACTATAGAAAACTTACTTAGAGTTCGGTTTAAGACTTTAGATAACGAGCTACAAACAATTATTGAACCTTTATTAGCATTACCACCTGAAGAATTTACTTCTTTATTGATACAATTATCTCGTGAGGATTTATTGAGGAGATTTAGTCAACAATAAAATAACATTTACCAGATAGTGCCATATTCATTCCAATCATGGCAATGTTTGATTGGAAATTGGTATATAGCAGTGCTGGTAAGTACAACGTTACTTTTACTGCTACTGATGATGGTAACGGTACTGATACAAACAAACCAACATCCATATTTATACACCGAAGATAGAGACTTAGTTATGCAGTTCCGATAGATTTATGAACAACGTTTGGCAGAAGTTATACAACTTGGTAGACAGGAAAGGATTGAGAGAGAACGTCGTATTATAGAAAACTTACTCCAAATGCGGTTTGGGACCTTAGATAACGAGCTACAAGCAATTATTGAACTATTGTTAGCATTATCACCAGAAGATTTCAGGACTTTAGTACTACAATTGTCAAATTTATCCCCTGAAAAATTATTAACTTTGTCTAGTCAACAGTGCATTATTAGGCACTTTACAACAGAAAGCGCACCCAAAAACCAATATGAGGGTTTGGTTCGCCATTAATACTCGCGAACCACTTTTCCTTTTCCACATCCGGTGAAAAGTCAGGCAAACTGACCACCAATTATTATGCAATTTTTAAAGAAAACATTCCGAGACAAAGTTACCGTGTAAACCATAAGGTACATGGTGCTTGAGATGCAATTTTGCGATCGCACCCCGCTCAAAGTCTTTGGCGTCTAAAATAACGACATCCGAACGATGGTGGGTAGAATCGTACACCAAACCCACTACCCAGCCGTCATCTTCTCTTTCAGAACCCCGACGCGGTACAAAAATAGGTTCGCTAGCAAAACCATGAGGTGCGGCACTCCAAAGTTGTCGCTTGCCAGATTCTAAATCAACTTTCAAAAATGCCTGCAATGGTGCGTTCCCACTCCTTGCGTGTGCTGCACCCATATATAAGTAACGGTACGGACGCCCAACTTTGTCGGCGTGCATGGTAGGAAACTCACAGCACTGGCTTTCCAGCAACTGTCTTTGCACGGTTTTCTGTTTGAGATTGAGATGGAAGCGCCACAATTGTCCCGGTTGAAGGGCATCAAAATCAACTTCCCGAAAATCGCTTTCCGGTTCCACTTCTGGAAGCGATTCGTAACAAATAGAGTCAACCACAACTTCATCCCCCACTTCAAAAGCGTTGGCATGGTGGAACACAAACCCAGATTGAGTTTCTATAATCTGAACTCCTTTCTGTTTCGGGTTGCGGGAAATAATGATGATGCGAGTCGGTTGGTGTGGCTGAAACTTAATACACTCTCCAGCACCACGCATTCCCAACACAAAAGGTAAGGGATTGAAGGTTACGGGATTCTGAAAGAAGATGCAGTAATTTGGAGTGATAGCAAAATCGTGGATAAAAGCAAAACCAGGTACGCTGTGAGGGTGTTTGCTAACGACTTCGCCTTTATCGTTTAGCTCAAAAATAGTAATTGTTGTGGAGAGTCCCGGCTTGATAGAAAAGTTAACCAGTCGTGGCATCCCATCATCACTAGAACTGGGGTCAAAACGGGGATGGGCGGAGAAAGCCTCACCTTCCGATAAAACACCATTAAAGTGTTCTTTTCCTAACGTCTCTAGTGTGTAAGGATCGAGGCGGTGGGGGTCAGCTGCTTCCCACAGAGCAAGCAATTTTCCACCCCAATAAATTACGTTGGTGTTGGCAATATTTTTAAGCCGGAAATCAAAGGCATTTGCCAGCACGCCACCGGGCTTTTGCGTACCAAAAACACCCCGGTAGAGAATCTTACCAGCTTTCTGTTCTTCTAAGTACGCAGCCGTGCGAACATGGCGGTTGCTGAAATGGGCGCGTCCATCAAAAAAGGTGACACGAGAAATCATGCCATCCCCATCAAAAGGGTGATGAATGCGTTGACCGTTAATGTCTAGCAATCCCGGACCATTTCTAAATAAGGTGCCGTGAAGTTCCGGGGGAATTTCCCCTTCTATATCATCAATCCAATAATCAAACTCTTGTTTGAGAGACTGATACCCTGCTTGCCAACTAGCGCGAGTGTATGATTTTTCTGGAACCGTAGAGGCTCTTTCGTAGAGTTGAAAAGACTGCATATTGTTGGTAGTTAATTGTTATTTGTTAGTGGTTAGTGGTTGGTGGCTTACTACTAACGACTAACCACGAACTCGTTATTCAACTGATTCTGGCTGTTGTACTCTTAACTCAGACAATAATTCAGGTATAAAAGGTTGTTCTCCTTCTATAGTGGGAACTGATGGTAGTATTTGTGCGGATGCAGATTGTAATTTTTGTGTTTCTGATGTCTCAGTTGGAGAGTCGGAGGAAGGTAACCATTTAATAAATGGCAATGGTAGCAACGTGCTGAAGTTTGTAATCAGAACTAACAACCATAAAGAATCAAAATTCGATTCGGTGATACCCATCAAGTGCATCAATCCCGCCCCCAATTCGTAGGAAACCAATCCTGCTAAGTTTGTGACGGACATTAGGAGGGCAAATAATGTTGCTTCCACACCTGCGGGACAAAGCCTTGCGGCTAGTACTAAAACGGGCATATAAGCAATTTGCCCCATAACAGTTAAAATGAGACTGTCACCCAAACTAAACCAGTGGTCATCTATACCTAAAGCGCGGTTGGTATGAGTAACTAGCAGCAGCATTGTCATTCCTAACACTGCTGAGAGGACTGTACTCCAACCAAAAATCACTCTGTAGGGAACAGTTTTGAGGAAACGCTGAAAAATCCAAATCCCAATCAAGGATGCAACACTTGTTACCAAACGCACCCGTCCTAAAAATTCGGGTTCAAAGTGCAGTTCGTTGGTAGTAAAGAAGAAGAAGGCTGAGTCTGCCGTTGGTGTGGCTTGCCATAGGAACAGAAATAATGTCGGTAGCCAAATTGCTTTCTGAGTAATGGCTTTACGCAGTTGTCCGACTTGATGCTTGATGTTAACAAAATGTGTACGTTCGCCCCTGGCGCAAGCCGTACCCGGCTTATCGCTGTTATTTACGTCTCTAACAATGGGTGATTCAGCAATCAACCAAGCCACAGCAGAGACAAGCAGCGGGAATGTTGCCGTGATCCAAAATACGGTGCGGGTAGTGAAGTGCTGTAGTAACAAACCACTAAAGTACGCTGTAATCAAACTTCCTAAAGCGGATGCACCCCAAGTCAAAGACTGTAGAGAACCTGCTTCTGCTTGGGATTCCGTTCTTGCTCTTTCGACCACTAATGAGTCAACAATGACATCACTGACAGCAACTGAAAGGGAACCCAGTGCGATCGCCAGCGTAGCAGCTATTGGTGTATGAACGACTGTGGCAAGACTAACCCAAGAAGTTGCTCCCAGTATTCCTGACAGCACTAAATAAGGTCGGCGTCGGTAGCCAAATATTGGCAACCCATCCGAAATAAAACCAAATAGCGGCTTGATAATCCAGGGAAGAGCAACTATACCTAACAGTGCCGAAACTTGAGCTGGGGTTAATCCCAATTCATCCTTAAGGAAGAAGCTAACGGCAAGACGTGCTAATCCTAAAATGCCTTGAACAAAGTAAACGGTAAGAATGGCGACTAACTCGGTAGTCGGTTCGTTACCGAAAAAAACTTTTTCCCTTACTGAGTCTTTGACCTTGGACAAGCCAGAGGAAGAAACCAGCATTGATAAATAATTTTTAAGATTTATCGACTTTTATATATCATATCTATTTTTTGTGAAGAACGTGTGGAGATGCAAAACCTTCTCAAGTACGGTTCAGCGTAATGGTCTATGGGTATCGAGCAATAAGTCACGGGGATGACTTCAGCCTCACAATCAAAATTTTTTTGTGCTTCTATGGTAAATTCTTCGTCTGTCTCTAACTACGCATTACACTTCACTCAGCAAGAGCAAATAGCTATAAAAGATTTGGCAGATTACTCTTCTATAGAGTTATTACCTGATATTTGGCAACTGGCACACGAGCAATTTGGTCAAAGTACTGCCCTTGTCGATCCCCATGCCAGTCCAGAAAGCGTTTTTACATACACTCAATTGTATCGGCAAATTCAATTGTTCGCGGCTGGCTTACAAGCATTGGGAGTGCGATAAGCCGGGTACGGCTTGCGCTTCGCGATCGCATTCTAGCCCTGGAGAGACAAATATACCTTACATCGCTCTGTTTTCAGACAACAGCCCCCGTTGGTTTATTGCAGATCAGGGCATTATGCTGGCTGGTGCAGTTAACGCGGTGCGGGGTTCTCAAGCAGATCGAGAGGAGCTACTGTTTATCTTGGCAGACAGTAGCAGCAACGCTTTAGTTGTAGAAAACTACGCAACATTAGAAAAATTGTGTCCACAGATATATTCTTTACCAATTCAGTTTGTCGTCCTGTTATCTGATGAAGAGCCGAATCATGATAATACTCTGAAAATACTTAACTATCAGATGCTGATAGCACTCGGCTCGACGTATTCCCTACAGAAAGTCGATCGAAACCGAGATTCCTTGGCTACCCTCATGTATACCTCTGGAACAGGTGGCAAACCTAAGGGAGTTATGCTAACTCATAGCAACTTTCTACACCAAATCGCAACTCTTGGTGTGGCACTTCAACCGCAAGTAGGAGATCGCGTACTTACGCTCTTACCAACATGGCATGTTTACGAGCGCTCCATAGAATACTTTTTTCTTTCTCAAGGTTGTCATCAAATTTACACTAACATCCGTTATTTCAAGCAAGACCTCAAAGACTTTAAACCCAGGTACATGGCTGGTGTACCGCGATTGTGGGAATCACTTTATGAAGGAGTACAAAAGCAGTTTCGAGAACAACCTCCAAATCAGCAACGGCTAGTTAACTTTCTCCTAACTATGAGCCAACGTTATATAGAGGTTCGCAGAATTGTGTCTGGATTGGATCTCAATCAGGGTAACTTGTTACCTTTCAAAAGCCTATTAGCCAAAATTCAAACATTTGTTTTTTTACCGTTTCACGCTTTGGCAGAACGGCTGTTGTATCAAAAAGTTATTGCTGCAACTGGTGGTCAAATTAAGCAAGTCATTAGCGGTGGTAGTTCCTTAGCAATGCATTTGGAAAACTTCTTTGAAATAATTGGTTTTCAAATTCTCGTCGGCTACGGCTTAACAGAAACTGCTCCTGTGGTTACTATCCGTCGTCCTTGGCAAAATTTACGTGGCTCATGTGGATTACCGCTTCCAGGTACAGAAATTAAAATTGTTGACCTTGAAACCCGTCAACCTCTCCCAACCGAAAAAATTGGTTTAGTTTTGGTAAGAGGACCGCAAATTATGAAGGGCTATCATAATAACCCCGAAGCAACAGCCAATGTTATTGACTCAGAGGGTTGGTTTAATACTGGCGATTTGGGTTGGTTAACAGCCGACAATGATTTGGTGCTGACAGGAAGAGCAAAGGATACGATTGTTTTAACGAATGGGGAAAATATAGAGCCTCAGCCAATTGAAGATGCTTGTCGGCGGAGCCCTTATATCGACCAGATTATGCTAGTGGGACAAGATCGCCGAGCTCTTGGAGCTGTAATTGTTCCTAATTTGGATGCTTTACAGCAGTGGGCTGCTGCTAACAACTTGAATTTTCAAGAAATTGACCTCAACAGTAAAACAGTTCAGAACTTATTCCGTCAAGAATTAATTCGTGAGGTGCAAAACAGACCGGGCTACTGTGCTAGTGACACCATTGGTTCATTCTACTTGATTCTTGAGCCATTTTCTATTGGTAATGGCATGATGACCCAAACAATGAAAATACGGCGTCCAATTGTTATGGAACGCTATCGCGATACCATTAACAAATTATTTGCTTAACAAAATATTAAGAGTAGTGGTTTTTTGCCAAAGCCACTACTGCATTTTGCCCGCCAAAGCCAAAATTCAAACAAAGCACGTTGTGAATTTTTCTCGGACGTGCTTCTTTTACCAAATCTAAATCGTATTCAGGATGGCTCAATCCAACACAAGGAGGTATAATTTGATGCTGTAATGCCATGAGAGAAAAGGCAACACCCAAGGCTCCCGATGCTCCTAAAGTATGACCTGTAGCTCCTTTAGTTGAACTCACTGCGACACCTTGCGGAAACAAATGTTGTATAACTTTGCTCTCCATGCGATCGTTCATTTGCGTTGCTGTACCGTGCGCGTGAATGTAATCAATATCATTGAAGGTTAAGCAAGCCCGATTTAAACATTGTGCGATCGCTAGTTTTGCACCCCTTCCTTCTGGTTCGGGAGCGTTAGCATGATATGCATCTGCTGTCAAAGCAAAACTGAGGATTTGACCGTAAATTTTAGCTTGACGCTGTTTTGCCAATTCCTCTGACTCTAAGACAAAGACAGCACCGCCTTCTGCTAACGCCAAACCTTCTCGGTTTAAATCAAAAGGATAAGCTCCTGTTTTTGCTAAAGCCCCCATTTGTTGAAACCCAGTCAGGGTGAGAGGTGTTACCGACGCTTCCACTGCACCTGCGATCGCTCGCTGACATTGTCCGGTTTGAATGAGATTGACTGCTTGTGCGAGCGCCCAAATTCCCGTAGAGCAAGCAGCCATAGGAACTAACACGGGTCCACAAGAACCAATGTGGCGTGCGACAGCGATCGCGTTCATGTGGGGCAAAGTTTCTAACCAATCTTCCAAGCAGACACTAGGAGAGTGAGAAGACAAGCAAGAATTGTCTACCTTGTCCCCCTTGTCTACCTTGTCCGTTTTTTCCCACATCTGTGCCATCTGCTCCCACAAACCTTGATTGCTGCGGCTCGAACCAATAACAACTCCACAATCAACTAAAGGTAGGAATAGCTTGGCATCTTGTAACGCCAGAGAAACAATTAACTGAGTCAGTGTTCTTAATCTCGCTGGTTCTTCCTCAATCATCCCCAGAGGATAGGGTTTTAATTCTGGAAACGGTTGAAACAGCTTAATTCCAGATTTACCCGCAATTAACTGTTGCCAGCTTTCCTCTAAACTTTTACCTAAAGCGGAAACAAGACCAATACCAGTAACAACAACTTTTTTGCTCATTGCTAATTGCTAATTGCTAATAGCTAATGGCTAATAGCTAATTGTGTGTCAGCTTAGTACTTCAGCTTGTTCCCAGGCTCCGCCTTCTAAGACGGATTCCTACGCAACGCATGGAAACAAGGACGAAACATCAACAACCTGAGAAGGAGAATAATGATTCAAATCACTATGAGCCATTAGCAATTAGCCATTAGCCCTACTTCAAATTTTCTGCACCTTGAGTGACTTTAGCAGAGTCAATACGATCCCCTTGCTGGATTTTATCAACTACGTCCATTCCTTCTCGAACATAGCCAAACACAGCATAACTACCATCTAGAGGCGGCAAATCGGACAAAGCAAAGTAAAACTGAGAGGATGCAGAGTCAGGCATTTGCGATCGCGCCATTGCTACCGCACCACGTTTATGTTTTAGTACGGGTTGTTGAGTAACTGCTGCATCTTTAAAAGTTTTACTATACAGTGGTTTTTCTGAACCGAGCGGTTTAATTTCTAAAGGTATGTAACGAATTTTATTTGTTTTTGGATCGATAAAACTACCCGTACCTAAATCGGTGACTGGTACTTTCGGGTCTTTACTTTGAGGATCTCCACCTTGCACCACAAAAGGACTTGGATCTCGCTCAACTCTGTGAAACATCAGCCCGTTGTAAACACCGCGCTGAACTAGATCTACAAAATTACCTGCAGTGATCGGAGCGTTAGTACCATCCACATCGATAGTGATGGGTGAACCTTTGACTATCATCACTACAGTTGCCTTACCTTCTAGCCGTGGTAATTCTTTAAATCCGGGAATACTCTCGCTACCATTTTCCGATACAGTTGTTGTTTCTGGACTCGCTGTCTCGCTACCTATCGCAGTTGATGACTCGGAACTTGTTTGAGTCGGAGTAGATGTTGGAGAAGAATTGGAAGCTACCTGCGATGTTGTACAGCTGGTGAACAGAAACGCACTGCAAATGAAAACGAATAAAAATTTAGAACAGTTTAACCGCATTGCTTAATACAAACACAATCAGTTTATACTAACCTCATTTGCTCGTGGCTAATGGCTAACGGTGAGACCAGCCCTGAAGGCGGGTTTCCCGCCGTAGGGGACTGGCGAACCCGAAGGGCGAACCCGAAGGGCTAATTGTCCAACAGCCATTAGCTATTAGCCCTTAGCTATTAGCCTTTAAAGTTTTCTGCACCTTGAGTGACTTTAGCCGAGTCAATGCGATCGCCCTGTTGAATTTTGTTGACAACGTCCATGCCATTGGTAACATAACCAAAAACAGCATAGCTGCCATCTAAGAAACTCAGGTTGTCTAGAGCAAAATAAAACTGGGATGATGCAGAGTCAGGCATTTGCGATCGCGCCATTGCCACTGCTCCTAGCTTGTGCTGAAGTACAGGTGGTTTATTAACGCGTGCCATTTCAAGAGTTTTGCTGTAAACTGGCTCCTCAGCTCCTTGGGGCTTAATTTCCAGAGGTATGCGACGTTCTTTACCAGTTTTTGGATCGACAAAACCGCCTGTTCCCAAACGGTTTGCTGGTACTTTTGGGTCTTTACTTTGAGGGTCACCCCCTTGAACCACAAACGGTTGGGGCTGGCGGACAACTCTGTGAAAAACCAAGCCATCGTACACGCCTTTCTGGACTAAATCTACAAAATTGCCTGCAGTGATAGGGGCATTTGTACCATCCAGTTCAATGGTAATAGGTGAGCCATTAACAGTCATCACTACAGTTGCCTTGCCTTCTAGCCGTGGTAATTCATTCATTCTGGGGGTACTCTTTTTTGTAAGTTGAGATACAAGGGTTGCTTGTTTGGTTAAATTCCCGAGATTTGACTGGGTAGTTGCTTGCGTCAGCATGAAAGTTGGTAGAGCGCTAGCTACAGATGGCTGAGTAAAACAACCGCCAAGCCAAAAAATTCCAACTGTCAATAAAGCAACTGCTAATTTGGAAATGTTAAACCGCATTATCAAGTACAGCAGCGACCAATGTATCTTACCAATTGCTAATGGCTAATGGCTAATAGCTAATGGCTAATGTGAGACCAGTGCTGTAGGCGGTGAGACCAGTGCTGTAGGCGGGTTTCCCGCGCCCTGGCAACTGGCGAACAAGGGAGGGGTTTCCCGCGCCCTGGCAACTGGCGAACAAGGGAGGGGTTTCCCGCGACCACCGGGACTGGCGAACCTGGAGGGGTTTCTCGCGTCTTGGCTACTAGCGTATAGCCCTTACGGGCATAGCTTCGCATCGCGAAGTGTGTCGCGTCGGCGACGAAAGCGTCTCGCGTCTCCGATAGGAGATACCCAGAGCGGTCTTCCACGCTAGGAGACTGGGGTATAGCCTGTAGCAACGAGTAGCGTCTCCCTAAGGAAATCGCCGAAGAGCTAAGGGCAATCTTGAATATCAGCCATCAGCCATTAGCCATTAGCTATTAGCCATTAGCTACTACAGTCCTTCCAAAGGTACTTCCAAAAAGCGTGCCAATTGAGCGCCTTGAGTTTCCAACTCTTGCAATGCGATGGGTTGACCGACTGGCGATAAAGGAATGTCTCGACGACCCTTAACGCGTAAGTAAAGTGCTCGACGGGGATTAAGGCCTTCTCTAATTTCTACTCGAACTGATTGTACGTCTTGCGTGCTGCAATCAATTTCTATACGACGGTTTTTGCCAGGAAAGCCCCAGCGAAAAATTTTTACTTTTCCTGTTTCTCGATTGAAATCGTTGTATCCGCCGCCTATGTCCCAAAGAACTGTTAACCACAGGTAAAGGGCTAATAGTATTCCGGCAGAACCGTACAACCCCATGACTAATCCTTGGGGATAGAATACCAGTTGCGTTGGGTCAGTTACTAGAAGTAAATTCACTTTTAGATAACTTGAAACTCCAGCTAGCAAAAAGCCTGTGGCTCCCATTGAGACTACAGTTGCCCACCAGTAGTTACTGAACCGACGGGAACCGAGAACCTTTTGATGAAGAACGTTTGAAGTAGAGTTCCCCTCTGACGGGAACTCGCCTTTGTTGATGGTTGTTGATGCCGTCATCGAACTGAACTACCTTCTAATTCAGGGGTCAGGAATTGGGGGTTAGGGGCTAGGGTGTAAACTTTCGCCTCTTGCAAACAGCTTTTCCCTAATTTGGGTGCTCCTTTTCTCCAGTCTGCCACTGGAGCACGTGTATTGCAAGTTTTGTGAGATTTCTGAGAAAAGTTGTGTCAGATTGTAAAAATTCTGATATTAATCATAAGTAGAGGATTTGTGCTTTATACCTAATTTTTAAGTGTTAATCGAGCACAAAGCCGAACTAATGTGATAAGTTAAGAATCATTAAGTTTCTGCAAGATGGATTACCAACTGGTAGAAACTGTTGTGACACTAGTGTAAGCAACCTCAATGAGGTTTTATGAGAGACTTAAACTACTTAAGGTAGTAGTTTCTCACAATAGTCAGTTGCTTTGAGGCATCTGTCAGTGTCATAAACAAAACCTTAATTCCTCAAAAAGTTGCAATTTTAGTAAAAAAGAGGATTTTAGTCCAATGACCATCGCAGTTGGACGCGCCCCCAGTACAAGAGGGTGGTTTGACGTTCTAGACGACTGGTTGAAGCGCGACCGTTTCGTATTCGTAGGTTGGTCGGGGATACTGTTGTTTCCCTGTGCATTCCTCGCCCTCGGCGGTTGGCTGACCGGTACAACATTCGTAACAAGCTGGTATACACACGGCTTGGCGTCCTCCTACTTGGAAGGATGTAACTTCCTGACAGTAGCAGTATCCACACCAGCAGACAGCATGGGACATTCGTTGTTACTGCTGTGGGGACCAGAAGCACAAGGAGATTTCACCCGTTGGTGTCAGCTTGGGGGGTTGTGGCCCTTCGTAGCGCTACACGGAGCCTTCGGTCTGATCGGGTTCATGCTCAGACAGTTTGAAATCGCCAGACTCGTAGGGATTCGTCCATACAATGCGATCGCGTTTTCCGCGCCGATAGCAGTGTTCGTGAGCGTATTCTTGATGTACCCCTTGGGACAATCATCCTGGTTCTTTGCACCAAGCTTTGGCGTCGCAGCGATCTTCCGCTTCTTGCTGTTCTTGCAAGGGTTCCACAACTGGACACTCAACCCATTCCACATGATGGGAGTGGCTGGTGTACTCGGTGGAGCGCTGCTGTGTGCGATCCACGGAGCAACAGTAGAAAATACTCTGTTTGAAGACGGCGAAGGCTCGAACACATTCCGCGCCTTCAACCCCACCCAAGCAGAAGAAACCTACTCCATGGTGACAGCAAACCGTTTCTGGTCACAGATTTTCGGGATTGCGTTCTCCAACAAGCGCTGGTTGCACTTCTTCATGTTGTTTGTACCAGTGACAGGTCTGTGGATGAGTGCTGTTGGGATTGTCGGTTTGGCACTCAACCTGCGAGCATATGACTTCGTGTCGCAAGAATTGCGTGCGGCAGAAGACCCAGAATTTGAAACATTCTATACCAAAAACATTTTGCTGAACGAGGGTATCCGCGCTTGGATGGCTCCTCAAGACCAGCCTCACGAAAAATTTGTATTCCCTGAAGAGGTACTGCCCCGTGGTAACGCTCTCTAATAGACCTGCAGTGATGGGCGCAGGACGCGACCAAGACTCCACCGGTTTTGCTTGGTGGGCTGGTAACGCCCGTCTCATTAACCTCTCCGGTAAACTTTTGGGTGCTCACGTTGCCCATTCTGGTTTGATTGTTTTCTGGGCTGGAGCAATGACCTTGTTTGAGGTTGCTCACTTCATTCCTGAAAAGCCCATGTACGAGCAGGGCTTAATCCTGCTACCTCACCTAGCAACCCTTGGTTGGGGTGTTGGTCCTGGTGGTGAAGTTATTGATACCTTCCCCTACTTTGTCGTTGGTGTATTGCACCTTATTTCTTCGGCAGTACTTGGTTTTGGCGGTATCTATCATGCCATCCGAGGTCCAGAAACCCTAGAAGAGTATTCTTCTTTCTTCGGTTACGACTGGAAAGACAAGAACAAGATGACCAACATTATCGGTTTCCATCTCATCATCTTGGGATGTGGCGCTCTGCTGTTGGTACTAAAAGCGATGTTCTTTGGCGGTTTGTATGACACTTGGGCACCTGGTGGTGGTGACGTTCGTGTTATTACTAACCCAACACTGAATCCTGCTGTGATCTTCGGTTATATACTGAAGTCACCCTTCGGTGGTGAAGGTTGGATTGTCAGCGTTGATAACCTAGAAGACGTTGTTGGCGGTCACATTTGGGTTGGTTTCATCTGCATCGCAGGTGGTATCTTCCACATTCTCACCAAACCTTTCGGCTGGTCTCGCCGCGCTTCAATTTGGTCTGGTGAAGCTTACCTCTCCTACAGCTTGGGCGCTTTGTCCTTAATGGGCTTTATCGCTTCCTGTATGGTTTGGTTCAACAACACTGTTTACCCAAGCGAATTCTACGGTCCTACTGGTGCTGAAGCGTCTCAAGCTCAAGCTTTGACCTTCCTCATCCGCGACCAACGTTTGGGTGCTAACGTTGGTTCCGCTCAAGGTCCAACGGGTCTTGGTAAATACCTGATGCGCTCTCCTACAGGTGAAATCATCTTTGGTGGTGAAACCATGCGCTTCTGGGATTTCAGAGGTCCTTGGCTGGAACCTCTAAGAGGACCTAACGGTCTTGACTTAGACAAAATCAAGAACGACATTCAACCATGGCAAGCTCGTCGTGCTGCTGAGTACATGACTCACGCTCCTTTGGGTTCTCTGAACTCCGTAGGTGGTGTAGCAACAGAGATCAACTCCTTCAACTACGTATCTCCTCGTGCTTGGTTGGCGACTTCTCACTTTGTACTGGCATTCTTCTTCTTAGTAGGTCACCTATGGCATGCTGGTCGCGCTCGTGCAGCTGCTGGCGGTTTCGAGAAGGGAATTGACCGTGAAACTGAGCCCGTATTGTTCATGGGAGATCTTGATTAATAAATTCTTTCATCACTGATAATCGGGTTAAAGCTTCTGCTTCAAAGCAGGAGCTTTTTTTTATGAATTATGAATTATAAATTATGAATTATGAAAAAAGAGTTTTCCCTAACCCTTACCTCTTCCCAGACAAGAGAGCATCCTTACACTCAACTCCATTGAGGTAGAAGGGCTGGGGTGATGGGTATGTTTATCTCATAATTGAAAATTTAACAATATCATTACAGACAAATTAGGAATTGGTCAGTTAAGCTAGGTTTAATATATGAAAGAATTATGAATTATGAATTATAAATTATGAATTATGAAAAAAGAGTTTTCCCTAACCCTTACCTCTTCCCAGACAAGAGAGCATCCTTACACTCAACTCCATTGAGGTAGAAGGGCTGGGGTGATGGGTATGTTTATCTCATAATTGAAAATTTAACAATATCATTACAGACAAATTAGGAATTGGTCAGTTAAGCTAGGTTTAATATATGAAAGAATTATGAATTATGAATTATAAATTATGAATTATGAAAAAAGAGTTTTCCCTAACCCTTACCTCTTCCCAGACAAGAGAGCATCCTTACACTCAACTCCATTGAGGTAGAAGGGCTGGGGTGATGGGTATGTTTATCTCATAATTGAAAATTTAACAATATCATTACAGACAAATTAGGGATTGGTCAGTTAAGCTAGGTTTAATATATGAAAGAAATTAGTTCCATACAGGCTAAACTTCATAATTCATAATTCATAATTCATAATCCTTCCTTCTATGTTTAAAAAGTTTTTAGCAAGTGTAGGTATTGGTGCTGCAAAAGTTGATACACGCTTGTTTAATGATTCCGTTGTGCCTGGTGATTTGCTAGAGGGTGAAGTTCATATTATTGGTGGAGATGTCGCGCAAAATATTGATGATATTTACTTGAAATTGGCGACTGAGTACAAGCGCGAAACAGAAGACTCTACTTATCATGAAGAATGCGTGATGGTTAACTATCGTTTATTGGAGCGATTGAGCATTCAACCAAAAGAGGAATTTGTTGTACCATTTTCACTCCAACTTCCCTATGAAATGCCACTTAGTTTGGGGGGTACTCCTGTTTATGTGAGAACGGGATTGGACATTAAAACTGCTATCAACCCTAAAGACAGGGATGCGTTGGAAGTTAGACCTCACCCTTTAGTACATAGAGTTCTCGAAGCAGTAGAGAAACTGGGTTTTCACCTCCATAAAGTAGAGTGCGAATACGCCGATCGTTTTGGTGGGGCTTATCCTTTTGTGCAAGAGTTTGAGTTTCGTCCTGTAGGAAACTACAGAACTCAATTAGATGAGTTAGAAATTATTTTTAACTTAAGCCCCCATGAACTAGAAGTTTTAATGGAGATTGACAAACGGGCCCGTGGCTTTAAGGGTTGGTTGGATGAAGCGTTTAATGTTGATGAGCGCTTTGTAAGGTTTTATTTGACAGAATCAGATCTCTATGACACGAATGTAGAAGCCATGATTGATGATATTATCCACAATCACATACATTGAACTACTATAGCAATCCTAAATCATTAGCTATTAAGTTAAATTTAGAGCGAAGGCAAAAGTAATAAATCTCTTCCGCCCTTTATCTCTGCCTTTTCTATTGAATCGTCCCCAAGCACTAACCTCTATCCCCTCATACCTGTTTTCAAACCAATGGCAACGAGAATTGGAATGTGCTTCCCTCATCTAGCTTGCTCTGTACCTGGATCTCGCCTCCTTGTAACTCAACAAGACGGTGCGAGATAGCTAAACCAATTCCAGTACCTCCAGGGCTGAGAACACGAGAACGATCCGATCGCCAAAAGCGGTCAAACACAAAGGGTAGATCCTCTGGACTAATGCCCTGCCCTGTATCAATAACTGCAATCCATAATTTAGGAGATTCGCTCCAAACTCTTATCATTATGGTACCTTTAGGAGTGTAACGGATTGCATTGCCAAGAAGGTTTACCAAAATTTGCTCAACTCTTTCGGGATCGGCAGAGACTAGGGGAAGATTGAGCGGACAATCCAAACGTAACACCGGACCTTCTTCTAAAAGTTGATCCGAGAAGCGCTGAATCAAAGACAGAAACAATGGATATAAATTAACAGGTTGTATATTGATAGGTAAATATCCTGCTTCTGCTTTAGAAAGTTCTTGTGTATCATCAACTAACCGATGCAATCGCGTTGTTTCCCTAGCCAATCTCTGAAAAACTTCTACCGAAGGCTCAATTGTACCATCTGCCAAACCCTCCAAGTATCCCTCTAAAATTGTCAGTGGGGTACGAAGTTCATGGGTTAAGTCTCCTATAAGTTCTCGACGGCGCTGTTCCACACCTTCAAGATTAGCTGCCATTCTATTGAAGCTGATGGCAAGACGGTTTAACTCTGGAATCTCATTTTCAGGTATTCGCGCTTTTAAATCTCCCTGTGCGAATTGCCGAGTAATTTTTTCCATTTGATTGAGAGGTTGTACAATTCGTCGGGCAACTAGATAACTTAAGCCACTTGCGACAGTTGCACCTATTAATATAGAGCACCAAGCTCCTCTGTTCCAGGCTGTTTCAAACTCCTCAACTAATTCATGCCGAATTTTACTTAAGTCAAATCCCCTACCCTCTAGAGACTTTAAATGCAATCCAAACAGTTGGGGCGAGAAGAACCTGCCTACCATAACTAGGGTGCTCAAGCCTACTAACATGACAAGAACGTGGGAAAAAAGTAATCGCGATCGCAGGCTAACCTTACTCACTTTTTGTCTAAGTATCGGGGTTTTTCCATTTATAACTTACTACAGCAAAGCTATTTCAGCAAAAATTAGATGAATTAAAGACTCAGTATTTTTACAGATTTTCTCTTTACTACTTTAAAAATATTACATTCTGGAAACTTCTTTACAGAAAATTTAACTCAGTATTTTTACAGATTTTCTTTTTACTACTTTAAAAATATTACATTCTAGAAACTTCTTTACAGAAAATTTAATAAAAATCGGGTTATTAACATCAGAAATTAATCTCAAAGATAGTATTATAAAGTTAATTTTTTTACTAAAAATATAAAAAAATATTTTTTGAAATCAACAACTTGTCACATTTTCGTCATAGAATTTACACAGATTTGTTAAGTGAGAATTGTAAGCTTTCATATAGCAATGGGGAAATTACGTATAACATAACTGAATAACTCTAAAAACTATCAGTTAATGATTTCCTATTTCAATTGCTTCTATTGTGAGATATAGCAAAAATCAGAGCTAGTCTCTAAACATGGGATTCAAGAGTACTTATCACCAACCGTGAAAACTGTGAATAAATTACTGACTATCGCTATACCCACTTACAATCGCGCAGAATTACTTGACCGCCAATTGGCATGGATTGCTCAAGCCATTCAAGGTTTTGAATCTGAGTGTGAAATTTACGTTTCGGATAATTGTTCCACTGACAATACTCAAGAAATTATTAAAAAGTGGCAGACAAAACTCAATCATATTACATTTAATGCCAATAAAAATCCTGAGAATTTAGGTGTAATGCCTAATATCATAAACTGTCTAAAATCTGCAAAAACAAAATATGTTTGGGCAATTGGAGATGACGATCCAATTGAAAATGAAGCAGTACCGTATATTTTTGAAAAAATTAAAAAATATGAGGACTTATCACTCTTATTTCTTAATTTTTCCGGTCGTAACAAAACAACTGGCGAACCAGTTCATCCACCTACAATAATTGGAAATCGTTGGTTTGATATTGATAGTGAAAATGGCGATCGCGACGGAAAAGCTGTCTTTGAACACTGTTTTACTAAGAGCGTGGGAGCAGTCATTTTTCTAACAGCTTCTATATACAGAACCGATTTGGTGCAAAGTGCTCTTCAAAAATGGGAAGACGCTGCACAAAACTGGATATCTTTAGCGTACATAGCAGGTTACTGTGCTGCTAACGGTAGAGTCATCGTAACTAAAAAGACTTACGTAGAATGTATTGTTGGGGTAAGCTATTGGCAGAAAGAACAAAAGTCAGCACTATTAATGCAATACAAACATATAACTGAAGTGTTGATGAAACTGGAACAAAACGGCTATTCCAAGCAATATTGCAGGCAAATGGTTTGGAGGAGCTTCCAAGAAGCTAACTGGAAAGTGCTCTTTGGTGCATTGAGAAGATGGCCCATGTTTACGATAAAGACTGTTGTTCCCTTCTTTACTCTAGTTGTTTTATCTGTTTTAGATATAATGGGTAATCGGGAGATGTCTGTAGGAGAATATGCTGAGTTATCCACTAAGAGTTTGTCTAAAAATGGGGTATCATCTATAAACTAAAAAACCAAAAATATGCACTTTAGCTAACACTTACGTCATGATTAACAACATTGCAAATCAAATTAAAAGAAAAGTCAATGACTTACAGTCTGAATTAATTTACAAGACAGAGCTTATTAAGTACGCAGGAAAAGTCCCTGTGTTAGAAGAGCGCGATCGCAAAATTGTAGATGCTCTCAAAACAGAGGGAGCTTATGTGACCTCTCTTGAAGAATTGGGTATAAGCACTACTTCCACACTTCTCAAAGCATCAGATGAGCATCTGTCTGGGATGTTATCGGTAAATCAAACAGGTAAAACGGAAAGATTACCGCAAATTTATACGATGACAGATTTTCCAGAGTTTTCTCAATGGGGAAAGGAAAAAAGACTACTCTCCATAATTGAAAACTATATTGGACTTCCAATTGCCTTTCACGGGGTCCATTTGCGTAAAGACTTTCCTAACGAGAACCAATTTGGAACTCTTCTTTGGCATAAAGATTCCGAAGACCGCCGTATTATCAAAATTATTATTTATTTAACTGATGTAGAAGAGCATCACGGACCTTTTGAGTATATCCCCTTATCTTTAACCTCAGCGCCTAGCTTGAATTATTACCGACTTTATTACAAACTGTGGAGGTCTAATTACGTAGGCATTAACGATGAACAGGTGCAAGAAATTATTCCTAAAAAGTACTGGAAATCGTGTCCCGGACCCGCAGGTACAGTTATTTTTGTAGATCCGCGACGTGCTTTACACCATGGAACTTTAAGAACACAAGATAGGTCAGCGCTGTTTTTTGTTTATACTGCTAATCCCCCGCAACGCCCGGAATTGTGTACTCAATATTGGGACGATACTTTCCCCAAACCACAAGTCTTGTGTAAAAATTAACATTTGCCAGATCTCCGACTTCTTGAAGAAGTCGGAGAGATCGGGTGCTGAACTTTCTTCGTATATGTTTATATACTTGAAGAAAAGTTCTGGATTGCATAACTTATGACTAAAATTAAACGGGTTGCAATAGTGGGCGGAACCCATGGAAATGAATTTACAGGAGTCTATTTAATCAAAAAATTTGAAAAAGATCCTGCTTTAATTCAACGCCCTAGTTTTCAAACATTAACATTATTGGGAAATCCCAGAGCTTTTGAAGAACGCAGGCGATATATTGAAAAAGACTTAAATCGTTGTTTTTTGAAGCAAGACTTACAGGATACAACTTTATCTAGTTACGAAGACACTCGCGCAAAAAACATACAACAACTTTTAGTCCCAAAAGGGAACTCCCAAGTAGATGTCATTATGGATTTACACTCGACAACTACAAACATGGGACTCAGCATTATTTTGCAAAACAAGCATCCTTTCTTACTTAACTTGGGAGCTTACTTAAGTTCGGTGAACCCATTGGTAAAAGTGTCCTGTCCTGCTTCCGATAAAGAAAGTAGTTTTCTCCGTTCTCTTTGTGAATTAGGCTTTGTTATTGAGGTAGGTCCGGTTGCACAAAGTGTTTTGAGTGCAGAATGGTTTCAAAAAACTGAAGAACTTGTATGTACTATCTTGAATTATTTAGAAGCTAGCAACCAAGGAACAGTACCACAATCTCCCAGTACAGTCACTGTTTATCTTATTACCAGTAATGTAGATTATCCGAGAAATGAGAGGGGAGAAATTCAAGCAATGATTCATCCTCGGCTTCAGTTTAGAGATTACCAACCACTTCATCCTGGCGATCCAATGTTTCTGACTTTTGATGGTCAAGACATTCCTTATACGGGAGAATCCACTGTTTATCCCATATTTATCAATGAAGCTGCATACTATGAAAAGGGAATTGCCATGAGTTTCACCGAAAGGCAAGAAATCTTACTTTCTAGCAACAACCTCATGGAGATGTAATCTTCACAATCAAAAATTAATTACGTGTTACTACTGGCAAGACTTTTTCACCAAAAACTTCAATAAACTGCTCCTGCTCCCGATTAACATTGTGCAAGATAAGTTCATCAAATCCGAGATCGACATACTCCTGAAGCCATTCAATATGCTGTTGTGGATCTGAAGAAATCCGGACGTGTGCATCTAACTCATGGGGTTGAACAAACGCTCCAGCAGCATCAAATTGCTGTGGAGTTCGTAACTCTGTCATCAAAATATTCTCAAAAATATTGTTGCGCCATTGCTGGTGTGCTTTTTGCCGTGCTGCGTCCTCATCGCGATCGTAAGAAAGCTGAACTTTCAAAATCATAGGTTTGCCTTCACCACCACCACGACGAAAAGCTTCAACAACTTCTTTGAGCTTGGAAATTGGGTGAGAAATAGTAATCAGTCCATCAGCCCAACTGCCAATCCATTCTGCGGTTTTAGAGGTAATAGCAGCTCCAATAACTGGGGGTGGTGTTTCAGGGCGGGTGTATAGTTTTGCCTCTTCGACACACACTAACCCATGATGAGTGACAGTTTCCCCTCTCCAAAGAGCACGCATTACATCGACACATTCTTTAAGACGAGCATTGCGTTGAGACTTGGTAGGCCAAACATTGCCAGTAATTTGTTCGTTGAGTGCTTGACCGCTACCAACCGTTAAGATGAAGCGATTGGGAAAGATTTCCAATAAAGTTGCTACAGCTTGAGCAACGATCGCTGGATGATACCTCTGACCTGGAGCACAAACCACTCGATAGGAAAGTGTGGGTGTAGCTTGCATTGCAGCACCCAGCCAAGACCAGGCAAAACCGCTTTGCCCTTGTTGTTCGCTCCAAGGATGGAAGTGGTCGGAGGATAGGACATGAGTAAATCCAGCTTGCTCTGCCAATTGGACGTACTTGAGCAATTCGCTGGGTTTAAATTGTTCGTGGGAAGCTTGACAGCCAATTTTTATCATATGTTTTGTTAATTGTTAATTGTTAATTGCTAATAGCTAATAGCTAATTGTTCTATTAGCCATTAGCCATTAGCTATTAGCCGTTAGCCATTAGCTATTTAACGCATCGTATTTGCTCGGAACCAACGATAACCGTATGCTGATAAAGCAATGGAAAGCACTTCACCTTGAATTGGTTCGTATTGCCGATCGCAAAACAACTCAATCAAGTGCTTGTACTTGTTTGTTTTAATAGTGGCAATACACTCTTTATCTGCAAGATTGTGAATTGCGATCGCCGCTCTACCTTGCCACTCACAGCAGTGAGCAAAGACACAAGGTTCATCGGTTTCTAGAATTTGCCACCCTCCCCGACCAAATTCCGGACATTGCTTGCGAATGCGGATCAGTCTTTCCATCCAATTCATTAAGGAAGCTGGGTCGCGCTGTTCGGTAGCAACGTTAACGTGTTTGTAACCGTAATTGCCTTTTGAAATGGTTGGTTTGGCAAGAGCTTTTTCGAGAGAAGTGGAAAAACCACCATTGGGTTCGTCCGACCACTGCATCACAGTACGAACGCTTTCGCGACCTTCTAAAGACAAATCATCACCCATACCGATTTCATCACCGTAACGCAGCATGGGAGTACCGGGTAAGCTGAACATCAAACTGTAAGTCAGTTCTATACGATGACAATTGCCTTCTAGCATGGGTGGTAGTCGGCGACGAATACCCCGTCCGAAACTCCGCATATTTTCTTCAGGGGCGAAAGCCGCAAAGACTTCTTCGAGTTCTTCTGAAGCCAGCCCAGAAAGATCGAGTTCATCGTGATTTCGGACAAAGTTAAGCAATTGTCCAATTTGAGGAATTTTTGGTATTGACTTTAATCCATCAATCAGAGGTGCTGCTTCCTGACGAGCAAGAGCAAGAAACATATGGCGATTCAACAAAAAGTTGAATAGCATGTGCATGCGATCGCCTTCTCCAAAGTACACGGAGAATTGGTCCGGTTTTACATTTGCTTCTGCAAGCAGTATTGCATCAGTACTGCGCGAAGAAAGAAATTCTCGCATTTGAGACAGAAAATTTTGCAGGCATTTTTCGTCTGCACCTTCAATCCCAAGTCCCGTTATCAAGAAAGGAGCCGCATCTATCCGAAAACCAGACACTCCCAATTCCAACCAGAAACCCATAATTTTATAAATTTCTGCTTGCACTGCGGGGTTAGCAATGTTCAAATCTGGTTGTTCTTTGTAGAAGTGGTGCAGGTAATAGGCTTGAGAAGTTTCGTCATACTCCCAAACACTGCTTTCAATATCAGGAAAAACAGGTTCTACTTGGTGTTCGGGAAGCTTATCTGTCCACACGTAGTAATCCCGGTACTTAGAGTTTTTATCAGATCTTGCTGCTTGGAACCAGGGATGTTGATTGGAGGTGTGATTCACTACCAAATCCACTAGAACCCGAATCCCTCTCTCGCGTGCTTGGTACATGAACTCCACAAAATCCCCGAGCGTTCCCAATCGAGGGTCTACATTGTAGTAGTCCATGACGTCGTAACCATTGTCTCGATTGGGGGAAGGATAAAAAGGTAAGAGCCACAAACAAGTAATTCCCAGTCCAGCAAGATGGTCCAAGCAGTGAGTTAGTCCTTGAAAATCACCCACACCATCGCCATCCGAGTCCATAAACGTTTCTACATCCAGAGAGTATGCGATCGCGTTTTTATACCACTGGTCTTGCATCAAACCTCCTCTTCTCAAAAATATTGATTGCAGCTTGCTTTCCAATATCCGTATGACTTTATCGCTCGATTATCTAAAAAGCATGACTTATTTTTTACCTTTTTGAGGCAAGTAATCGGGACATTCACTAGCCGATCGTGTCATCACTAAACTAGGCTGCACGGCACATTGCAAGTATTGATTTTGTTTAAAGAATTGGCATCTAAAACACGGAATTCGAGAATAAAGTTTTGAATTAACTATTCTTTGATATAAAGCTTGTGTGAAATTAGTTTGCTTTAAAAAAGCGATTGAAAAAACGAGTAAAAAGAAGAGAGGAATTAAAAAGACACTTTCACTGGGAATCACAATCTCTGTTTTTGACGCAGAGTCTTGAGGTGACTCGCTGGGAGTCTGCTCTACAATAATTGCTTTTTCCTGATTCATTGTTAGTCAAAAATATTACAACATTGTATACCCTACCTAGTATCTAGCTTTATCAATAGTATTTTTAAGGAGTTATATCAAGTTCGGCTAAACACTTATACTACGTCTGTAGTTGTAACTCGCATACATCACAACTACAAAGATATAGTCATTAGTCCCACATGAAACTATGCCCGTTACTATAAGAACGAACATATCTCCTTGGTCTTAGTCAAAAGGTAGGTTCAATTACAGTAGTATCTCTAAAGGCGATCTCGATACACCTATCTCAAGATATGTTCTCTACCCTAAATCATTTCTAAGAAACTTATGCTCGGGGCGAATAGAATTCGCGACTGTACAAACAAAGTCCACCTACGTGGACTTTATGAAAATAAGAAACTTATGCTCGGGGCGAATAGAATTCGCGACTGTACAAACAAAGTCCACCTACGTGGACTTTATGAAAATAAGAAACTTATGCTCGGGGCGAATAGAATTCGCGACTGTACAAACAAAGTCCACCTACGTGGACTTTATATAACCTGCTAACCACTAACATTGAATGGTGGGCTGTCTTCCCTACCTACGGGTCATCGGTCACTAGTACACGAAGGCAGAAGTTCGTAGGCAGAGGGCAGAAGGCGCAAAAGCTTTATGGTAAGCTTTTTATCTTTTACTAATGGTTGCCTTATTTACGCCGTGTAGTACTAGTCACTTTAAGGGTAGATAGCGCTAGCAATAAAGACGGGCTTATTTCTATAATCAGCCTCTAACTGGGCTTTCACTCTTTCATCCCATTTTACGTTATACGCTTGTTCAATCTCATTGACATTAAACGGACGCAGTTCCCCCACAAGCATCACGGTCTGGTCCTTCTGAATCTCCTGTTGTGGCGAAGGTTTGAGAAAAACCAGCAAATCCTGTGCGCCTACTATATAATTTTCATCTAGAGTAAATAAAACTGGGCTTTGAATGTTATCCACTTCCCCTCTCACTGCAAGAGTTTTACCATAGAATCTTTTGGGATTGCTCGTGATTTGACCGGGTGTTGGTGACTGTATTATATTTTGAGCAATAATGACAGGTTTGTTCAGATAATCTTTAAAGTATTCATCCTGCAAATCCAAATTGTAGTCACGCTCGATTCGTGGAATTTCTAAATTACGAACTTCACCCGTGACTTGAACTTTTACGTCTTTATTTTGAGGTAAATCAAATGGTACGCCTGTAGTGTTGACGACTACAAAGGGCTCGCCACTCATAAATCGGCTATCACTAACTGTAAAAGAGCTTGAACCAACTTTTTTAAAAGGCTTGCTGATAATCGTCACGGTTCTACCAATATAATCATCCGTGTTGCTGGTTATATCATAAGTACTTGTAAGCCCTGGAGGTGAAGCCGCATCAGTACCATATCCCATTCGGACAAACATTGCCAACACTGCTGTGGCTATGACTACCTTTGCATTCCAAACATGTTGAAACATCTCGTTTGTGCTAGAATTTAAGTGGTTTTTGTTACCTATATCCACGTTTATCGGGCTTTTGTTACCTAGATTCATGGTTCTATAAATATTTTTTCAAAAGGGATAAATTCGCCATTTGTTTGCAAGAACATCTAAAAAAATTAAAGAAAGGCTTTACTCACATCTTTAATAAATTAAAGATTGTTTGGCTGCAAGGCAATACATTAAGCGGATACGTACCGAGCTAGAAATTAATTCTATAGTTAGAATAAATATTTCTTGCCATCATTTCTTCTAGCCAAAGTCAGAAAAACAAGGTTATATCAACTTGTTTTACTGTCCTATAGATATATCCTATAGGTAGAGATTTGGTTGTTATGTCAATTTCTTAAACCTTAAAGACAAATGCGATCGCCCCTAGCCCCCCTTGTTAAGGCTACGGTGTACATAGATCTCTAGAAAAGACATGAAACATCCTAAAAAAGGAGGAATTAGAATCAACTTCCCCCCTTATTAAGGGGGGTTAGGGGGGATCGAAACCTCAAGAACGCACTTTAGAAGACTTGTGTACACCACCGTAGCTTGTTAAGCAGGGCTGTTTCATTGTGCGATCGCCAGGACATAAGTTTTCTTACCTTGCACGGACTGAAAAAAGCGCGGCGCGTATTTTTAAGCTATGGAATTAATGTAGTCTTCCCAACGAACATGAACGGCTCCCAATCTGGTATCATCTTCAACACCAAGGTAAAATTCCCTTACATCAGTATTAGCAAGACATACAACTATTTCAATGAGTTCTCGGTTAAAAAGGCGCAGGCGATCGCTTTTAAATTCTACGGTGAGAAATTTTTCTGTAGGAATAGTGCGTGTCATTTTGACATTTTATTAAATTGCTCGCAGTGTTTTTGCCACTGTTTGGGCAATAGCCATGTCAACCTTAGAGCAAAAGTTACTGACTATTGAAGTAGCAAGATTTCTTAAAGTAGAAGTCAAGTATTGCAATAAAGATGTTAGAGTTTATCAAATGTTAATGCATGGAAAGAAAATTTAGTTTCCGAGCGGAACATAATGAGTATAATTCAACGATAGCTCTAGTTGTACATAACACATGATTTCTCGAATAGAAGCATATAAATATCGTTGCTTTGACAAACTTGATATTCAAGTCGGTCAATATAATGTATTAATTGGTCTTAATGGCACAGGTAAAAGTACGCTGCTTGACATACCTCTATTACTTAGCGAAATTTTATCAAAGGGACTAGTACCTGCATTTTTGGAATATCCGTCTATTCCTGAAGGTCCCAGATTGAAAAAATTGCGGCATTTGCTTTACAAGCAACAAGGCGATAATTTTGGTTTTGCGATAGAAGCTCATTTACCACAAGATGTTATTAGTCAGTTACTGAAACCTGAAGCAAGTGGTGTCGTAGCAAGTAGGAATTTACGTCCTCAATCTGTGCGTTATGAGATTAACTTGAAAATAGTTAGCGATACAGAAATTTATGTCGAGCGTGAAGATTTATATATTATTAATTATGAGTATTTTGAAGCAGAAGCAGATGAAAAAGCAGGAATAAAAGAATCTTTTCATAAGCAAGCGATCGTTAAGCGAAACTTGGAAAATCAAGCAATTATCATGCCAGAAAATAACATTGGCGATCGCATGGAATTTGAACTAGAACCGCAAGAATTAATCTTAGCAAACTTCCCACAAGATTTTCCTAATTTTCCGGCTACACTTTGGTTGAAAAATTTTTTAGAAAACGAGATAATGTACTATAAACCCAGTTACTCAATGTTAGGGAAAGCTTTTCCAGCAAGTCAACGAAAAACTTTGCGTTTTGATGCTGCAAATTTACTTTGGTTAGTTCTAAATTTACAAATAGAGCAACCAGCTTTATTTGATTATTGGGTCGAACATATTAAAACAGCTTTTCCTAATTTGCAGACAATCCAAGCTGTGCAATCAGAAAAAAATAACCACACTTATCTGCAATTAAAATATTCTGGAGAACATATTGTTGCATCGTCTGAACTATCTTATGGAACGCTAAATATTTTGGCGTTGACAATTCTACCTTACTTACCTCAAAGACCAGGTGTAATTCTTTTAGAAGAGCCAGAGCACAGTGTCCATCCTAGATTAATAGACGTAGTCCTGCAATCTTTAAGTTCTTTGTATGATTCTCAAATTTTTATGTCTACTCATTCTCCGGTAGTTTTAGCACATACCGAGCTAAAATCAGTCATTGTAATGAAAGGAAGCCAGGAAAATGGTGCAAAAGCAATACCAGGGGATAAGCATCCACGTCTTCAAGACTGGCAGGGGAGCATTGACTTTGGTTCCCTGTTTGCTGCAGGGGTACTTGGATGAGAGATTGTATCTTCCTACTAGCTGACAAAAATATGGAGGCTACATTTCTAGGTTTTTTTAACGAGAGAAAAGTTTCATTTGAGTTTAGGGATTCGCCAATTTAAATTTGATCCCATCCCTTGATACTAGGCAGCACAATTTCCCTATGCAAGACAACTTGCGCCTAACCACAGTTGTCAAAAATTTTGAAAATATGCTACAGCGTTTCCCAGTCAACTGAGGTACACCCAAATCTTGTTAAACAAGGTTATTAGCTTTGAAAATGTACTTCACCAGATTGAGAAACGAGCATGAGGTTCGCAGCCCTCTTGATAATCTAGTCCGCGCAGGCGGACTTCGTTTGTATAGCCGTGATTTCCAATCACTCAACCTACATCTGAAACCATCCAGTCAATGCTACCGCTAATGCATCTGCAGCATCGTCCGGGCGGGGAACGTAATCTAAATTCAATTCATGCGCCACGGCTGCTTGAACCTCTTGTTTCTCTGCATTCCCATACCCCGTGAGCGCTTGTTTAATTTGAGCGGGTGTAAATTCCACAATCGGTAACTTATGCTGTGCGAGGACTAACAACACAACACCCCGTGCTTGTGCCACAAGGATCGTATTTGCCATACGATAGAAGAAGAACTTCTCAATAGCCACTAATTCTGGTTTATATTCCCCAATCAGGGTGTGCAGATCGTCGTATATAGTACATAGTCTTTGTCCTAACTCCATACTCGCTGGGGTACTAATTACACCAAAATCTAGTAAATTTACTGATTCTTGTTGTCCCTTAGTTTGACTTTTTTGGCATATAATCGCGCCAAATCCCAAACTTGCCAGTCCGGGATCTAGCCCTAAAATTCGCTGTTCCATTCACTTGTCGTTTCTCTACACCTTGAGGAAGAATAAGTCGGCACACTGGCAACTTTGACTACTCTGTTTTGGTCTAATGGGATGGCAAAATGTCATAATTCCACATTTGGGAAAAAACCACGTGGTGTACATTTTCTGTTATTCATTGTTGTTAGTAGCACTGCTCCTTTTTGTGGTATGTCAATTGGTTTTCTCAGACAAGCCCTCAACGCCCTGCAAAAGCAGTCGCGCCGTCGCCATCGGGTTAATCAGTGGTTCAAGTGGTTGTCCCCTGGATTATCGATCAAACGATGGTTGTTAATTAGCGTTGGGGGTGTACTGCTAGCAAGTCTGGGTCTTGCTATTTGGGTTAGACTAACGCCAATTTTTTGGGCAATCGAGCTGATTAGGGGCTTTCTGGGAGCAATCACCAACATTGTACCGTACTACATCAGCGGTCCTTTGGTTTTATTGTGGGGCTTGCTTTTGCTTTTATGGGGACAAACCCGGACAGTAAGTTCAATTACTGAAGTCCTCAGACCGGAAGGCGATGAAGAACTTATTGATGTCTTGCTGGCACATCGTCGATTGTATCGAGGCCCAAAAATTGTCACAATTGGTGGTGGGACTGGTCTTTCTACATTACTTCGAGGACTCAAGGTTTACAGCGCTAACATTACCGCTATTGTGACTGTCGCAGATGATGGGGGTTCTTCGGGGCGGTTGCGTCGAGAAATTGGTGTTCTACCACCAGGCGATATTCGCAACTGTTTGGCAGCACTAGCTGATGAAGAAAAGTTATTAACAGAACTCTTTCAATACCGTTTTAAAGCAGGGGATGGGCTGACAGGTCACAGTTTTGGGAATCTGTTTTTAACAGCACTCAGTGATATTACTGGCGATCTCGAACGTGCGATCGCTGCTAGTTCTAAAGTCTTAGCTATCCGAGGACAAGTTTTACCTGCAACTCTGAGTGATGTTCGTCTTTGGGCAGAATTGTCTGACGGTCGTCAGATTGAGGGTGAATCTAATATCACCGCCGCAGGAGGTCATATTGTTAAAATTGGCTGTACCCCCGCCAATCCCCCAGCTTTACCAGCAGCTATTAAGGCTATCAAAGAAGCTGACTATATTATTATGGGTCCCGGCAGTCTTTTCACTAGCGTAATTCCCAATTTGCTAGTTCCAGAAATTGCGGATGCGATCGCAGCATCTGAAGCACCCCGTATTTATGTTTGTAACATTATGACTCAGCCGGGGGAAACTCAAGATTACACTGTTGCAGATCACATTCGAGCAATTGACGCTGCATGTGGAAAACCGTTATTTAACGCCGTACTCGTACACAAAAAATCTCCCACTCCTCGCGCACTTGTCCGTTATGCCCAACAAAACTCTCATCCCGTCTTTCTTGACCGAGAAGAAGTCACAATGTTAGGGCGGCGAATTGTTCTGGCAAATGTCATGCATGAAGATGAAACAGGGTGCGTGCGCCACAACCCCCAACGGCTGGCAAAAGTGTTATGGCGTTGGTACAGTGGAGCACATCCAGGAAAATAGGTATTGGTTAGTGGTTAGCCATTAGCTATTAGCTATTAGCCATTAGCCATTAGCCCTTCGGGTTCGCCAGTTCCCTACGGCGGGAAACCCGCCTGCAGGACTGGACTCACCATTAGCCATTAGCTATTAGCCATTAGCCATTAACCATTTATGAATATCTCTTTACCAGATACTCAGGCAACACGCAAACTCGGTATTGCACTCGGTCAATGTTTAGACGCCCGGAGCGTTATTCTACTACAGGGCGATTTAGGTGCAGGCAAAACAACCCTAGTGCAAGGTCTAGGTGAAGGTTTGGGCATCCCCGTACCTATTGTTAGCCCCACTTTTACCCTGATTAATGAGTATGCGGAAGGACGCCTCCCTCTATATCACCTCGATCTATATCGCTTAGAACCAAAGGAAGTGATTGCTTTAAATTTGGAAACTTATTGGGAAGGTATTGAGGTCACGCCAGGAATTGTGGCAATTGAGTGGGCTGAACGATTGCCCTATAAGCCAGATCGCTATATAATAGTTCACCTGACCTATGGGAATGAGGACAGTCGTCAAGCCGCGATCGCAACACACAATTGTATGATTCCGCAAGAGCCGTTGGGAGCTAATTTGTAATTCGCGATGGAATCTAGTGAGTGTTTTTACTAAAAACCTCGAGTTACAAGTTAGCTATATTGTTGTACCTACTCTTACTTAATTGTCAGAAAAGGACTCAAACCAAGCAACGCCAGCCTTTTTTGCTGTGGGTATGAGAATCCAAGCAAGGGGCTGGTTTTCTGTCATACTATTGCCCGCACATATATGCTGGTCAATTCTGCCACTTCCACGTTCGTCAGTGTAATTAGCTAGCATTGTCATTTTTTTTACCAAGTATTGTTTACAAATATTCTCCGTAAGTAGAAATTTCACCAGTAGTGTTACTAACTGGTACCTTTGCTTATGTAAACAAATACTCAGTAGCTTTTTATCAAGATTTCATGAAATCTCTATAAATTACACTTACGTATCAGAAAATGTTAACTGCGAACAGTTTCTTAAAGGTTTTACTGATACGTGAGCGCCAAAAACGAGAGCATCCCAATTGTGTAAAAATACCAAGCGATGTTCGCAATCGCGGCTATACAAACTCTCTTCCCTCCCTTGTATCTCAGGAGCACAGACGCTATGTGCCTTGCACACGCTCCGCGATGCCTTTGGGCTATGCCCGTAAGGGGGGCTATACGCGAACAGCCTTCGGGTATCGCCTATGTCCTATGTCCCCCAATCACTAATTACGAACAACCGATTGCTAACTATTGATTAAAAGTTAAAGCTTGACCTCTTACCTCTGTGTGCAACTTGCCCTTCTCATAAACAATTTGACCGCCTACAATCGTCACAACGGGCCATCCTGTTAGGTTCCAACCTTCAAAAGGGCTCCAACCGCACTTAGTTAATAGTTCTTCAGGGCGTACCGGATGGTAAGTGTTCAAATCCACTAAGACTAAATCGGCATCGTAACCGGGTGCGATCGCTCCTTTATTGGGAATAGAATATGCTTTAGCTACAGCTTGAGACATCCAGTTTGCCACTTGAGCAACAGTACATTTCCCATCTGCTGCAGCCGTTAGCATTAAAGGCAGGGAAGTTTCTACTCCGGGCATTCCAGAGGGAGTTTTGGGGTATTCTTGTGCTTTTTCTTCTAAAGTGTGTGGGGCATGGTCTGTGGCAATGAAATCGATGGTACCATCCCGTAGGGCTTGCCAAAGAACTTCGTTATCGTGATGCGATCGCAAAGGCGGGTTCATTTGCGCTCTTGTTCCTATTTTGGCGTAAGCATCTGTATTTAATAACAAGTGCTGCGGCGTGACTTCTGCTGTCACCCAAGTTGGTTTGTCTTGAAGCAACAGCTCTGCTTCTTCTGCTGTTGACATATGCAGAATGTGCAAGCGACGTTGATATTTTTTAGAAAGTTTTAATGCCTGTTGAGTTGCGAGTAATGCTGCTTGGTTATCTTGAATTTGAGAATGAATTGCGGGGTCATGAATACCAGCAAATTCTTCTCTTCGCTGTTTTATTCTGGCTTGGTCTTCTGCGTGAACAGCAATTAACCGAGATCCTTTGGCAAAAATGGCTTCTAATGCAGCATCTTGGTCAACTAGTAATGAACCGTGCATCGACCCCATAAAAATTTTGATTCCTGGTGTCGGCTTTGCCAATAGTATATCTGGAAGGTTATCTGCTGTTGCGCCTATAAAAAAGCCATAATTCACCAAGCTCTTTTGAGATGCTCGCTGTAACTTGTCATCTAGAGCGTACTGGCTAATTGTTGGAGGGCGTGTATTTGGCATTTCTAAAAATGAAGTTACCCCCCCCCTAGCACAAGCACAACTCGCTGTAAATAAGTCTTCCTTATATTCGAGTCCCGGTTCCCGGAAATGTACTTGCGGATCGATGACTCCTGGCAACAAAGTTAACCCTTCTGCGTCAATTTCTGTGGTTGGGGTTGCCTTTGTAATTTCTGGAGCCACCTCAACGATTGTGCGATCGCTCGTCAACACATCACCAACTAGCAATTCACCAGTAGGTAAAACAATGCGAGCGCGACGAATGAGCAAACTGCTTGCGGTAATTGGCATGGGTTTGTAACTTTTTAGAAGCGGTCAACTGGGCTATAACAAGAGCTAAGCGTGACAGATTTCCATCCATATAGGTTAAACTTGGTTGAACTATGAGCGGGAGTATTGTTTTCTTCGTTACAAAAAAGTTAATATTTCTTAAACTATGCGTTACTATATGAATTTGTTTCTTTCTACCCTCTTTCTTTTTGTAAAGTTAAGATAAATCAATACAACATCATAGCTCGGATAAATCAGATCCCCTGCTTTTTATAAGCTATCACTCTAGTACTTTCATGCAAAATCAAGTGTCTGATAACAACTCTAGCCATCAACAGCCCAATAATTCGTGGATCGCAGAACTAGGTAGGACAATTGTCTTAAGTGTTGTTCTCGCCTTGGGAATTCGTACCTTTGTTGCTGAAGCACGTTGGATTCCCTCTGGCTCTATGGAACCAACTTTACACGGTTCCCCGAATCAGTGGGAAGCAGACAAAATTATCGTAGATAAATTAGGCTATAAATTTTCTGAGCCCAAACGAGGCGATATTGTAGTATTTTCTCCTACAAAAGAGTTACAAAAAGAACAATATCAAGATGCCTTTATCAAGCGAGTCATTGCCCTACCTGGGGAAAAGGTAGAACTTAAGAGCGGCAAAGTCTACATTAATGGTAACCCTTTACCAGAGCAACAGTACTTGACAGAGGGTCAGCGTACTGTTGTTGACGTTTGTACGTCCGGTCAGCAACCTCCTTTCCTATCTCAACCCGTTACGATACCAAATGATTCATACTTAGTATTGGGAGATAACCGTAACAGCAGTTACGATAGCCGTTGTTGGGGTGTTGTTCCTCGTGAAAATATTATTGGTCGTGCAGTACTTCGCTTTTGGCCTCTCAATCAAATTGGGGGAATCGATAAAAAACAGTTATATAAAAATTAGTGGTTAGTAGTAAAACACCTAATAGATGTCAAGATCCAGAACCACGCTATATTCTTGTGGTACTTGTATGACTGTAGGAAGGGCGATCTCGCTCCTACACTCCCCAAACTACATAATCTGACAATTGCTCCCTAACTAACAGTTCAGAATTTTACCCAAGTTTTAAAGGAAAAACTTGGGTTTTTTCATAATAAGCCGTTTATCTGTTGCGCTGATAAGAATACACTTTGATAACGGGTGAGGACGCTCGTTCTACAAGCGTGAGATTGACCGAGACTGTACAAGTTAAAGAATTCTTAGCTTATGGCTTCTTGCCTTTGCCTTTCTTCTTTTCTTCATAGAGACTTCCGGGTTTTCTGGGATTCGGTAAATTATGATGAGTTGAGACAATTAAGTAACAGCCTAGAGTGACACTCCTATGAGTTACGAAAAATTAGTTTTGAATAGAGATACGAATCAAAAAGATATCTTAATTATTGATGATACAGCGGATAATCTGCGTGTTTTGTCATCCATTCTTACGAAGCAAGGATATGGTGTTCGCAAAGCACTGAACTGGCAAATGGCTGTCATGGCTTGTACAACTGTGTTGCCCGATTTAATTTTACTGGACATTATGATGCCAGATGTGGACGGATATGAAGTTTGTCAGAGGTTGAAAACTTTAGATATCACAGCCGATATTCCAATCATTTTTATGAGTGCGTTGGGGGACGTGTTTGACAAAGTCAAAGCTTTTAGTGTGGGTGGTGTGGATTATATTACCAAACCCTTTGAAGTGGAAGAACTTATTGTACGCGTACAAAATCAACTGGCTTTGAGAACAGCGCAAAAACAAATTTTGAAACTCAATAGCGAGTTAGAAAATAAAGTTAAAGAGCGTACAAGCGAGCTAGAAACATCTGTCAAAAAGTTACAGCAGGAAATAAAGAGACGCAAACACCTGCAAAGCAAGCTCCTTGACATGGCATTGCATGATTCTCTAACTAAGCTACCCAATCGCACTCTGTTTATTAAAAAAATGCAGCAAGCACTTCAACGTGCAAAAATTGAGCCAGATTATGGATTTGCGGTACTTTTTTTAGATTGCGATCGCTTTAAAATTGTCAATGACTCTCTCGGTCATTTTGTTGGGGATGAATTGCTAATTGCCATCGCTCGTCGCTTACAAGCATCCCTTAATTCCAAACATACATTTGCACGATTTGGTGGTGATGAGTTTGCGATTCTTTTAGAAAACATTACAGATATAAGTATGGCTATTAGTGCTGCTGAGAGTGTTTTACAGCAATTATCAGTAGCTTTTCAATTATCCAGACATGAAGTCTTTATTAATGCCAGTATTGGTATTATCTGGGGCGACACCCGGTACGAACAGCCAGAATATCTATTAAGGGATGCAGATACGGCAATGTACCGTGCAAAGGCTTTGGGAAAAGCGAGATATCACGTCTTCGATCCCGTAATGCATCAGGAAGCCATGCAGCTTTTGCAACTCGAGCACGATTTGAGAGTAGCAGTAGAACGACAAGAGTTTTTTGTTCAATATCAACCAATCGTTTCCCTAAAAACAGGTAGAATATCTGGATTTGAAGCCCTTGTACGCTGGCTGCATCCCACTCACGGGATAATTCCCCCTACCGTGTTTGTACCCATAGCAGAAGAAACAGGTTTGATTGGTGCTATTGACACTTGGGTTTTACACTCAGCTTGCCATCAATTACACATTTGGCAAAATCATCCAAAAACAGAGACTTCTCTGACAATGAGCGTGAATTTGTCAGCAGGCTTGTTTTCCCATATTGATATTGTAGCAGTAGTTGACAAAATTTTGAATGAAACTCAAGTCAATCCTGCCTGTTTGCAGCTAGAAATTACAGAAAGTGTCATCATGGAAAATACTGAGACACTGAAAATAATTCTTCAGCAGTTACAAGACAGGAAAATTAGGTTAATTATGGATGATTTTGGGACTGGATACTCCTCATTGAGTTACTTACACAGCTTTCCTTTTCATACCCTTAAAATTGACAAATCCTTTGTCCAACGAATGCAGGAAAATCAAGAAAACATGGGACTTGTATCTGCTACGATTGGCATTGCCCATTCTATGGGAATGAATGCGATCGCAGAAGGTGTAGAAACTCCCGAACAATTAACTCATCTACAGAGCATGAACTGCGATCTTGCTCAAGGTTATCTATTTTCTAAAGCCATAGACCCAGAGTTAGCTCTAGAACTGATTGCCGCAGTACCTCAATGGTAAATCAAAGGACAACATATGAATCAAGATCCATCAACGTCTAATTATGGCAATATTCTTATAGTTGATGACCAGCTTGATAATTTGCGTGTATTATCAACTATTTTAGCTAAAGAGGGATATCAAGTTCGTAAAGCTCTTAACGGGCAAATGGCTTTAACTGCAGTCAAAACTTTGCCACCAGATCTTATTTTACTAGATATTAATATGCCTGAAATGGATGGCTATGAGGTGTGCAAAAGATTAAAAGCCGATCCATCAAACTGCAATATTCCTGTAATTTTCATCAGTATCTTAGATGATGTCTTGGACAAAGTCAAAGGAATTAAAGTTGGTGGTGCGGACTACATCACCAAACCATTTCAGTTTGAAGAGGTCATTGCACGGGTACAAAATCAACTGACTATTCAAAGATTGCAGAGGGAACTTCGAGAAACCAACCAAAAGCTTTCCGAGCAAAATGCTTTGCTATTATTAGAAATAGAAAAACGCCTTCAAGTTGAATCTGCCTTACAAGCAGCTAACGACAAACTGCGAGAGTTGATTTGGGTAGACAGCTTAACACAAGTTTCTAACCGCCGTTTTTTAGATGATTACTTGCAACGGGAATGGCAACGCTCAGCACGAGAACAGCTACCGCTTTCTTTTATTTTGTGCGATATAGACTGTTTTAAATCTTACAATGATACTTACGGTCACATAGCTGGTGATGATTGTTTGAGGAAGGTCGCTCGGGCTATTCGCTATGCCGTCAGACGTCCTGCTGATTTGGTCGCTCGTTATGGAGGAGAAGAGTTCGCAGTTGTTTTACCCAACACCAATTTTCATGGAGCAGTGCGAGTGGCTGAAAATGTTAGGTTACGGGTAAAAGAACTAAAAATTACCCATTCCTCATCTTTCGTGAAAAACTATATTACTCTAAGTATGGGTATAGCAACTAAAGTTCCCGTGAATCCATCTTTACCTGAAACCCTCATTGCGGCTAGTGACAAGGCTCTCTACCAAGCAAAACTACAGGGACGTAACGGATATTGTGCTTGCGTGCCTGTAGCTCGAAAAAATTGCTCTGGAAATCTTTCGATCGCGGGAGAAATCAAATGTTGGAATAAGCACTATATCTCAGAAGAGGAGGGTTCTTTGAATCAAGAGTAGCACAAAGGAGTGATTATAGGATAAAATTACGCGGTAAAGTGCTGTGTGATTTTACTATTAAATTGAGAAAGCCTTACCCAAACCAACTCCCACATAATTTCTTATCGCTTACCTTTTTTCAATCGATTGTTTTCTGACAATTTTATAAAAGTTGCTCGGAAAAAAGTGTTGGCTCGTCCAATCGTTAAAAGACTAATTTTTAAAAAATGCATTTAAATCAAGAATACAAAGGCAATATTTTAGTTGTTGATGATACACCAGATAACCTACGTCTGTTATCTGCAATGCTAACAGCACAAGGTTATGAAGTTCGTAAGGCTTTAAATGGTAAAATGGCATTAACTGCCTGTCAGATGGTTTTGCCTGATGTTATTCTGCTTGATATTAATATGCCTGGTATGGATGGGTATGAGGTGTGCAAGCAACTCAAAGTTGATGAAAAAACTTATGATATTCCCGTAATTTTTATTAGTGCTTTGGATGATGTATTAGATAAAGTAAAAGCTTTTGATGTTGGAGGTGTAGACTATATCACTAAACCTTTCCATGGAGCAGAAGTTTTATTGCGGATTGAAAATCAAATAAATTTACGTTTTCTACAACATAAACTAAAAGAACAGAATTTATTGCTACACAATACTCTTGACGAATTAAAAGTTGCCCAAGTCAAGCAGATTCAAAATGAGAAAATGGCAGCATTGGGACAGTTGGTTGCTGGAATTGCCCACGAAGTTAACAACCCCATCAGTTTAATTTACGGAAATATTGAATATGTTAGTCAGTACGTACAACAGTTAATTGACGTAGTGGAAGTTTATAACCAAGAGTATCCGAACCAAACACCAAAAATTCAGCGAACAGTTCAGGATATAGACTTAAATTTTTTGATGAATGATGTGAGAAAGTTAATGGGTGCCATGTACAGGGGTGCCGATCGCATCCGGCAAATAGTACTGGCACTACAAAACTTTTCAAGACTTGATGAAGCTGACATGAAGCCAGTCAATATCCATGAAGGTATCGATAGTACCCTTGTCATGTTACAGCATCGACTGAAAGAAACAGGGCACCGTCCCAGCATTAATGTTACAAAAGAATACAGTAGTTTGCCCTTGGTGAGCTGTTATCCTAGCGATCTCAATCAGGTGTTTATGCATATCATAAGTAATGCGATTGATGCTTTGGATCGGGGAAGTGGGGAATCAGGACTCGATACCGAGAATATGACTACCCCAGCTGTTAGTGACCCTTCGGGTATCTCTAAAGACGCTGAGTCCCAGGCGCGACACGCCGCTCGCAAAACGCACACGCAGCCTCCTGCTGGGGAAACCCCTGCTTTAGGGCTGTCTTACTCTCCCATCCCTACTATTCGCATTCACACTCAACTCACAAGCAACAAAACAGTTAAAATCAGCATTGCTGATAATGGACCTGGAATGGATGAATCAGTGAGATCCCGCTTATTCGATCCCTTTTTTACAACAAAACCTGTTGGAAAAGGGAGTGGGCTGGGATTATCAATTAGCCATCAAATTGTGGTAAACAAACACCAAGGATCGATCCAATGTTCCTCCTCCGTTGGAAAAGGAGCAGAGTTTATCATTGAAATACCAATTGAGCAACCAGAAACAATGTCGAACACGGAAACCTGAGAAACTTTAGCTGGCTTAAGTACTATTGCTAAGTATGAAGAGAAAGATAAGAATCTTTATCAAATAACTGAATTGCCCTCAATACTGTCTGAGCTTAGCAACTGATTCTCTAGCAAGTCATGACTTTTTGAATTAATGTTCTACATTTTTCTATTGCATAGCATAATAGAATTGTGACTCATTTGTTAGACCCTTTACGTTCGCTTGAGGAAGGTCACTGGTTCAAGCTCATATGCGGAGCCAGCTTCCAACATCTGCCTGCAGTCCGAAGCTTAACATTAGCCTACACTTTGGCGGGGGCTGACTGCATAGATGTTGCCGCCGATCCGTCTGTGATTGCTGCAGCTAAGGAGGGGCTGCAAATTGCATCGGAGTTGGGTAGGTCGGCCCAGCAACAAGGATTTGGCTGGTACGAAAAAAAACCGCTGTTGATGGTCAGCCTCAATGATGGCGAAGACCCGCATTTTCGGAAAGCCGAATTTCATGTTACGCAATGCCCCACAAACTGCGATCGCCCCTGTGAAAAAATTTGTCCGGCCCAAGCAATTGTTTTCGATGGCACAAACAGCAACTTTTCGGGAGTCTTATCTGAAAAGTGTTACGGCTGCGGTCGTTGCATTCCTATATGTCCATATGATATAATTTATACAAAATCATATGTATCAACACCGGGAGCGATCGCGCCATTGATCTTGTCAACTGGGGTGGATGCCTTAGAAATTCATACAAATGTTGGTCGTTTGGCAGAATTCAAAAGATTGTGGCAAGCCATTGCTCCTTGGGTTGAGCGGTTGAAGTTAGTAGCAATTAGCTGTCCGGATGGTGATGGTTTAATTAACTATCTTCACAATCTCTATGAAGTCATTAGCCCCCTACCTTGCGTCCTAGTGTGGCAAACAGATGGTCGTCCTATGAGTGGAGATATTGGCGATGGTACGACATTAGCAGCCGTCAAGTTAGGGCAAAAAGTTTTGGCAGCAAAATTACCGGGATATGTGCAATTGGCAGGAGGAACCAACAGCTATACTGTTGCTAAATTACGAACTATGGGCTTGTTGAGGGAAAGGGACAAGGAGGAGAAGGGGGACAAGGTAGAATTTTCTTCCCTGTCTTCCCCCTCCACCTTGTCTACCTTGTCTTCCCGCTCTACCTTGTCACCAAGCATAGCCGGAATCGCATACGGTAGCTACGCCCGAGTCTTGCTGTCACCAATTTTAGAAGAGTTAGAACAACGGGAGGTGAGCCAAGCCAGTGTCAAAGTAAGTATGCGCCTAGAAGAAGAACCATTCTTGCTCTGGCAAGCAGTTAAGCTTGCAGATTCCCTCGTTTCCCAGCTCAAGTCGCGGTCATAGGGGCTATTAGTCCCGAAATCCGCCTTTGTGACATTTTCCCAGATGGAAAACCCCACTTATGGAAATGTCCTCGCTATCTCTAAAAAACGTCACCATAGAAAGCATGACGATTACAGACGATCTCCAAAAATTATTAGATATATTGCCCCAAGACCTGCGGCAAACTCTAGAAAAGCATCCACAACGAGATAGCTTAGTTGAAGTAGTCTTGGATTTAGGTCGTCGCCCAGAAGCTCGGTTTCCCTCAGCAGCTGAGTATCTGAGTGAAGTACCCGTTACTCAAGAACAGATAGATGATTGCATTCAAAGAGTGGGAACTTTTGGTGGAGATAATCGGGCAGGAATTGAGCAAACCCTGCACCGGATCAGTGCCATCCGCAACCGCAATGGAAAGATTATAGGTCTAACCTGTCGCGTTGGTCGGGCAATCTTCGGAACAATTGGCACGATCCGCGATTTAGTAGAAACTGGAAAATCAATTCTCATGCTAGGACGTCCGGGTGTGGGCAAAACAACAGCCTTGCGGGAAATTGCCCGCGTTCTGGCTGATGAACTGCACAAAAGAGTGGTGATTATCGATACCTCTAACGAAATAGCAGGTGATGGTGACGTTGCTCACCCTGCCATTGGGCGATCTCGACGGATGCAAGTGGCTCATCCAGAACTACAACATCAAGTGATGATTGAAGCGGTGGAGAACCACATGCCAGAAGTTATCGTGATTGATGAAATTGGTACGGAACTCGAAGCCCTAGCCGCCCGTACCATAGCCGAACGAGGCGTTCAATTAGTGGGAACTGCTCATGGCAACCAGATTGAAAACTTGATAAAAAACCCGACGCTTTCCGATTTAGTGGGTGGTATCCAGGCTGTGACACTGGGAGACGATGAAGCCAGACGGCGGGGAACTCAAAAAACTGTTTTGGAACGAAAAGCCCCTCCGACTTTTGAAATTGCCGTAGAAATGTTGGAACGAGAGCGCTGGGTGGTACACGAAAGTGTATCGGAGACAGTAGATACTCTTCTTCGAGGGCGTCAACCCAACCCGCAGGTTAGAACTGTTGATGAGAAGGGGAAGGTGGTGATTTCCCGCCAAGTCATTCCCCTTTCAAGTCGCACGCACGCAACAGTCAGCGAAGAAAGTTTTGCTCCCTCAGCCAGAGTTTCCAACGGTTGGCGTACAACCGGTCAAATGCTACCCCTGCCTTCGCTGGGAAGTGAAACACAAAATGGTTTGGGGAAAAGCGAGTTTGAGCGCTTGTTGGATGAATCTTTGAATGAATTTGATGGCTTTGATACTGAAAATAGATATGCCGGACCTAATGGCGAAGATTTGCCACTGCACATATATCCTTATGGTGTCAGCCGCAGCCAATTAGATCAGGTCATTCAGGTTCTATCTTTGCCCATACGCTTGACAAAAGATCTCGATAGTGCTGATGCAATATTGGCGTTGCGATCGCACGTCAAAAACCATGCCAAATTGAGGCAATTGGCGAAAGCCCGTCAAGTCCCAATCCACATGATCAAAGCCAGCACCATGCCGCAGATTACGAGAGCTCTGCGACGCTTGCTAAATCTTGACGATCCCGAGATTGGCGACGAACGTGAAATGCAACTCTTTCTGCATAGCGCCAGCGATGATGAGATTGACGCCCTAGAAGAAGCAAGACTTGCTGTCGAGCAAATTGTGATCCCCAAAGGGCAACCAGTCGAATTATTACCCCGTTCTGCCTCAGTACGCAAAATGCAACACGAGTTGGTAGAGCACTATCGCCTCAAGTCCGATAGTTTTGGCGAAGAACCAAATCGGCGTCTGCGGATTTATCCCGCATAAATTCAGCTTTGATTCCTTTGCCATCAGGGTGCGTTAACTTTTGCTTAACGCACCATTTTGATGTTTGTTATTCCATCTGTCCTGATTGTAAATCTGATTCATATCAAATCCGGTAGCATCTGAATGATTAAAAAACCGCAGAGGACGCAGAGGACGCAGAGGGAGAGGACAGAGGAATAATTCTGATACCAACGGATTTGATATCAGTTCTTTTAGTCATTAGCCCTGATTGTGCTTCGTTTTTTGCTTATTTACAAATGTTGTTTCAAAAGTTTTGTGTGTTTTTGTGTGTTTTTATGCTAGCGTGAGTGATACATCGATAAAAGAAGCGTTTTGATGAGTATTGGGAGCAAACTGTAACTGCAGGAGCCGTGAGATTAATGTAGAATTACAATTTCTCTTTTTCTGGGAACTATACGTATATTTTCTGCCTTACACTTATGATTCAAACTGTTGGGATTACCAAAGCAATTACTAACCTGAACCAAGCGCACGCCAAGTTCAATTTAAGCCAGAATACTGATAGTGAATTCTTCACAGAATGGTACGAAGATTTACCAGAACTCACTGTTAGTGAAAAAACATTTTTGGATCGGCTGAAGAGACGTTACCTCTATTATGCTGCAGACGGTTCAATTACAGAAGGGACTGTCAATATTATTATGCTATCGCCGCTACTGGAATTCTTAAATTTGTGCGACCCACCTTTTAAAATTCAGAGTGAGGAATTGGTCAAAGTCGAAATTGAAAACGGAGGCGAAGAACCCTTATTAGAAGGATTCATTGACGCTTTAGTGCTACAAAATAGAATTTGGGTAGTGTTAATTGAATCAAAGAGATATGGTTTGAGCATTATGCAAGCTCTGGGGCAAACTTTAGCCTATATAATGGCAAACCCCAACTTAGAAATGCCAGTCTTTGGAATGATAATGACTGGTGAAGACTATATTTTTCTCAAGCTAAATCAGCAGGCTCATCAATATGCTTTATCAAACAAGTTTACGCTTTCCAACCCAAGAGAAAACGAATTGTATCAGGTTGTGCAAGTCATAAAGCGAATTGTTAGTTTGGTCGAACAGCCATGATTGGCAAGGAGAAAGCAGGGTACAGAACCGAGAGACACGGTGGGCATTGCCCACCTCTAATTACTTCTTATTAAATAAGCTAATGATTAACGGATTTAGCTTGATGCTAAAACATTTTGTAGCTTTGCCACCATCTCAGTTCGTGCTGAGACTCCTAACTTGCGAAACATTCTTTTTAAAGCTTGCTTAACTGAATTTTGTGTAATCCAAAGTTTTTCACCAATTTCTGCATTTGTTAACCCCTGTGCGACTAGTGTAGCAATCTCTAATTCTCGTGGTGTTAGGCGATTGGCTAGTGGTGAGTTGATGGCTTTTGGTTTCGCTTGCGCCTGTAAGGTAGCAATTTTTGCTGATAAGTGCAAGCACAATGCACTGAGATCTGCAAGATCGTTGGCATTAAAGGCTGGAGCACCGCTAGCACGTGTTAAATTCAGCGTTCCCACAAGACGACCGTCACAAACGATTGGTCCGCTCATAACGTGTTCGTGATCGTGACGGGAACAAAAATTTTTCCAGTCTCCCGAGGGTAACACCAATTCCTCGTGGGCTGGAGCGTGTCGCTCAACCACATATTGCCCGACTGGGTTGCTTTCCAAACAAACATCTGGGATAACCTTTATATCAGCCTCAGCCGTATTATGGTCATCTAACAGGTATATACCCCAGTGCTGCACACCAAAGTACTCGCCAACTGTGTCCATGACAGCTAGTCGTAGTTCTTGCTCGTTTTGAGCTTTAGCGATCGCCTGAAATAGGTCATGAAGAGAGTTAGCCATTGTAATATAAGTGTACCCACTTGAGGACTATGCATTCTTAATAATTATTTCTATGCTAGCTGATAGGAGCGAAGGTAAAAACTTACATAATTAGTAACTATAGGAGAATCCCGTGACCGCAACACAAGTCTCTGCCCAAGAACTTTTTCGGGCTGCTTACGAAAACCGCTACACCTGGGATAAAAATTTCCCTGGCTATACTGCAGATGTAACCTATAAGCATGGTGAGAAAGTGTTTGCAGGTAAAGTTCGTGTCAACGCTAATCTCAAAGCAGAAGTCTTTGAAGTAGAAGACGAACAAGCCACCCAAGCTCTGAACAATCAGTTGTGGGAAATCGCTATTCACCGCATTCGTCGTACTTTTGAAGAAACCCACGGCTCAAACACCTTTCGCTACGGTGCGACTGATGAAACTGGTGCTGTAGAGATTTTGATGGGCGGTAAGGCGGAAGGAGATAGATATAAAGTTCGCAATAATGAGGTGTCTCTTGTCCACCGACACATTCATGGTGTTGTTGTAACTATTAATACCTTTAGCAGTCACGATACAGGTGAAGGATACCTCTCCCACACATATGACTCTGTTTACCACGACCCAAAAACAGGGGAACAAAAGGGAGGAAGAAGTGAATTTGAGGATGAGTACGAGAAAGTTGGCGACTATGTTATCCTAAATCGCCGCTTGATTCGGACTGAAGCAGATAAGCAAGTCCATACCCAAGAATTTATTTTCTCGAATATCCAACTGTTAGAGCCGACTGCTGAGTAGTTATGCAATAACATCAGCATAGCTTTTTATCTGAATTTTTTTAACAATCCCGTTATGGTGCAAATTGCACGTAACGGGATGTTTTTATGCTATAGTGCCAAACTTCTATTTGTTTATAGTTGGGCTTTAGCCCTAAAGCTCAACTACACCTAGGAACGCTTATAAAAAAGTGCAAGTTGGAATACTAAAGCACGCTCGAACACTTAATTGACAAGTTATTTATTTGAGGCTTTTCTCAAAATGTAACGGGGATCTTGCAAGCTTTCCAAGCACAGAAATAATACGGATAAATAATCTTTTTAGATTTTCTCATTTTCTTTCTTTCCGGAGAAATACTTTTTCTGTGATAAGATAAAATTAAAGAAGGAAAACAACCTTCGGATAGATGCGGAGAATAAATACTCGTTTCAAGAAGATTTATTATGTATATCTTGAAAAGATTTTAGATACTGTTATTACGATTGCGGAATTTATATTTTGATATTCAACAGATTTCGTAAGTAAAAACACTCTCAACAACAGTCAAGTATTAGGGTCCACTACCATGAGCAGAAACCGTCCTACAACTCTCACTAACCGATTGAACGAAATTATCAATCAGTTAGAGCCATCAGCCAACCAAAACCATCTTAAGATTCTTGAGCCAAACTTTGAAGCGATCGCCTTCTCAAGACCGTTAAAAGTTAGTCAATAACATTTTGGGTTGGCAATACTCACCCGATGCTCAATCTTTCCAAAATTTCCAAAAAATAGTAAGCTTCGGCTGAAGTCTATCGCCCAACTATAAATTTCCTATTTAGTTGCTACTCCTGCAATATGAGGGCTAACTATAGGAACAGGAGCGCGAAAATGTTCGTAATTTACATTTGAAAATCCGGCATTGTCTAAAGCAATCCAAGTTTCTCTGTCTGGAGAACAACCATCTCCTATTAATTTCCATACAGGACGAATCGTACTTTGAATCTTTCTCAACATTGTTTCCTGGGGTGCAGCAACGTGTTCAATAAATAGAAAATGTCCGCCCGGTTTCAGCACTCGTAAAATTTCCTGTAACGTATTATATAAATTGGGAACGGAACATAGAACGAGGGTACTTACAACAGCATCCATACTATTGTCTTCTGCATCTATACGCTCAGAACTAGCAGTACGGATCTCAATATTGTTGAAATTGAGTTTTTGAGCTTCTATTTTGAGATAGGAATGCATAAATGGGTTCGGCTCAATTCCTATCCAATTGATGTTTTTGGGAAAGTAAGCTAGGTTAACGCCAGTTCCAGGACCGATTTCTAAAACATTACCATTGAGACTACCAAATAAGGATTGCTTGCGATCGCGTACAGCTTCATCATATGGACCCCCTCTATCTAAAGACATCATCCAAGCAAATACACGCTTACCACAGTTAGCACAATTACAAGGTTGGGTTTTTACCATTTTTACCTCCTGTTATTTTTCTTGCATTGGTTGCTAGCTTAAACTTGTTTTTGCCTTTGAGATTGATACACTAAGTATATGGAATTTATATTTTTTCAGCATCGCCTACTTGGTTCACCAAATAGGGTGATTTTTTATATTCACTACAGTACTTAAAATTCCTGATGAAGCTTGCATTTCAAGGCTTCACAAAGTCTCCATTTTTTTGCCCTATTTTTAAATACAAAGGATTCCCTTTTGGAAAAATTTTTTCTTTGGGAGGTGCGAGGTTACTAGATTTCGCACCTGTTTCTTTTTTATCCTCAAATTACAGATAAGCGATTTGAGCTCGTGACTCAAATCGCTCATTTAGCGCCCATTGATGAAGGGATCTTAAAGAAATCCCTAAAAAATTAAATTATGCGGGAATGACTTGAACAATCAGTGACCGTTTATCAAGTGACTGGACTTTACCCACTGAACTCAGATCCGCTACAATGCGGTCTAGCAATTCTCCGGCGTTACTGCGATATTGATTTTCTCGACCTCTTAAGCGAATCATAAATTTTACTGAATCGCCTTTACTCAACCACTGACTGGCTTGACTGATGCGTAAATTGTAATCAGCTAGACCTATGTTTGGACGAAGACGAACTTCCTTAACCGTGGGTCTGGCACTCTGTGTTTGACGTTTTTTCTTTTGATACTGAAGCTTGCCATAGTTCAGGATCTTCGCCACTGGAGCATCTTTGCTCTCGGAGACTACAACCAAGTCAAGATCTACGCTCTCAGCTAGTTGTAGAGCTTCACGGGTATCAGTCAAACCACGATTGTTATTCTCGTGGTCAATCAAGAAGACTTGAGGTGACTTGATTTGTGAGTTGATGAGTTGCTTTTGAATTACGATAACGTTTTCCTCTCAATTGTTGAACAATTTGCTTGACAAGTAATACCAAGGTAGCACAACACTCATTATGAACATCATTAGAAGGTTGTGGGGTGTAAAAAAATCACTACTCTACGGGGGTCTGACAAACTTACTATATATATTATATTCGAGATTTATTTAGCCAACATACCAGTAGAAAATCTATAATTAAAGTATTAATTTTAACATTTTTTAATGTAAACCCCAATTTTGCTCAATACCCATCCACCTAAAACAAAATACGGGTTTCAAAACTAGATTGTTGACTGTAATGCTTTGCCAGTAGGATATTCATAATCCTGCACTCATAGCAACATAATATTTAACTGATGGAAAAAGCGATCGCACTACCCAATTACATTAACAATCAGTGGTGTACTTCTAACGCTACAGAGTATTTGGACGTAATTAATCCAGCTACAGCAGAGGTATTGGCTCGAGTCCCACTCTCTCTAGCTTCTGAGGTAGAGCAAGCAGTCCAAGCAGCCTCAGAGGCTTTTGGAAATTGGCGGCGTACACCACCAACAGAACGAGTACAGTATCTCTTTAAACTCAAGAATTTACTAGAAGAACACTTTGAAGACTTGGCTCGTACCATTACCTTAGAGTGCGGTAAAACTTTGGCTGAGTCTAAAGGTGAAATGCGCCGCGCTATTGAAAATGTTGAAGTTGCTTGTGGAATCCCCATGATGATGCAAGGAACCAACTTGGAAGACATTGCTAGGGGTATTGATGAAATGATGATCCGACAACCTTTAGGCGTGTGCGCTGTCATTGCTCCGTTCAATTTTCCTGGAATGATCCCCTTTTGGTTCTTACCCTATGCCATTGCTTGTGGAAATACTTACATCGTTAAGCCATCAGAAAAAGTTCCTCTGACAATGCAAAAAGTTTTTCAATTATTGGAAAAAACAGGATTGCCTCAAGGTGTTGTTAACTTAGTCAATGGTGCCAAAGAAGTTGTGGACGCAATTTTAGATCATCCCAAGATTCGAGCGATTAGCTTTGTAGGTTCTACACCAGTTGCTAAGTATATATATAGTAGAGGAGCCACTAACGGCAAGCGAGTTCAATGCCAAGGTGGTGCTAAAAATCCACTGATTGTTTTGCCAGATGCAGATTTGGAGATGACAACACGCATTGCTGCTGATAGTGCCTTTGGTTGTGCAGGACAGCGCTGTCTTGCAGCTTCCATTGCTGTGACTGTTGGAGAAGCACGTCGGAGTTTCACCGAAGCGATCGCAGAAACTGCTCAAAAGCGTGCTGTTGGTTCTGGTTTAGACCCCGGTATAGAAATGGGACCCGTCATTACTGCTCAAAGCAAGGCAAGAATTGAGGGTTTAATTCAGCAGGGAGCAGATGAAGGAGCAACAGTACTGGTAGATGGACGGTCTCCCAATATACCAAGTTATGAAAGGGGTTACTTTGTACGTCCCACAATTCTACAAAATGTCGATCCATCTGGTGACATTGCCCGTACAGAAATATTTGGTCCCGTACTGAGCCTAATTCATGTAGAGACAATTGAGCAAGCGATCGCCCTAGTCAACGGCGGTCAATATGGGAACATGGCTTGTTTATTTACATCAAGCGGTGCTGCTGCACGTAAATTTCGTTATGAAGCCGAGGCTGGTAATATTGGCATCAATATAGGAGTTGCAGCACCAATGGCATTCTTCCCATTTAGCGGTTGGAAAGAAAGCTTTTTTGGTGACTTACACGGTCAAAGCAACCACGCTGTCGAATTTTTTACCCAAACAAAAGTTGTTGTAGAACGCTGGCCTAGCAACTGGTCCCGTCAATTCTGAATTTTACGCCAGTATGCCGAACCATCTCGCTTTCTATCGAGCAATCCTCGCTCAAATAACTCCCGCCTTAACAAAGCCGGATCGCCAAAGGTATGATGCTGGTTCAGCAATTGGTTAACTTGTTTTTCTGAATAAATGCTGTCAATCTCAAATTGATTTGCCAAATACTCTAAAACCAATTGCTGAAACCTACTTCTATTTCGCTTGGAAGGCCATTCTTTTACCCGTCCTTGTTCGTCCAAATACCTCTTCAGGTCCTCTGAGCCATTCATAGTTGTTGTAGAAATAGATAATTTTTATCCCATTTCATTAAAACGCAAAGGTTGTTCTAAGAGTACAGATAATTGAGTCACGATTTTCAGAGTTTTGTCCTGGTGAAAGAATCCAAATCAAACCGGGAGTCACAGAGATGTTACTATTTATCTGATGTTGGTAAAAGCCCTCAATATGAATTGGGACATCATTCTTAGCATTGACAGCAAACTGACTCGCATTCCCCAAATAAGGCTCTACACCCACAACAATCCCACCTAAGTTACTTTTTTTACCAAGATCGGGAAAGGCAAAGGTGAGTGCATAAGTCCAAATATCTCCAGTTCCAAGATTCATGAAATGAGCGTTTATATAGGAAAACCAGCCATTAATTGTAAATCGAGGGTTAAATCTGTACGTAAATTCTGCACCATAAGCATTGACTTTTGATGGAACTGTACCAACATCAAAACCTCCACCGTTTGCTAAGTTAGTACCAACTGAAGCAAGGTTACTCCCCGTATCAAAAATAGCAAATTGTCGATATGCATTAATATAAGTCAGACCAATTGAAAACTGGTTACTTGGCGAAAAAGTGAGTTGAGCCGAGGCTGCGTAATTGCCATCAAATAAATTATAACTATCTGCTAAATAACCTGTAGATAATAATAAATTTTGACTGAATGAGTAAGTGACTCCACCTCCAGAACCACCCCCAATTAAATAAATAGGATTGCGTTGACCAAAGACCGACAGAGAACCTTTACCACTACCGTATCCTTCTACGTAAGAACTGACTGTGGGAGCATAGTCATAATGAACACCTCCAACAGCAGCAACATAACCTTGAATGTTCTTACCAATTGGGAAAAAGTAGGATATCCAGTCAGCAGAGATTGTATTGTTAGTATTTCCGAAGTTAAAGGTCTGAATTGCTTCAACTCCATAACCTGTCAAATTAAAGATATTCGCGTTACCAGATGCAATTCTGATATGCAGTCTATCTTTTCCCGTGAAGCTGCTCTGAAAGTTTAAGCGGGCTCTTTCTTGAAAAACGGTATTATTGTTAGTCGGCTGATTGAATTCATCTGTAAGCGCAAAGATAACTTCGCCAACGAGTTTGGTTGTAGCAGAAAATTGTTGTTCCTGCAAAGTGGTGGTCTGCATCTCAAGCCGAGCGACTCGACTTTGTAAAGTAGCAAGTTCTGCTGCAAATATCTCTTGCAGTTTTTTCCATGTTTCTAAATCTTCTTCCTGGCTCAAATTAACAGTACTCTGAGTCAGCAATTTGTTAATTTGTTCTATACATACATTTAATTTAGAAGCAAATTCATAACGGGTTAGAGTCTGATTTCCTCTGTATGTTTTGTCAAAATAGCCTTCAGTGCAACCATAACGTTCAAATAAAGACTGTGCTGCTTGAAATTCCCAATCCTTTGCTCCTATATCAAGAAGTTGGGAAACTGAATTGACTCGAGCCATTGGTGCAATCTCTAACTGCTCGTTGAAAACTGCTTGTGTTTCTGTCACTAAAGTTGCATTTGTAAGTAATAATCCACTAACTAGACTTGTTAAATGCAAAATCAGATAATTCACAACTTTTTTAGGCATAATGTTTTTTCATCTAGGATTACAAAATGCACTAGTACATGAAGGTAGCCCCGAACGCTCGTCTGATGACAGAAGGCTTTTTGCCTGTTACTAAATAGTTGCTTTATTTTAGCCGTGCTGTACTAACAATTGACTCCATAAATTCTCATAGGTCAATACAGTTCAGATAAGACTCAATTCCCTCTTAGCCTCTAGAGCGATCGGGTTTTGGCTACGGTAGTGTACACAAGTCTTCTAAAGTGCGTTCTTGCGCTTTCGATCCCCCCTAACCCCCCTTTTTAAGGGGGGAAATTGGAATCAACTCCCTGTTAAGCTAAGACGTCTGAAATTTTAAAGCTAACAACCTCACAGCAATGTTTTCAAGCTTAAAAAAGTACAATTTAGATGCGCGACAGCTTATCTAATTGAACCACGCTATCTTTTATTGCTGACGTACAAGAGAGCGATCGCCCACAGTAACTTTGACTAACTGGTTGTCGCGATTGAAGATGGCAGAGGTTTGAATTTTGCGTGCGACTTTTGGTATTGAAATCGTGCCAATTAATATGCCATCAGATTGCCATTGCCCGATATAGTGTGCTGAAGCTAGCTTGGGATACAAAGAACTGCAAAACTGGTAAAGCATCAGACGCAGCCCTGTTACCACCATACTAATTGGTAAGTAGTCAAACCATTGCCGATCGATCTGACGTATTAAAGGCAGTCTGGGCATTGCAAGAAATAGCAACGCAAGTCTTGGATCTTTTCCGTCTAATCGATGGAACATCAACCTGTTCTCATCTCGGGTATAAAACAATTTGGCATTTCCAGAATCCAGGTAAAATGAACCATCAATTGCCATCCGGTTTGTTACCCTCAATTGACCGATCTCTCGTCCCTTTCGAGTGAGACTAAAGTGTAACTGGGAATCAAGGGCGAAGGTAAGTGCTTGTGTGAGAGAGCGATCCGGAGTCACAGGCTCTACCACAGCATCTTTTGCTGGTATACCCTCGGAACAAAATTCACCGTTCACCATGAAGTTGGCAAAATTGAACGGAACAGTCGCTGCTCCGATGACCGGAGTCAGTTGCACCTGAATGTGGATGTGGGGTTGAGGTGAGTACCCAGAATTACCGCAACGTCCGAGTAAGGCTCCTCGCTCAATGCGATCGCCCTGATTGACCGCAATACTGTTCTGGGCAAAATGGGATATTTCGACGTAAAAGCCCCGTTCATCGTACAGTAACACGTAGTTACCCCAGTTACGGTCTTGGTCTACATGACCGATCTCGCAGTCTGGTAGATCCCGCACAACCAAAACCACTGAACCACGAATAGGTGACAGCACGGGTTTTTGAAAAGCATAATAATCTGTTAATTTTAACCCGTCGTCGCTGTAAGTAAGACCTCCCTCGTCGCGGATGAGAAAGTCATAAGCGTAACGCCAAAGCCCCTGATGAGTCCATTGTCCGTCAAAGCTTTGCCAAACTACCCAATTTCCTGTAAAAGGTAAGGCCAGGAGGCGACCTGTACTCCCGTGATACCGCTGTCTTGCTGTCAATTCATAATCCAAGGTTTTTTCTGGTGAGGATTGAGGGTATCTTGCTAACAAATGATGCCCTACAAGACCCAGCAGATACAATAGCATCAAGGTGACTACATTATACGGCAATGCATGTACTGGTAACGCCACTGCTGCCCAGAAGACACTCACAGCTTGACCCAGCAAGGCTGCCAATGCAACGCCAAGCGCTGCTAGTATGTAGCTTTGAGGTGATGGCAGCAAGTAAAATCCGCCAAGCGCCAGTGCTACCAAGATGAAATTCAATGTTGCAGGGTCGTAGTAGACATAAGCGAACGTTCCTGTCAGGATACCTTGGATAAAAGTTCCAAAAGTATAACTGAATACAGCTAACAAAAACTGTATGCGTGAATTCCACAATAATAGGAGTGCAACTATCATGCCAACCCATACATTGGGCAAGAAGAAGATCAAGCCTAATGTACGCAAGAAACCTTCAAGCGGCACTGGTAAGCCAATGGAGTAAGCATGTGCAGGCACAATAGCGTGCTGCAAACCAGCAAAGCGGAATGCTGCTAAATGAATAGTCCAGCTTACGGTAACAAATGGCAAACTCAGTACTGGTAGCAAAAAAAATGTGTGAAGTACGTAGGACAAAGTCCAAGTTAAGGTAAATGCTAGTATACCGGCAGCAGCAGCCAGAAACAGTGATGCCGCACTTAGTTGAAATAAATAACCAACACCTAGCCCCGCTAGAAGCGGATTGAATAAAAAGGGTCCTTGCTTCCAATATGCTACATCCAGTTGCGCTACTTTAGCAAAGCCAACTGCTGCAAGCACCCCTGTTAGACCCATCACCAGTACCGAGGGTTGCAGCAACATGGCGGACAGCAGCAAGGCTCCAACACCGACTCCACGTAAAAACAGGATTTCAGCAGTAGCAGCGCATACGGCATATACCAGATGTCGGAGCGTCTGTAATGCCGAGATTTTCATAAGCTTGTGGGTGCAAATTTTCTCAGATCCAACCGGGATGGCAAATGTTCCCGTCGTTCTAGATCGCTGAGATCTTCTGCCTCACGAATTAATTCTACATCGCCCGTCTCTGTCACCAACACCACATTAGGGCGGTATTCAATGAATTGCATCCATTGTGTGTTGTTGTATGCACCTACAGTGGAAATAACAAATCGGGTACCGCGTGAGAGTGGAGGTAATGAAATTGTTTCATCAATAACATCAATATTCATACATAACGGACCATATATGACCGATGGCTCGTAAAGACCCGAAACCTGGCGATCGAGGGCAATATCAAAGCGATACCAAAAGCTTGTGAACAGGAGATTCACACCAGCATCTATCACATAGGCACGAGTACCATCAGGCAGTCTCTTAGTACCGCAAACACTTGCAATTAGCGTTCCCGCTTCATCAATCACCGCCCGACCAGATTCAACGATCAGTTTTGGCATATGCCCTGGTTTTAAAGCCGCCCATAGAGCATCACAAACAGCGTCTGCATATTCTTCAATAGACGGCAACATAACCTCTGCCGCATGATACGTACCTTTCAAACGGCTGCGAGACGGAAAGCCACCGCCAATGTCAATATATTCCATTTGCCAACCGAACTCTTGCTCCACCTCATAGCCAAACATCACCATTTTCTCAACCTGGCGAGCATAGGCTGCGGGTTCCATAATAAAAGTTCCAATATGGCTGTGTAAACCGTTCACTCGTAATTTGCCACCACTGGCCATACGCCGAACAGCTTCCATGGCTTGACCGGATTCTAGATTGAAGCCAAAGCGCGACCAGCAAGGATAAATTCCAGCATTCAAATTAAGTCGGATACCCACTGAAATAGTTCGATTGAGGCGGGTGGCGATCGCTTCTAAATCTTCAATTTCATCTAGGTGATCGATATTGATGGTAACTCCATCACGCACGGCTGCTTCTAGAGTGGCAAATGGTTTGTGCGGTCCATTGAGAATAATTTGGTTTCCTGGAATCGAGAGTGCTTTTGCTTTGTCGTATTCCATTTTGGATACCAATTCCGCCATCGCCCCTTCCTGATGTAAGATAGCGCAAATGGCTTTCAAATAATTGGTTTTGTAAGACCAGCCAAAGGTTACATTTGGATAACGAGTGGTAAATGTATTGCGGATAGTGCGGAACTTTCGACGCAGTGTCTGTTCGGAATAAACAAACAACGGAGAGCCAAACTGTTGGACTAGATCGTCGATCGCAACGCCTGCAATCTCTGTTTGAACTTTGCACTGCGATTGGTTGTTTCCTGAAAATTTGTTCGTGAATTTGCTATCGAGTTTTTGAATCACGGGTTTTTCGTACTGATTGACCATGTTATCGTTCTCCTAAAGTGACTAGAGTTTGTAGAGGGGTTGCGTCCGTTACAATTTCGTAGGTGTAGCGCATAAACAATTTACCCGCTTCATAAGAAACTGAGGGGGATAAGGGCAATCCGAGGGCTGCTCTTACCAGGCGTGCTGGAAGATTAATGCCCACCCCAGTTGCAAAGTAAGTCCATGCTGGAAAGCGTGGATTAATTTCGATGAGATAAATTGTGCCATCAAGATCGGCGATACATTCTAACTCGAAGGGACCTTTCCAACGGGTATGCTTTAGAAATGCTTCCGTTGCTTTTAGTAAACCAGGGTGATGGATAGTCACACCGCTCCAGATTTTGCCAAGTTCAGTTACAGCAATTTTCTTGGTTGCGACCAAACCAAAATGGCTCCCTTTACCATCTCCAATCCCCACTAGGTTCAACTCGGTACCGCTGACAATCTGCTGCACGATGATGGGATAGCCCCATTCCGCTGCTAGCTGGTAAAAGCGTTGTATGGCTTCCCCTTCGCTTGACACTCGGTAGGCTTTGTAATATGGGCCCTTAATCATCAATGGCAATCCTAATGTTGCGATCGCCTCATGAAGTTCTTGGCACGAAGTGAGTGTTAATGTTTGCGGTGTCCGAACACCAAATGCTGCTGCTACATCGCTCAGCTTTGCCTTGTTGCGTAAAGCGAATTGCTCTCGTGTAGGCAAATAAGTCCGAATACCTAACGACTCCAATTCTTTCGCACACCGAATATAAAGCGGCAATTCTACATCTAGGTTAGGAATCACGCAATCCAAACCAACTTGCTGTTTGATTTGCTGCAATCGCTCAATCAGAACTTCAGGCTCTGAGGAGGGATAAGGCATGAGATAATAGCGATCGAACAGCCAATCCATATATAGCCCCGGTTCCAGTACATCGTAGGCAAGCCCAATGATATGAGTGGGTAACTGGTGGTCTTCACGCAGGCTGCGAGCAATGCCTGTACCCGGTCCGGGATTATCAACTGCATTAATGCCTGTAATAGCGATTGTAAAAGGTTTCATTGATTTTCCTCTGTGAGTAGTCCCAGAGCATTCAGTTGCTGGTAGAAGTCTGTAATATCTCGCTGTGCTATGTTTTGAGAAATGCCAAACCGCCCGCAGAGAAATAGCATAATTTGTTCTTGGGTGTCACCGTGTCGCAAGCGCTGCAAAACCATTTGACCGCAGCGGTTTAATTGAAAGCTTTCACCTGTAAGTAAGTCAAAAGCAAAGCCGTCTTTATTAATTGTTAGTGATTGAAATGTTGACATTTGTTCCTTATTTAGGTTGCAAAAACTTATTGAGGACAAAAGATTTTTGTCGATCTTTCCTCAATCACGCATATTTGGCGATACACATTAATTTTGATGGGTTAAGTTGGTTTAGCTCCCCGACTTTTCAAAGAGTCTGGGATTTGACAACCTAGAGTCAATTGACACACCTATTCAACGATGATCCCCGCATTTCCAAACATTTCCTGCAAGTTGGCTATCTAACTTGTCAAGAATTTGTCAAGAAGTTGTAAAGTTTTTGTGTTCGACACCAAAATCATAAAAATTTATACTCTCAATCAACATGAGAAAAAAGTACCGAATCTAGTTTTCTAAAACTCGTTAAAAAGTACTACTTAGGTATAGTACTTTTTTCCTATTTGGGCTAAATTTTAAGTAATTTTACTCATGAAATATAAGAAAAATCTGCTCTTAACGACCTTAAACGTTAGCTTTTTCCGCATACACTTAAGATAAAGGATTTTTTTGGCTCAATATTTTCTCTAACTTGCTTGAATTACCTTAAAAGTATTCATAAATACCTTAATAAATACCTATACCAGTAAATACACTTCAGTAGTTGCTTTAAAGAACTATTTTTCACAAATCGGGCACACGCCCATACAGAATTCCGTCTTTTGTTAGTCATAATGGACACACCTTAGTTCGTGGCAGCGTGCAGACTAACTGCTGTCAGTACTGACTGAGAATTAGTGTTCAGAGCAAATTGGCAAAAAGTGAAGGAGTGAAATATGAAAGCAGTTATTGGAAAAGTATTGTTAGTATCAGCGAGTTTGTTAGCTTTATTAGCTCCACAAAGTGCTCGCGCTCAGATAGTACCACAGCCCTGGGTGTCAGTAGGTAGTAAAGAAGGTGATATTACTTATTCTGTTGGTGCAAGGGCTTTGGATTTAGGGGCTGAATTGGGAGTTGGTCCTGATGGTGCTGTTGGGGTAGATGTACTTAAGTTTATTTCTTTACCCGTAATTTCACCATATGTAGGATTGGGGTACTATTCGGAAGATAAGGGCGTTGCTTTTTCTGGTGGAGTTCAAACAAGGGCAACTGACAACGTTTTTGTCGGTGTTGGCTACAATTCCGTGCGAGGAATCAACGGACAATTGGGAATTAGATTTTAAAAAGAGGGCAGAGGGCAGAAGGCTTTGGAATAAAGAAGTTTTAAAGTTATACCGCTTGTGCGAGTAACGCTCTGACCTTTTGTGCGGAATCTTGTTGCAATGCAGAAGTTGCGATCGCTTCTGCTTGCGCCACAGTCAATTGAGCGATCGCTTGCTTAAATGCCGGAATAAACCGAGGATTCAGGCTGACCTCATTCAGCCCCAATCCTAGTAGGAGCGGTGTAGAGAGTGGATCTGATGCGAGTTCCCCACACAACCCTACCCAAATCCCGGCTGTACGTGCTGCTTGGACGGTTTGTTGAATCATTCGCAAGACTGCGGGGTGGAAGGCATCTACTAAGTTGGCTACGAGTGGATGCGTGCGATCGGCTGCCATAACATACTGGCTGAGGTCGTTGGTTCCAATACTAAAAAAGTCAACTTCAGTGGCTAGTTTATCCGCGATCGCAACAGCTGAAGGAACTTCTACCATAATGCCCACTTCCATTTCTTCATCAAAGGGAATGCCTTCTTGACGTAATTCACTCTGTACTTCTACCAGAATTGCCTTCGCTGCCCGTATTTCTTCCACAGTAGCAACCATCGGAAACATAATTTTCATTTGATGTTGGGGACTGGCTTTTAAAATCGCCCGTAACTGAGGTTTAAAAATCTCAGGATTATCGAGACAATAGCGAATTCCACGCCAACCTAAAAAGGAATTATTTTCAGATAGCAAATTTAAATAAGAAATTGGCTTATCTCCGCCTACATCTAAAGTCCGAATAATCAACGGACGCTTGCCGAGTTGCTGGGCTACACTCAAATAAATCAATTGCTGTTCTTCTTCAGAAGGAGGGGTAATTCGTTCCATATAAAGGAACTCGGTGCGAAACAACCCGACTCCTTCTGCCCCAAATCTTAATGCTTCTTCTATATCTGCTATGCCTGTTATATTAGCGAACACATCAATCCGTCTTCCATCCCGTGTCACTGCTCGATTGAATACTGTTGCTAGTGCTTCCTGGCGAACAGCTTGCTGTGTATCGCGTTTTGCGGATAGTGCATTCAAAACTTCCGATTCTGGATTCACCCACATCCTACCAGTATCGCCATCAACTGCTGCGATCGCACCGTTGCTTAAACGCATAACTTCTTCTGGTAAACCAACAATTGCCGGAATACCCAATCTTCGGGCTATGATAGCACTGTGAGAAATAGCACTGCCAGAAGTCGTGCAGATGCCAAGCACTTTTGCCCGGTCTAATCTAGCTGTCTCCGAAGGGCTTAGATCTGAAGCAATCAAAATAGCTGGTTCTGAAGGATTCAAATTATCTCGAGAGGAATCAGAATTTCTAATATGAGATTGAAATCCAATCAGCAAACGCAACACTCTTTGCTCTACGTCTACTATATCTGCAACTCGCTCTTGTAAGTAGGGGTCTTCAAAAGAACGGTAGTTATTTACGAGTTCTTCAACAACTTCTTGCCAAGCAACTTCTGCATTTTGGTGCTGTTGAAAGATGCGTTGGTGAACCGCCTCTAACAGTACGGGGTCTTCTAAAAACAGCAGATGGGCATCAAAGATTGCAGCTTCTGCATCACCAATTTGAGTACACGCTTGTGAAAGCAGCGATTGAATTTCTTCTTTTGAAACTTGAATTGCGACCCGCAAACGCTGCCATTCAGTTTCTACATCATCTACGTGGTATTTCTGAACGTGAATGGATACTGGAGTATAACTAAAAATTGGTGCAATAGCAATTCCACCAGAGGCTGGGATTCCTTGTAGGAAGTGATGGGGGGAGGGAGGGAGTGAGTGAGTGAGGGAGGGAGGGAGGGAGGGAGAGGGGATATCTTCTTGTTCGCCGAAATTACTGTCAACAAGTTCTTGTAATGCTTTGAGTGCTTCATCTGCATCAGCACCACTGGCTGCGATCGCTAATTTATGTCCCTGACGTGCAACCAATGTGGCAACTTGGTTGATACTGTCAGCGCGTACTGCTGCCGTTTTTCGAGTTAAATTGGATACAACAATCTGAGATTGAAAACGAGCTGCTGTTGAGACAAATTTAGCGGCTGGGCGGGCATGCAATCCCAATTTATTACGGATAGTTACGTGTATTTCTTTTGTGGTTTGTCCTTGATGTTTTGTAATTTGACCTTGGTTGCTGGCAAATGATGGACTAGTACTTATACCCAATTGAGTCACTTTTGACGTCAAAGCCCCCCTTGCCTCAGCCATCACTTGCTGTACACTGCTGCCTGATGCGGCTGCGACTGCGGCTGCGACTGCTCCTTCAACAAGTGGGGCTTCACACAAATGGACTTTTTGTTGCTGTTCGCTAGTGAGAAACTCGATCGCCATTTCTGCACTCATCAAAGCGCTTCCCAGATCCATTAAAATGACGACACCTTCATCACTGTAAACGGAGACGATCGCCTCATAAACCTGCATGGGGTCTGTACCTAGCGGATTCTCTGGATCGTCAATTCCTGCAGCCACAGATAGGGGGACTTTACCCTGAGCCATCTGTGCTGCTAGTTCGCAGACTCCTTCTGCGAGTTGTTTACTATGAGAGACAATGACAATTCCAACCACGGCAACTCCGTCAACTCTCCTAATAGCTTTAACCTAACCACCTACAGAGATTAAAGCAGAAAGAGTTATAAGACGCATTAAAAAACTGTAACATCACTTCCTGATGTAATATTCCTTATTATTAACCATTTTGTTGCACCGGAAGTTTAATCCAAAACTCTGTACCCTTTCCCTGTTCCGATAGACACTCAATAGTTCCGTGATGTTTTTCTGTAATAATCTGGTAACTGATAGATAAACCCAATCCAGTTCCTTTGCCTATGGGTTTAGTTGTAAAGAAAGGATCGAAAATTCTTTTTTTGACTTCCTCGTTCATACCAACTCCATTATCTTTGATTTTTACAGAAATATTTTTGGAGTCAGACATTTCAGTACAAATAACAATTTGTCCTTGCTTGTTCGTGGATAAAGGTAGCATTAACAATAATGCTTCTATAGCATCAATAGCATTATTGAGCAAATTCATAAAAACTTGATTGAGTTGTCCGGGATAGCATTCTACCTTGGGTAGATTACTATAATATTTAATAATTTCAATTTGAAGCTTGGGACTTTTTTCTTGAAGACGATGTTGCAATATCAACAGAGAACTATCTATTCCTTCATGAATATTGACAGACTTTATTTCTGCTTCTTCTAGTCGAGCAAAGTTACGCAAGGACATGACAATTTGACGAATGCGGTCCGAACCCATTTTCATGGAAGTTATCATTTTTGGTAAATCTTCTGCGATAAAATCTAGATCTATACTTTCAAGATAAGCTTGTATTTCAGGAGTGGGAATAATATAAGAGTTTTGATAAAGTTTTATGAGTTCTAGCAAATGTTGTATATCTTGTTTGATATGATTTAAGTTACCATAAATAAAGTTAACGGGGTTATTAATTTCATGCGCTATCCCAGCCACAACTTGACCCAAACTAGACATTTTTTCAGTCTGAATCAGTTGGGCTTGGGTTTGTTGTAGTTGAAGTAAAGCTTTTGTAAGTTTTTCAGCTTGGATAGTAGCAGCTTCTGTAGCAGCACGGCTTTGGTTATATAACTCCGCTTGGTCAATCGCGATCGCTAATTGATCTGCCACTCCCAAAATTAGTTCAACTTCATTGTTGCTCCATATACGGACATCTTTCGTTTGTTGGCAAACAAGCACTCCCAACCGATTGGAATGAGTGTAAATTGCCACTGCTACTAAAGAAGTCAAGCCCAAACTTTGTAAAAAGTCCTTGCTAGCGCTATCCAAACGTGCATCTGTCAAAACATTATCCAATTGCAGAAACTTTTCTTGAATAATTGCTTGGCTTAACATTTCAACTTTTTCAATAGGAGAAGACCCAAGGGGGGTTAACGAATCCCCACGACAAGCCTCATGACTCAGTTCAAATCGGCTAGATTTATCTTCTATATAACACCACAAAAATTGGCAACGCTCTATTTGGAGGAGCTTGTGAACTTCAGCAACTGCCGTGCTAAGAATTTTATCGAGTTCTAGAGAGTTACGAATTTGGCTTGACAGACATCTTTTTAACAAATTTTCTCGTTCGGCAAGTTCTAGCAAGCGAGCTTGAGATTTGGTTAATTCTATTTCAGTCATCTGACGGTGGACACTTGCTTTTGCTAATATCCAAGAACCAATTCCCGTTGCTCCTACCAATCCTATATAAAGATAGAGTAATTCAAGAAGTAATCCATTGGACCTAAGATCGAAAGCTTCTATCGGTACTTGCGAGACAATCTTCCAGTAGTAAGAACGAGGATTTATTTGACCCTTAGCGGATGTCAAAGCCTGTCTCGATCCCGTGTTTGGTATTTGCCCTTCTAATAATGGATAAACTGTTGTGTAAGTAAACAATCCTTCAGAAGTTTGTAATTGTCCGGATTCTCGTTGAGAAACTTGCTTCCATACTTCAGGAAACACTTTGCCAAAGGTGTGGTTTTGACGATCGAGAAACATAAATCCCCACTCATCAGACTTTGTTGCTCCCTTCAACCAGTATCCATCAGCATTCAGAAGCATTGACTGACCGGGTGTCCCATAGCTCACTTGTACAAACGAGTCAAGCAGCTTTTTACCAAAATAATTGAGGATAATAATACCCCGTTTTTTACCCCGCTCGTCAAAAACTGGAGTTCCAAAGCGAATTATCGGCTTGAGTGGTTGCTCAACTTTTTCTCCTTCAATATTTAAGTCCAAGGGAGAGACAAACACTTCTCCTTTGTTTAGACCTAAAGTCTCATAAAACCAGTAGCGCTTTAGTTGAAATTGTAATTGTTTTTGAGGAATTATATTTGGGCGATCGCTGTTAAAATCTACTCTAACAATTTCCTGACCTGTGGTATCCAAAAAACGAATTTTGTCGTAAATTTTTTTATGTTGTGAAAAAGAGAAAAATTCTTCAGCGAGTGTTGAGTTTTGTTCATTAGTTCCTTGCAAGATTTCCTGGAATTCTATTTGTTCTGACAGAACCATCAAATCCGAGAGCACCAAGTTAAAGTTTCCTACTATGACTCTAGCTTGCATTTTTATCTTGCGGATTTCACTAATTTTTATAGCAGTTCTCTCCGCCCGGATTTTTCCGTAATAGAGACCCCCCAGTACGGCACCAAGCAAAACGGACATTGGCAAAAAAACTATTAAAAATTTTTTGAATAAAACTTGTGCATGGTTTTGTAACGGCATTTTAATATATGACGATTCCTAGCAAGTGTCAGATATATGGTTCCCAGGAATTCAGGTAACTTAACAATTGTGTTGCTCGATCGCAACTTCCTCACTGCCATGCTGAATCCAAATAATCCGCAATAAATGCGTTGGTTGACATATAAAGATTTTTCTTATAGAAAGAAAATCATCAAATATAGGACTTATGCAAAGTCCCCTTTTTAAGGGGGGCTTAGGGGTTCCCTTTGGCAGAGGTCAGACGGAATAGAGGGGATTACTTGTTACCTTTAATACTTATTCCTCCCTTCTGCCCTCTGCCCTCTGCCCTCTGCCTTTCCCAGATAAATTAGGGGCTATCCTCACTGCACAGGCTATTTTGAAAAGGGACCGATGCCAGATCGTGCTTTAGCCTCCGAGTTGAAGATAACAGCGATAGGCGGTACGCCAGCACCCATACGCATTGTTTCTCACAACGAGCGATTGAGTGGGTGCTAGATCGCAAAATATTTGTTGCAAAAATTTACAGCTAGAACACGGAATTCTGAAAAACCCGAAACGCTAACTGCTAGCCTTATCTGTAGCAAATAGGGAAAAGATTATGAGTCTAGATAGCATACAGGATAACAAGGCGTTTAATGACTATGAAGCATTTGCAGAAGCATATGTCAGCCGTACTGAGTCCAATGCTTACAATGCTTATTATGAAAGACCTGCTATGTTCTCTTTGTTACCGGATGTCAGGTACAAGCGAGTCTTAGATGCTGGCTGTGCGGGAGGCGTGTATGCAGAATGGTTGGTAAATCATGGTGCTGATGTTGTTGCAATTGACATCAGTAACAAAATGATAGACTTAACAAGACAAAGACTTCAAAATCGCGCTCAAGTTTACCAAGCCGATTTAAACCAACCCCTCACTTTTTTGCGTAGCAATTCCTTTGATATTGTCCTGAGTTCCTTAACCCTTCACTACATTCAAGATTGGGAAAGCGTTTTTAGGGAGTTTCACCGCATTCTATCACCCAAAGGATTGCTACAGTTTTCCACACACCATCCGTTTATGGATTTTCTTCTTTTTGAAAAGGAAAACTACTTTGCCACGGAGTTACTAGAAGATTCATGGGAAGGGTACGGCGGTAAACCAGTGCGGGTGCGTTTTTACCGCCGCCCCCTCAGCGCAATGACTGCAGCACTCACCAAGACGGGATTTGCTATAGAACACATTATTGAGCCACATCCGACAGAGGAGTGCAAGCGGCTTTACCCCGAAGCTTATGAAAGGTTGACGACAAAACCTGGGTTTCTCATCTTTCGTGCTTGCAAGCAGGTTTAATACTACAGGAAAAAGCTTCGCTTAATTCCGAATCTAAAGTCCAAACTTCAAAATCTCAACTCCAAAATTCTCATGATGAACTTGAATCAGTACGAAGTCTTAACTTTTGATTGCTATGGAACTCTTATTGATTGGGAAACAGGGGTCATAAAAGCACTGCAACCTATTCTGGATGCCCATCAAATTCAACTGAATGAGGATGGAATTCTAGAATTATTTGCGCGTTTTGAATCTCAACTCGAAGGGGGAGAGTATCGCCAGTACAAAAATATTCTCCAGGGAGTTGTGCAGAAGTTTGGCGAACACTTTGACTTTACACCTTCTTCTGTTGAGTTAACCGCACTTGCTGACTCTGTCAAACACTGGCTACCTTTCCCAGATACTGTTGAAGCCCTCCACATTCTGAAAAAGCGATTGAAGTTGGCAATTATTTCTAATGTTGATGATGATTTGTTTGCCTTTACAGCAAAGCATTTACAGGTTGAGTTTGATTCAGTCATCACTGCCGAACAAGTGAAAAGTTACAAGCCTTCTTTGCAAAACTTTCAAGTTGCGATCGCCCGCCTTGGCATTCCTTCTGAAAAAATTCTACACGTTGCTGGTAGCATTTACCATGATATTGTTCCTGCCAAGGCTTTAGGGCTATCGACAGTGTGGGTGAATCGCAGGTTCGGTAAAGAAGGTTTGGGTGCGACTCTAGCTGCTGTAAGCAACCCAGATTTAGAAGTCCCCAATTTAAAAACTTTGGCTGAAATGATACAACTCTAACAACGTCAGAAATATTATTATTTTGTTAAAACGAGTCTGCAAGCCAAAAACAGCAAAAACACCGATTTCATTTTTTCGATTTTCAGAGTAAACTTAGATACACACATTAGCAAGGAGTGGTGTTGCTCTGGCAATTGCCAGAGCTTATTTTCTTGCGTAATAAATTGCTTCTCCACAAGTTCTTCACTTTTGCTCTCTAACTTAGAGAGCAATGTTCCGAGCACTCCTAGCGCCATGTGATGCGATCGATGGGTGCGGCTAACTGAATCGTACCATTTTCCGATTGTAACCGAACAGAGAGTAGTTACCGGCTATTGTTGGTAATTGACAGTTTTCCCGAAAAGTTAACTTCCAAAGTTATTTTTTGGAATACAACTTTGGTCAGCTTTCATCTATTTTGTTTTTAATACTATTAGTATTAAATTCGATTGAGTTTATTGAACATACTGAAATAATAGAAACGCTAACAGAGGGTACAGATATGAGTTACTACGAATTTGATAATCATTTTTGGTCTCCCCAGATAGTTTGTAGCTATCAATCGGAGCTACCAAAGCCAAGAAAAACTCACTCTAAAATACTTGTAGGGCTTTTGACATTACTTTGTCTTTCTATATGGACTCCTTTGGTATTTCAGATTCTCGTTGCTGTGACTAATACTCATGAAGAGGTAAGTATTAAAGATCTCACGCAATCTTGGGAGAAAATGTCAGAGCGAGAGATCTTTCTTTTCTATCGCTCTTCACAGCAACAATGACTGACACTTATGACTTTTGCTGCTGTTTCTGTTGGCGTGGAATCATAATTTCAAATCTTGTTCCCTGACCTGGAGTAGAGTAACATTTGAGAGTACCTTGATGTTTATCAACGACAATTTGGTAACTGATAGATAAGCCCAGACCCGTACCCTTACCGACAGGTTTAGTTGTAAAAAAGGGGTCAAATAAACGGCTTTTAACTGCCTCACTCATACCCAAGCCATTATCAATAATGTGGATAGAAATTGTATCGGGATTTGTTAAATGAGTACGAATAGTAATTGTCCCGACTTGATGTTTGAAGTTTGGACAACATTCATCTAGCGTATCAATAGCATTCACCAAAATGTTCATAAAGACTTGGTTGAGTTGTCCGGCATAACATTCAACCAGAGGTAATTTACCATATTCCTTAATAATTTGAATTTCTGGGCAATTTGGTTTGGCTTTCAGGCGGTTTTGTAAAATCATCAAGGTTGTATCAATACCCTCATGAATATCTACCTCTTTAACTTCGGCTTCATCCAAACGTGAGAATGTGCGGAGAGAGCGAACAATTTCTCGAATTCGGTTAGCGCCCATTTTCATAGAATGAAGGAGTTTAGGTAAGTCTTCTACCAAAAAATCGAATTCAATTGCTTCAATTTCTGTTGCTAAGTTGGGTGTCGGGTTGGGGTATTCTTGTTGGTAGCACTGCAATAAATGTAGTAAGTCTTGAGTATATTCAATAGCGTGAGTGATATTTCCGTAGATAAAACTGACGGGGTTGTTAATTTCATGAGCAACTCCAGCCACAAGTTGACCCAAACTGGACATTTTTTCGCTTTGCACCAGCTGGGCTTGCGTCTTTTGAAGTGAGTCGAGGGCTTTTTCAAGTTCCTTTGCTCTCGTTTGAGTTTGAGTGTAAAGCTCTGCCTGATTGAGGGCGATCGCTAACTGCTCCATCACTAAAACTAACAACTCCACTTCCTCATCTGTCCAAATTCGCACGCTTTGAGTGTGGCTGCAACAAATAGCACCAATACTTCCAACAGTGGAGGATTGCATGGGGATAATCAAAAGCGATTTGTAGCCCAGCGAGCGAGCCAACTCCTGCCATATCGGATCGGTAACCTTATCCATGTCATCCACCCGCAACATTTCCAACCGCACCAGTTTCTCTGGTATACAACCAACGACAGAAGACGGGTAACGCCCTCTATGGTCGGGTAAATCGGGATGACAGGACTCTTGTACCACATCCCAGTAAGGTTCTAAAGTGTCGTAGTGGTACCAAGCAAAGCTACAGCGATCGATCTGCAACAACTTACAAATTTCACGGACAGCTGTGGCTAAGGTAGTCTCAAAATCAAGGGAACTGCGAATTAAGTTAGTCAAGCGGTTGAGCAGTTGTTCCCGTTGCGCTTGCTGCTTGAGTTGCTCTGCTGATTGCCGCAAAATTTCCTTGCGCTCTTGTAACGCCGCTTCTGCTTGTTTGCGAGCAGTAATATCCAACAACACACCACAAAAGATAACCTCACCCTTCTCGTTAAAAGTCGGCATTGAGTCTCCCTGCCACCAACGTATTTCACCACTCGGTTTTACCAACCGCCCTTCATAGTGCCATGCTGTCAGGTTTTGCACGCAATCTATAATGCTCGCGAGGTAGCGCTCCATGTCTTCAGGATGTTGGCGGATAATAAAGTTATTGAAATCTTGCATAACCTCTGCAGCCGTCACACCGCTCACCTCTTGCAAACGCTCGCTCACGTAATCGATCTTCCAAACTCCATGAGTGGCAGAAAACTGGAAAATACTACCGGGCATAGTTGCGGCAATGGTTCTAAACCGTGTTTCGCTTTCGGCTAGAGCCATTTCTACCCGTTTGCGATCTTCAATTTCACGTTCTAGCTTCAATATCAATTGCTGTAGTTCGGTTGTACGTTCTGCAACTCTATTCTCTAATTGAGCTTTTGCCTGTTTTCGTTCTTCTTCTGCAACTTTACGAGCGGTTATATCTACTAGAGTACCGCAGAAAATAATTTCACCCTTTTCATTTTTAGTAGGTATCGAGTCACCTTGCCACCATTTAATCTCTTTATTAAATTTTATCAGCCGTCCTTCATAATGCCAGGGAGCTAGATTCGTTAAGGCTTCTGTCACCGAAGCAATGTAATCGTTCACATCATCTCGGTGCAGGCAAGAAATAAAGGTATTTATATTTTGCATCATTTCCTCTGCTGTGACACCACTAATGGAATAGATGCCTTCACTCATGTAGTCAATACTCCAAACACCATTGCGATTGCAGAATTGAAAAATACAACCAGGCATAGTCGCCGCAATAGTTCTAAAGCGTGCTTCGCTTGCTGCTAGTGAAGTTTCAGCCTGTTTGCGAATACCGATCTCTTTCTGTAATTCTGCTACAATTTGCTGTAAATCTGTGGTACGTGCGGACAGAGCGGCATAAAGTTGCGCGTTTTCTAACGATACAGCCACTTGAGCCGTCAAAAGCTTGAGGAATTCCAAGCGATCGCTCGTAAACGCGCCAACCGTTAAATTGTTTTCCAGATACAGAATGCCAGTTAATTTCCCTTGGTTGATGATAGGACTGCACAACAAACTTTTGGGCTTTTGCTGGAGAATATAGGGATCGGTAGCAAAATCTGACCCAGCAACGGCATTATCGATTGCCAGGGTTGTTAAGGTGCTTTTAACAGAGTTGATGAGGCTAATAGGAATCTCGTGACTGTGTTCAACAGGGATAGATTGCAAAACTGTTATCCTTTTGTCAGCGCCAGTAATGGCTTCAATGACCAAGCTGTTACCTTTAAGCAGAATTAAAGCAAATTTTTCTGCTCCTGTATTTTCAATGACAACTTGTACTAAATTGGCAAGCAACTTATCAAGCTGAATTTCGCTAAAAATCGTTTGCGAAGCTTTGATAATTGCTGCCAAGTCTAAAGCTTCTGGAACGCCTGTGGTACCGGACATAACAGTTTGGATAGTATTTTCGATGAAAGGGATACACTGTTGTTACTCAGACGCAAATAGAGTAGATGTGCTCTGTTATTTCAAAACCAGCCAGCATCATGATATCCGCCTCCGAGTAAAGAATTGTTTTCCCGCTTTTCTGAATTATTATTCCCAAATGTCTTGTGATTTTAACGAGGGAGCGTCTATCTCCATCCATCGCTCGAGGTTTCATCCTTTATTTTTAATTTTGGTCAACAAAAGGTAATGTAAACCAGAAGGTTGCTCCTGCGCCTTGAGTACTTTTCACACCAATGTCGCCACCATGTGCTTTAATAATTTGCCGACACATATACAAACCCAAACCCAAACCTAAAGAATTGCGAGCAGTTCCACCTCGAAAGTAAAGGTCAAATAATCTCTCGCACTGTTGCTTCGTCATTCCCACACCGTTATCAGAAACCGTGCAATAAATGCGATCGCCCTCAAATGTAGCGTTGAGGGTAATATCTAATCCAGGGGGATTGTGTTTAATAGCATTGATGAGCAAATTTGTATAAACCCGCCAGAGTTGTGTTGGATCGCCATTAATTGGTGGTAAATCTGCGTTGACCAAATTTCTGACAGTATCTTGGTTTTCTTGCAGTATCGCTTCTAAATCTGCAATAGCAGCTTCCACCACAGCAGAGAGTTGTATGAGTTGGCGTTGCAATAAAATACCTTGCACTTCGCTCGAATGCGCCTCCATCAAAGAGTTGATTAAACTCAATTGGCGATCGCTACTCTGTACCATTCGTTCTAAGATAGAACGCGGTACGGGGATGACGGATTGGCGATTGATGAATTGCGATTGAGAAGGTTCTTCCCCCCCCTTGTCTTTCGACTCCAATCCCCGCTCCAGCAAATTCCTTAACACCATCAAAGTGCCCAACACGGGATTGCGTAGATCGTGAGAAACTGCATGGAAAAAGACTCTAAGTGCTTCCTCGGTACGCTTGCGTTGGCTGATATCCAAAATAACTCCTACCAACCCACCAAGGGTTCCATCTGCTTTAGAAAATGTTGCTTTATAAAATATCACATCATGTTGGACGCCATCTTTGTAGATAAGATTGCTTTCATAGGTTTGAACTCCTTGTTGTTGAAACAATGCCAGATCTGCTTGATGGTTTTTATCTGCTATATCCTTTGATGTAAAATTATATACATCTTTGCCCAGAATTTGCTCTTTACTGAAACCTAAAGCTTCTTCAAAAGCCTTGTTACAGCCCATATATAAGCCTTGATGGTTCTTATAATAAACGGGTGTTGGTATTGTATTCATCAACACTTGCAAAAAATCAAGCTGCTCCTGTAGCGCTTCTTCAGCTTGTTTGCGCTTGGTTATGTCCTCAATTAAACCCTCATAATAAAGAATATTTCCATTTTCGTCTCGAACTGCGTATGCTTTCTCAGAAATCCAAACAATGCTCCCGTCTTTGCGATATATCTGGGATTCAAACTCAGAGATATTGCCCTTCTCCTCCACCTGACGCATAAACTCATCACGACGGTTTGGATTGACGTACAGTTGGTGTTCGATATCGGTAAAATTTTCTGTCACTTCTTCAGGTAACAAATATCCATAAATCTTAGCAAGGGCAGGATTGGCTGTAATATAACGTCCATCGGGTGTACTTTGAAAAATTCCTTCCACTGCGTTTTCAAAGATACTGCGATATTTAGCTTCTGTAGCTGTTAGTTTTTGATATGCTTCCTCCAGGGCTCGCTTTGCAGAAAACTCAGAACGCTGCAGGCGATCGTACAGGTAGACACCAAGGTCACAAATGAAACAACACCAAAATAAGGCTAAAATCATCATGACGCTGTAGATCGGCCGATTATTTTCTGGTGGCGGTAGCTTCAATCCCAGTGCTGTATTTATACCAAAAAAGTAAATGATGACAACCAGCTGAGCAACCAAGTGAAGAATCCATCGAACTGGTATGAATATGGCTAGGCTCAAAAACATCAAAAACCAAATAATAAGATCGGGTATGGCTAAACCGTTGAATGTTGCCCAAACCTGTTCTACCAGTGTGATTGACCAAGATAACCCCAAGAATATAATTTCCGGATAACGACGCCCAAACCGAGTTTTATGTAGGGTTAGGCAAGTCAACAAGCCGACTATCATGGCACCATACAGGGGAAAAATACGAGGTTTTAGTTCTTTGGGAAACTCAGTTAACTCCTTTAATGGAAAGAACATATCGGAAATGCTCAGGCAAACAAAGCTCAAGACTAGAATGATGGCAACCCACACCGCCAGACGCAATCTTTGCCACAAAAAATGATTGCGCCAAGCGTTATACTCATCAGTTATGGAGCTACCTGTTAGTACATCGGTAGCGAAAAAAACCTTTGTCAAACTCTTTTGTAATGTTTTTAATATGGTCGCCATTCGCTTTGACCAAATCTTTACTAAGGGGTTAGGGATTGAAGGCTAGGGTGGTTGAAAGCCTACCGATCGCGGGAGACTTTTTCCCCAATGCCTAATTTAAGCGCCCCTTTCATGAAGAAAGACTTGCCAGGGGCAATGTAAACCAGAAAGTTAAGCCTCGCTTGCGGTTACTACTAACACCAACTTCACCACCATGTGCTTTGATAATTTGCCGACACAGAAACATCTTCAAGCCAATACCTGTGGAGCATCGAGCTTGGGGATCGCGGACGTACAAATCGAACAGGCGATCGCATTCTATCTTACTCATGCTGATACCATCATCTTGAATCGTAAATCGAATGACACCATCCTGAACTACAGCTTTCAGAGTAAATTTTAGTCCTGGTGGATTGTACTGGCAACTATGTGTAATCCATTGGTTGACAACTTTCTGCAATTTAGCTCGATCGGCACTAACTAATGGTAAACCTTTTGGAACCAAATTTTTTACACTTGCTTGGTTTTGTAAGAGCATCGGTTCCAAATTTTTAGCGATCCCCTCAATCAACAGACTAAATGATACTTTTTCTTGATGGAGAGGAATTCCGCGTGCCGAGCTAGAATGCAATTCCAGTAAAGACTCTATCATCTGTAGTTGGCGATCGTTTCCTTGTAACATTCTCTCTAGGATGGAACGGGAGACGGGGATAGAGGAGAGTGGGAGATGGGGAGGTGGGGGGAATGAGATCCCCTGGTCTTCAGCCCCCAACAAATTATTCAGTACCATCAAGTTACCCATTACTGAGGTTTGCAGTTCGTGAGAAACTGTGTGTAAAACCACATCTTTCACCCGATTCAATTCTTGGAGTTCCAGCATCTTCTGCTGCAATTGTGCTGTTCGTTCTTCGACTTGACGTTCTAGGTTAGTATTGAGGAGCGCGAGTTGTTGATAGAGTTGCGCTTGCTGAATTGCGATCGCAACTTGCTCTGACATTTGTTGAAGCAAATCAATTTCCATTGCCTGCCAGGAGCGCGGTTTACTACACTGGTTTGCAATCAAAGCACCAAACATTTCCTCTCCCATCATAATGGGTACAGCCAAGGTTGCTCTGGTTTGAAATTGTTGATAGAGGTTTTTAACTTTTGCTGAGATTGTTGTTTGAGAAATATCTTCCACAACTCGCAACCGATTGCTCCCAATCAACCCTTTTAATTCTGCCAAAAGCGTTTCATCGTCACTCTTCCAACCTAAGATAGATGGATATTTGGGATCGACAGATTCAGCTAGAATATTAGACTTTGAAGAGGACTCATTCAATGCAATAAAAACTCTGTCTGTGTCTAAAAATTGCCTGACTTCATTGACAGTTGTTTGCAAGATTTGGTCGAGCTCGAGTGAGGTACGAATTCTTCCTAAGGTTTGTGCTAACAGGCGATCGCGTTTTGCTGACAGCCGTAATAAATCTTCCGCTTTTTTGCGTTCTGTGATATCGTTAGTAACACAAAGCATACAGGGTTCTCCACCAAGAGTAATAACTTCAGCTGAAAACAAAACGACCCTAGGTTCACCCGATTTGTTATAAAGCTCAATTTCTAAATTCCGAATAAATCCCTGTTGTTGTAAAATCTGATGTATTGTGACAGAATCTTGAGGGTTTACCCAAATATTTAACTCCCTACGAGTACGACCGATGACCTCTTCTCGACGGAAGCCCGTAATTTGGATAAAGGTATCGTTGACGTCAACATAGCGTCCATCTTTAAGTGAGAGGATGGTAATAGGGTTGGGACTGCAACGAAAGGCTTTAGAAAATTTTTTCTCTGATTCGTGCAGAGCAATTTCTGCTCTTTTGCGTTCTGTAATGTCATGATTGATAAATAGCAGGCATTGAACGCCATCCAAAGAAATAATTTCAGCAGAAAATAACCCCGTTCTCACCTCACCAGACTTGCAGCGAAATTCTGCTTCCATATTGCGAACAACACCGTTTTTCTGTAATTCTTGTAAGAGTGCAATGCGATCGCGATTCTTCACCCAGATTTTAAGTTCGGTAGCAGTACGACCAATCGCTTCTTCTCTCTGATAACCTGACTGTTCGACAAAACTATCATTAACTTCTATAAAACGACCTTCGCTGAGCGTGCTAATTGTAATTGGATTTGGACTGGCACGAAAAATTTTAGCAAATTTCTCAGCCAAACTTCTTAAATTCACTTCTGTTTGTTTGCGGTTGGTAATATCCCGAACAATTGCCAAAACTTCATCTTGTCCGCTCACAACTAACCGTGCTTCATAATCGCGCATTCCCTGTGGAAATGGCAGTTGATACTCACAAGTTTGTAAGCTTTGAGAATCCAAAGCGTTGGCGATCGCTTGTTGGCTGAGTGAGACAACATCAGCAGGTAAGAAATCTTGCAGGTGCTTCCCAATAATTTCATGTCTGGGAATGATGACATCTGTACCTTCACCTCTAAAGTCCAGATACTTACCATCGCGACTGAGACGGAACATTAAGTCGGGTATTGCGTCTAAAATTGCCTTATATCTTGCTTCACTTTCTCGCAATTTTTCTTCTGCGAGTTTCCGATCTGTAATGTCAATAACTAGCCCATCCCAGATGATATCTCCTGAGGGTAATTGTTCCGGGCGCGAAACTGCTTGAACCCATTTCAGTTTGCCACTAGGGGTGATGATTCGACCCTCCCAGCGCCAAGGTTCGCCTGTTGCACAAGATGTGGCAATGGATTGCTCAAAACTTTTGACATCCTGTGGATGAGCTAGGTTATACAATATCTGAAAATCTGCTTGCACCAATTCTGGTTCCAATTCAAAAAGTTCCTGACAGCCAGAACTGGCGTATATAACAGTTCGGGAACCATCTTGCCGTTTGAGGAATTGGAAAATCATTCCCGGTAAATTGGCAGCAATTCTTTCTAAGTGAGAGAATGCTTCTAATTGGGAAGTTGGTGTATGCAGGGCTTTCACGGGTTCATCCACTCTCTGACCTTATTCACAAGCGATTGTCTCGTATAAATGTAAGCGATGGGCATTTCAGCTTTCGGTTAAGATTTGAGTAGAAAACTCATCTTTTTTCGCTGAGAAGCGCTCGCGTGTTGTTAGTAGCTATATTTTCAGGGTACCGTTCAAAGCCGAATTTCGCATTCACCCAATCGGATGAACCACTTCCACAGAGAATGATTTAAAAAACAAAATGCCTCTAGCTTTCTTCAGTCAGATTGAGACCAAAAAACACCAAAGACCCATAAGACATTGTATTAGCAAGTTACAAATCTTCCTCATCTAACAAACTCATCAACGCTTGAAATTCAAGGTTGTATGAGTCTGGCAATTGTTTCTCTAACTCTGATAATTGCTTCTGTAATGTTTCAGCGACGTAGATCATATTAAATTCTCGGGCAATTTTCAACTGATGTTCTTTGATTCTGATTTGCCGAAGCAGGTTGTTTTCAAGGTGTGTTGAATCGCGATCTTGAGCAATCGTCATCATGGTTGCACCTCTTTAAAAGTTTTGTTAAAAATTCATTTTGGTAAATGAGTGAGCTTGTTTGCTATTATCTCGCAGTTAGAGCATTTTGAGTGGAATAGCTTTATTGACTGCGGAGCCAACCCAAATGACTTAGAGGTATCTCAACCATTGGCGCAAAACTCCGCGATCGCAATAGCCTTAACTTCTTCAAGGGGAAAGGTTTGCGGGTAGGTGGAATACATCAGCATAATCCCCTGAATTGTGGAGGAAAAATAAAGACTTCGCTCTCGCGGATTTGCCACCCCAAGGTTGATGAACATCTGAGTCTGCACCTCGAATTGGCGGATTTGCTCATCCATTAACTTTTGACCGTACTTAGCCACAATGGGATCGAGTCGGGGTTGAGTAAAGAGATTGAGGTAAAAACGAAAAATCTCTGGTTTATCCTCTAAAGCACCTTCGAGAATGTGTCGGATTTGCTCGACAGGAGTTTTTTTTGCCCTTGCTGCTTCCATCACAATTAATATGTCATTGATTCGCATATCAACGATTGCTGCAAGCAGTTCCTCTTTACCTTTGAAATAGTGATAGAGCAATCCTTTCGAGATTTGCGCTCGCTTTGCCACATCATCGATAGATGTGGAATGGTAGCCTTTAGAACAAAATAAATCCATCGTTGCTTTGAGGATTTGCTGCTTTGAAGCACGACGGATACTTTCATTTTCAGACGGGGTGCGGGGCATTATTTCGACTCACCAAGAAATTCTTTGATAATACTAGAAATTTCTAATGAATGAGTCAGCGTCGGCATATGGTCTGCACCTTCAATGCGGGCAAAGCGAATGTCAGGAACTTGTTTGAATAAGTCTGCAATGCGGAAACAATCCTCACTATCTTGAGTACCGATAATCAATAGAGTTTTTACTGCTAGCTCGTTCAATGGGGGAATAGCAGGTAATTCCCCCCAAACTTGCACGTTCTTCCACAGATGCTGCCATTCAAGCCCTCGGAGTATATTGTGCGTTGTCATCTCTACCATGCGATCGCGCTGCGGACTCGCCATCACCACTTGGTAAATAGGTAACTCCAAACTGAGTTGTGCCATTTTCTCAAAATTTGGAGCCACAGATTGAATCTGCTCAAACCTCTCAACCATGTTGGGTGAAAACTGGTATCCTGTCAGCCCAGGAGCAATCAGAACTAGTTTTGATACTCGTTGCGGATATGTAAGAGCGAAATTGGTAGCAATCTGTCCACCAATTGAATGCCCTACCAAAACTGTGTTATGGATGTCAAAAAAATCGAGAAGGTTTTTCAAATCCTCAACGTAGTTGGGAATTTCATTCGGTGATGGCGATTGTCCTGCACCCCGACCATCGTAGGCTATGCATTTGTAAAATTGAGCCAATTTTGGAGCAATGAAATCCCAATCGTGCAAATCAGCTCCACCACTGTGAAGGAAGACAATCGGCTCGCCATTGCCTTGAAGAACGTAATGTAAATCCATCTTCGTATCCTCTATCAGGTAACATCAGCGTATTTGATGAATAACAGGGTCAACTTTATGTGATGACAAGTCTGTTTTCGCTTTTACGTTATTTTTATTCTATTTATGACTGAACATTTAGTCAATAAAAAATTCAAAGAAGCTTTGAAGCCGCTCCACGTTCTGAATCGGTTGTGTTGAGTCCTCCATATGTAATGACGAAGGATGCGTGACGAATTTTATTGACACGGGCACATTTGTGGCCAAGACTTGAGTCTGTCCAATACAAACGCGATGCTGTAAAGTGAGATTGAATACAAAGCAGTCATTGCCGCAGCAGCCGTGCTAACTCCTTTCGCTTCGCTGTTAGGAAATTCGCATACCTCATCAACCTACAATCGCCTGTATAGATAATTTATTATGACTTTATCTCACCTATGACATATAAAATTTTTAAAGACTCTAGAATTTTTCTAAAAATTTGATACAATATTTCGGCTTATTTAGCACGAGCTTGTTGCTGAAAAGGGATCTGAATGATAAACTCAGTTCCTTCATTAGGAATTGAGCAGAAATCTAGTTTGCCTGCATGGTTTTCTGTAATAATTTGATAACAAATAGACAGCCCCATTCCAGTGCCTTTACCAATGGGTTTAGTGGTGAAGAAGGGATCGAATATTCGCTGTTGGATGTTGCTTGCAATACCAATTCCATTATCAGCGACAGTCACTTCTATCCAATTTGAATTAACAACGTCTGTACGAATTGTAATTCTATTAGACTCGTCTTTAATTTTCTTAGCATTGCCCTCTTCTAAGGCATCGATAGCATTGGCCAGAATATTCATAAACACCTGGTTAAGTTGTCCGGCATAACATTCAACTAAAGGTAGAATACCGTAATTTTTAATCACTTCTATTTCTGGTTTTTCTGATGTGGCTTTGAGGCGATGTTGCAAAATCATCAATGTACTGTCGATTCCTGCATGAATATCAACTTCTTTAAATTCAGCTTCGTCCATGCGTGAGAAGTTTCTCAACGACAAGACAATTTGACGAATGCGATCGGTACCTAATTTCATCGACGATAATATTTTTGGCAAGTCTTCTTGCAAAAACTCCAAATCTATATTCTCAGCAGCTGTGACAATTTCCGGGGCGGGGTCAGGATTATACTGCTGCTGTAACTCCACAAACCCTAATAAATTTTGCGTATATTCTTGCACGTGGGCTATATTGCCATGAATGAAGTTAACTGGATTATTAATTTCATGGGCTACACCAGCAACCAACTGTCCCAAACTGGACATTTTTTCTTTTTGAACAAGTTGCGCTTGCATATTTTGCAATTCTTTTAGAGTCTGCTTCAGTTCTGCAGTTCGCTGTTCAACACGATGTTCTAGCTCATTGTTAGCTTGTTCTAGTTGGCTAGCTGAGGTACGATTTTCTTGCATTGCTGCTGATAGAATTAATGTTGCAATAGTCAATGCACTTATAAAAGATTGCAACAGCAACAGAGAAGTACCAACTGACTCTTTAGTAAATGAGCCAAACCCTTTAGATGTGCCAACAATTGCAATGCTGGCCATTACAATAATTAAAAGTGTAGTTTGCCACTGTTGCAAGCGAAAAGCCGCCCACAGTAATGGCAGCACCATCAAATACTCTACCGGATTATTGCTCCAAAAAGCTGCAAAGCCAATGCCAACCAACAGGGCTGTGACTACAAGAAATTCGGCGATCGATTTTCGTTGGAATCGCTGATGGGTGAGGAAATTGTGGAAGGCTAATAAGACTGGAGTAATAATTAACATACTGACAACTGTATTGATATACCACCCCAGCCAAACTAGTCGAAAGTTGTTCCAGCTTGAAATACCGAAATAACACTGAGTTATTGCCCCTACTAAGGTAGTGAAAGGCGTAAAAGTGAAAAGTGATATAATAAATTTAATAGCATCTTTGGCGCGATGAAATGGGTAGCGTTTTGGAATAAAACGAATAACTAAGGTAGTAATAATTAGTGGATCGAGCGTATCCAGTGATGCAAATACAAAAGAAGCAAGTATATTGCCATAAATCGCTCGGACAATAATAAAATCACAAAGCAGCAAGATAATCCAAAACCGTCGCCCAAACAGCAGCATTGTTGCCAAAAAGACACCAGATGAAGGCCAAATGGCAGTTGCGCCATCTGGAAACGTAAATGCTGTTGCTAACTTGGCTAGGGCACAATGAACAGGTAGCAGGATTAAAAACCCAATTAACAGAGTGCGATCGCACCGAAAACTAAATTTTGGCAAAGCTGATTTTGGGAACATCTATAGCCTCAGAGCGAGCTTTGAATATTGCTCTTTTTAGAATTCCCAAACTGGATGATTTCTTAACCAGCAATAATTTTCTACCATTACAAGAAAGGTATTTCGTAGGACTTCAGGTAGGGGTAGATATTACATTATGCCTATATATACTTATCAAAGCTCCTTAAGAGGTAATAAAAGATACTAAAAATATTAAAGTTCAGTCAGCCGATTGATTTTGACGATCGATTGAGCGCTTAATAATCTCAAGTAAGTGTCAATAGTTCAAAAATACTATCAGATGTAAGTTACAATAGTTATTAAAATTGGGAAAAAAATGATTAAGCCTAAAAATGTAGTATATCGTGGACACCCAATAGAAAAAGTTGGACACGGTAAAAGAGCCGTCTTTAGGACAATTATTAATGAAAAAGAGTGGTCTGCCATAACTGAATCAGCAGTAAAAGCAGCCATCGATCTTTGGATTGATGAAGGAGTTGAGTCTCAACAGGATAAGTAAGACCATCAATGCAAACCAGAACTCTTGAAGCTCTGTTACTTGCGGAGGGGGATAAAGCCTCGTACCGCAATAGTCGAGGAGTGGTTAACTTGTGTTCGTCTGCGTGCTTCTGCAGTTTCTTATAGAAAAAGCCCCCTTGGATATCCAATCATCAAAGGGGGCTTGCAAAAATTTTCTTCTTGAATCTAAAGAGTGTGGACTTGGTTCTGCTTTCTTTCTGAGAAAAAGAACACTTTGAATTATTGTTTCCTTACACAGCATGCGATCGCTTCTCTAATTAGTTTACTTTTGGTCACCATTAGAACTGGATTTTCCAATTCCGAGTTCTTTTTTTAAGTTATCCAATTGTTCCCATAAAGACTGGATTTTTTCAAAAGCTTCAACGCTGGGAAGCTTGCCATTAGTTTCTAATCCTACAATATAGTCAACGCGTTGTGTAAAGTACTGCAACATTGCGTCAAACTTAAGATTTTCTGGAGTTGTAACACCATGGTAGGCTTTATGAGGGTAAAGAAAATCACTTTTCATATCAATTTATCTCCATGCAAAACAGGAAGAAGCACTAACATAGTTGTTGGCTCTTCTGGATACTATTAAGAATGCCCAAATTTAGAAGCTAAATAAACTTTTTTTGCCTATAAGGCAAAATAAAGTTTTGTAATATAACCTTTATCGTTTGTTATATAGTGGCATTTAGATTTTTACGGGCAGTCTGACCGCAGAACCCCTAACCTACCATACCTATTTGTCTTAGAGCATTCACCCACAGATAGATCCAAATGGAGGTAAAGAGTTTACGGATTTTTCTAAAGAGCGCTAACAGGAGAAACAATCAATCCATCCTTAACGTGAATAACCCTATTAGTTCTTGCAGCAACATCAGGTTCATGAGTCACAATGACAATTGTGATGCCTTGATGGTTTAATTCACTCAGTAAATCCATTACTTCTTGTGAAGTTTGACTATCCAATGCACCTGTTGGTTCATCTGCAAGCACCAAAGCAGGACGATTCACTAAAGCACGGGCGATCGCGACTCTTTGCTGTTGTCCGCCGGAAAGTTGGTTGGGGCGGTTGTTCAGCCTTTCTGCTAACCCAACTCTTGTTAAAGCTGCGATCGCTCTCTTCTGTCGTTGATGCTTGGGAACCCCTGCATAAACCATGGGTAGCATAACATTTTCCACAGCAGTCGCACGAGGCAAAAGGTTGAATTGCTGAAACACAAAACCAAGACGCTGGTTGCGGATAAAAGCTAACTCATCATCATTTAAAGTCGTCAAATTTTGACCCTCTAAAACATAGTATCCGCTTGTGGGGCGATCCAAACAACCTATGATATTCATCAAAGTAGACTTACCAGAACCGGACATTCCCATAATGGCAACATACTCACCTTCCTCTACTGTCAAATCAATCCCTTTCAGGATTGGTACTTCAGTCTCACCCAAACGGTAAGTTTTGGTAATGCTTTCCATCCAAATCATCGCTGCCATAATAATAATTTCCTACCCTCTACGAATTCATAATTCATAATTCATAATTCATAATTTTAATCGCTCCGTAAAGCATTAATGGGATCGAGTCGAGCAGCGTTACGGGCTGGGATAACTCCTGCTACCAATCCCGTGATGAACGAGACACCAAAACCAGCAACAATTGCCCAGAAGGACACAATAAATGGAAATTTAAACACATTAGCAGCTATAAAGGTCAAGCAAATGCCAAAACCAATACCAATTGCTCCACCGACAATGGCTACAGCCACCGCTTCAGTCAAGAACTGACTCAGAATGGCACTTTTGGTTGCTCCTACTGCCTTGCGGATACCAATTTCTCTGGTTCTTTCCACAACTGAAACTAACATGATATTAGCAATACCAATCCCCCCAACAATCAGGGAAATACCAGCGATAGCTCCTACCAAAACGGTAAACAGACTTACAACACTGGTAAAAGTGTTGATAATATCAACTTGATTGATGATGCGAAAGTCATCTGCTTGAGGCGGGTAAATGTTGTGCCGAATGCGGAGCAAGTTTGTCACCTGAAACTGAGCCGCATCCAACTGCGCCTCGTCTCGAGTTTTGATCCACACACCATTAATAGCCGTACCGTTGAGAGCATTGTTACCAACAATTCTGGCAGACATATTTGTCAGCGGGATATACATCTGGTCATCTTGGTTTTGAGTTCCCGATGCGCCTTTCTCCTCCATCACCCCAATAACTGTATATCGTCCATTTTGAATGCGAATATTAGCCCCGATCGCTGACCCCCCAACACCAAAAAGATCGTCCCGCACCTTACTCCCCAGAACAACCACTGGTTTGGCGCTATCCAAGTCTTCTTGAGTAAAGTACTGCCCTTCTTGAGGGTTAACATTTCTCACCTCTGGGTAATTGAGATCTGTACCCAGAACCGTGGTAGAAATATTTTGTCCCTCATAAACCACCTGAACTCCACGCTGTAGATAAGCCGTGACAGATTCCGCCGCCGTAACTTGCTCGGCTATTGCTCGTGCATCTTCCCAAGTGAGAGTTGATGAAGTCCCAACACCCTGACTGATCCCCCCAGTGCGAGCAAATCCCGCTAGCACCAGCATGACATTAGAACCAAGCGCTTGAATCTGTAGCTCGGTTGCTTTCTGTATACCCTGCCCCACAGAGGTCACGGCAATAACCGAAGTAATACCTATAATAACTCCCAGCATTGTTAATCCCGTGCGGAGACGATTGCTCCACAGGGCTTCCACTGCCATCGATAGAATTTCAAATAACGAAATTTTGGTTAATTTAATAGACTTTGCCATAAAAATACCCCTCCTAACGCACGCGCCTTGGCAGTCCGCCGCCACCGCCACCGCCACCGCCGCCAAAAGGCGACATTCTGGGACCCATTCCCTGCTGGGGACGTGACCCTGGTGGAAAACTCAACAAAATTTGTTCTCCCTCACTCAAACCAGAGCGAACTACGGTTTTATTGCGCACTGTGACGCCAGTTGAAATTGGTCGGAATCGCGGTCGTTTTCTGTTTCCTTCTTTAGAATCAGATAGCACCATAACTCCACTAGAATTGTCTTGCCTCACAATGGCAACTGTGGGAATGACTAAGGCGTTATCTAATTGCCCCACGTTAAAATCTACATTCACGTTCATCCCAGATCTCAGTATGTTTTGCGGATCGCTCAGGGAGGCTTTGACTTCAAAGTTTGTGACGTTTTGATCCACTGTGGACTGGGCTGCAACTTGAATTACCTTTCCTGTAAACGTTTTATCTGGATAAGCGTCTGCTCTAATTGTGACCGATTGTCCTAATTTGATTTGAGAAATATTAGTTTCAGCAACTTTTGCTGTTACCTGATTTTGCGATGCCAGTGCAAGAATAGAAGATGAAGTAGCAGAAGACACATCACTTCCTGCTGTGGTGGGAGCTACGAAGGCTCCGGGGTCAGCATATTTACGCGTGACGACTCCAGCGAAGGGAGCGCGAATAATTGTATCGTTGATTTGTTCTTGTGTTGTCTGCAAACGCCCTTGTGCAGATAAGACTTGAGCGCGTGCTTGGTCAATTTCCTCCGGACGAGAACCATTCTTTTGCTTGGCAAGTTCTTCTCTGGCTACAGCTAAGCTGGCTCTGACCTGTTCTATATTATCTTTGGCATTACGTTCTTCCGTTAAAGCTTCGTCTAACGAGTCACGAGCAACAGCTCCTTCTGACACCGGACCCTGCAACCGCTTCACCCGAGAGGTTGCCAAGTCCAGGCGAGATTTTGCTTGAAGAAGTTGGGCTTCGTTTTTCATTACATCAGATCTTGCTTTGGCAATATCTTCACTCCGGTTACCTGCTAGCACCAACCGCAAATTTGCTTGGGCATTTGCTAATTCTCCTTTGGCTTGGGTAAGTTGCCCTCGCAGGTTGGAGTCATCCATATATGCTAAAATTTGTCCTTGCCGGATGCGATCGCCTTCCTTGACAAGGAGTTGCTTGAGAACGCCTGAGTTTTTCGGGCTGACGTTAATCGAGCGCTCTGGCTTGACAGTGCCGTTGGCTGCGATCGTGACAGGAAGATTTGTTCGTTCAACAGATGCTGTTTGAATGCGACGGCGAAATTCCTGACGCTGTGTCATCATGAATTGCTGTACCCCGAAGTAGCCGCCTCCCCCAAGAAGCCCTAAAATCAGCAATGCCACTGCCCATTTTGGTATACTGATTTTCACACGCCTCTTGAGAGAGTCAGTTTCTTTCCAAGGTCGCGTACTGCTGTTTAATTCTGATGCTTCCTTCACTTCCGTCATCCCGTAACAATTATCCTGTAATTTAATAATAAATTTAAAAAACTCCCAAGCCCCCATTTATTTGGGACTGGGGAGATGGAGCATGAGACAATCTATCAGAGAACAGTAACCAGTGAACAGTGACCACTTAAACGCGATAACTGATAACTAACAACTGCTCACCGATCATCGTAGGCGCTCAACTATATAGATGGCATGAAGCAAAACTCCCAATTAATTTGGGAAAAAAGTAACTATAGCTTTGTGACTTTTGTCATGGTGTTGGCTCAGGATCTAGGGGAAAGGGGTCAAGGTTTGGGGATGAGAGCTTGGTTGAAAATAGTCCAATTCCTATTTTTTTTATTTTCGATTCTTATTTCCCAACCTCTTTTGTAAAAGTGAATTACTTTAGGAATGAGACGTTTTATTATTGGTATCGATAATCTCAATGTCACGTTCTCTGCCCCCTCTGCGCTTAATGTTATATCTGGAGTGGTTGCTTTTAGGCATGAGTACCTTAACTGCACTCCTGCTACCCCCGATTTACCCATTACAGACTTCCCCTTGGCTGACTGTTCTGATAATTGTGGTGTTTGGGGTTATGGGTTTGAGGTTACCAACTCACAAGTTCACTCACAAGGTGGTTTATACGGCTGTGGTATTGGGAATTGTTTTCCTCCCTGCTGTGGTGAGCAATTACATTCGCTTTATTCCCATGCTTGGGTTAATTGCAGTTATTCGCAGCTGCCAAATGTTTAAACTTTGGGGTCGATTGATTGTTGCTGGTTTAGTTTATGTTTCCTACCTTTATATTATTATCATCAGAAGTCAATCCATGATTTTTGTGAGAATTCCTATCGGACAACCAAAACCAATTGCAGAACAAATTGCCACAAATACGGCAAATTTGATCCTCAATAATGCGATTTCTTTTGCACTGACGCTAGCATTTGTAGTATTATTAGTTAATGCTGTTTTGTCAGAACGTAGAAGTCGCCAAGAACTCGCGATCGCTCACGAACAACTCCGTCAATACGCTTTGAGAATTGAAAACCAAGCGACTTTACAAGAGCGAAATCGCATTGCACGCGAGATTCATGACTCTTTAGGACATGCCTTAACTGCTCAAACAATTCAGTTAGAAAATGCTCTGTTGTTGTTACCGTCAAACACAGATAGAGCCGTAGAATTTTTAAGAGAAGCAAAACAACTAGCTTACCAAGCATTGCAAGAAGTTTCCCGTTCAGTAGCGACACTGAGAGCCGATCCTTTGCGTGGCAAATCGTTAGAAAGTGCAATTAGCAATCTTATTCAAGACTTTCGCAATAGAACTCACTTAACCCCAAACTGGAAAGTGAGTTTAACCTCTCCCTTAACATCTGAAGTCAGCATTACAATTTATCGCATTTTGCAGGAAGCACTGACCAACATATCAAAACACAGTGCTGCAACGCAGGTTACCATTCAATTACAATCTCAAGCCGGACAACTCAACTTGCTTGTAGAAGACAATGGTAAAGGTTTTAATCCAAAACAAAATACCACTGGTTTTGGGCTTCAGGGGATGCGAGAACGAGCTGCGGCTTTGGGCGGAACTTTCTATATTTTTAGTGAACCTGGGAAGGGATGCCGAATTCAAGTAGTTATTCCTGTAATAAATTCATCAGTGATGTATTCTGAATCCACAGCCATCTAAAATCCCATCCCCAATGCAAAATTCCATAATTCGCTTGTTACTGGTAGACGACCAAATGATTATTCGTCAGGGTCTGAAAAATTTGCTTGAATCAAAACCAGATTTGCGGGTGGTGGGAGATGCTGAAAACGGTCAGCGGGCGCTTGAAGTGATGGAAGATCTTGCCCGTACATCAATGCAACCAGATGTTGTGTTGATGGATGTTAGAATGCCTGTGATGGATGGTGTAGCTGCAACTCAAGTTTTTTCTCAGCGGTTTCCTGAAGTTCGGATTTTGGTGTTGACGACTTTTGACGATGATGAATATGTGACGCAAGCAATGCGTTATGGGGCGAGGGGTTATGTTTTGAAGCATACTCCCCTTGAGGAGCTAGCAATTGCCATTCATGCAGTTCATCAAGGTTATACTCACATGGGACCGGGTCTTTTTGAAAAAGCTTTTGCTTTTCCTCAGGAACCCCAACCCGTAGCATCTCCCGTACCATCAGAAATAGCAAAACTGTCTCCTAGAGAAAAAGAAGTGTTGCGCTTAATTGCAATGGGATATAGCAACCGTGAGATTGCTCACGAGCTTTACATATCGGAACGGACAGTGAGAAATCACGTGACAAGTATTTTGAGCCAACTTCACTTGCGCGATCGCACTCAAGCTGCTTTGTTTGCTAGTACGTTTTTACCATATTTGGGACTTTAACAAATAAAGAAGAGAAAACTTAGCAAAACGAGCAAACATTGGGAAGCCTAAATATAAGAGTTCTTATCGCTTGTGTAGATAAAACAACTTATATGGACAGAAAAACAGCCACCGGCTTTTTATTAATACTTTTTTTGATTTTTGTTGGTTTTGGCGACAGTTTTCTTCCCAAACCCTTGAGTTCTACCAGTCTCAACACTCGTACAACAATTAACAAATGGGTAATCGGGTTGTTTCCAAGCTGGCGACCAAAAACCAACCCCAATCAAAGAACGGAGAAAGCAATAGAAGAAACGGAAAAAGGTTTTAAAAATGGAGGTAAGTAAGAAATGTCACGTATAAAAAGTATAGGATTCCTATTTGATTTTTGAATAAGACTACGAGATAATACGGTCAAGCAATAAGTGTAAAAACAAACTATTAAAAATCAACGTCGCAAAGCATCACAGTCCTAGAGGTAGTATCATGGCAAGAGATGTCGGAGAAAGAAAGAACAATAATCACTCAGTATCTCAAAAAAATCATGAATACTTTTTCGTACATAATTGGAGCAACAGTTGAACTTCAACAAGGTTTAATTATGTGGATAAGAAAAATCGAAGAGTATCTGAACCTCTACTACCAAGGAGATAAGGAAAATGCTAAAAACACTACGTTTTTCCACTGTATGGCGAAGGTAGAAGTGCTAGATGAGCTTTTAATAAGCAGACGCGATGATTTTAGAGGCGTAAAAGATGCTCAAGGAATACTACAATCTGCGTGCATCATTGAAGTAGCACAAATCAATATCGATGACCAAATTTGTACAGGCTTGGCGATCGAAAGTCTTACCAATGCACCATGGAATATAATTACCCAACCACAACCAGAAACCTGTTCGGGAAGTGCTACCTCGCTAATTGAAGAATTAGTACGTGAGAGTCAACCTCTCGAATTCAATGGTATCGTTAAAGCAATAACCATACCCAGTGCTCGCCCATTCTATAAAAAAATTGGATTTATAGAAACGAATGGTTCGGGAGAAATGATACTGACTCCTGATGCAGCACAAGAATTTTTAACAAGACAACAGCGATTAAGGGAAGCCCACCATGACACAGGAACTTAAAAAACTAAAAACTACAGAAGAACTACTCCAATGGCAAGAGGAAATATATGAACTAGAAAAATACGCTTTCGCGGGTATCATGTCAGAGTCAGAACAAGAACAGCGAGTCAACAATCTTCTTGATAAAAACTATTACCACCATCATCTAGAAAAAGTACGCCAACGCACTCTAAAGCTATTAGAAGACCTTGCATACCTCGAACAGCGCGAACAGTTACTACTATGCCAAATTAATAAACAAGAGCACTCTTCACAAGAATAAAGACTTACTACGGTCATTTTAGAAAGAATCATACACTAACAACCCAGCGTCATCATCCTAGTACAGCATGGCGTAAATAACTAGACCATTAATAACAGATAAAAAGCTTACAATCAAAGCTTTTGCGCCTTCTGCCCTCTGCCATCGTACTTCTGCCTTCATGTACTAGATGAAATATCCAGATATTTGCGAGCCGCCAAAGCGACACTAATTAGTAACAGTAACTTAGCTCAACAAGTTGTGGCGTTTTTATTCTCTTTAATGGACTTAGCCGCAGCTTGTAACAACCTCGTCTTTGTCTACACCCTCGCTTCCTCCAGTGACAATTTCGGCTAAGAAATCACCGAAATTCGCGAAGCAATTTCCGCCACGACTTGTCAAGAACGAATTCGCAAACCCAGTACCGATATTGAAATCTATAAATATAGTTTAAGCTCAAAAGATAAGTATATTTTTGAATGAAAGATAAAGGCTAAAGAATTTATGCTTTATCTTTCATCCTTTATCCTTTAGCCGTTTTTCATCCAGCTAAACATGGCTCGTAAATCTTTGCCAACATCTTCAATGGGATGTTCGGCTTCTTGACGGCGCATGGAGGTAAAACCCGGTTTACCAGCTTGGTTTTCTAAAACGAATTCTCGTGCAAATTGACCGGATTGAATTTCTTTGAGAATGCGGCGCATTTCTGCTTTGGTTTGATCATTCACAATCCGAGGTCCGCGAGTGTAGTCTCCATATTCAGCAGTGTTAGAAATGCTGTCGCGCATTTTAGCTAAGCCACCTTCCACAATTAAGTCAACAATCAATTTAACTTCATGGAGACATTCAAAGTAAGCTAACTCTGGCTGATATCCTGCTTCCACTAAAGTTTCAAAACCAGCTTTGATAAGGGCGCTTAAACCACCGCACAAGACAGATTGTTCGCCAAACAAATCGGTTTCGGTTTCTTCGCGGAACGTTGTTTCCAGAATTCCCGCACGAGTACCGCCAATACCTTTGGCATATGCCATTGCGCGATCGCGTGCTTGACCGCTAGCATTTTGATATACGGCGAACAAAGCAGGTACCCCTTGTCCCTGTTCGTAGGTTCGACGTACCAAATGTCCGGGTCCTTTGGGTGCAACCATAACAACATCCACACTAGGAGGTGGTACGACTTGACCAAAGTGAATGTTGAAGCCGTGAGCAAACAATAAAACGTTTCCTTCTTCCAAATGAGGTTCGATCTCTTCTTTGTAAATAGTTTTCTGCACCTCATCTGGCAGTAAAATCATAATCAAGTCAGCAGCTTTAGCAGCGTCAGCAACATTCTTGACGGTCAATCCAGCAGCTTCAGCTTTTGCCACCGACTTACTACCCGGATATAGTCCAACAATTACATTCAGACCGCTATCTTTAAGGTTGAGGGCGTGGGCGTGACCTTGGGAACCATAGCCAATAATAGCGATAGTTTTTCCCGCCAAAAGGTCTAAATTTGCATCTTCGTCGTAGTACATCCGGGCCATAATTTAGCAACTCCTGTCAGCAAGCATCATCTTCATTGCAAACTTGTTATTGTACCGGATTATGATGCCGTTTCTCGATCGATTCTTTGAACTTCATCATTAGATAGTTTCACTTCCACAGCACGAACTGAATCTTCAATGCTGGAAACCTTACTAGCACCGGGAATTGGTAAAATACTGGGCGACTTGGAACGCAACCAAGCTAAAACAATACAGTAAACCGATACACCTTTTTCTTTTGCTATTTTGGCAATGGTGGGAAAATCAGCCAATCCCTGGTGTCGGCGGCTACCTCCAAAGGGACTCCAAGGTAAAAATGTCAAACTTTCTTGTTCGCAATACTCCAAAACTCCGTCAACTTCAGGTTGGCGATACCAAGGATTGTACTGGTTTTGCACGGAGACAACATCGACTATGTCCCGCGCTCGCTTGATTTGTTCAACGGAAAAGTTGGAAACTCCGACAAACCGAATCATACCCGCCTCCACTGCTTTTTTTGCTGGTGCAAGAGATTCCTCAATGGTGTAGTTTGTATCGGGAGCGTGATATTGCCAAACATCAATGGGTTTTTCTCCTCCCAACGCCTCAAAGCTAACACGGATGGTTTCCTCTAAGTGCTTGGGTTCCCCGTTGCGAGTCCAACTTCCATTAGGACGCATTAAACCGCCTTTGGTTGCAATGACAACGGAATTACCAGCTCCTTTATAAGTTTGCAATGCTTTATGAATCAATCGTTCGCTGTGGTGCTTGTCTGATTCGTCCTTACAGTAGGAGTCCGCCGTATCAATGAACGTAATACCCAAATCTAACGCATGATGGATAACTTCTATTGACTCTGACTCTGGAGGACGACTGCTGAGTGACATTGGCATAGCCCCCAAACCAATTGCACTAACAGATACACCTGTTTTTCCCAGCTGTTTTGTTTCCATGTTTCTCGCTCTAGATTTCAGTGTCCACTTGAGATGATAGCTAATATGAGCGAGTGTGAAGGTTAAATCTTGGCAACAGATGATACCTTCCTATTAATTTGTCAGTGGACTGTATTTATAGTATCTCCCTATTCCACATAGAACTAAATTGTTTGTATTTTGTCGAGGGGTACAAGAGCCAAAAAGCAGTACTTAAACCTGCAACTGAAGTCACAAAATTCCTGTTATCTGAGTGATGTTGTTGCTGAGATTTTCGCAATGTTACGATCGCCAAGATAGCAACTACTGTTAGATAAATTCGTTGCAACCAAACATTGCTTAATTTAAGAGTCATACGACCTCCGATCGCACCACCTATAAACATGACCCCACCAAGAATGACTCCAAGTTGGTAATCTATTAACCCTTGTTTCATGAAAATAAGGGTAGCTATAAGTGAGGAAAAAATATTAATCAATTTAGTCGTCGCTATTGCTTCAACAAAAGTCATGCGAAATAACATTACACAGACGGCTGTAAGTAGAGTTACGTAACCTCCACTAAAAAAGCCACCATAAATACCAAGTATAAAGGTAGCTATATAGCCTGTAATTTCTGCTATTGGTGAAGGTATTCCCTCTACTGGAACTAGTCCTGCATTGCGGTTGGTGACTGAAAATATAGCGACTGCGATCGTAGAGAGAGAAATAATAAGTGGCATTGATTTTGAGGGAACAATAATAACAAGTAAAGCTCCTAAAATCGAGCCAATGAGCGTCAAGAATATCAGCAATGGTAACCGTCCAGTCTTAATTATTCCCTTACCAAAAAAAGGTAGTGTTCCACCAACACTCATAAAGGTTAATGCCAGCATATTAGTAGCAATGGCAATACGCGGATCGACTCCAAACTCAAGCATGACTGGTACGGTAATGAGGGAAGTGCTACCCGCGATCGTGCTAATAATGCTAGCTATCAAAAAAATTACAGCAAGAATAAGTATTGAGCCAACACTCATAAAATAGTAGAGTTTTTTTAGGTATCAATAAATATTTTGAAATTATTTTTGCTGTTTATCAAGCTTTTTACAATCGCAACCAAATTTACCTACTTAATAAGTAATAAAAAGAATAATTGGTAACAACTAAGTTGGTAAAAAAGAGATAAATCCGTTCCCGTCATAAAATTAGCGATTTCCTTCTCTTCTTTCTTAGTGTACTTAGCATCTTTGCGGAGATCGGGTTGAACGATTAAAACATTACATAGAGAACCAGGCGCAACTATTACAATGATTCGCGCTTCGCAAAATTTTCTATTGGTCGCAATTCACCTCCGGTGATAGCCTCGCTGTAACGGGAGTTCGCTTGCTCTAGGAAAATGAAATTGCTTTACATCTCTTACCAGTATTATATTATTAATGGAGAATTGCTCTTCTAGGGGGATGTTAAATGACTCAAAATCGTAATAAAGATACAGGAAATAAACCTCCCAATAACAATTTTCAGAAAATATTGTTGATTTTGGGTTTTTTAGTTATTCTTGTAGTTTTTATAGGTGGTGCTTCAACCACTTTGGTCATTCTTAACTGGAAGAAACTTTTTGGTGATGTTTCACTTACGCCCAATATCAATCCATTACCCACAGCCAGTTTATCTCCAACGCTATCATCTACAGTCGTACCATCGCCCTCTCCCTCTTCCTCATTCACAGAAAGTTCATTACCTTCTCCATCACCTACAGAAAGTTCATTACCTTCTCCATCTTCAACACCTGAAGTCAATTCTCCAATAAGCGCAATCAAACAACAAGACATTTCCTTTGAACTTCTGGGATGTCAAAAATCAACTACAGATACAACAGTGCAGAGAGTACAGTGTTCTCTCAACATAATCAGTACGCGAGAGAACGCTAGAGTTTCTTTATATTCTAATTCTAATGAAATTAGGAGAAGTAGAATATTTGGTAATGGAACCGAAAATATTGCTACACAAGTTGAATTTGGTAGCAGTACGGAACCTTATAGTATAAGTAATAATTTAATTAAAGATGTTGTTTTAAAAGCAATTTTTTCATTTAATAAAGTTCCATTAGAAGTTAATAAAATAGAAGTGTTAGAAATTAGTTCTTACCTGGAAAGCTCTTACTATCAAGGCGATATTAAAATTGAGTTTCGTAATGTTCCTCTGTCTAATCCTTAAAAAAGGGGAAAATACTTTTAAATTCTTTAACAAGCACCTTAAGACTAAGCTTCTATGGATTAAACAAAAGGGTATTTGTCAGAAGATCGCATAAAACACACTTGCTGTTTCACAATCTGCAACAATAGCAGACACGAATTTTTGAGTCAGCCATACTGAGTGAATCCACACTATGGTTAGCTCGCAAACACAGTATGTATAAAAAATTACATAGTTTAATAGCGATTTTGAGTTTGCTAGCGGGAGGAATCATTTTTACTGGCTGTGCGGCTGCACCTGAAATGAGCGGAGGCGCACCACCAAGCAATGTTCCGCTTCAAGAGGAAGCCCCTGCTAATGACGTCAGTACTGATTCATCCGCTACAGCCCAAGCAGCGCAAGTCCGTTCTCGCCCGCAACTTATTAAAAAAGCATCAATGACAGTTGTGGTCGATTCTGTAGACAAAAGTTTAGAGATTGTCTCCCAACTTATTAACAAACAACAGGGAGATTTAATTGGATTGGAAGAACAACAGCCAAAAGTTGAATATACTCGCCATACCGCAACAATACAAATGCGAGTTCCTCAAAACTTGTTAGAACCTACCTTAGATGAGTTAGCTAAATTGGGCAATGTAGAAAATCGTACCATCACGGCTGAAGATGTGGGTAACCAAATTGTTGATATTCAAGCAAGGTTAAGTAATCTGCGGAAAACAGAAAGTAATTTGCAAAAAATTATGGATAAAGCTGGTTCTGTCAGAGATGTCTTAAGCGTGGCTAAAGAACTTAACAATGTCCGAGAATCTATAGAGCGAATTGATGCTCAGCTAAAAAACTTACAAAATCAAGTTGCTTACTCTACAATTACTTTAAATTTAGCAGCAGCAGTTTCTGCCAAGGCAACGCAACCCGCTTTTGGTTTGCAAGTACAAGAAGCTTGGAATAATTCTACTCACTCTTTGGGAGAATTTACTGTTGGTTTGCTGAAATTGGGTATCTGGTTGCTTGTCTACAGCCCCTATTTGTTGGTTCTGGTAGCGGCTGGCTATGGTTTGACTCGCTGGAGACGAAATTCTCAACGTTTGCTACGGACACCCGATAGTTCTCATCCGGATAGAAGATAATGAATACAGGAGAGACAAATAGTAAATTGAAAATTAAAAATTCAAATTTGCTATTGTGCAGCTCACATTTTTAATGAAAAATTAAAAAATCTCTCCTAATTGTTCTTTGAGTCAATTATTTTCTTGTTACCTTCCCTCTTCGCTCCTCATTTGTACTCATTAAGACTAAATGATGAGCCTCTAGAATGCCAAGATATGTAGCAGAAGCATATTTATACATCTTATGCCGGAATTACGCCAATCCATCGCTCAGCACTACCACGAACGTACTAAGTATGACCCTCAGACCATTGCCTCTAAAAATAAGGGGTTGGATTGGTCTCAGCAACCAGTCCCATTTAAAGAGTACAAAATTGGCTCTGTTTTTGACCTGAGACCGTACATTCAAGAAAAGCCAGAAGCATTTGCTGGTAACCCAGAAAGTCAGTGGTGGCAAAGGCTTGCACGGTTGCTATTTTGCAGTTATGGGTTAACAGCAAGAATGCCTTCTATGGGAAGTGCTGTGTATCTTCGTGCTGCACCTAGCGCGGGGGGCTTGTATCCTGCGGAGATGTACGTAGTGTCTCGCGGAACGCCGTTGTTACCTCCCGGTCTGTATAATTATCAGTGCCGAACTCATGCTTTAATGCATTATTGGGAAAGTGATGTGTGGCAGAAATTGCAGGAAGCTTGTTTTTGGCACCCCGCTTTGGAAGCAACTCAACTGGCAATTGTGCTCACTGCCATTTTCCATCGCTCGGCATGGCGTTATGAAGACAGGGCTTACCGACGAATTTTTTTGGATACAGGACATCTCTTGGGAAATATTGAGTTAGCCGGAGCTATTACTGACTATCACCCCCACCCCATCGGTGGTTTTATTGATGAACAAGTGAACGAACTGCTTTATATCGATACGTTACATGAAGGTGCGATCGCAGTTCTTCCCCTAGCAGATTTACTCGATATCAAGCAGAACTTACCTACAGGACGCACGACTTTACCTTCCGCCACAGAGACGAATTTTCCTCACATTCCTGATGGAGAATTGCTGAAATATTTTCATCGCGCCACAGAAATCAAACCAGGTACAACAGGTAAGCTCAATTTACCGACAGTCAAGCAAGAAAAGTCTTTAGAAGATAAATACAACTTTCCTTTCTGCGAAAAAATTTCTACTGTAAGCCACCCTATTAATTGGGGGGAAAAGCTAGAGGGGTTAGAAGTGACTATTTTGAAGAGACGATCTACCCGCGCCTACAGTGGTGAGGATTTAACTTTTGACGAACTGAAAGCTTTACTTGATTTTACTTATCAACATGAAAATTACATTTACCAAGGTTTTGATAATTCAGTCGATTACTTTGACCTAAATTTAATAGAAACATTTATTGCTGTATCTGGGGTCAAAGGGCTAGAAACAGGCTGTTACTATTACGCACCAAAAGCACAAGAATTACGACAAATTCGTTTTAAAAACTTTAGAAAAGAACTCCACTTTCTCTGCTTGGGACAGGAGTTAGGGCGAGATGCAGCAGCTGTTGTTTTTCATACAGCAGATTTAAAATCAGCAGTTGCTCAGTATGGCGATCGCGTTTACCGATATTTACATATGGATGCGGGTCATTTAGGACAAAGGTTAAATTTAGCAGCGATTCGCCTTGGTTTAGGAGTCAGTGGTATTGGTGGTTTTTTTGACGATCGAGTCAATGAAGTGTTAGGGATTCCTGGCGATGAAGCAGTTTTATACATGACAACCTTGGGAAGACCTAGATAATTTTCATGAGTTTTTTCTTGAAAATACGGATAATTCAGTTGGCATTTTCTATAAATTCGGTCATTCATTAGGGTAGGTATTGCCCAAAGTTCCATATTAGGGCAATACCTACCCTACTTTTAATGCTGTAAAAAATCATTCTAGTTTCATTCGCTTTCTAAATTCTTCCGCTCTTTGTGGGTGAGGAATTTCTGCCATCAAAGCTTCTACAAGTTGACTGCAGTTTATGTTAGGAAATCGGGTCAAAACCTCTTCAAGAAGAAGACTGGCAAATGGTCCTACAGAACGGGTCAGTTCTTGACGGCAAAGTTCTAAAAACTCTGGATTAATAGGAGTTTTTGTCGAAGTGTCTCTTTTCAAATTTAGCGGAGGAATTCCCAGAGTTCGGGTAGGTTCATTAGTCATGGTATATCCCAATACCATTGATTGGAGTGCAGACAATACTTCACGAGCTGACTGATATCGTTGTGCTGGTTGCTCTGCTAGCATTTTGTCCAGTATCTTACCTAATGGCTCGCTGATACTAATATGGGAACGCCATTGCCACTTCAAGGTGAGATAATCAATTAATAAATTGGGCATTTTTCCTGTCAGAAGAACAAGCGCACTTACTCCCAAGGCATAAATATCGCTACAGGGATAGCACTGTCCCATATAAATTTGTTCCGGTGGCGAATAACCCACTTTCCCCACTATGGAACCTCGAGCAAAGGGAGAAGCATTGTGCTCGGTTGTAGAGAAAATTTCAGTGACCTTCTCTTTAACGACTCCAAAATCAATCAGTACAGGTTTGGACTGTTTGTTCGAGAACATGACATTATCTAGTGAAATGTCTCTATGAATAATATTTTGCAGGTGAATGTATGTCAGTACTGGTAATAAATCTTGCAGCCACTGAATAACCTCAGCTTCAGAAAACGGTACTTTTTGCTGAGAAAGACGATCGTACAAGAGTTCGGAGTAGGTTTTACCTTGAATGTACTCCTGGACGATAAAGAGTCGATCTTCCTCAGTTAACCAAGCAAGAAACTTGGGAATTTGGGGATGGTTAATTTGGTACAAAATTTTAGCTTCCCGCTCAAATAATTCGCGGGATTTACGAACCAAATCTTCTTTTGTATTTTCCGGGACAAATTCTTTAAGAACACAAGCTTCATCAAACCGCTGGACATCGAATGCTAGGTAAGTTCTCCCAAAGCCCCCTTGTCCTAAAACTTTCTGGACTTGGTAGCGATTGTTAACTAAAGTTCCTGGGTTAATTTCTTGTAACATTACGGCATTGCGGTTGGTAAGTTGGTCTTGCTTTTAACAACCTTAAGGGCTACAGAGCGTTTTTGGGTACTCTTTATACAAAATCAATAGGAAAAATTTAGTAAATAATGGTATCATGCTTGATAAAAAATATTGAATTATTCAACAATTTTTATTATATACAGTTATACTAGATCAACTATTATGCCAATTGACTAGTTAACGTCTTACTCCAATTGCATAAGTTTCCTTGACAGGTACCTATATAACCTCAGAGGGTGCTGTCCGAGCAACAATTCTATGGAAGAGGTAAATATATGTAAAGTAGAACGCGTTGTTTTGATTTACTCAGTTGGCGATGCGATCGCTCTAACAACAGTAGAGAATACCAATCACTTGCTTCAAGACAAACTAAATTTTAATTGACCAATAAAAAATTGTGTGTGTGAAAATGAATACGGGTTCTTCTTCTTGACTTTATATCAATTCCTTCAAGAAAATCCACACCTTCAATAAGCTTTTTTGCTTTTACTAACTTCTAACCGTTATTACTCTCATGCTAACGCAATATCGCAAAACCGTTTGTCTATCGCTCATCTCTGTTGACTTGCCAATTTATTCTGTTGTAGAAACTGCTGCTACACTCTATCAAAAAGACCGCAATAGATTTCATTTACTCTTGAGTGAACCACCTGTCAATAATTTAGATTCAGAGAATATAAATTCTTTAACACAAGAAGACAGTGTTGAATCTTCCAACAACAACCAACAATGGTGGATGGAAATGGCTCCCGAACAAGCTATTATGACCATACAAGGTAATGGTCGCTTGAGTTACCGTCACTTTTGGCAACAGGAAGCCTATGGTAGAACCCGCTATTGGTTACCCAATGAATCAACCCAGAAAAACGAACCCATTCGCTTGCATAATTTTACCCGTCATTTGACACTACGTGGAGATCCTTTGCCCGAGCATTTGCGTATAGAGTATGAGTTATGGGCTGGAGAAGTTCAACTGGGGAGTTATATTCTCAATTTAGAAATTAGACATTAGCTATTAGCCATTAGCACTATCAGTTTAAACCACAAACAAAATCTGCAATATCCCTAGTTAAAGCACCTGGGGTCGCAATCAACTCCTTATTAAGCGCTTGAAGTGGAACTGATTTTAATAATTTATCTTGGCTGTCGTACACTTTTGCTTGTCTGTATGTAGTATATTTGGTACTGCAATTAGCAACTCCTTGGGCTAATATTTTAGACCATCCTTGAGGCGTTGGTTTATTGACGGTTGCGTAGAGCCAAAAGGTTTTTGTATTACCTTTAGGGGTAATACTGTTAACATCTAAATAAGTAGACCCATCTGTTCTATTGTTAACGGGTATCCAGAGTTTATCATCGTTCGCTTGGGCTGGAAAAGGGTTATTTAGGGTAATGGTAGCAGCGATCGCTAAAATACCTTTGTAAAAAAAGCGTTTCATATCTACGTATAAACATCTAAACTTAATTTAATTTATTTAGAGGAAAAGTTTTTAATAAAATCAAGAAATATATTTAAAGTTTCTATTAATACCAATTTGGCGAAAAAAGGTAGCACCAGAACACGACCTCTCCCTAGGAGTGTTTTCAAAAGTTTATGGGAATACTGTACTGAGGCTCTAGCAATTAGAAGCAACTCGGTTTCTTAAGTAACTTTGAGGAGACATATCCTACTTCCCCCGCAGCCAAACGCACCTTCGTCCAATCTCCTTTCGGCTCGATAAAAGCGATTTCAGTTTCGTTGGGTAGGGACTTTATGATTCTACCGTTGGGTTGTTGTCGAACATTTACCTTGCTGTCATTAGGATCGAACACCAAATAAATCGCTCTGTATAGAAATTTGGTAGATACGTAAAGAGTTTGTCCTTGAAAAGTGACGGGCGTCCACTTTCCTCCTGGTGGGATTGGTGGAGTGTCTGGAAAGGGATCGAAGACTTGCGTTCCGTTGCTCACCGTTTTGATGACAGGACCGTTTGCAGACTGGCGCAAATTGACTGTGCGATCGCTAAGATCGAACACGCGGTATCCAAAACAACGCTCTTGAGTCGAAAACCGAGTACTGACTTGTTGTGCTTGAGATCTCTCAGCACTTTGAGTCATTGGGAGTAACAGCGAACAAACCCCCAGCAACCCCAGAATTGATTGTCGCAAAGAGAGTTGAAAAGCTGCTTGAGGGCGGATCTGCATAAGGGATTTTTAACGTATGCTTTTTATGACAAATATTTCTACAGTAGGTGCAGCCATCATTACGAAAAGCTTTTTGCTGCTCCAGTTAAAATGATAACTATCATATTGCCTTTATACCTAAAATACCCCTTGGGAAAACCCAAGGGGAGGTTAACATAAGTGTTTAGACATAGAAAGTTAAGATATAAGGCTCAAAAACAAATCTTGTTTGGAACCTATTCTTTACTGTAAAGAGACAAAATGAAGAAGTTGTGAAGGTCTTTTAAGCAGACCGATCGTTTTTCACAGCAACCACACGGATTCTGCGATAATCAGCGCTCCATCTGCCATTTTGATAAAGCACTGGTTTCAGACGCTGTTCTATATTATGAATGACACGGGTGTGCTGCTCAACAGACAGCCCAGATAAAAAGCGATCGCCAAACATCCGAATCCAATTTGCCAAGCCTGCATCTCCATCTTCTAATATTGTGGGGCGATCGAACAAAACTGCATAGCGGACTTCAAACCCATGCTGTTCCAAACAAGTTGCATACTCACTAATACTGGGGAAGTACCAAGGGTTTAGCTGTTCGGGAGATTGCAAACCATTTTCTCTAAGCACATCATAAAGAGCTTCCGCGATCGCGTGAATATTGCCTTTCCCACCAAACTCTGCTACAAAACGACCCCCTGGTTTCAGGGCTCGATCAATACAGCGAATGACTGCATTTGCTTGTGGAATCCAGTGCAGCGCTGCATTAGAGAAAACAGCATCAAACGGTTCGTTGACTTGAAAGTCTCGCGCATCAGCGACTAAAAACTTCAAGTGAGGATAGTTTTGCCTTGCTTTTTCAACCATCATCACATCAGCATCAATCCCCATAACAACAGCCCCTGCATCTGCTATTTTTGCTGCTAACTGTCCCGTACCGCATCCTACATCCAAAATGGACTCTCCTGGTTGTGCAGATAATAATTGCAGCAAGTCTTCCCCGTATTTCCACACAAAAGCGTGTTTTCCCTCGTAGAGGGATGTATCCCATTGATTCTGAAGCACCATCGATTTCTCCTAATATTTACAGCAGCCCGAGCCTTCCGGTCAGCCATATCTCAAAAGTATAAAATTTATAAGTGATTGTCCAATATATTTTTCACGGTTGAGTAATATGTAAAAGATATTAATTAGCAAAAAAATGGAACTTCGACATCTGCGCTACTTTGTCATTCTTGCCGAAGAACTGCACTTTGGAAGGGCTGCAGAGCGATTGCATATTGCACAACCGCCTTTAAGCCAGCAAATTCGTCAACTGGAAACAGAGTTGGGCTTTGAGTTATTCCATCGCACGAAACGAAAGGTGCAGCTAACAGCAGCTGGGGAAGTTTTTTTTGCACAAGCGCAACAAATCCTCAACCAGTTAGAGCAAGCCATCCAAATGGGACGACAAACCAGCCGGGGTGAAATTGGGCAATTAGCAATTGGTTTTGTAAGTTCTGCTGCATTTAACGTTCTGCCAGAAATTTTACGTATGTTTCGTACAGCTGTACCAAAAGTGAGGCTAGAACTGCACGAACTCACATCTGACCAACAACTGCAATGGTTAGCAGAAGGAAGAATTGATGTTGGGTTTCTTCGCCCCCCAGTTGAAGAAGCTCTTTTCAAAACAGAAACGATTTTTCGAGAATCTTTAATAGTCGCGTTACCAGAAGGACATACTTTAGCAAATGAAACGAACGTGTCTGTGCGATCGCTCTTGAGCGAACAATTTATCTTATTTCCCCGAAAGCTGGCGTCAAAGCTCTACGATGCAATTATCAGTTTTTGCCAGCAAGCGGGTTTTAGCCCTCAAGTTGCACAGGAAGCATCTCAGATGCAAACAATTGTCAGTTTAGTTGCTGCTCAGATGGGAGTCGCAATCGTACCTGCGTCAATGAGGCATTTACAAAGAACTGGAGTTGTTTACAAAGCTTTACAAGAGCCAACTCCAGAGGTAGGAATTAACACGATCTGGCGACAGCAGGATCGCTCTCCAACCATACAGCGTTTTTTAGAAGTTGTGAGAAGTTTTTCAGCACTCAACTGTGAGACTTTCTAATAATCTCGTGTCAACTCCAAATAGATATGCTCCAACCCAACCTGCTTTCTAGTAATGGAATCGAGAGGAATACCCTCAAAGCAAGCAAGAATTTCCTTCAATTCTAAATGTTGCGGTAACCAAAAAGCTAAATCGTTACCGTAACGCCGGGGGGTAAAGCCCGAGTCAATAGCCCGTGCGATCGCCTGTTCTTCATCAGGTGTTTGAACAATGGCAATTTCTTTAGCTGAAATCCGCTTTCTCAGTTCTGCCAAACTACCTTCCGCTAAAATTTTCCCACTCTTCAAAATACCAATTCTTTGACAAAGACGCTCAGCTTCATCTAATAAATGAGTCGTTAATAGGATGGTAATTCCCCGCTCCTTCAGTTGTCGAATCAAGTCCCAGATTTCATATCGTGCTTCAATATCCAAACCTGTTGTGGGTTCATCTAGAATCAACAGTTTTGGTTCGTGAACTAATGCAACTGCAATATTTAAACGTCGCTGCATTCCCCCACTTAAAGTTTCCACAGGGCTTTTTGTCCGAGCTAACAAATTCACGGCTGCTAATGTTGCTTTAATTTGTTGCTGTCTTGTTCTACGCTCCAAACCGTAAATCTTAGCAAAAAAGTTAAGGTTCTCTTCGCAAGATAAAGTTTTGTAAAGTATATTTTCTTGAGGTGCAATACCAATGAGTGTTTTAGTTGCCTCTGAAACGGGTTGATTGTAAACTGTAATATAACCACTATCAGCTTCTAGCAGGTTACAAATAATATTAATGGTCGTAGTTTTTCCGGCTCCATTTGCGCCTAGTAACCCGTAGACTTCTCCTGCATTAATATGTAGAGTCAAATCTTGAAGGACTTTTCTCTTACCATAAGACTTATTCAAGTTTTTAATTCTTAGCATATTTTTATAATAAATGGTTAGTTGTTCGTGGAGAAACTACTAACAACTAACAACTATCTAAATTTACAATCTTTTTTCTACCATCAACATCCGTCGGTAAGACAACCATCCACCTACAACCATGGACAATGCAAATACTAATAAAAATTGAAAGTGAGAAGCTATATCCGTCAATCCACTCCCTTGTGCCGATACCCCTAATAAGGCTTCATTCATATGATATATCGGATTAAATGTTGCAATGTCAAGCAGTCGTTTGGGGAATAGAGAAGCGGGTAAAAACACTCCCCCCAAAATTAACAAAGGAACCCCAAAGGCTGCGACCAAAGCATTCACGTCTTCAGTGCGACGAGCTAATTGTGTACCCAAAATAAACCCCAAACCTACATAAGCAACTATACTCATCAATACGATCGTAAAGCCTAAGAAGAGAGAGCCTTTAAATTGAGCGCCCCAGAAAGCAGCAATCGTATAAACAAGAAACGTTTGTCCCAAACCAATACAGCTGTGAGCCAGAAAAATCCCTAAAAAATAGGATGTACCACTTAAGGGAGAAATGAAAAGGCGTTTGAGGGTTTGTTGTTCTCGTTCTGCAACAACAGTAGATACACTACCACCCAAACAACTAAAAAACAGTGCTGCGCCAACCAAGGTTGATGGAGCAGCATTTTCTAACGCAAGAGCTATTGACAATTTTGCCCGTTCTGCCAGAATATTTCCGTTGAGAATCAACACGGAAATAGGAAAAATACTCCAAAAAATTAGACTGCGCCGCCGTCGTAATAATTCGATCAAAATGCGCTGAGTCACAGCTATTGTTTCATACCAGTACTTCATGTGTGGGGAATCAATTCACTAACAAATGACTAAAGTATCTACTTCATCAGAACCATATACCCTTTCCCGTCGTGCGTTACTACAATTGTTTGGTGTAGGAGCGACTACAGGAATTTTGGGTTACTCTCGGTTTAGTAAACCAAAACCATCAGTTTTTTATCAAGATACCCTAAGTTTGCCGTCTGTGCTCAGCCAGCAAAAAAGTGTTGTAGTGGTTGGGGGTGGTTTAGCTGGTTTAGCTTGTGCTTATGAACTCTCTCAAAGAGGCTTCACGGTAACACTGTTAGAAAAATCCCCGCAATTAGGTGGCAAAATCGCGAGTTGGCAAATTGAAATTGCGGGTGAAACTTTTAACATGGAACATGGTTTTCATGGCTTTTTTCCCCAATACTACAATCTCAACAGTCTCGTGACCGAATTGGGTATTGAGGAGAATTTTCAGTCATTAAATTTTTACTCCGTCGTTTACCGCAGTCATAAATACAAACCAGAGGTGTTTCGCCCGAGTCACTCTGCTTTTCCCTGGAACATCGTGGATTTAGCGATCGCATCTCCCAATCGCTTTCAATGGGGGATCAATCTAGTCAAGTTAAAACATTTGGAAGTCTTTCAAGCAATTGGTGGTTTTGAGCGTGAAAAAAATTACCGACGTTTTGATAGTATCTCAGTAGCTGAGTGGGTAAAGGAAGAATTTCCACGAGGTTTATATGACTTGTATTTTTTGCCTTTTGCCAAGTCGAGTCTTAATGCACCAGATGCTATGAGTGTTGCAGAACTACTACAGTTCTTTCATTTTTATTTTTTTGGTAACCCAGAGGGGCTTGCTTTTAATGGTACTAAAGACGATATGGGAACAAGTTTGGTGCAACCTCTTGTCAAGGCAATTCAAAGTAAAGGTAACAAAATTATTACAGAAACAACCATTAGTGAAATTCGGGCTGCACAAGGTAAAATTTCTTCCCTAAGTTATATTGTTGGGAGCCACGCAAATAATGTTCCTTTCTGGGTGAAGCAAAATTGCGATGTAGAGACGCCCAGTTCAAATGGGGAAACAAGCCATGACTCGTCTATACAGTATTTTGGGGCTGCGGATGAAGTGTTTGCTCTCAAAAGTGGAACTGATGAAGCTGTTTCTCTCAAATGTACTCACCAAGGTTGTACTGTGAAAATCGCTGAAGATGGAAATTTCCACTGTCCCTGTCATGGAGCAGTTTTTGCCTCTGATGGTAAAGTGCTAAAAGGTCCGGCAAAACAGGCTTTATCGCGATATCAAGTTGTACGGCATCAAGATAATAATTTACAATTGGTTGCAGCAAGGAACAAGACTGTGTCACCAAAAACGATAGAAATCGCAGCAGATTATTATGTATTTGCTACGGATACACCGGGCGTACAGCAACTCTTCAAGCAAGTGAAAGGGGATGTTGATGGGGGAGTGCGATCGCAAATCGAAAATTTAAGTGTCGCCGATCCCTTTGCCGTTTGTCGTTTTTGGTTCGACCGGGACTTTGAGTGGGAACACAGCAATTTTACATCTTTATCTGGCTACCAACTTACGGATAGCATTACCTTGTATCACCGCATTCAAGAGCAATTTATTGAGTGGGCGAAACGGACTGGTGGTAGTGTAGTGGAGTTACACGCTTACTGCTACAAAGAAAAACAATTTCCTACCCAAGAAGCATTGTTAACGACTTTTGAGCGAGAACTCTATGCAATTGTGCCAGAGTTAAAGCAAGCAAAAATGCTGCACCGCGAATTAGTAAATCAAAAGAATTTTTCCGGGTATCCACCAAACAGCTATGCCAAACGTCCAGAAACAAGCACTTCTATTTCTAACTTGATATTTGCTGGAGATTGGGTAAAAATGCCTTTCCCTTGTGGGTTAATGGAAAGAGCAGTCAGTAGTGGCTTGCTAGCCGCTAATGAAATTTTATACCAAGAAGGCTTGCAAAGACGAATTCTTTTGACAGTTAATCCAGAGGGATTACTGCAGATTTAGCGATGGTATCAAGACAAAAAAACCCAGGCTCAACGCTTGGGTTTTGAAAAAAGCTATCTGGCATGAATCAGGGACAAAAAAACGTGTTACATACTTTGGCGCACTCCTATTTTGTATGTAGGGTATTTAAGCATCTGTAGAAACTTGCAATGTAGTATATATCAGCGCTTTGTTATTACATATAACTTTAGCAATACCAAAATATTGTACGGTATTCAATTCTTGCGGAAAATGTCACAAGCTTGCGAGAAGTTCAAGCTATAAGCGATCGCGATAAGCTTTTGGTGTCATCGCCATACGCTTGCGAAAGAGCGCAATGAAATGACTTGGGCTTTGAAAACCAATAGCATCACCAATTTCAGCAATAGACAATTGTTTCTCTGCTAGCAGTTTTTTGGCTCGCTCGATTCTGCAATTAATCACGTATTGATGTGGAGTAAAACCTGTAGATTGCTTAAACAAGCGAGCAAAATGATAGGAACTTATTTCCGCCACACTAGCAAGTTCTGCAAGTGTCAACTCGCGTTCAAGATTTTCGTTAATATACTCAAGTATTTTACAGAGCTTATACTTGGGTAAACCTCCGGTGTAAGATTCAATATTTTGCTTAAAGGTCGAGTGTTGCTGTAGGAGATGGCTTGCGAGTGCAGTAGCTAGAGATTCTCCGTAAAGACGCCCAGATAAACATCCAGACTCCAATTCTCCCTTAAGTGCCAACCCAATATTCTGAATTTGGGGACTTAAAACTCCCAAATTAGGTGCAATTTCAATTTGCTCTGTATAACCTAATTCCCCTGCTACTTGGGTAATAAGATTTGGTTGAAGGCGCAGTACCAAAAAATCACTATCCTCCAAACTAATACCTTTACACGACATACCCGGAGGAAGAATAGTGATTTCACCGCGTGTAAAGTTTTTGCTTAGAAGACGCCCGTCCCACATAATTTCCGCTTTTGTCATACCCTTAAAATGCAGGTTAATTATATAGTCAGATAATAATTGTGGAGGGAGCTCGTGAGCTGGCATTTGCCAGTATTCAACAAGAATATTGTTCCATCCTGCCTTCTCACTTGAAAGCATTGGTATTCCAAATTTATCCTTTGCCAGATGTGCATCTATATCCCGATCTGGTGGAACTTTACCTTCAGGCATTGTTATCGCTACTTAGTATAAACTTTTAGCCTAAAATTTGCACTTACAGACAACTTAGTGCAACACTATATGCATTTACCACCTAAATAATATCACTTATGTCAACAGTATGAGAAACAATTCTGTCTTTAAGTGATGACGTAATTTGTAGAGTCAAGAATAATAAAAAATAGAAATTAACTAACAGTTAGAGAATATGAATAGAATCTTGTTAACTTCTTTAGTATTTGTCTTTTTATTACTGTTGATTACTGCTCCCTTTGCTGCACTGGCTAGCTTAATGCTTTTTTTGCTAGCATCAGCTTTTTTAATGTTTATTTGGAATATCTTTTCAGCCATTATAGGTGACAGTTAATTGTAGATTAGGAATTGAACCTCTTACAACTTTTTAAAAAATTAAATGGCAGATCTATAGCAATCCTAAATAATTTGTAAAATCCTCTTTCTTCCTTTTGGGTTCACTACGCGTCTGCGTTTCATTTAAAAAAGTAAGTTTTACAATTCAAATAGGATTGCTACATAATATCTACAAACTCGTCATCAACTTCTCTAACTCCTGAGATAAATCAACTTTCGCCCGATCTAATTTTTCAAATAAAACCCCGGCAAGATAGTAATAATCCCCAGAATAAAAAGCCATTCCATGTTTGCGTAACTCTTCAATATGCTTCTTAACTTTTGGTTCAGAGCTATAGTAACCAAACTTTAAAGGCAAAACAAAAAATTTGCTAACAGAATAACCATTAGCTTTTGCATGATTAATTGTACTTTGTGGATTCGAGTAACTAGATACTAAAAGTAACACATTTTGGTAATCCAAAGATAAAAGATTATTTGTAACTGTTGCACCATCTATGCCACCAAATAACAAAGGCATATAAATATCTTGGTCTGGTGCAGGTAAATACGGAGGATTAGCTACTAAATATTCAGCTTCTGGTTGAGAAGACTCGAACAGACATGAGTTATGAATAATGTATTTCTGATTTAAATTATACTCATCTATGTATGAGTTAGCAGTTTTCCAAGCAGCAGAATTTAATTCAAATCCTTGTATTAAACCTTCAAATCTATTTCTTAAAAGAGAGTTAATAACAGGGCTACCATCCCCCGAACCAAATTCAACAATGCACTCTGATTCATTACAATTTCTCAGGACTAAGTTTTCCAAACAATTTGAATAGAAATTAGATTCCTCCGGGCAATAAAAGACTTCTTTCATTGGAGTTTCAACTTTCATAAATTTCTCGCATGAATTGAACGATTGTTTAGGAATGAGAACCTAGAGGATAGGCAATGCCCACCCCAATTAGGAAACGTACCAGCAACACTGGATTCACCATTAGTAATTAGCAATTAGCCCTTCAGGTATCTCAGGAGCGGAAACGCTGTGTGCAAGGCACATACTCCGTGTTGCCTTTCTCCTATGCCTGCAAGGGCTATACGCGATGCAAAGCTATACCCGCAGTGCTATACGCCAGTTGCCTACTACGGCGGGAAACCCGCCTACAGCACTGGACTCACCATTAGCCATCAGCAATTAGCCATCAGCCATTTTTCCGTATCGATCGCACAACAGCATTAGCAGCGCGATCGCCCATAAGCTTTTCTTGGTCGTAGCCAAGTACAAGTTGCCAAGCTTCATTGGGATACATTTCTGCTAGAGGCAAAGCGACATTATCCAACATCCAACGTCCGTGACGTTCGTCTTCCCGGATGTGCAATTCCCAATAGCCCATTGCTGCTTCCGAAAGCCCCAATCGTTGTGCTGCAGCAAGATAATTTTTGTAAGCCGCAGGTCCAGCTACCTCAAAATAGGTAAGACCACCGTTATATCGCAGGAAATAACGCTTGCATTCAGTCAGTAAGAAATTATTATTGTCGTTAGCAAGTACCTCCCAGGGAACCAAATCAAAATATCCTTCAGGTTCGGTATTCATCCCAAACTCATCTAACATTTGGGCAAAGAAAGTAGAGTGCTTGCGAGGAAAACGTCCATTTCCATATTCTTCTAGCAGCACCCTTATTAAAGTACATTGCACTTCATTAGCAGCACCGCCAAGAATTCGGGAAAGGCGACTACCTTCTACCAGACCGTCAAATGAACCAATAGCGAGTAAGTGACGGTAGCCCGCCTCGCTCATAGAATTGCGTATATAAAGGCTGTCTTCTGACAATTCGGGATCTAAGTCATAAGCAGAACGCTCAATGAGCGCTTGCTGAACACTTTTAACATCCAATTGTCTTAATGCTTTGACATCGATCTGTGATAGCTCCCACTCTTGCCAAGCTGATTCTATTTGGTCGCGTACCTTGTACAAATAAAAGGAGCGCTCATTTACGTAATGCCGCAAATCGTCATACCAAAACAAATTCAGACGATTAATACGGTAAAGGACTCGCTGAAGAAAGAGGTGAGCAGCATTATCACCTGCACCATTTTGGTAAGCAGCGCGAATTGCTACAGAGAGAGTACTTTCAAACTCACGCTTGAGTTCTGGCTTAGCCTCGAGTTTTCGATCCAAATCCTCTGTCGCAAGCAGCTCTACAAATTGCCGCTCCGCACGGTCATAATTTGTATTTATAATTTCCTCTATCTGCGTATTTTTTCTTTCAGCGTTTGCGATAGGGGACATAAGCAATTCAAAAGTAAAAAATCACAAGTAAAAATTGCCAACTCATATAGAACAAGTATTTTTTAATACTTGTCCCTAGTAGATTAAATGGGTAAAACTGATTTAATTTACTAGTCTGAGTTCGGCGCTAGATACTTATATAATTCCTATCAAGTAGCCTTAAATACATCTCCCCCAAGTGATAAAGAAAAGTTAAGCTTTCCACCCATGATTCATACTACAGACACATAGGGGAGTGGGGGATAAGGGAGACAAGGGAGAATTGAATAGTCCCCAATCGCCAATCCAAAATTTAAAATCCACGAGTCCCTTAAGGTGTGGTACTTGGAGTTGGAGTTGGATTCATAAGTTGACTTGGTACAAGCTTACTCGGTGGAAGTTGTTCTGTGGTAATCAGGGCTTCCATCACTGTCTTCACGATTGGTGCAGCAACAGTACTACCAAAGGCATGATTTCCTTTTGGCTCATCTACCAACGCCAACACTACATAACGCGGAGCTTCTACTGGCATGATACCTACAAAGCTAGTGATTTTAGCCCCGATGATGTATCCACCTGCAGCACTAGCTTTTTGTGCTGTACCTGTTTTACCAGCAATGCGGTATCCAGGAATTTGAGATGCTTTTCCTGTTCCATCATCAACTACAGTTTCCATCATTTCTACAACTTTGCGACTAGTCGCGTAGGAGAAAATTTGGCGGGGTGCTGGTCTTATGGGCGAATAGTGGACTTGTCCTTTACTATCGACAAGTGCTTTAACTACATGAGGCGCGACTAATTTACCGCCATTGGCTAAAGCACCATGCATTTGTACTAGCTGCAATGGTGTTAAAGAAAAGCCCTGACCGAAGGAAGTGGTTGCGGGTTCAACTGGCGTAGCCAGAAATTGTTCTTGACTTTTTAGCTGACTGTTGACTGCAAAAGGCAAATCTGTATCCACACTTTGCCCCAAGCCCAAACGTTCTAACCAACCGTAATAAACTGACGGTCGCAATCTTTGAATAATTTGCACCATTGCAATATTGCTAGAATTTTGCAAGACTTGAGCTATGTTCAGCCGCCCAAAACGTTTGTTTTCGGCATTTCTGATGACGCGATCGGCAACCTGAATGGACCCGTTATCGTTGAATGTGTCTTCAGGTTTAATTATTCCTTCTTCTAAGGCAATAGCTATATTTAAAGGTTTAAAGGTTGACCCTGGTTCGTACAGATCTGCTACCGTCCAGTTTTTAAACAGTGAAATATCTGCTTTGGAATATTCATTTGCATCATAACTGGGTTGGCTGACTAGGGCAAGTAGCGAACCATCCCAAGCATCCATAACAATAACCGCTCCCCGTTTTGCCTTATATTTTTTCATCTGCTCTTTTAGCGCAAAACGGGCTACTCTCTGCAAGCGGTTATCAAGAGTTAATTGCAATCGCAGGTCATCAAAATTGAGGAAACCCTCAGGAGCATAATCTGGCATGATTGCTCCGTTCCCTGCTCTACTCAAGCGCATGGTTTGAACGGAACGCTCTAGTAATTTTTCTTGACTGTATTCCACGCCTGCTTGACCCCGACGGTCAACGTTGACATATCCTACTACTTCTGAAACTAAATCTTGCTGTGGGTAGAATCGAGAATATTTTTGAATTAACTCAAGCCCGTTTAGATGAAGTGCAGTTAGGCGATCGGCAACTTCTTCTGGTAACGCAACGGCTAATGTAATGCCAGTTTTTTTGTTATCAAACTTGTTTTCTAACTCAGTTGCATCTTTATCTAATATGGAGGCAAGCTGTGCTGCCATTTCTTTGTTAGTTTTTGAAAACAGCTTGGGATGAGCATATAAAGTGTAGACAGGACGGTCAATTGCTAGTAAATCTCTGTTACGATCTACAACAGGACGACGAGGCATAAAAGGTCGTAAATTAACCATCTGTTGATTTCGGGCTTTTTCTGTTAGCTTTGGCCCCCGCACGATTTGTAATTGATACAAGTTAAAACCCATACCAATCCCAACACTAATAAGTAGACCCCACACAATCAACAATCGGTTTTTGGTATGAGTTGCTCCATCGATGGCGCGAGTTTCCACGCGTTCTGTTGGACGCACTAGCGGAACTTGCTCGTAGGTTTGTTCAATAAGTTTATTTTGTTTGTTTTGTGCAACTTGTTTTGAAACTCTTTGTCGTCGTTTGATAAACTCGGGTTTGGGAAAATTTCTAAATCTTGTTCTACTTGGTGGTGATTTTTGCATAAAAATTTGTATCGGTCACTAGTTACTGATTAATATCCTGTTGGATTTAAAGTTTCCTGTTGGATTTCAGAAATTGGTGTTTTGGAATCGGTGGATGGGGATGTTGAAGTCACAGGTGCAGGAGTTAAAAAAATCATGCGATCGGGAGTAGGTGATAGTAGTTTTTCTGGTTGTTTCTGTGCTTGTTTTGCCATGTTACTTTTTAGCACCCCGTTGGTTGTCATCAATTGTCGTTCTTGGCGTTGTAGGTTTTGTAGTTTGCGGTATGATTGGCTCCAAAGTTCCTGTGAGTAAACTGTTAATCCATAAACCGCAAGCATTACAATGACAAATAAAAATGCTGCTATAGATGAATAACGATGTACTGCGTACAGGCGTAACAACCAAAAAGGGACAGCCTGAGCGGATGGCATAACAGGAATATTTCTTACTTTTGGTTTATTTACCTCTGCCCTAGGAAAGGAAGTTTTTTGGGGACTGAAAGGGTTAATTGCTGTACGCTGCACTGGCGGCAAAGGATTTTGTGATGGGTGTCTTCTCTGTTTGGAAGACTCTGGTGGAGAAAAGGCAGACTCTGGAGTTGGGTTCGCTCTCAATTGCTTGGCGCGAAGGGCAACCTCTTGATGTGTGGAAAGTTTTCTTTGGTTTCTATTTGGGCGCTTTCTAGCACTTTTAACTGCAGATTGAGATAAGCTGCCCGTCGTAGAAACACCTAATTTTCGAGCGATAGACATAATTGGTTTGGATAAGAAATACTATAAGGCTATGCGATCGATTGCTGAGTGTTAAGTGTTAACAGTCAATGAATCAAGTAACACCCTACACTGAATCAACAGAATTCCGATAGGTAGCTGCACTAATCTTTGCATTCTCTCTAAAAACCGCTTCTGTGAAAGAAACGAGTTTTTTTGGCAATTTTTCGTAAAAATTTGATACCCTAATCATTGAGGCATCGCATTGCCTTAGTATGACAACCCCTGCCTCCACAGGCAAGAGTGTGCAAGAAATATATTTTTTGGTATCATGACTCGATTGGGAAGTTCATCTCCTATATTTTCTTGCCTTCTGCCTATCTCTATAGGAAGAATCGAACCCTTTTCTTTCAATGTGTATTCCAAAGTCACTTAAAAAAAATCAACAAATAGGGTATCGTATTCAACAGGCTAAATTCGTTCTTGCCGCAATTGGTGAAAGAGGAGTTATGAAAGTAAAAATCCTTAGTATTACCTTGATGTTAAGTCTCGCAGCAGTTCTCGGTGCGTGTGAAGGTGGTGGTAGCGGTGGTGGTGGTGGCACCGGTAGCGAAACATCTTCCCCTGCAGCTACTTCTACACCGGCTGCTGAACCTACCGATACTGGTGCAGCGACTCCTGCACCTACAGCTACGGGTAGCCCAACTGCTACTCCTAGCCCCTAAGTCGTTATCTCAAAACACCCAATTTATCAATTGAGATTGTTGCAGCGCTTCTCACGAAAATTAAGTAAGTCAACATTTTCAAATAACAACCAGGTGAATGGCTGTGTTTTGAGCAGGCATAAGACATTCGCTATCATTGTTGGCTAAATTTTCACGAGCCCGTGTGGTGCGTGCCATACCAGAGCGATCGATCTGGTACTACACTTTAACCTTACCAGGTTTATAAAGAAACCCGGCTTCACTTAGAAACCGGGTTTCTTAGTAGTTTCCGTGCTGTAAATCTTGGGTAAATATACACATTAAGATTGCCTGTAAGTTCATACTCTCTCAAATGGTTCTTGATTGTGAAGCGAATTACATTTATCGTTTTAAGCGTTAGCACTACCATTATGGTAGGGTTAATTAGCCATTGGGGGCAGTTGGTTATGGCATTACCACCCAAACAAGACGTACCGGAAGAAATTTTGCGGATGGAAATTATTACAGCTGCGCGATCGCCCCTCGATGGTAGTCTTGTCAGTGCTGCGGAGTATGCACAGTTACAGGAACGTCTTTCAGTAAGCCCCCCTCCAAAACTTGACCCCAAGATAAGAGAACAAGTTTTTTTATTACGGATACGTAAATTTTTACTTCAGATTTTCCCTTTTTTAGACATATAGTGAATCGGTGTTGGGCACAAAGTATACAGCATGGGTAATTGAGTCTTCCTTTCTCTGCCTTCCTTGTCCCTCGTGTCGCCCTTGTCTACCTTGTTCCCCTTACCACCATTGTCCCTAACTTCCAATCTGCGATCCCCAGCCCTCAATTCCCAGTTTCTTACTCAAGTACGATGATTACATCTACAAAATTTGCAAATAAATGTAAAGAATAGTAATAGAAGTTTTAAAAAGTCAGTTTACTTAGCCAATTTACTAAACGTAGGTAGCTCCATGTCTATAACCACAATAGCCCCGGAACAAGTTAACCGAATAGTTTGGAATCAGCATCACGACCCGTTTGAAGTACTAGGTGCTCATCTCATAGAAGAAAATGGCAAAAACAATCGTTGGGCTGTGCGAGCTTACCTACCCAATGCCAGTGCAGTGACCGTCATCCTTCCAGAAGAACGGAAGGAGTACCCAATGGAAACCGTTCACGATCCCCACTTCTTTGAATGCACCATAGAAACAAAAGAACTTGTTAACTACCAGTTTCGCGTTAAAGAAGGAGAACACGAGCGAGTCATCTACGATCCTTACGCTTTCCATTCTCCCAAGTTAACAGAGTTTGATTTGCACCTGTTTGGGGAAGGCAATCACCACCGAATTTACGAAAAACTGGGAGCACACCCAACTGAGGTCAATGGTGTCGCAGGTGTTTACTTTGCTGTTTGGGCTCCCAACGCTCGAAACGTATCAGTTATTGGAGATTTTAACAGTTGGGATGGTCGCAAACACCAAATGCGTAAAGGGCATACCGGTATTTGGGAACTATTTGTTCCTGGGTTAGGGGTAGGAGAACACTACAAATATGAAATTAAAAACATAGAAGGTCACATTTACGAAAAATCCGATCCCTACGGTTTTCAGCAAGAACCACGCCCCAAAACCGCATCCATTGTCTCAGATTTAGACGCTTACAGTTGGGGCGATGAAGACTGGCTGGAAAACCGCCGTCATAGCGATCCCCTAACTCAACCGATTTCTGTCTACGAAATGCATTTAGGGTCTTGGTTGCACGCCTCTAGTGGAGAACCCGCCAAACTCCCAAACGGGGAAACCGAGCCTGTCGTTACTGTATCAGAACTCAATCCCGGCGCACGCTTTTTAACATACCGAGAACTAGCAGAGCGGCTCATTCCCTACGTGAAAGAGTTGGGATACACCCACATTGAAATACTACCCGTTGCCGAACACCCATTTGATGGGTCTTGGGGCTATCAAGTAACCGGATATTACGCTCCCACCTCCCGTTATGGCAAACCAGAAGACTTTATGTATTTTGTTGACCAATGCCACAAAAACGGTATTGGCGTTATTGTCGATTGGGTTCCCGGTCATTTCCCCAAAGACGGTCATGGCTTGGCATTTTTTGATGGCACTCACCTTTACGAACACGCCGATCCTCGAAAAGGCGAACACAAAGAATGGGGAACATTGGTGTTCAACTACTCGCGCAACGAAGTCCGTAATTTCTTAGTTGCAAATGCCTTGTTCTGGTTTGATAAGTACCATATTGATGGCATTCGCGTTGATGCTGTTGCCTCTATGCTCTACCTCGATTACTGCCGTAAAGATGGAGAATGGGTTACCAACCAGTACGGTGGTAGAGAAAACCTAGAAGCAGCTGAGTTCTTGCGTCAAGTCAATCACATCATCTTTAGCTATTTCCCAGGAATTGTCTCAATTGCTGAAGAATCTACTGCATGGCCTATGGTATCTTGGCCAACATACACTGGAGGATTGGGCTTTAACTTAAAATGGAATATGGGTTGGATGCACGATATGCTGGACTACTTCAGCATGGACCCTTGGTTCCGCCAGTTCCATCAAAACAACATCACCTTCAGTATGTGGTATCACCACAGTGAAAACTATATGTTGGCGCTGTCTCACGATGAGGTGGTACACGGTAAGAGCAATATCATTGGTAAAATGCCTGGGGATAGATGGCAAAAATTTGCCAACGTAAGGTGTTTGTTCGCCTATATGTTTACTCACCCCGGTAAGAAAACCATGTTTATGAGCATGGAGTTTGGACAGTGGAGTGAGTGGAATGTCTGGAGTGACTTAGAATGGCGCTTATTCCAGCATGAACCGCACCAACAACTCAAAGAGTTTTTTAAAGACCTCAACCATCTCTATCGTTCTGAACCAGCTTTATACACTCAAGATTTTGCAAAAGAAGGGTTTGAATGGATTGACTGTAGCGACAACCGTCACAGTGTAGTTTCCTTTATCCGTAGAGATAAAGACTCCGATAATTTTGTTGTTACGGTTTGTAACTTTACACCTCAACCTCACTCTCATTACCGTATTGGTGTTCCAGAAATAGGTTTCTACACTGAGTTATTCAACAGCGATGCTCGTCAATACGGTGGTAGCAATATGGGTAATTTAGGTGGTAAGTGGACGGATAATTGGTCATTCCACAACCGCCCGTATTCCTTGGATTTGTGTTTGCCACCTTTGGGAGTCTTGGTTCTTAAGTTAGATAAAGAGAAGACAGCAGAAGCGTTGGCTAATTCGTAGAATTCTTGTAGTGCGGGCAGAAAAGCCCGCCATTGCTGTTCTCTTCTCCATTCCACAAGATAAATAGTTAATTAATTATCTTGGAAACTGATAACAAAAATGCTGGGCGCAAAAAAACTTGTTTTTTGCGTCCAGCATTTCTCTGTTAGAAAAGCTGGTTTCTCTCAGGTCTATAGCTATAGATAAAGATAAGTTCAGTTGCTATTGAAAGAGCAGATAACAAATCTTTTTGTTGTTATGTACTCTTTAAATAGGAGCAGATAAATGTCAGATAAGAGAGTCACAAGTAAAATCTCCTAACAGCCGTGAAAATGTTTAACTTTTCATTACTGAGTTTTACAGACTGCATGACTTTTTCACTTCTTTCTTTAGATAGATAAGCAAATATACTTAATATTCTCTTTACATTTTCTCCTTTAGCTGAACCCATGATAAGCCTCTTGTTACAAGCGGAAGTCTGTGGAATAATTACGAGCGCGATCGTTCCGATTGATGCATAGTAATCTTTATCGTGCTTACGTTTGGAGTCAAAAACGGTACAATAGTACTGAAAAAAATGAATTGACTTAAAAAAATTGTTTTTTTTACAAAATTTAATTTACTTAGGAGATCGAAACAGTGAGTAATTTGAAATCATATTATGATTCTAAAGGCATTATAACCCCTACCGATCTACAGCCAAGAGAAATTGAGTTATATGAAAGTCTTTCGGAAGAGAATTCAATCTTATCTAAAGCCAATGAAGCATTAAATCAACAATTTGAATCGACGAAACAAGAGCTAGTTGAAAAAGAGAAGAAGCTAAAGTCACGCACAATAAAAGATTACGGCATTGTCATAGCGTCAGGCATGCTAGGCTTAGGTGTTTTATTTGGAACAATGTTCGTACAAGAAAGTCAAAGAAATCAAGAATTGCTTCGACAAATAGATACTTTAAAAGCAAGTGAAGTTATTCAAGAAAATAACCAATTAAAAAATAAAATAGAAACACTAGAAAATCAAGTAGAAGCCTTAAATCAACAAAAAAGAGATGAAGATTTAAAATTTTACTTAATAGTTTTAGGCAGTGGTTGTATAGGAATATTAATGGGGATTTCTGGTACGTTTTTATTGATATATTTGAAAAAATAATTCAAAATTAATTTTAAGCGGCTGTAGAGACTTTTTATCATCTCGTTCCCAAGCTCTGCTTCATCGTGACTGGAAATATAATCTGGGACCATTCAAATTTGACCGTGTACAATATATGTCTCAATTGTGCAATCAGAGCTAATAAAGTGATGAAGCGAATAGTTATAGCAACGCTTTTCAGCCATGACCGGGGAACTTCTTTGGGTTTTAGTCCATGTAAGTGGGCAACATTTATGTAGCTACAGACTCCCAGTCTGTAGGGCTTTTGATAAATTGGTAAAGGTATTGCCCTACAGACAAAATTTCATGCAGACTGAAATAAAAGAATTTCTAGGTGTAACCCTAAGTGTCATTATTGACCGTCCACTTGGTACCAGACATCCTCAATATCAGTATATTTACCCCATCAACTATGGCTACATTCCCGGTACACGTTCCCCAGATGGTCAAGAAATCGATGCCTACATTTTGGGAGTATTCGAGCCTTTAAGCCAGTTTGAAGGTGAATGTATTGCCATTATTCATCGCATCAATGATGAGGATGATAAGCTGATTGTTGTACCCCAAGGGAAAAACTATAGTAACGAGCAAATTCTAGCTTTGACAGAGTTTCAAGAGCGTTTTTTTGTATCGATTATTATACGAATGTACAAGCTCACGTTGAAGTCATACGGCGTACCGAACAAAAATTTCAAGTGCTTCCCAAACGCCCTTGTAGTGGAAAGAACATTTGGGTGGTTTAATCAGTACCATCGTCGAGCGCAAAGATTATGAGCGTCTTCCCGAAATGAGCGAAGCAGCCATATATGCTGTTATGACTAGAATTACGCTACGTCGTCTTGTCTCCTTTAGATTTACTTTATAAATAGTCTCTTATTGATGGGTGGGGGAATCTAAATATGAAATCCTGTCTCCCTTGATTCCACCAGCTAAAGAGGGAGGGTATCCACGCACAACAGATATGCGTGAAATATGCAATGCTACAGGCAAAACCTTTTGTTTTTCGTGCAGAGGCTAGAAGCATTCGCGCCTTTCATCGAATGAGTGTCTGCAATCTTCATTGCTGCATCAAAGTCTCGTAGTAGTACAGTTGCTTGGGGAGGTGGGCTTTAGCCCTACCTACAGTATCTAATTTTTAACTCTTAAAATTTTTTCCAAAAAAATATCAGTTGATCGATAAAAATACTGTAGTATTTAGAAAAATGAACTAACAACGCTGTTCAAACAAGATTGTTGACACAATAATTCCTGAATGAGCAGCTTGATAAAGTTCAGATTTAAGGTGATACGATTCGTTTCGTTCTTCTCGAAAGCTATCTAAACACTCCCATATTTAAAATGAGGATGACACATGCTTAAGGTAATCGCGTGTGCCGGGATACTCCTTGTGATTGGAGATTTCCTTTCAACTTTCTGCTATCACATACCGGAACATATTTTTGGTTGGCTTCATTTGCAAACTCACCACTCCTACAAAAAGCACTTTCGTCATTACGCGATTCTGACGCTCAATCCCCTAGTTCTGTTGGATGGTATATTGGGCGCATTGCCGTATTTCCTAATAGCAGTTGTTTTGTGGTACTTTTCCCCGATTGGTGTTGTATGCGGATTGCTAGTTGGTCAATTTCATGTATGGTGGAGGCATACAAGTATCTTGAATTGGCAAACGCCAAAATCATTGGAGCTTGTTTGTCAAATTCTTTTCATTACAACTCCAGAAAGACATTGGCAACACCATCATAAAACTCACGAAGCTTACGGTGATATCTTTACATTCTTTGAACAACCAGCTAAGAGTTGGTTACGCTTGTTACGCTTGTTAAGAATTCGCTTTCCCCAATTACGATCGCAAAACCTGTTAAAGAATTTGGGATAGAAACTTGCGAGTGCGATCGTGCTGGGGGTTTTGAAAAAATGCATCTGGAGTTGCTTCCTCAACAACTAAACCACCATCCATTAAAACCACTCGGTCAGCAACTTCACGTGCAAAACCCACTTCATGGGTAACAACAACCATAGTCATACCATCAGCAGCAAGAGTTTTGATAACGTCCAAAACTTCTCGCACCATCTCTGGATCTAATGCTGAAGTAGGCTCATCAAAAAGCATAATCTTGGGTTGCATGGCTAGAGATCTAGCAATCGCAACCCTTTGTTGCTGTCCTCCAGATAATTGCCCTGGATACTTTTGTGCTTGTTCCAAAATCCCCACTCGTTCTAATAACTGCATAGCGACTTCTTCAGCTTTAACCTTTGACCATTTCCGTACCCATATTGGTGCCAAAGTAATATTTTGCAAGACTGTTAGGTGAGGAAACAAATTGAATTGTTGAAACACCATGCCTACTTCTTGACGAATTGCTTCAATATTTCGCAAATCATTTGTGAGAGCAATACCATCAATTTCAATTCGTCCCTGCTGGTATTCTTCTAAAGCATTAAAGGTACGAATAAAAGTTGACTTACCTGAACCCGAAGGTCCCATCAGTACAACAACCTCTCCCCGATTTACTGTTAGGCTGACGCCTCGTAAAACGTGGAACTTTCCATACCACTTTTGAACATCTTCGGCAATAATAATTTCTTGGTTTGTCATTTGTTATTGTTCCTTATCTCCCTTGTCTCCCTTATCCCCCTTGTCTCCCTTATCCCCCTTGTCCCCTTACCGATGTTCCAAGCGCCGGGAAGCTAAGGACATGGAATAACAAAAAATCCAGTAGATAACTCCAATAAACAAATAAACTTCTGCATAGCGATCGAGGAACTGGGGTTGAGCGAGAATAGAACGAGCAATCCCTGTTAATTCTAATAATCCAACAATTGCTAACAGGGAAGTATCTTTAAATAAACCAATGAATTGTCCAACAAGGGCTGGAATAACAGCACGCAGTGCTTGAGGGAGAACTATCAGTAACATAGTTAATGGAGTATTTAACCCTAACGATCTCGCTGCTTCAAATTGTCCGCGTGGAATTGATTGAAGCCCACCCCGTACATTTTCTGCTAGATAAGCAGCACTAAACAAGGTTAAGCCAGCCATTCCGCGCAGCACTCTATCTAAACGAATTTCTGGAGGTAGAAATAAGGGTATCATCACTTGAGCTAGGAACAAAATTCCAATCAGTGGTAATCCTCGAATAAGTTCAATATATAGAATGCTAAACCAACGCACGAAAAATAGCTGACTTTGACGCCCTAACGCTAATAATATCCCTAAGGGAAAAGATATAACTATGCTGACAGCTGCCGTAAGTAAAGTCAGCAGCAAACCATTCCACAAACCGCTTTCTACAGGCTGCAGTCCCAAACCGCCCCCAATTAAGCACAGAATTATTGGGAAAGACACAGCCCACCCAAGAGGTAACCACGTATTAAACCTGCTAGGAAACCGTTTTGCGATCGCTCCCCAAGATACACCAGCCAGACCGAGAATAATCACCAACGCCAGCCAAAGTCGCCAATAGAGTTCTTGAGGAAAACGACCAACAAAAAATAGAGAGAAATTAGCTTGTATAACCGCCCATTTTGCTTGAGTGAATACCCACCTCAAGATACTTTTGATTATCCATACAAGAAACCACAGGCAAACAACAGTTAGAATACTGTTGTACCAGTTGTTGAACAAATTCTTTCGCAGCCATTGCCAGATTGTTGGATTTTGGTTTTTTAAAAGGCTCATCGCTCCTTCAATTGCACCTTACGGTTAAAGAAATTCATTATCAGGGAAATAATGAGGCTCATTGTGAGATAAGTTACCATGATTAAAAGCATAACTTCCACTGCTCTACCTGTTTGGTTAAAAGTTGTAGAAGCAACAAAGTAAATATCCGCGTAGCCAATTGCGATCGCCAAACTAGAGTTTTTGGCTATATTTAAGTACTGACTTGTCAGTGGTGGTATAATCAGCCGCAAAGCTTGAGGAAAAATTACCAACCGCATAACCAAGCTCGGTTTTAAACCCAACGATCTTGCTGCTTCCCATTGTCCTTTTGGTACCGAGAGAATTCCGGCTCTGACAATTTCTGCTATAAACGCAGCAGAATAAAGTGTTAATCCCAAAATCAAAGCGGATAATTCTGGAGAAAAATGTATTCCAAAAGGTAGTGCGATCCCTTGGTTGCTGATGTTTAGCAAACCAAACAAAGAAATTTGAGTTTCAGTTTTTGGCAAGCTGAGAAAAACAGCAAAATACCAGAAGAACAATTGTAAAAGTAGGGGAGTGTTGCGTAAAATTTCTACATAGACAAGAGCTAGCTTTCGTACCAACCAATTATCTGATAGCCTTCCTACCCCTACGGTTATACCTACAATTGTTGCTGCAATAATACCAATAATGACAACTCGTAAAGAATTTAGCAATCCAACCAGTAGAGCACGACTGTAGGAGTCAGAAGGCTGGTAAGAAATTGGAGTTTCACCAATATCAAAAGAAGCTTGTGACTGTAAGAAATCAAACCCTAATTGAATGCCCAACCTTTGTAAGTTGTAAGTCAAATTGTGCCAAAGTATTGCAACTACAATGGCAATTGTGAATACGGCTACTAACTGACCGGCAATGGGCCAAAATCGTTTATCGCGCCAAAATGGAGTCATGGTGATTGCTAATAGCTAATGGCTAATGGCTAATGGCTAATGGTTAATGGCTAATGGCTGATTGCTAATTGCTAATTGTTTATTCTTGTTGTACTAATAGCTATTCACTATTTAGCTACTGGCCCTCCCTTGTATCTTAGGAGCGTCTCCGCTCCGCGATGCCAAGCTATGCCGCACGGCTATACACTAGTCTCCGGGGCGCAGGAAACCCGCTTACTGTCTCTGAATTCACAATTAGCCATTAGCCATTAGCTATTAGCCATTAGCTATTAGCTAAATAATTAACGAAATGGAGGTGCATAGAGAATACCGCCTTGGTTCCAAAGTTTGTTTGGACCTCTATCTAATTTTAATTCAGAATTCTTGCCTAAATTACGCTCGTAAACTTCTCCATAGTTACCTACATGCTTAACAATACGTGTCACAAAATCATTTGTTAAACCAGCCCCTTTACCAAGATCGCCTTCTGTACCTAGCAAACGCTTTACTTCTGGGTTGGTGCTAGTCGCTAGTTGGCTAACATTTTGAGAATTAACTCCTAACTCCTCCGCATTAATTAAAGCAAATACAGTCCATTTCACAACATCAGACCACTTGGAATCCCCATTCACAACAGCCGGTGCTAAGGGTTCTTTAGACATAACGATATCTAAAACAACGTGGTCGTTTGGGTTTTTCATAATAGCGCGGCGAGAAACCAACCCAGAACGATCCGCAGTCACAGCTTCGCAACGACCTTGCTCATAAGCAGCAAAGGCTGTGTTAACGTCTTCAAAGACAAGAGGCTTATAGTTAACGCCTCTCTGACGCATTTGATCGGATAGGTTCTGTTCGTTGGTCGTTCCTGTTTGAGTGCAGATAGATTTTCCTTTGAGTTCTTCTAGTTTTTTAACGTTACTACTTTTTTTCACCATGATTCCTTGACCGTCGTAAAAAACAACGGGTGCGAATTCCAACCCAACAGAGGTATCTCGGCTAATTGTCCATGTTGTGTTGCGGCTGAGGATATCTACTTCACCAGTTTGTAAAGCGGTAAAGCGTTCTTTGGTGTTTAAGTTGCGGAACTCTACTTTTTTTGGATCGTCAAAAAGTGCGGCGGCGATCGCACGACATACATCTACATCTATTCCAGCATATTCGCCATTAGGTTTGACATAACTAAAACCCGGTAATCCTCCACTAACACCACATATCAACTTTCCACGATTTTTAATTGTCTCTAATCGGCTTGCACTATTTCCTCCTGATGCTCCAGCACAGGCATTAAGTGATAGAACTAGGGGTAAGGTAGCTAATAGTAATAACCGCCAATTACGCATTCTCATTTTCCTTATCTATACAAATGCAGAACTTAAAATCTATGGTTTTTGTAATCCTTCAACTGCTACCCGATTGAATATTAGAAGACCGATCGGTTGGACGAGCAATTTCATACAAATCTCGAGTATGACTGTACCAGTTTCCCGACAAACGTCCAATTGCGTGTAGTTTAGACACATCTATTGTGTTTTGCGGAGTTAGTAGATCGTCACGAATGTGCCACAGGAGTGCTTCAGCAATAATTAAACCAGACTGACTGCCTTCGTTTCCAACGTATACCACTTGCTTGAGCTGACACTCTATATTAATGGGTGACTCAGCGACTCGGGGCGGACGCACCTTTACTGAGGGAATTGGTGTGAGCCCCGCCTCTTTGAACTCATCTACCTCTGGTGGAAATTCCGCACTGGAAATGTTCATTTGTTGCTCTACTTCTTCAACAACGACATTAATCACCAATTCCCCAGACGACTCTGCATTGACCAATGTGTCCTTTTTTCCCACACCACGTCGGTGACCGCAAGAAATAGCCAAAGTTGGTGGATTGGCTGTTACGCCCATGAAGAAACTGAAAGGCGCAAGGTTGTATGTACCATCTCTAGCAACAGTAGAAACCCACGCGATCGGTCGGGGAACAACTGAGCCAATAAGTAATTGATAACCTGTTCTTGGATCGATTTGAGATGGGTCTATAATCATTGACGTTTTCCTTTAAGCAGTTATAAATTCACGAGAAATAGAGCATTTCTACAGAAAATTATCGGTTTTGATGACCAAAAGAAGAAGCAAGAATAACTTATAATCTTACGTTAATATATAGCGTGCTAAATTCTTGACTTCTTAAAGAACTTAGGAATTCGAGCAAGTATAGCAATCCTATTTGAGATCCGAACAAGGGGGACAAGGGAGACAAGGGAGAGGTGATTGTAACTCCTACACGGACTGCTATATATTGGCATACAAGATAGTAATCCCATAAGTTTAGAGTCTTTTAAGAACAAGAAATCGCTATGCTCAGTTTTGCCAATTCTTCTTAAGCAGCAACAGCCAATTCCAGAAGCGATCGCTTGGATTACCGATTGCAAAGTTAGGTAGGCTGAGCTACAAACACCGCGCAAGTCAAGCAAAAATCTCGCGCTCGGTTAATGGAAGAGAAGTTTTAAAGAAGCTATCAGTGTGGACATTAGGGGTAATTAGCCTTTGCCTGAGATTGACAGAAGTTTTCAAAATCCAGAGCCCACTGTTCTCTTGTGGTATGAGAGTTCCCACCAATAGTGATGAGAGGGTGAGCGAGAACATCACCTACCAGATATAGTTTATCGATCTGAAATTGCTGTAATGTCAATTAATTATTTAATCAAACATGATATCAAGCATCTCTTGATTTTTCTAGTAATATGTGCGATATCTTAACAAATTTATAATACGATAATTTTATCGATTTATCGTACAATTACTAAAAACGATAAAACTTTGTTTTTTCCTGATTGCTAATAGTCACATTAGCCCTCCCTTGTATCACAGTAGCGGAGACGCTACGCAATGCGAAGCTATGCCCGCAAGGGCTATACGCCAGTCCCTAGGGCGCGGGAAACTCGCCTGCAGCGCTAGACTCACCAGTCCCCTGGGCGCGAGAAACCCTTTTCCAGCACTAGACTCACCAGTCTTCCATTAGCTATTAGCTATTAGCAATTAGCCATTAGCATTCCATAAATCTTATGTCAGAACCTCGCTATGGTATTTGGGCACCTGTGGGTGGTAATTTTGGACCACTTAATAGCCCTGATGAACCAATCAACGCCAGTTACGATCGCACTCGTTCCCTTGTCCTTGAAGCGGAACGCCTCGGATTTGCCACAACCTTAGTAGCTCAGCATATTGCCAATCCTCGAAGCTTGGATTTAGATCAGCTTGAAACTTGGACAGCCGCCGCAGCTTTAGCTGACGCGACTGACAAAATAGAAATTATTGCTGCAATCAAGCCTTTGCTTTTCCATCCCGCCGTTTTAGCAAAGATGGCATTAGGTATAGATGCTATCAGTCACGGACGTTTTGCCATAAATTTGGTCAGTGCTTGGTATCGTCCGGAAATGGAACGTACAAACATTCCTTTTCCACCCCATGATGAACGCTATCGTTATTCAACCGAGTGGCTGCGAGTTGTTAAGTTGTTGTGGAGTGGAGAAAGAGTTAACTTTCAGGGCGAGTACTTTAAAATTCAAGATTTGAGCCTCCGACCTGCTCCGATTGCCAAACCTCATCCCCGTGTTTATCTTGGAGGAGCATCGGATGCAGCACAGATATTAGCTGCTCAAGAAGCAGACACGTATTTTATCAACGGTCAACCCATTGAAGATGTTCGCAAGTTCATTAAAGGAGTTCTAAGGCGATCGCGAAACTTACCAAAGCCATTACGTTTTGGTTTATCAGGGTTTGTGATTGCTCGACCAACTGAGGAAGAAGCAAAAGCTGAGTTTGACAGATTAATGGCGCTTCAAAAGCAGGAAGAACATTACCGACTGAACCTAACCAAAGGAATTGACCCCGAAGCAGTTATGTTCCAAATTTTTGCGAAAAATCCTGCTGTTGGGGGTAATGGTGGAACCGCTGCAGGGCTTGTTGGCAGTTATGACACAGTTGCAGAGAGAATTTCAGCTTTTGTTGAGATAGGTATCGAGACTTTCATGCTGCAATTCCACCCTTTTTCAAGGGAGATGAACCGATTTGCGGAGGAAATTATGCCGCGAGTCAAACATTTGCAGCTTGTAGCGTGAAAAAAGTGTGTGGTTATAAGCATAAAGATGTATCTAACTTTGGTGGCTGCTGCGGTGTACGTACAAGTCTTCTAAAGTGCATTAAAAGCGGTTTCGATCCCCCCTAACCCCCCTTAAAAAAGGGAGGAACTTAATTCCAATTCTCCCTTTTCACGATGTTTCATCTCTTTTCTAGAGATCTGTACATTACCGTAGCCGATGAATTGGGGGGAATAAAATCTTAAAGTCCCCCTTTTTAAGGGGGATTTAGGGGGATCTGTGAAACTTTGAGCCATCACCAAAAACTGTTCGGGTATCTTCTAATCAGCAAGTCACCGAAAATTAGCGGAACCATATGCCAATACCACTAAAACCTTTACCAATGCCAAGTGATAAATGACAGTTTTTAGTACTCTCAACTCACAGCAACGTCAAAACCTTTTATTACTCTTTATAGTAGGTATCTTATTTTGGGCTAGTCACAGTTCTTTAATAGCTACTTTGCCTCTTTACATTAGGGATATAGGAGGTACACCACAACAAGTCGGTTTTGTAATGGGAACGTTTGCTCTCGGGCTAATTTTGAGCCGTCCGTGGTTGGGAAATTTAGCAGACCGACGCAGTCGCAAGATAGTTGTGCTGATGGGTTTAGCGATCGCAGCCCTATCACCTCTAGGCTATTTTATTAACTCAATTCTGCTATTGCTCCCAATCAGAGCATTCCATGGAATTAGTCTTGCTTGTTATGCTCCTGGGAATAATACTCTCATTGTGGATTGGTCACCCGTGCATCAACGAGGTCAGGTCATTGGTTATATGAGTTTGAGCAATCCAATTGGTATGAGTATTGGACCTGTTATTGGTAGTTTTCTTCAAGAACAAGTAGGTTATACTCCCTTATTTCTCTTTTCCGTTGGACTGGGGTTACTGGGTTTTCTATTTGCTAGCCGAATCAAAGAACCTTCAATTCTTTATCAAAAAGAGAAACAAAATACAGATTTTACATCTCCTCATATTTCAATTGATAACCCAAAAAATCAGTTTTGGAAATTACTAGATAGTCCTCGTATCCGAATTCCCACTTTTGTATTGCTACTAATAGGTTTAATTCATGGAGCAGTCACAACATTTATCCCTTTATACCTTAAAGAAACTGAATTCAACTTAAGTGTTGGATGGTTTTATGCAGCCACAGCTGTATCCAGTTTCGGACTGCGCTGGTTCACAGGCTATGGTTCCGATCGCTACGGTCGGGGATTATTTATTACAGTCAGTTTAGTTTGTTACATTTTAGGAACAGTGTTACTTTCTCAAGCACAAAATACTCTCACCTTTTTACTAGCAGGTTTTTTTGAAGGTGCTGGTGGTGGAACATTAATTCCCTTGATGCTAGCTCTCATTTCTGACCGTTCGCATCCTCAAGAAAGAGGACGGGTGTTTTCTCTATGTGTAGGTGGTTTTGATGTAGGGCTTGCCATTGCTGGACCTGTCTTTGGTGCGTTTGCCCGACACTTAGGGTATCAAGGTATTTTTTTACTGACCCTTGGTTTTTCTTTGCTCGCTCTCACAATCTTCACAACCCTCAATGGAGAGTCTTTACACCATTCTCTGCGATTTGCTGCGGGTTTGGCACCAGATAGCTATGCTCTTGACAAAAAGTATATCAACTAACGTCTTGCAGCAAAAAAAGTTGACTTGATAAAATCCCTCACAGACAAGGTATCACACGCATGAAAACTATCTTTGCAAGGACAATCTCGATCGCAACGACAACGGCTTTTGTTTCAATAGCTTCCTGGGTAGCAACAATACCTGTTATGGCAGCATCATTCATTCCGTTTTCGTTTAAAACTAATGTCACCGCTAGTCCAATTAATGACCCTACAAGTAATTTGTTAAACGACCCTACACGAGATATCCGGTTGGACTCGGTGGTATTTAATGGAAATACGATTAGCAATTTTGAACTTGTTAACCAAGCTAAGATTCTGCAAAACGATACCTATAACCATATCAATAATGTTAATTCCCATCTATAGCAATCTTATTTGAGTCCGAATAAGGGAGACAAGGAAGAAGTGTTTGTAACTCCTACACGAACTGCTATAATGTAATGCTGCTCTTGTATAAGACTCCGACTGATACAGAAATTCTGCGATCGCTTGCTTAGTTTAGAAGAATGAGTGTAAAAATAGACACTAAAGCTTTTCTGAATACACTTGCTGCTCAAGGATAAAAATGAAAAACAGCGAATTCATTGTCAGACCATATCAGGAGCAGGATGAGGAACAAGTTATCGAGTTGTGGCATGAGTGTTGTTTAGTAGTTCCCTGGAATGACCCGAAACGGGACATTTGGCTCAAGTTACAAGTACAGCCAGAGTTGTTCCTTGTTGGTTTGATTGGTTCTCAAATTGTTGCTACCGTTATGGCGGGATATGAGGGTCATCGTGGTTGGCTCAACTACTTAGCTGTAGCACCAAAGTATCAACGACAAGGTATTGGTCGGTATATGGTAGAACAAGCAACTTCAAAACTTTTAGAGTTAAATTGTCCTAAAATCAACTTATCAATACGTACTTCTAATACAGGCGTTATTGAGTTTTATAAGCGGCTTGGTTTCAAAATAGATGATGTGGTGAGTATGGGCAAGCGACTCTAAATTTTTTATGAATATTTGATTGAGAGAGAAGATGAAGTTATCAGTGCAGTTGCAGCTCATCTGCCAGAATTTTATCCATTTTTGATATGGAGTTATCCAGTTCTCCAACTAGTCTAAACTCCAGCTATTGCTAGATTACTATTAATTTGCAGAATTAGTTGCACCTTTGAAATACACTTTCGTGGTGTCGGGGGGGCAATCTATTATGCCATTTATATAATCAGGTCGATAATTTAGAGGTGCATATCCTGGAGCGGGACCTTTACAGATAATACTCAGCATTTTCATTTGTTTATTCATAGCCGTAGGAACAACAAAGACAGCGCCAACATAGGAGCTAAGTGTTATACCCCAATTACCACCACATGCTTCCTGCCTTGCGTAGCTGTAAATACCATAAGTAGATATTTTCAAAGGAATTTCAGTAGTACTCTTCGTATAATACCCATAACATTTTTCAGTTCTAGAAAATAAAAAATTGGATTGAGATTTTGCAGATTTATCAGTAATTTTTTAAAAAAAATTGTGTTTTAAGAAGTAGGCTTCTTGAGTTTTAATCATAAATAGAATAGACTTTTCTGCTACTTTTTCATGCTGTAATTCCTCACCGGGAGAATATAAATCAACACATCTAATAAAAAGAAAGGCTAGTGGTATAATCAATAATAATTTCAGAGAATTTTTCAAAAAAATCTTGCTACAATAACGATTTATTTTGAATTTTTTCGAGCGTTGGAGGCGAGTAAATTCTTCTAAAATTATACGATGTTTGTATAAATACCTTTAGAAATTTATAGTGTTTTTCGAGCAGCTCGCGATATAAATCTATTTTTAGATGTAGTACATATTTTCCATTTGCTGTCTGGTGGCGTGCCGATCGCAAAGTTCTTGTAGGGTGTACTTTTGCAAGACTTCGTGCGCTGCTTGATTCGCTTCGAGCCAAACTTCTTGAATGGCTTCTGCTTCTGCTGTCTCGCAGGTAGAATCCACAGTAGGCAAAGCCGCGTCTACTCCTTCAATGCACTTCAAAATATCTAAAACTGTAATCTTGTTTGGATCTCGTGCCAAAACATAACCTCCCTTGGCTCCCCGCGTGCTTTTAATCAAACCTCCAGATCTTAAGGTTGCTAGCAGTTGCTCTAGATAACGATTTGGTATCTTTTGTAACGCTGCTATTTCTCGAATATGCAAAGATTCATTATTATGGTATTTCTTAGCTAATGCGACCATAGCTAAGATTGCGTATTCAGATTTGTTAGAGAGTTTCATCGTACATAGCCTGAGAATGGCTGGTCAATTTTACTTTAATCAACTCTACTGATAAGAGCAAATATTTATTTCTATTATTTCGACAAATAAAATTTATTAGTTCTTTAGCCGGAGGCGGGTACAAATTGCCTGTAACTGTATCGGTTGCCTTAAGCTTAAGCCATGTAGAGATTTTAGCCACCTGTTAATTAAAGAAATACCTTCTGTAGTAACGCTACGTTTTCCTCCATAGCTTTTACCTAAAGAACTACCTGCTTGCTTTTCAACTTTGATTGTGATAAATTCCTACCTATCCATTAAAGTACAATATATCTACAGATTTACCGTACTTAGTAAGGTGTCAGTTTAGCGACAGCAGGGCAATTCTTAACTAAATAGTCTAAGACTATTTAGTTAAGAATTGTTCATCTTTCTCTATCCCGCTTTTAGAAGACAAGTTAAAAGCGGATTTAGTATTTGTTGGTATGGGTTTGTACGAGATCTTCAAGCATTTTATCCTTCAGACTTTATCCCTCATACTTTTTTTGGCAAACAGGGGTCATTATGGCGCACTTAATTACTAGCGATCGAGAAGCAATTGAAATTGCAAAGCAAATGGTATGGGAATTAGTCCGAGGTTCTGTAGACCGAGATCGCAAGCTACCTTGTACAGAACTAGAAAGCTTTTGGAAAGCGGGCTTTTTAAACTGGAAAAACCTAATTTAGTCCAAAAATCAGTATCACCTGTTGAATATGTGTCAATTGGACCATGAAGAAAAGATATAACAGCTTTAATTCATTAGGATTTAACCGTCGCTTTTTTCTCATTACATCTGGATCGTTTGCTTTTTCCACACTATTTTCCAGCTGTCAAACACAAAATCAACCTCAAAAAATTCAGTTAAAAGCCGAAAGCAAAAATTTACAAAAAATACGAATCGGTTGGTTGAAAGGTTCTCCTTTACACATTCTAAAGTCCCAAAAGAAATTGGAAAAGCGTTTTGAGTCTGTGGGAACTTCTATTAGTTGGATTGAATTTCCAACCATACCAGTTCTCCTAGAAGCAATGAACGCTAAAACTCTCGATTACGCTCAAGGAGTGGATGCTTCATTGGTCTTTGGTCAATCTTCCAACGTACCATTTGTCTATATTTCAGCAACTCCAGCACGACCTAAAAGCTTAGCATATGTTGTCCGTGAAGATTCTTCAATTAAAAGTTTAGCAGACCTCAAAGGCAAAAAAGTTGGTTATGGTCGGGGTTGGAATCTTCATTATTTACTAGTAAAAGCCTTACAATCTAAGGGGTTGAGTATTCAGGATATTAATTCTGTTTCTATTACAACAGCAGCAGAAGGACTCGCGGCGTTTGAGTCGAGAAGTGTTGATGCACTTGCCATTTGGGACCCCTTTTATGCTAGATTGCAACGCTCATCAAAAATACGTGTTTTAACAGATGGTGAAGGACTGACATCTAATAGGGGTTTTACGATCGCTTCACCAGAATTTGCTCGAGAACGTCCCGATTTAATTAAGGCGATTCTGGAGGAATTGCAAGTAATAAGCGATTGGGCAAATAAAAACCCCAGTCAAGTGGCACAATTCTTGTCTTCGCAACTAGGAATTGAAGTTGAGTCTCTAGAAGTGATGTTGCGACGGCAAACTTTTGGTGTTTTACCTGTTGATGAAAAAATTATTGCCGAACAACAAGGAGTTGCGGATACATTTTTCAGTTTGGGTCTTATTTCAAAGCAGATTCAGGTAAAAAATGTAGTTGCAAGAAATCCTCAATGGTTACCTAAAGAATTCGCAAATCGTAATTCGTAGGTAAGACTAAAGCTCCAACATCCATAATGTTAGCGAGCCTAGCCTACCATACAATCCATCGCAAAAAGCTGAAAGATTAACAGAGAATTATTTTATGGAAATTGGTCTATTTCACCAAATGTGGGCATCTCCTGAAATTGACGACAAAGAATTTTTTGCCCAAACGGTTGAAGATGTACAACTAGCTGATACTCTCGGTTTTGAATCCTGTTCTTTTGGAGAACACCATTTTGTAAGGGCTAAAGCTTTTTACGGTCGGCTACCGGTTCCAGAGGTGTTAATTGCAAAATTAGCTGCGGAAACAACACGAATTAAACTGGGAACTGCTATCAAAATTCTCACTTTAGATAATCCTCTGCGTTTTGCAGAAGCTGTTTCTTTATTGGATTTGTTAACAGAGGGAAGAGTGATGTTTGGGCTGGGACACGGTAGCCCCGCCGATATGGAACATATGGGATTAACTCAGGCTGAAAAGCATCAACAATTCCGCAATATACTTCTTGAATTACTTGATTATCTTTCTTTGAACCGTCAAGGTCCCCAGATTACGCCTCAACCCCGTCAAGGAATGCATCAATTATTTTGGTTGGGAGTTCGCGATCGCAACACAATTGTTCTCGGTGCTCAACTCGGTCTCAATCTGCTGATTGGACAGGGAGAAGATGCAACGGCTCAAAATACTTACACCGATCTTTATCGAGAAGCGGGTGGTAAAGGATTTGTGCGCGGATTTCGACTGGTGTATGTTGGCGAAACGGACGCTGAAGCACGGAAAACCGTTGATGAAGCAGCTCGAATGTTTTTCAGTGTCAGGGAAAAACTCCCTCAATATCTTAATGCACAACGTCAGGGACGCATTCCTTATGAACCTCCCAAAGATTTACCGGATTTGCTGGGGCGAATCGAATACATTGTTGGTTCTCCCACAACGGTTGCAGAACAGCTCGAACGTTACATTTCACAAACCAAGATTGACTACTTGGGGGTTAAAATGCATGTACCGGGATTACTTAACGAAGATGTCCGAAGGTCAATGAGGCTATTTGCTCAAGAAGTTGCTCCCAAAGTGCAGCTGGCAAAGAAACTAGAGGTTATTTCGGTATGAGAACACGAGGATTGGGGGAAAAATAATTAATGATTTATCTTCCCGATCCTTCTCGTTACCCTTTCCTCTTTTGCATGTGAGAGCAATATAGTTTGCATAATATTACGTATATAAACTATTCACAAGCGTAAATTTAGGTATTGTGGGGGCTGAAAATTGGCAGAGTCACAATTGAAATCTCAACCTACAGCAGCCTCTCAGAAATGGTGGGTAATGCTTGGTGTCAGTATCGGGGTGTTAATGTCTACTCTGGATGTAGGTATTATTAACGTGGCTTTGCCGACCTTGGTTCAATTCTTTGACACAACTTTTCCCAAAGCTCAATGGGCTGTATTGAGTTACCAGTTAATCAGCTCTAGTTTGGTTTTGGGTGCAACTCGTTTGGGTGATATATGGGGTAAGAAGTATCTCTACTTGGGAGGGCTAATCCTCTTTACCCTGAGTTCGCTGTTATGTGGGATGGCTCCGGGAATTGAATGGCTCATTGGGTTTCGAGCACTTCAAGGGCTGGGTTCGTTGTTTATTTCCGGGCTTGGTCTGGCGATCGTAACAGAAGTTTTCCCTTCATCAGAACGGGGACGTGCTGTTGGTATTATCGGTAGTGTTGTATCGCTGGGCGTCGCTCTCGGTCCTTCTGTAGGAGGGCTGCTCTTGGGTCTGGCTGAATGGCACATCCTCTTCTTGATCAATGTACCTTTGGGGTTAATAGCTTGTGTCCTCGTCGCTTTCGTTGTACCGCCGTCTGAACTGTCCGAGAAAAAACAACGTTTCGATCCGTTTGGTGCTTTGTTAGCTTTGGTAACCTTAACTAATTTTGCCCTAGGTATGACCCTGGGACAAAGCCAGGGGTTTACGGCAGGTGGTACACTGTGGTTGTTGTTCCTCGCGGGAGTCGGTTTCATCAGTTTTTTGGTTGTTGAAACACTTCTCGATGAACCTCTGCTCGAACTCCACTTGTTTCGCAATACTCGCTTAAGTGTCAATTTGCTAAATAATTGGTTGGTATTTATTGTTATTACTGGTGGTTTGCTCATCACCCCCTTCTTTCTGCAACAAGTAAAGCAGTATCCCACTTTTAAAGTAGGGCTGTTGATGGCAGTATCACCTATCGTGAGTGGCTTAATTGCACCCCTAGCGGGGATGCTATCAGATCGCTTTGGTTCTCGGTTGATGTGCTTAGTTGGTCTGAGCATCATGATTGGTGCAACTCTTGCAATTAGCACCTTAAATACTGACATGACCGAAAGAGATTATATAATGCGTTATTTTCTCTATGGAACGGGGCTGGGTTTATTTCGATCGCCTAATGACAGCACCGTTATGGGTTCAGTTCCACGTGAAAGATTGGGGATTGCCTCTGGTTTGTTGTCTTTGTCACGTACCTTAGGAGTCAATGTAGGTATTTCTATTGTGGGAGCGGTGTTTGCAACCTTAACTGCAAATTCTGCTCCCGGTATTGACGTATCTGTTGCTCCACCTGAGGCTGTCGTTGCGGGATTTCAAGGAAGTTATCGCTTAGCTGCATTCCTACTGTGTGGCGCAGCAGTCATGACAGCCGTAGAGACACGCTATGGAAAGTCTTTACGTTAGCTAGTAGCGCATTTTTACTTCACCTAAAAGGAGTTGAATTATGACTGGTAAATTAGCAGGAAAAGTAGCAATTGTCACTGGAGCCTCAGCAGGAATTGGTGAAGCCACTGCTATTGCTTTAGCAAATGAAGGCGCACAAGTTGCGATCGCAGCAAGGCGTAGCGAACGGTTAAAAGCGGTAGCAGAACGGATTGAAAGTAATGGCGGTCAAGCTTTATCGATCGTTGCTGATGTGGCGGATGAAACACAGGCAAAAGATATAGTAGATAAAACAAATGCAGAACTTGGTCGAATAGATATTTTAGTCAACAATGCAGGTATTGCACTGGTAGGGGAGATTAATGGCGCAAATACCGCAGACTGGCGGCGGATGTTTGATATTAATGTCTTAGGATTAATGTACGTGACTCATGCTGCTCTACCCATATTTAAAGCACAAGGTACGGGTCACATTGTCAATATCTCCTCCGTGGCTGGTCGGACGGTACGAGCAGGAGTTGGGGCATATAATGTGAGTAAATGGGGTGTAAATGCCTTTTCAGAAGCTTTGCGCCAAGAAGTTCACAAAGACAATATCCGCGTAACCATTGTTGAACCCGGTATGGTAAACACGGAAATTAACGATTTGATTACCGATCCCATTGCCAAACAGCGCAGCGAAGAACGACGGAGATCGATTACTCCTTTAGAAAGTGAAGATATTGCTGCAGCGATCGTGTATGCTGTGACTCAACCGCAACGAGTTAGCGTTAACGAAATTCTCATTCGACCCACCGATCAAGGATGGTAAAGCGAACTAGCCGTCACGAGTGAACTTCTTGCACAAGTTTTTAATTCCATCCCGAAACCGCACTTTTGAGCATTAGATAATTTTTGGCTTATGCAAGAAGTCAAATATAGCAGTTCTAAATGAAATATAAGAATAAGACTGCTAATGGCTAATGGCTAATAGCTAATGGTCAAAAAGCTATTAGCCATTAGCTATTAGCTATTAGCAATCCAAATTTTTTACAAATGATTTAGGATTGCTATATATAACTGGAAAAAAATAGAATTTTAGAAGCATGGATGCTGTGATTTTTGATATGGATGGTACCTTGTTGGATACCGAGCCACTGATGGATGTTTTTTTGATAAAGTCTTGTCGTTCTCTTGGTTTTGATTTAACACAAAGTATCTTAGAACAGTTTAGAGGTTGTACTAGTCAGGCATTCTGGGCTTATCTTGTCCGGGAATTTAACTTAACTCAGCCAGTAGAGGAGTATGTCTTCCAAGAAAAGTACGCTTTTTCAGAAGAACTGAAAAATAATCCAACTCTTGCTCTTATTGAAGGAGTTGAAGCTTTGATTGAGGAACTTTTAAAATTTGAAGTTCCGTTAGCGATCGCATCTTCAGCTTCTAGATTACGTATTGATACAATTGTAGAACGATTCAGAATGGAAACCAAATTTCGTGTAAAAATTTCTGGTGAAGATGTTGAGCGAGGCAAACCGGAACCCGATATTTTTTTATTAACAGCTGAAAAACTCAACGTCGATCCAAGTCGTTGTATTGTTATTGAAGATTCTGAAAATGGTGTAAAAGCTGCTAAAAAAGCTGGGATGAAATGTGTGGCATTTTCAGGTTTAGAGCATAACAAGCAAAATTTATCAAGCGCTGATTTAATTGTGACGGCTTATTCAAATTTAAACTTTCAAGTATTACAAAGCTTGTTTGAAATGGAAGAAAAATACTAAATTTTAATGTTCATACATAGGGTCATCTTTAGGGAGCATCCCAATTTGGAAAAAATACGCTTTGCGGTTGAAATCACGCCTACACAAACGAAGTCCGCAAGGCAAGGACTCATTTAAAGCCTGCGCAGGCAGGCTTCGTTTGTATAGCTCCAGAATTCTATTCTGAGGGCAATTGGTAAATTTAGGATGCTCCCAATTTTAATGGGACAGACCGCTAATCACTGTCAACAGTTTGCCGAACTAAAGACGCGATCGCATTCTCGATCCGTTCCCATCCCGTTGGGGAACTAAAGTCAATTCCCAAGAATGTGTTGCTGACTTTGGTTCGCAAAACAAGATAAACGATTCCAGCAATCAATACTGCAGCAATCGCAGGAATATCTTTATCTGGGGGGAAAGAACATTTTTGTTTGAGAAATTCCAAACTCTCAGTGGCTACCCGATCTCGTACTGTTGCTAACTCGTGGGTTAACTCATTACCTTCGAGTAACTCCCAGCGCATAATTTCTTGCGTAATGGGTCGTGTTTGCAAGTCATCTAAAAAATGGGTTAAAAATAAAACCATCCAATCCGCTAGGAACTCAGTATCGATATCCGTTTCATTCCCAACTAATTCTTCAACTGTAATCCAGTAGTTACCCTCCCTACCAAAAGTTTGCAACAGGGAAGGGAGGTTCTCAAAATATCGATAAATCAAGACTTTATCAACCCCTGCTTCACGGGCGATCGCATTCACCCCCAATTGCTTAAAGCCTGATTCTGCCAGGAGTTTACCAACTGCTGCTAAAATTCTTGCCTTTGTTTCTTCTTTATCGCGAGCCATGAATCGTTCTCATCTACTTGTCACCAGATGGTGACTATGTTACCTTGTCACTAAGCAGTGACTTAAAAGATTCAAGATGAAAAAGATTTTGTTTGAGTTAGAAGTGTATCCCTTCCACATTGATTTCATAGGACACGTAAACAACAACATCTATATTCAGTGGATGGAAATTGGGAGGATAAAACTGCTTGAAGCCGTGGGAATGCCACTACAAGCAATCTCCCAGCAAGGGTTTGTTCCGGTGCTAGTTCAAACTAACATCACCTATAAATCCCCGTTTTATTTGGGCGATCGCGTGCGGGTGGAGATGTGGATTTCTGAATTAAAAAATGCATCTGCTATTATGCAATTCCGCTTTTATAAAGAACAGGAAACGCTAGCTGCAGAGGGTTGGCAAAAAGGATTATTTGTAGACAGAGACACAATGCGTCCAAGACGCTTGTCTCCAGAGGAGCGCTCTTTGTTCATACCTTATACGCATTCAACAATAGAGACTGAATCCAGCCATTCGTTAATTAGTGTGTCTTGACAGTGGCGATCGTTTGGCTCTTGTTTGATTTAGGCGGGGGTACCTATCGATCGGTAACGTTGGATTTAGAGTTAACCCTACCTAAAGTTACACCTAATTGTATGCCAAGCATACCAACTATCATACTAGCTAACAAATAGAGTACAGCTACTGTTGTATTGCCTTTATCTATTTCAGTAAACGTCTCTAGCCCGTAAGTCGAAAAAGTGGTATAGGCACCACAAAATCCAGTTGCGAACATTAACCGAATTTCAGGTGAAAGGTTTTTTAACTTTTCTTCGTTTAAAGTGTAAAACAAAGCAATCAGAAAACAGCCCGTTACATTAATAAAAAACGTGCCATAGTAGGAAAAATCTTTCCCAATCAATGCTTTGGTATATTCAGTTATAAAGTATCGTCCTAACGCACCAGGAATAGCACCTAAAGCGATCGCTATTACAGTACGGATAAAAGTATTTTGCATTATCAACAATTTCCTTGGCAAGTTAATTGATTGGAAAGCGACTGGTGTTTTGGTTTGAGTGAATAGCTATTGTCCCAAAATTACATTTGCGAAATAACGCCCCAATACAATAGCAATTACTGCTAAAATTGCACTGCCTGCCCAGTAAAGAATGGTGGCTCCCTGCTTGCCATTGCGCCATAATGTCAATGTATCGTATCCGTAAGTAGAGAAGGTTGTATAGGCACCACAAAAACCAGTTCTTACCAGCAAATCTATCTCAGATGGAAATCCTTTAATTCCCTGAAATAAAGTGAAGAAAAAGCCCATAAGCAAACAACCTGTGAAGTTGATGATAAAAGTACCGTAAGGAAAGTTAGTACCTATGGTTCTTTTACAAAATTCAGTGAGATAATAGCGGCTCAAAGCACCAGGAATGGCACCGATAGCGATCGCAAGCATACCGAATACAGTAACATTTTGCAGCAATTCACATACTCCTTAGCTAATTACATTCAGCAAGAGAAAATTTAATTTTTCAGAGTAAAAACTTATATAAATTTAGTGTAATAGGAGACTTCTGCAAAGTCTAATGCTTTCCTGGCGTCATTTTTATAACTTTTAAGTATATCGGGTGAGAACTTTCAGTATTACTCCCTTCTAACCATAAAACTTACTTAATGACTTATACAGGTTAATGTTGTGTATTCTTTATTATAAGGCATCATTCCATTTCTAAAAATGAAGACTTTAGAGCACAAAGTAAGTGGATTTACGTAAAGAAATACGAAGACAGAAGGCACTTATGTTCGTTTAGAAGTGAATTGGTAACCCCTCCTAAACGGTAGCCACTGAACTGAGTTCAGTCGGGGTCTTAAACTGAAGTGCCGTATCTCAAGAGCCAAGACGCCAAGCGCAAAGCGCACGCTCCGCATTGCCGCAGGCTATGCCTGTAAGGGCTGTACGGTCACGGGGAAGGGTAGGAATCAGAATTCTCGTGTCATAGCCAGCTGCCTCCTGCCCTCTGCCTTTCCCGATAAAAAAGACATTGGGGATTGATTTCTCTATCCTCAGTTCCTGCGGTCCCCAGTCTTTATTTTGACCGATATCAAAGTTGTAATATGTTTTTTCTATAAAGATCGGTATTTACATCCTGGTTATACCAATTTTTCATGTTTCTCTAACTAGAAGTACTGAATTGCTGGAAACAACAGATGATTACACTGACACCATATTCATAACTTCAAGTTCAGTTCCAAGTTGATGTTAAATAACCTTAATTAGGGCAGATATATCCTTGTACTTATGTTATTGAGGTGTACAAATTTTTACGTTAAGTCTGTTGTGACGGCAAAGGCGAGTTCTGTTGTAGTGTTACCCGTATTTCTAACAACTTTTGGATGTAAACGTAATACGTTTGTATAAAGCAGAGATGAAGATGACTAGCATTCTTTTTGTCGATCCATCTGTAAATCACTACGAAGTTTTACTGAGAAGTGTTCTAGCAGGAATCAAAGCCATTGTTCTTGACCCGGCTCAAGATGGAGTAGCACAAATTACCCACGTACTTTCTCAACATAGAGAGGTAGAAAATGTTCATATTGTTTCTCATGGCTCTTCAGGAACACTCTATCTGGGTAACAGCGAACTTAGTCTCAGTACTCTGAAACTTTACACCAATAAACTCAAGAATTGGTTTTTTTCAGATTCTTATCTCTGTTGTTCTCAATCTCCCACCCTTTATCTTTATGGCTGTCATGTAGCAGCTGGGGATGCTGGAGCAGAATTCATCACTAAGCTACATCACCTAACTGGAGCAAATGTAGCAGCCTCCGCTAATCTAACTGGTAACGCGGTTTTGGGAGGTGATTGGAACTTAGAAGTCAGTATAGGTAGTATTTCCAATCAATTACTGGCATTCCCTAGCGAGGTAATGACAGCTTATCCATCTGTACTCGTTGCTCCTACCCTCAATGATACTGATATCACTCTGGCTTCAATCAATAACAATGCAGGGCAGCCAGTCGGTTCAGTTGGTACGCCAATCTTTTCTATAGTTAGTCTTGGTGGTAATGTCACTGACCCAGATAGCGGTACTACAGGGATTGCCATTACGAATGCTAATACGACTAACGGCAATTTGTTTTACACCATTAATAATGGCGTTACTTGGACACCCTTGGGACTGGTGTCTGACGACAATGCCCGTTTATTAGCGTCAGATGCCCTCACTCGCATTTACTACCAGCCTAATGCCAACTCTAGTGGCACCGTCAATGATTTATTTACCTTTCGTGCTTGGGATCAAACTGCTGGTAGTGGGACTAACGGCAATATAGCTAATACCACTGTTAACGGTGGTGCGACTGCTTTTAGTAGTGAGACTGATGTTGCTGCTATTACTGTTAATGCTGTTAACAATGCGCCTACTCTCACTAACACAAACGTCACTCTACTTGCTGTTAACGAAGATCCAGGTGAACCGACAGGGCAAGTTGGTACACTCGTTTCTAACCTAGTTAGCCTTGGTACCAATGTCACCGATCCAGACCTTAATGCAGTGACAGGTATTGCTGTTACAGGTACCAATACAACCAACGGCACTTGGTTTTATAGCATTGATGATGGCAATAGCTGGGCAAATTTAGGGGCTGTATCTAACACCGAAGCTCGCTTATTAGCTGCCGATAGCGGTACGCGTATTTACTTCCAACCCAGTCTTAATTTTAACGGTTCTGTTAGCCCTGCTTTGACCTTCCGTGCATGGGATCAAACAGGTACTCTGAATAATGAAAGCATTAATGGTACTGTTGGAAACACGACTATTAGTGGTGGTGCAACTTCCTTTAGCAGTACGTCTGCTAATGCTGTCATTACCGTTAATCCTGTTAATGATGCTCCTACCCTCAGTGAAGCCCAAGTTACTTTTCTTGCCATTAACAATAATATAGGTGTACCTGTAGGAGCAGTTGGGACTCTTGTTTCCTCCTTAGCCCGCCTTGGTGATAACGTTATCGATCCTGACGTTAATGCATTTACAGGGATTGCCGTTACGAATGCTGATAATACCAACGGCATTTGGTTCTACACTTCTGATAACGGTAGTAACTGGATACCTTTGGGATTGGTATCCGAAACTAACGCTCGTTTATTGGCTGCTAATGCTAGTACCCGCCTCTACTTTCTGCCAAATGCAGGCTTTAACGGCACTATTGATAATGTCTTAACCTTCCGTGCTTGGGACCAGACCGTTGGTACTAATGGTGGTAGTGCAGATACAACAGCCCCTCTCGTGGATATCACGACTAGTGCCTTCAGTAGTACTACTAACTCTGCCACAATTACCGTGAATGCTGGTAATAATGCTCCTATTCTGAGCGATACCAATATTTCCTTAAGTATTAATGAAAATCTAGGTTCACCTACAGGGGCTGTTGGCACTCTTGTTTCTTCTTTAGTTGTTATCGGTACTAATGTTACCGATCCAGATCTCAATGCTATAACGGGTGTTGCCATCACAGGTGCTAACACAACTAATGGAAATTGGTTCTACAGCACGAATAATGGTGATAGCTGGCTCCCTTTAGGAGCTGTCTCCAACACTGATGCTCGCTTGCTCGCTGCTGATGGAAGTACACGCCTTTACTTCCAGCCTAACGCTAACTTTAACGGTACCATCAACGATGCACTCACTATCCGTGCTTGGGATCAAACGAGTGGAACTAACGGCAACACTGCGATCGCTAGTGTTACTGGTGGTGCAACTGCATTCAGCAGTACAACTGATACTGTCTCAATCACTGTTAATGGTGTTAATGATGCTCCTGTCCTGTTAGACACAAACGTTACTCTCACTACCGTTAGTCAAAATGCAGGTACACCTGTAGGGGCTGTTGGAACTCTTGTTTCCTCGTTAGTTAGGCTTGGTATTAATGGTAATGTCACTGATTCAGACAGCAGCGTAACAGGTATTGCGATCGTGGGTGCTAATTCTACTAACGGTAACTTTTTTTATACCATTGATAATGGTAGTAATTGGATACCTTTAGGTGTCGTTTCTGACACAAATGCTCGGTTGATAGCAGCCGATCCTAACACGCGCATTTACTTCCAGCCCAATGCCAATTTCACTGGTACCATTGACAGTGTTTTAACCTTCCGTGCTTGGGATCAAAGCACTGGCATCAACGGCGGTACTGCAAACACCACTGTCAACGGCAGTAATACAGCTTTTAGTACTGCGACTGATACTGCAACAATTACCGTTAATACTATCAACAATGCTCCTATCCTGAGTGACATTAATATTACGCTCAGCTCAGTTAATCAAAATGCAGGCGCACCTACAGGGGCAATTGGTACTCTCGTTTCCTCGTTAGTTAGTCTTGGTAATAATGTTACCGATTCCGATCAAAATGCACTCACAGGTATTGCCATTACAGATGCAAATACTGCTGATGGCAGCGTCTTTTACAGTATTGATAATGGTAGTAACTGGGTACCTTTGGGGTCTGTATCTAACACTAACGCTCGTCTATTAGCAGCTAATCCCAACACCCGCATTTACTTCCAGCCCAAAGCCAATGTCACTGGCAGCATTAATAATGTTTTAACCTTCCGTGCTTGGGATCAAACAAGCGGTGCAAATGGTAACGTTGCAGATACAACTGCCAACGGAGGTATTACAAGCTTTAGCAGTGCAACTGACACAGCGGCTATTACCATTAATAATAGCAATAACACTAACAACAACACTGGCAACAACACTGGCAACAACACTGGCAACAACACTGGCAACAACACTGGCAACAACACTAGCAACAATGCTTTTGCCCTGAGACTATTATCTAACAATATTTTCCAGCTAGAAGGCCCTTCTAATGGCGATCGACCAAAACTGGAAGTTGCTCTCGCCGGACGCAATTCTCAGACGGTCAATGAAATAGGTGTTTTTCTTGTTGATGATGACCAAGGAAGAATTAATGGCATTGCTCCTGGCGGAGATAATTATGCCCAAGCTGCGCTTTCAAGAGCTAGCACTGTTTTCTCTACGATCGCTAAAGTTCCTAATGGATTTAGCACTGATTTGAGAAGATTACTAGAATTCAATTCAGGGTCGCGCTTGCAATTCTTCTTTGTTAAGAATAGTAGTGTTGATGCCGTGCAAGCTGGTTTAACCCCTCTCAGTGAGGTACTTTTTGCTAATTCTTCAAACCAAAAAGTTGTGGATTCTGGCAATGGCGAGTTTAGACTGTCTTGGAACAGTGGCTCGAATAGCGGAGCATCTAACTTTCAAGATCTGGAAGTAAAAATCAAGGCAACAAATCAGGCGTTACCTTTAGGTACTGGGATTCAAGGAAATTCTTTTGGAGAAATCATTGATTTGCGTAATGTATCTACTCAGGTTAAGGCAGACTTTGTTGTCAACAGAGAAGCACGTTTTGACAACGTGATTGGATTTTACCGAATAGCTGATGTGAATGGTGGTATTGATACAGATGGCAATGGGACTATAGATTTCCGTCCTGGCGATGTCGGTTATACTCAAGCTGCAGTGAGAGGACGTGTTGCAGGAATTGACCTAACAACAAGCAATCAACAGACTGCTACATTCACAGGCAATCTTAGCCCTGGTTCTCTCTTTGCACCGTTCATGATTGTGAATGGTAACCTGGAGGCAGTTTTAGATGCTAACTCAAGCAATGACCCTGCCGTATATTTCCCCTTCTTAGGAGCTAACACTGATAAAGTCGATCATATTCGCTTGTTAGGCGATAACACCTTTGGCTTTGAGGATTTAGCTAATAACGGCGATCGCGATTACAATGACCTGATTGTCAGAGTTAATTTGAGTATTGCTTGATGTTTGAAATTGCCAACTAGTGGTTTGTCACATACAGCAGTTGTTGCCTAAATGAATCATACCGTTTGTAAGGAAGGCGTCGCGCTCTTACAAACGGTATGGTTTATTGAAAGACAATTTGGAGCAAATGAAAAGCTACAGATTTTTTAATAAAATCGCCAAAGTTTTCGCTTGCCACTTATCTTGTAATAGAATACACAATGAAAATTAAGTACTCTAAGAATTAGATCTTTATACTATTGATAGAAAATATATTTGTGAGTTTGATGATAAATTTACGATTTAATGTGCAACAAAAAGATATATAACGAATAACTTTTAAAAGATTTTTTTGGAAAGATAACAACAATAACCTGCTAGAATTAGCAAGAATTGAGTATCTTTCCAAAGATCGATTCTTTACAATTGCAAATAGAAGCAAGAATGAGTTGATATTAAGAGTAACGAATAGACTGGCAGGGCACTGATAGATGAAAAGAATTCCTAATTCAGGCGATCGATATGACTCTTACTGAAAAACCTCAACCTGCGGGTTCCTGTGCGATTGTAATTTTTGGTGCTGCTGGAGATTTAACCAAACGCCTGTTAATGCCAGCCCTTTATAATTTGGCTCAAACCAAGTTACTACCTAAAAATTTTGCGATCGTTGGTGTTGCTCGTGCGTCCATGAGTAGCGAAGATTTCCGTTCCAAAATGAGCCGAGACATTTATGAATTTGCGACAGTCCCGGTAGACGCACAGCTTTGGGAGCAGTTTGAGCAACGATTGTACTATTTGAGCGGTGATTTTCAAGATACCAACACTTATATTCAGTTACAAAGCTTACTTGCTCAGGTAGACATTGAATGTGGGACTCAAAGCAATTACCTCTACTACCTAGCAACAGCACCGAACTTTTTCTTAGATATCATCAAGCAACTCGGTACTGTAGGGCTGACTCTCGAGGAGGAAGGGCATTGGCGGCGTATCATAATAGAAAAGCCTTTCGGACACGATCTGGAATCTGCCCGTACCCTAAACAAAAATGTCAGTGATGTGTTGAGGGAAAGTCAAATTTACCGCATTGACCACTACCTGGGAAAAGAAACGGTACAGAATATATTGGTTTTCCGGTTTGGTAACGGATTGTTTGAACCGATATGGAATCACCGTTACATTGACCACGTGCAGATTACAGTAGCTGAAACAGTTGGTGTTGAAAGCCGAGGTGGTTTCTATGAAGGAACGGGTGCGGTTCGAGATATGGTGCAAAACCATATGTTTCAATTGCTGGCGATGATAGCCATGGAACCACCCGTTTCATTTGAAGCAGATGCTGTGCGAGATGAAAAATCTAAGCTTCTCAAAGCAATTCAACCTTTGACGCCCGAACAGGTGTTAACTCAAACTGTGCGGGGACAATATGGCGCGGGAACGGTAAAAGGACAGCAAGTTCCTGCTTATCGTTCTGAACCAAGAGTCGATCCCAATTCAGCAACTGAAACTTATGCCTCCCTTAAGTTGAGCATCGATAACTGGCGCTGGGCAGACGTTCCATTCTATCTAAGAACAGGCAAACGGTTGCCAAAACGGGTAACGGAAATTGCTATCCAGTTTAAACGAGTTCCTTCACTACTGTTTCGTCAAACATCTATAGATAGCTTAACCCCCAACTTTTTGACCATCCGTATCCAACCTGATGAAGGAATACACCTCCAATTTGGAGCAAAGATTCCCGGTCCTACAGTACAAATGGGAACTGTTGGAATGGACTTTTGCTACGCCAACTACTTTAATAAAACACCTAGCACTGGTTATGAAACTTTACTCTATGACTGCATGATTGGTGATGCTACGCTGTTCCAACGAGCAGACAATGTAGAACTAGGTTGGAGCGCAGTAACCCCTATCCTGGATGTATGGAATGCTTTACCTCCCCGGAACTTTCCTAATTATGCCGCAGGTACTTGGGGTCCAAAAGAGGCAAATGAGTTGCTATCGCGAGATGGACGACAGTGGCGCAACTATCCCTCATCTGATGCGGTTAATAGTTCTATCGATTAATAAAGTTGGTAGTTCCTAATCTCTCTAACAGCGGATCTGTGTACTGTAGAGTATGAAGATCCGCTTTTTGCATTCGGAATATCTTGAATTTTTTACAGTATTTTTGTACTGTTAAAGGCTACCGCACTATAACGTCTGGTTATTTTGTTAAGAATTATATTGGACAAGAATTTCACTAAATCCAGTTTAGAATTAGGTTCACTACCTTAAGTTAACCAATAGCTGTCTTGCTTTTTGTAACCTATTGTGAGAGTATTAATTTTAAATTACGGTAAATTGATAGAATAACCGTATATAGCATAAAGAGTTTAAAATTACCGCACTGCGGTAAGGTCAGTACTCCCCAGGATCGAAAGCAATGAGATATAAGAGATTTAGTAAGGGAATATCCTGTTGTCATCACTTAATTATGAGTACCGTAACCAACTTGTCAATCACCCGTACCGATTGGACAACTTTTTACCAGACAAGTCGTATTTAGATAACAAACATCAGGAATGGAATTTATGCCCATGTCGCAACTACTTGTGAACACTGTCCCTCAAACATCGTCTCCATGCAAAGCGTCTATACCCCGCAGGCGGAACGAACGTTCTCATAAAGCAATACTCCAAGCAGCTGCTGAGTTATTAGAAGAAAAAGGCTATGGGGAAATTTGTATTGAGGCGATCGCAGCCCGTGCGGGAGTTGGGAAGCAAACAATCTACCGTTGGTGGTCTTGCAAAGCAGCTGTGATTATGGAGGCATATGCAGCAAAAGCAACACAAGACATTCCGACACCCGATACAGGGTCAGTAAAAGAAGATTTGTATCAAATTTTGCGACAACTATTTACCGTACTAACAACAACCACTGCAGGAAGTGCTGTTACGGGATTGATCGCTGAAGCACAAATAGATCCCAACTTAGCTGAGGCATTTCGCGAGCAGTTTATTCGATGCCGTCGAGCCGCAACTCACGTTATCTTAGAACGAGGGATTGTTAGAGGTGAGTTACGCCCGGATTTGAATTTAGAATTGGTAATTGATGCAATATATGGCCCTGTTTGGTATCGTTTGCTGTTAAAGCATGCACCTTTAGATGATACGTTTGCTAGAGAATTAGTGAATTTTTTGATATGTGGTACATTGGCTTAGACACTGTCAGCATACAAGCATAAAATAATCAGATTTCTTAACTCAGTATCGCGATCGCAATGGAGATTTGCAGCAGAACCCCATCAAAAGTTGTAGGCGACTTTAACAGAAAGGTTAAAATCGCCCTACATAAACTATCGTACAGACATTGCATTTCAAGGCAAAATCGTTTCTTGTTTTGAGTTGTTAAGCAAAAACGTTTATTCAGCAACGTCGTTGAATCTAAAAGCATCTAGTTGAGTCCGAACAGCGTTGATATATCCTCGATCGGACAAAACTTGTGATGGTAGCCTTTTTGCTTTAACTGCACCTTTGATAATGTCTTCTGCACTCACTTGCTTTGAACGGTAACCAACTATGAGATCGTTATAGCTGGGAATGCCTTCTTTTTCAAAATAGCCTTGGTATGCCAAGTTAACAAGATCGAAAGGTGTTGTTGCTGCATTCAGGTAAGAAGGAGCTTTTCCAGAAGTCGCAGGATTGTACGCTGTGTCATCAGCCCGAGTCGCAGGTGCTGCTGCTGCTAACAGCAGGAGGGACAAACTACTAACTATTAAACCTTTCATATTTTCTATTCTCCATTTCAAGACAGTTGAATCTTGTATAAACTTCTTATCTTTAATTTAAACGAACCGTATCGTCTTGTCAATACCTAACGAGACAAATCGTGTTGTCTTGAGTAACAACCGAGTCATCAAGCAGGTTTCCTTATTTCCATTGACCCTTAATCCCCAGAGCGGTCATTGAGTTCCCCAATTCCCTATCTTTGGTCGTTCGCTCTAGTGCAATAAAATACATAAAAATTTTTAATATATTTAAACGTGGCACAGAATATTCCGCTACCTGATACAGGTTCAGTAAGAGAGGACTTATACCAGATTTTGCAACAATTATTTATAATCTTGACCGCAATGACTACAGGAACTGCTGTTACGGAATTGATTGGTGAAGCGCAAATACATTCCAATTTTGCTGAAGCGTCTCGCGAGCAGATTCTTCAATGCTATCGGGTACCAATCGGTACTATTTTAGAACGGGGTATTGTTAGAGGTGAGTTGCGTCCAAATTTGAATTTAGAATTGGTAATTGATACGATTGCTGGTTATATTTGGTATCAATTGCTGCTCAAGCAGTCATCTTTAGACAATATCTTTGCTGAAGAATTAGTCAATTTTTTGATAGCTGGGATATCCGCCTAATGGTTCATTGCATTAATTTATGGTACGAGCAGGGAAGCCCGTACCATAAGAGTAGAGTTCGACGTTGGGGTATGCCTACCCTACAATTTTCAGTCATCTTCTGACAGCGAGGGAATCAAGTACCGCTGTTTTAGATACCGATCGCAATCCCAAATAGAACTTTTTATCTCCAAGGATAGTAACGGTAATAGTCTCGATCTCGATAGCGCCGATCGTAATTTCTACCACCGCGATAGCGATCGTAATCACTTACACGGCGGTAGCGATCGCGATCTGAGTACCTGCGGTCGAGCCGTCTTTCCTCTCTCCTTAAGCGACGCATTTCTCGGCGAATTTCTCGGCGGCGATCGCGAAGGTCTCGGCGACGGTCTCGGTAATCATCCCTATCTGCTACAAGTATTGAGTTACCTATATTACCAACAATTTCCTGTTCCAATCCAGGTGTTTGTTGGTTAGATAGCGATGCCATAGCGGTAAGAGGCGTAAAAATAGAAAGCAAAGGAGCAGCTATTAATGGTATGCTAAGTTTGAATAGAAGTGTTCGGTTCATACTCATTACCTCTGGTTTGTGCCCTAATAAATTGTCTCGTGCAACACTGCTTTGTGAAGTTATTTAAATAGCTCAGCCAGAAAAAATTAACTATCGAATTATTTGCCCCATATAGCTATTGTAGCGACTTTCTAACATATCAACGTAAGTTAAATGTTAAAGAGAAGTAAGTCAGTGTAAATAAATACTAGTATCTGTTATGGCTGTTATTGGTTAGTAGTTAGCAGTTATCGGGGTTTAAGGCTACGGTGTAAACAGATTTCTAGAAAAGGTATGAAACATCGTGAAAAGAGGGGGGAATTAGAATTAACTTCCCCCCAATTTATTGAGGGTTAAAGGAGAGCATCCCAATTTGGAAAAAACTTGCCCACCCTGTATGTATTTCATAAATCAAATAGGATGGCTATACTTTTGCTTGCCAATAGAGCAAGATCCGTATTCTAGCTAGCCCAACATATACTCATTTGTCAGGGAACGCCTTCTAAATGGAACCAAAGTGCCTCCTTTTACGTGCCTTTCCAGCCAATTTTCTAAGTCTGTCAATATCTCTTGATAATCAACATCTCTATGAAGAGCGTGGCGGCTTTCTGGATATTCATAAAGCTCTTTATCTGGAAAGCTAATTTTTTGATAGAAAATACGGCTCCCTTCAGGAAGTGCGATCCGATCGGCTCCACCATGAAGAATCAATAGAGGTAGTTGTAATTCATCAGCATGAGTTTGAATCCAAGTAGCTGTGGAAAAAAGCTCTGTTGCAAGACGCGCACTGACCATAGAGTGCATAAATCTATCTTGAGTAAAGGTTGCTAGTACATTCGCATCTCTGGAAGTTGCAGCACCAGCAAAACCCGTATTGAGAGTGAAGCGTGGCATAACTTGTGAGAGTGTACGCCCTAAAGTTAATTTAACGGGTGAAACACCAACCCGACCTAATGGTGGAGCCATCGCAATGACACCTTGGATTGCAGTTGGAAAGCGCAAAACGTAGTCTAAAACTATGACTCCGCCAAGACTGTGACCTAAAAGAAAGCGAGGACATCCCGGCTCTTGTGTCTCAATCAATTTGAGAAAAGTTTTGAGATCTTCTCGAAACTCAAACCAAGTATTGATATGTCCCCGCTGACCTTGCGATCGCCCATGTCCGCGTAAATCCAATCCATAAACTGCATATCCAGCAGGAATGAGGTGCTGAACTACATTACCAAACAAACCACTGTGGCTTCCCAATCCGTGTACAATCGCCACGCTCGCACGTGGATGAGTACCTGGATGCCAACTTTGATAATAGAGATTCAGCCCTCTCACTCCTTTGAGGGTTCCTTCGCGATGTTCCATTGTTCAAATCTCTGATAAACGCTTATCACTCTTTGGCACTATTGAATCATAGGTATTTCAGCAATGCCGGTAAAGTTGAACACTACTTTCTTAAGAGTTTTTTAACTTAAACTTTAATAATGTAGTGATACTTCAGATAGGGTTTGGTTTTGTTAAAGCTTGTTAAACTTTAAGCATTACAGGCAAGATAGTTTTTTCTGTGATACGTTGTGAGTATTTAGTTTCTACATATGAGCGAACGTCCTATTCTGGCTTCATTCGGAGATCGGGAAAATAACGTAGAAATAGATGACTTGCCATCCCTGACGTTTGAAACAATCCAAAGAGCCAGAGAAGGACTTGCAATGTCTCGCGATCCGTCAGTTCGTAACGCCATTCAAGAAGCGCTGAAGCAAATGACAGTTTTGAGTGACGGAGGTTTTGAATCGAGAGCAAGTGGCGCTACTCGTCGCGTTCTCCTGCGGGCGTTCATTCAAACACTTTTTAAAGTTAGGGTGGAAAATTTGGAACGCCTTCCCCATGGTGCTGCAGTGATTGCGGCCAATCACCTCAATCATATCGACCCTTTTCTATTGCTGTCTCAAATTCCTCCTTCACCCTACTATTACATCTTTGGTGACGCACGTACACTCTACAACAAATGGTGGAAGCGCCAAATTTTGAATTTTGCGGGTGGTGTTGTTCCTTTAGAACGTCGGTGGAAAGAAGAGATGGCAGTGATAGAAAGCGCTAAAGCAGGAAGGGCAGATATGCGCGACCTAGCTCAAGCGATCGAACAAGATGTTCCAACAGGAAATTCAATTCAAGTACTGCGACAAATTAACAGTACCATTCAGACAATTTTTGCTCGCAACAATGGTATCCTCTTGTTTGCAGAAGGACGATTGGGAACAAACGAGGGAAAATTGCACTTACCGCTAAGACAGGGGGCTGTCATTTACGCGTTGAAAGCGGGAGTACCAGTAGCGCCAGTTGGGCTGATTGGAACAAAAAACCTTTATCTGGGAAAAGAGTTAACCATACGATTCGGCGAACCTTTGTGCTTTCCTCAATCCAACCGACCAACACGACAGGAAGTGAGCACGGCTTTAGAAGCATTGCAGTATGCATTAATTGACCTTTTGCCACAAAACTATCAGGAGCCAGAAGGGTTAAAGTTATTCCATCATTTTCTCAACCGAATGTTGCAATAGGAAAAGGTTTTATTCAACAATCTCACTTTGAAGTTCTCACAGTTGCTCTGCGCGGCCGATCGCAGTTAGACAAACGATTCGAGTGCGGAAAGAATACGTCAGCGCAAAAGCTAATAAACTAGTACATGAACGCAGAAGTCCGCTCGTCAGATGGCAGAAGGCGCAAAAGTTTTGAATGTAAGCTTTTCGCTTGTTATTACTGACATAAAGCAAAATCGTGCTTATCCTCTAGAAACTTTGGTAGAACCAGAATACATTTAAGTGTACTTTTTGTACAAGAATAAATGTGACAAAGCACAGTAAAATACCCCTTGTTAAAGGGGTATAAAAAAAATGGCTTTTATGCTTGACAAACGAAAGACTTTTACCAATGCGAGAAATAACAAACAATAGCTTATCTTTTTTTATATTAAATGGTTAAGTAACTAAAAAACACCCCCAACGATAGGCGTATTTGTCTTTGGGGGGATAGTAGAGCCAATTTAGTCGGCTAATAGAATGCCATTGCGCTTTCGGTTGAGAGAAACTAAGTAATACAGCGCAAATTACACGCTATGCGATGCCAAGCTACGCCCGTAAGGACTGGCTATACGCAGGCTTTGTTTGTATAAGCCTACCCTTCTAGGATGGCGCAATAACGTGCGATTTCTATACAATTGATAGCTGCAATGTCGGTAATCGATTGTATTGAATAGAGACAACTTGTTTCAGAGATGTCTCGCGATCGAGAAGAGTTCCGTCTAAATCAAAAAGGATAGCTTTAATCATTTGTTTTCAACCTACTCTTCTATCTCTTAACTTTTTCTCCATCAATACCCATAAAAATATGGGCTTTCAGAGTGCCTTAACCCCACTTTTTAAGGAGAGTTGAGGAAATCTAAGACCCTTTAAAAGACATCATAGTAGTATGGCACAATATTAACGATTGGCAAAACTCTAAGACAAGAGCAACAGATGAAAGCTTTCCATAAAGAGAATGAAATCATAACAAATAAACACGAATTGGCAAAGAAAATTTACGAAGTTTCTTATCTTGCTGGGTCTTTCACTCTACGATCTGGGAAGATAGCAAATGAGTACTTTGATAAGTATCAATTTTGTTGCGATCCTATCTTGCTTGATTCTATTGTTAGGCAAATGGTCGAGCTCATTCCAAACGGTACTCAAGTACTTGCAGGTCTGGAACTTGGCGGTATTCCCATTGCGGTGCTTCTATCACATTACTCTGGGATACCTGCTGCTTTTGTCCGGAAAGAGACAAAGAAATATGGAACTGCTCGTTTAAGCGAAGGAACGCAACTCAGCGATCGCAAAGTTTTGATTGTAGAAGACGTAGTTACCTCTGGAGGTCAGATTGTCATCTCAGCCCGTCAACTCCGGGAACTTGGTGCTCAAATTGATTCGGCACTTTGCGTTATTGACAGGCAAGAAGGTGCTGTTGACGCACTGGGATCTGTTGGTATCAAGCTGCTTCCTTTACTCAAGCGAGATGACTTTTCTTAAATCGGTCTATCTAAAAGTCTGTCATTTGGGGGATGCTATACACTCACTCATCCACTAGTTTGTTAGAAAAGTTTCTTTAGTTAAGAACAGGTTAAAAACTATTAAAAACACTTATAAAAAAGGTGGGAAATTTATGGAAAAATCCAATAAGCAGAGGGATCTGGAAGGATTTCTTTGCCCTCGCGCTAGCTATCGCGGTAAAGTTAGACCAGAGCATCTGGTGTTTAACGCCAATCTCCAAGAATTTTCTCATAAAGTCGGTTACATCGCTAGTCTGCAGACTGGTGGAAAACTCGAACCAAACGAAGCTTACGAACAAATTAGAGCTCTTTGGAAACAGTTAAAACGCAGTAAAAAAGAACTCGGTATTGGAAACGAATTCTTACATATTCAGCCGGACTTGCCAGATGACGCTTGATTGTCTGATTGTGCTGAACGGTTTGATTGGTGTATGAACTATACCGTTTTTGGAGAACGAAGCGGTATTTTTTTATGCTTGACTTTACAATAAAATATGAGAAACTAATAATTAGCGTAACTAAATATTTAGAACAGGCTCTATGGCTTATAGTCTTGTCTGGCTTTGCAGAGGCAACTTTTAGCCGAGTACGGGATGGCAAATAAACAAACCATTTTTGCCCGTGTTCTCTTACTTCTGACCAATGGTACTGGTTCAATCTAGGTCGTAAACTTGTAGTGAAAGAGCAGTTCCAATTCGCAAATAAATATGCGACTGTATTTGTTTCACAAAATAGTAAGAATCCTAAATATTTGTCTGACTAAATTTAAGTTTGCCTAACACAACTTCAAAACGAGTGGACTTGTGATGTCCAAGTACGATCGAGCTTTTTACCGCCTTGAAAAGGTTGTAGACGTTTACAAAAGGAAGACACTGATGGGACAAAGTCATAGAGAACATTTTGAGGAAGGCAAACACAAATTGAGTTCTTTTCAAATTCCACCTGCTCTAAAATCTCTAAATGTTTGTTGTTTCGTCATTGGAGAAAGTGTATCTTTTTTTGGCTCATGGATGACCCAAATAGCCTTGGTATGGATGGTTTATCAATTAACCAATTCAGCCGTGCTAGTTGGTGTTGCTGGATTTACCAATCAAGCTATGGGTTTAGTTATTACACCTTTAGTAGGAGTCTTGTTGGATCGCTGGAATGTGCGCTATGTATTACTAACAACTCAGCTACTGTCGATTCTTTTATCTTTTACTCTCACTATTTTGACTCTTAACGGTCATCTTAACGTTATATGGATTATTGCCATTGGTACACTTCAGGGAACAATAAAAGCTTTCGATCTGCCAGCACGGTTGGTAACTATTCCCAGACTAGTGGAGAATAAAGCAGAGACTTACAGCGCGGTTTCAATCCATTCTTTCTCAATTAATACAGCTAAGTTTGCCAGTCCCATGATTGCGGGTTTACTGCTAGCTAGATCGGGAGCAGCAGCTTGTTTTTTAATAGATGCTGTTACCTATATACCCTTTATATCTGCAATTTTAACGGCTCAAATTAGAGCACTTCCTAATAATTCCTCATCTCAAAAAACTCCTTTTTTGAAGAATTTAAAGGAAGGATTCATTTTTGCTTATGAATTTTTACCTATAAGATATACTTTTGTGTTACAAATCGTTATTTGTTTTATGGCAATGACCCATGTTAACCTAATGCCTATTTTTACTCAAACAATATTGTCTGGTAACGCTGAAACTATGGGATTTTTGATGACAGCTTCAGCCCTTGGTTCGATAATTGCAGGTTTTTATCTTATTCTTCGCAAGCAAGTCATAGGGTTAGAGAAAGTGATTACGCGTTCTACAATAATTTTAGGCTTGGGTTTGATGCTTTTTTCTCGCTATAGCAATCTAGAGATTTGTCTGGTTTTAATTTTTTTAGTAGGTATGAGTAATACTTTAACTCTGGCTGCAATTGGTAACTTTGTTCAATCAATTTTGCCTGACGAGAATAAACGAGGTAGAGTGACAAGTATCTTTACAACAGGTTTTTTGGGAATACTGCCTTTTGGTAATTTGTTTTTTGGTGGATTGACAAATCAAATTGGAGTTGCTAACGCTCTATTTTTTGGCGGTATGTGTTGTCTTTTGGGTGCTTTTTATTTTTTCAGGCAAGAGTCTAAAATAAGAAGTATATTACAGTCGGTATATATAAAAATGGGTTTAACAGCAACCAGTAACCAGTAGGATAGTGACTGGTACACGAATGCGGTGGTGAAGCAACGCGATCTTGGGGGTTTCCCTCATGAGTGATTGCCCTGCATGGTTCTACAAGCTACAGCAAGTGGTGAGTCCACCCTTGTAGGAGGGCTCCCACGTCCTGGGAACTGGTGTTTCTAAACCCTTTTAGCCCAACATACCGTTTCTATGTCAAGTTTTAAGAAAATTTCAGGTAGGTAGTACCTACCTGAAACGCATTTAGCCCTTGTATCCAATGAGGATTGAGGAACGCTGCTTTACAACAAGCACAATCGACTTGGAATACCTGTGCTTGAGCTTCAAAATTTTGGATAGTTTGTCTATGTGATGTCTGTAATTAAGTACAGCTAATCGACTGATTTACCGATGTTTTGTTATAGTATAATCACATAACACTCAGTGAAATACAAGCCCCAAGTAAAAATATGTAATCTATAGCAATCCTATTTGAGAGTCGAACAAGGGGGACAAGGGGGACAAGGAAGAGGTGTTTGTAACTATTTTAGGGCCGTTATACGAGCGTTAAAATTGATTAAATAGTTTACGAGACAATACTTGTCGTTGAAAACAAGTGGTGAGACATTCACAATTAAGAAAGCGAATAGAATTCACACTGTAGTTATCAATAAATATGAGAGCAAATCACACACAAAAGACTATCTTATTGCAAACTATTAGGATTTTTCTAGTGCTATTGGTTATGAGTGCGCTAGTTACGGCAACTTTAAAGTATTATTTTGTCTCGCGTCATCAACAGTTCCATTTTACAAATACATTCGCACATCAACAAAAACAAGTCAACAATTTATTACAGCTTATGCAACAGCGATTGATAATCGCTCATGATGTAGCCAGATGGAAATGGAATAAAAAACTCCCTATAGAAGACCGCCAGCGCGAACAGGAATTAATCGCCAAAGTGCGACAGCAAGCAATAGTTTACAACATTCACCCCGATACAGTGACAGCGTTTTTTCAAGGACAGATAGAAGCTGGAAAACAAATACAGAAAGCTGATTTTCAAGCTTGGCAAAGGCAAGGAATAAAATTTTTTACGAATACCCCAGACTTGAAGAAAAACATAAGACCGTCACTCGATAAATTAAATGAGGAATTTTTTCCTGTACTAGCAGAAGTTATTCCATCCCTTGGTTGTTCTTCAGTACGCGAATCTATTCAATCGCGTGCTCCAATTGTCCTTAAAGGAAATGGTATCGAGCAAAACGTCCAACGTACTGCTCTTGCACCTTTGCTAGAAATTAAAGGAGCTTCTTGCCCGGAGGCTTCTCCTTAATGTAAGATTCATTAGCACTGAGATTCTGATGAACAAGATCTCGAAAGACAGAAAGCTGCTGCATAAAGAGGAGTGAACCTACAATACAGGCACTAGCACCAAAGATCACAGTATTAGCAGCACCAATGTAGCTTGCCAAAAAACCAGCTACTAAGTTGCCTATAGGAACTGCTCCAGTAGACGCCATAACGTAAAGACCCGTGATTTGACCGCGCATCTCATCTGTAACCAGTAACTGGAGTACCGTGCGACCCGAAATGATTTGCAGAATAAATCCGACACCAGCTCCCAAGAGCGCAATCAGTGAAAGCCATAATACGTGAGATAAGGCGAAAACTATTAAGCTTACCCCCATGAGAACTGGTCCAAATACCAACACTTTCTCAAACCCAAACATATGCGGGCGTCTGCTCAAGTAAACTCCACCAATTAGCGTTCCAACACTTGAAGCTGTCATGAGAAAGCCAAATGTATTCGGTCCTCCTTGCAGAACTTCAGCAGCAAAAATGGGTCCTAGGGCGAGAAAAAAACCCCAGACAAAGCAAACTAAAGCCGCTCCGATCGCAATCCACCGAATAGGCAGAAAGCGGAAGGCGTAGATAAAGCTTGTTCTAAATTCTTCTAGAGGTTTGCGTACAGACACAACGGCTTTTCTGGGAGCAAGGCGCATTGCGAGGAGGGCGACAACGACGGCAATATAACTGATACTGTCAATCGCAAAACAAATGCCAGATCCAAATGCTGCATTTAACAACCCTGCAACTCCTGGTCCAACCATAGTCGCAATGCTAACCAAGGATGAGTATAAGGCGATCGCATTGCCAAGATTTTCCCTCCCAACTGTTTCTGGTAAAAATGCTTGTCGGGTCGGAATCTCAACAGCATTGACGATCCCTTGCGCCAAAGAGAGAAGTATGATGTGCCAGATGTGGATTGTACCAGTGACAGCCAGCCAGGTTAGGCTTAAAGACTTAAACATTCCCAGAATCTGGGCGACTGTGAGAATGCGGTGACGATTCCAGCGATCGGCTACAATTCCACCCAAAGGAATCAAAACAAAAGTAGGAATTTGGGTAGCAAAACCCACCAGACCCAGCAACCAAGCAGAATTGGTGAGGTGATAGACAAGCCAAGCAGTTGCTACCTGAGTCATGGATGTTCCAATAAGAGAAATTGCCTGACCTACGTAGTACAGCGAAAAATTCCTGAAACGGAAAGTATTAAGCATGACTTGTCCTTTTTTGTATCTGTTTAGTGATTCGGACCGATCTCAACTTCACTAAATTTGAATTCTTCTGGAGGGAAAGCAATAAATCCAGTTTTCACTCCTCGCTGGAATCCTGCTTGCTCGTAAAAGCGTAATGTCTCTTCACGTTTTGAGCCACTCAGAAGCATGACTTTATAACAATCTTGTTTCCATGCAAGATTTAAAGCATAACGCAGCACTTGCGTACTAATTCCCTGCTGTCGGTAATTGGAATGAGTGACAACATTATGAACTACGTGCATCCGGCTACGCCTGAGATGCACGTTTCTGACGCTTCGCTTGAGTAACTTGCTTGAAGCTTCCGCACCAAGTAGAGGTTGACTCATCTGCGCCTGTAGAGGCACGTTCCATACCCCTTGCAACCTGGAGCATAACTATCGCTGCGGCGACATCCCTATCACATTGGTAATCGCATTTTTCGCAATGGTGAACTCTATCAGCTAATGTTTTCTTCTTTTGATGACCACAATTAGGACAAGTCTGAGACGGCTTAACTTTGGTAGTTGGAATCTCAATGTAAAAACCACCTGCCTCTGTGACTTTGTACTTAATTAAGTCCTTGAGATTGCCAATACCAACGTCAAGCAAAGACCGATTCAGTCCTGACTTTTGACGTTTTCTTTTGCCTTTAGATTTGCGGGTCATCCCTTTAAGGTTTAATTTCTCGGTGGCTACCAGGCTATTACAGCTAACTATCTGTGTAGACACTTTATGTTGCCAGTCTTGTCTTTGACGAGCAACGATGAATTGTATTTTAGCTACTGCTTTATTCGCTTTCCTCCAGCATCGTGAAGCTTTAACCCCTTTAGTTGGTGGTCTTTTTCTACGACTGGTTTTAGCTATTTTGTTAATTTTGATTTGTGCGGTTTTAATAAATCTGGGATTCTCGACTACATTGCCATTAGAATCAGCAATTGCATGGTATGTACCAAAATCTAAACCAATAGCACTTGTATCAGTTTGTGGTCGAGTTGGGATGCAATCAACGGTAATTGATGCGTACCATTTACCCTGCTTAAAGATGATTGTACAGGTCTTAGTTTTACCCCAATCCCTAGCTTGACCACGCATAGGGATGTTACCTAAATTAGATATTTTTAGATAACCGTTTTTGCCATTGGTGCAAGCTTTCCATCCCGAATTACAAGGATAAGTCCATCCTTTATAGTAGCGACTGGACTTATATTTTGGATATCCAGATTTGAGTTTAAAAAACCGCTTGAAAGCAAAATCAACACGCTTAACAGTGTCTTGTAACGCATGACTACCAAGTTCTTGGTACTCTTCCCATTCTTCTTTGAAATCAGGCAAACAATTTTGTTGAGCGAAGTAATCTATTGATTTACCAAATTTCTTATAAGAAGTTCTACGATGCTCAACACAAGCGTTATACAAATCCTTGTGAAGTCGTCGCCAATAGTGCATTTTATTAGCTTGCACCTTGGAGGGGTAGAGCCTAAAAGTGATTCGCTTAGTAGCCATAACATATCGACTTTCTGTTATATTTAAGCATAATATTATTTTTGGGTATACCCTGTTAATATGCAGGTAAGAAAAGGTTCTCACAGTGTTTTTAGCGTGAGGTTGCACTTTGTTTTTGTGACTCACTATCGACGTAAAGCTTTAAACGCAGAAATGCTCGACAGACTAAAACAGATGATTGAACAGGTATCGAATAAGATGGACTGCCAATTAATTGAGTTTAACGGTGAGTCAGACCACATACATATATTGCTGGACTTCCACCCAAAAAACTCTATTGCTGCTGTTGTTGGTAGCCTGAAAAGTGCAACAGCAAGAATGCTAAAAAAAGAATTTCCCCAAGAAGTAAAAAAGCATTACTGGGGAAAAGTTTCTTTCTGGTCTAATTCCTACTACGTGTCTTCTTGTGGTGGCGCACCAATAGAAGTGCTTAAAAAATACATCCAAAATCAAGAAGCGCCAAAGACTTAACTGGTGATTATCGAGGCATCGAGCCTCTCGCTTCCCCACGCTATCCTTCCCCAATCTCAGCGAAGCGGATTGGGGAAGGATAGCGTAAGATGTTCAATAAGACCGTATGGACGTGCGCCACGTGTCAAGTTGGGAACAATCGTTAAGTTACTAGTTGCTACTAACTGGTTGGAAACCTCGGCAACTATATAATAAAGACGCGGATCGGACAGAATGCTATCCCACAGGGACTGCAACACTTCGTCGGATGGCAAAGGAGCATCGACAGCGTTCAAGTGGCTGTATAAGAAGAGAAGTTGTGGAAGTTCCTCACGTGCAATCAAGCGAACGGTAATTGCCATATTTGACAAATAAGCAAGGAGTGTTCACTTAAATTATCATGACCAAATGCAAATAAAACGCGTTATCTTGATAAAGATGTCGTATTTTCAAGATTAATATTTCCCGATAATAAACTACGGTAGTTTTTCAGGAATGCTATAGCGTTAAATTTACTTATTAAAAAAGTAGACTTTTTGTTGGCTATGCTTTCGTCATTTCGAGTTTCAGAGATTTTGAGTGGCTTCTTACAGATTTGTTAAGGGTATAGATATGAACGTCAACACGCAGTGGATAAAAACAGATGTGCTGGTCATTGGAGGCGGTACAGCAGGGACAATGGCTGCTATTAAAGCAAAACAAGCTTCTTCAAATGCAGATGTTTTGATTCTGGAAAAGGCGAATATTCGTCGCAGTGGAGCGATCGCAATGGGAATGGATGGTGTGAATACCGCAGTTATCCCCGGACACTCCACCCCAGAACAATATGTTCGTGAAATCACTATTGCCAACGATGGTATTCTCCATCAAAAAGCCGTTTACCAAACAGCAAAACTGGGTTACGAAACAATTCAAGAACTGGAAAGTTGGGGCGTGAAGTTCCAAAAAGATCCTCAAGGGAATTATGATGTCAAGCAAGTTCATCGGGTAGGTAAATACGTACTACCCATGCCAGAAGGCAAAGACCTCAAAACCATTCTTACCCGACAAGTCAAACGCCATAAGGTAAAGGTCACGAACCGCGTCATGGCAACTCGGGTGTTAGTGAAAGAAGGAAAGGCAATTGGTGCTGTCGGGTTTGATGTGCGTGGTGGAGATTTTGTCATTATTCAGGCAAAAGCCGTAATTCTCTGCACTGGTGCTTGCGGGCGGTTGGGGCTTCCTGCATCTGGTTATCTCTACGGGACTTATGAAAACCCCACCAATGCAGGCGATGGTTATTCAATGGCTTATCATGCAGGAGCAGAACTCAGCAATATTGAATGCTTTCAAATCAACCCCCTGATTAAGGACTATAACGGTCCCGCTTGTGCTTACGTTGCAGGTCCGTTTGGTGCGTATACGACTAACGCTGAAGGATACCGCTTCATTAACTGCGATTACTGGAGCGGACAAATGATGTTGGAAATTTGGAAAGAATTAAATTCAGGTAAAGGTCCAATCCAACTACAGATGAGCCATCTAGATGAAGATACAATTTCTGAAATCGAGTCAATTTTGTGGTCAAACGAACGACCCAGCCGCGAACGCTTTCATCAAGGTAGAGGCGAAGACTACCGTACCCACGGTGTGGAGATGAATATCTCAGAAATTGGTCTGTGTAGCGGACATAGCGCTTCTGGCGTTTGGGTTAATGAGAAGGCAGAAACAACAGTCGCAGGGCTGTACGCAGCTGGAGATATGGCAAGCGTTCCCCATAACTATATGATAGGGGCATTTGTTTACGGTCGATTAGCTGGTACTCATGCGATCGAGTACATTCAAAACTTGAACCATCAAGAACCCGATTCCGATTTTTTAGAAGCAGAAAAGGCTCGTATTTATACACCCTTGAACCAACCTAATGGAATCCCCCATACCCAAGTAGAATATAAGCTGCGGCGATTGGTCAATGATTACTTGCAACCACCAAAGTCCGGTCACAAAATGGAAATTGGGTTAAAGCATTTTATTCGCTATCACGAGACGCTAGCGCAGATGGGGGCGCGTGACCCTCATGAATTGATGCGTTGTATGGAAGTGCATTTCATTCGCGATTGTGCAGAAATGGCTGCACGAGCATCGTTATATCGTCGGGAAAGTCGTTGGGGTCTATATCACTATCGTTTGGACTTTCCAGACAAGAATAACGAAGAGTGGTTTTGCCATGTCAATTTAAAGAAAGATGAAGCGGGGGAAATGATGCTGTTTAAGCGTTCTGTTGAACCGTATGTTGTGAAGGTTGATATTGTACAAGAAGTGTATGACGTGACAGTTCACAGTCATTAGAAGCTTGTAGCCTGTTTTATGATATACTTTTAAGACTGTGCTGATGGCCTTCAACAATACAAACTCATCTAATATGGTAGAGCTACGCGAAGCTAACTATTTCTTACCTCCCATTTGACACTCATGCCTTTACCCTCCTATTTTGTTCGTCGATCGCTCCACTATGGTTGGATCGTTGCAGGATTGACTTTTCTTTCTCTGCTAATCGCTGCTGGAATTCGGGCAACTCCTAGCGTTTTCATGGTTCCTTTAGAGCAGGAATTTGGTTGGTCAAGAGCAACAATTTCGTTTGCAATTTCGATGAACTTAATCCTTTATGGATTAATCGGACCATTTGCGGCGACGGTGTACGGGCAATTGGGGATTCGGCGCACGATGGTATTTGCTTTGGCATTTTTAGGAGTTGGTGTTAGCTTAACTACGTTAATGTCACAACCATGGCAATTGGTCTTGCTGTGGGGCGTTATTGTGGGTTGCGGGACAGGGGTAATTGCTTTGGTTTTGGGCGCGATCGTAGCGAATCGATGGTTTGTGGAGCGACGAGGCTTGGTCGTTGGTATTCTCACTGCAAGTACAGCTACCGGACAATTGGTTTTCTTACCATTACTCGCTTCCATTGTAGAGCGCTTTGGTTGGCGCAATGCAGCGTTGACGATCGCCGGCGTAACATTTCTGATTATTCCTTCGATTGCTTTGTTCATGCGAGATCGACCATCTCAAATTGGATTGCAACCTTTTGGTGACACCAACGAAACGCCCCTTGAAGTGCAAGAGTCGCAACAGTCTCAGGGTAATCCTATTACCACGACATTAAATGCCCTAACAATGGGAATGAGAGAGCGTGACTTTTGGTTGTTAGCAGGCAGTTTTTTCGTCTGTGGCGCTAGCACCAACGGGTTAATCGGCACACATCTGATTCCAGCCTGCATCGATTACGGCATTCCTGAAGTCAAAGCAGCTGGATTGCTTGCTGTCATGGGGATGTTTGATTTTGTAGGGACAACAGCATCCGGTTGGCTGAGCGATCGCTGGAACAATCGCTACTTACTGTGCTGGTACTACGGGCTGCGGGGATTGTCTTTGATTTTCTTACCCTTTAGTTTTGCTTCGTTTCACGGGCTCTCGATTTTTGCAATTTTCTATGGTTTAGATTGGATTGCCACAGTCCCGCCAACGATACGGTTAACAACCCAGGTGTTTGGCAAAGAAAAAGCGGGGGTAATGTTTGGTTGGATTGTAGCAGCACATCAAATTGGAGCAGCAACAGCAACTCTGACAGCAGGGACAATGCGGACTGTCTTGGGAACCTACATGCAAGCATTTATCTTGTCGGGTCTGCTGTGCATTTTGGCAGCATTGTTTGTACTGCGTATTGGTCAAAATCCCATTACAGGAAAGCGACAAACAGCTTCAACTTAAATAAGTCTTCAAAATTGTAGAGCAGAAGTCAAGCAAAAGTACTCAGTCATACTTGCAATAGCTTTTAAGTGGAACACTCTTGGAAGTCTTCCATTGATAAAGCAACTGCTAAATTTTTGTATGCCTTGACTTCGATCGCATTTCCGCTCGGATCGCTCAATACCATCTTTGCTTGCTCTGCGTCAGTACCTACAAAGGAAACATTTGGCTTTACCTTAAACTGAATCCTCATTTGATTCAGGTGATGTGCAAGAGCCTCCCAATCATCCCAAGCTAAAATCGCCCCCCAGTGACGCACACCCTGTTCTCCCATCGGTAACACCTCTGAAGGTCGTTCGTGCAAAGTCACTTGCCCTTCAAAGAGAAAGATGTCGCTCCAGTTGTCCCGGACACGACCAACCTTAGCACCGAAGGCGCTCACATAAAATTCCTTGGACTCTGCTAGGTTTCTGACAGGTAAAGCAAGATGAAAAATGGGGCGAAACATAGTGTTTTTAAACCTCTATAACATTATGTACTCAATCAAAAATACATATCTGGAAATGGAGCGTAGGAGTTTTGTTCTCTACAGAATGGTTGCTTCGATCTTGTAAATTATGCAATACTTATGAAGTATAATACTGTAATTCTATCAAGTAACACAATTTTTTAAAAAGTTCAACAATAGCTTAAAATTTTTACTGACATATGAAACTCTACTACGTCACCTTAAATAATTTAGATGAAGCGCGTCAAATCGGGCGTGCTTTGTTAGAACAAAAACTAGCTGTTTGTGTCAACTGGTTTCCCATAACCTGCGCTTACATATGGAAAGGAGAAATCACAGAAGAGCCAGAAGTGGTGTTGATTGTGAAAACGCAATCGGGATACCGTGGTGAAATTGAAAGAGTTATTCACCAATACATTAATTACACTAACTTTATTGCAGAAATCTCACCTACAGAAACTAACCAAAAGTTCTTGGAATGGTTAAATGCTGAAGTTCCCTTACGCCCTTTACAAAGAACATTTGTAGAATAAGAGTTATATGCAATGCCTATTTACGATTCAATCGGTCAACAATATTCTACAACCCGCATACCCGATTCTCGGATTGTCAATACTTTAGTTAACTTACTGAATTTACCAAAAGGGAACACTATTGCCGATCTGGGTGCTGGGACTGGTAGTTACAGTCTAGCACTTGCCGCTCGTGGATTTTCTGTCTGTGCCATAGAACCTTCTTTAGTGATGCAAACCCAAGCACTCGAACATCCAGACATCAAATGGATAACTGGCTGTGCAGAAGCTATTCCTCTACCGGATCGCTCTGTTGATGGATTGATAAGTGTTCTGGCAATCCACCACTTTTCTGACTTAGAAAAAGCGATTTGCGAAATGCATCGGGTTGTCAAATCTGGGGCAATAGTTTTGCTAACCTTTGATATCAGACTGGCTGAAAAGATATGGTTGTATGATTACTTTCCTTGGCTTTGGGAAGATGCGCTACGATTTCTACCACTCCAAGAACTTACCAACTTAATTCAGGCAAGTACCAACAGAAACGTTGAAACCATACCTTTTTTGTTACCTCACGATTTGTCTGATTTATTTGCAGCAGCAGCTTGGAGACGTCCGGAATTGTATTTACAGCCTGAAGTCCGTGCGGGAATCTCTTCTTTTGCTTTAGCCAATTCTCACTTAATCGCTCCCGCAGTTCAGTCTCTTGCAGCAGATTTAAGCAACGGTCAGTGGGATGCAAAGTATGGAAAAATTCGACAGGTGGCAGAAATTGATGTTGGTTATCGTTTTTTACGAGCAACAATAGAAGAGTAAGTAGGTGGGCGGGAAAAAACCTAACTATGTTAAGATAAGTAAATACTAAAAATGAATGATAATGCGAGCATTTTGGTTACGAGAAGATTTAATAAATTGTGCAACATCTGCACCATTTAGTTCTCCGCGAAGATTGTAATCTATAAATATAATGTCAAAATCATAAGCTTTCAGAAGGGTAATGGCACGTTTTCCAGTGTTAACTAACACCCATGCCTGTGAGCGATAGAGTGCAGTCAATATTCGTTGGCGCTCCTCTGTGTCTTCAATCGGCAAAACTTTGAGGGGTACTTTTGATTGAAGTAAGTTATCGTTTAAAGCCAATATAATCTCCAAGTGCCAAAGAAAAACAGCTAGCTACTTTTTGTTTATCGATATCTTTTTCTAGCAATAGATAGTCACTACTCAAATCATCATGTAAGTAAATACAATAAAATAGTTCACAGTCATTAGACAACAGGTATGAAACAGCAACTTCTTTAGCTTCTTCAGACTCAAACTCTTCCCAAAGAGTCCAAATCCGAACATCCTTACAGACTTTTCCAAGACAGTTTGCGAGTTCTTTTGAGACTAATTTGTTTATCTGTGAAAGTCGATAGCCCTTATCAAATTCATTTTCATATAGAACTTCAGGCAATACAACTATAGAAAGTTGTTCTCCATATACGGCTAAGGCATGATTTAGGTTGTCTTGAAAGTAGAGTTGGACTGCACCTGAATTATAAGAAAAAAACTCTTCTTCAGTAAATCGGCTATATTTTAAAAATGATGAGATATCAGTTACAAAGAAACGTTCAACTTCAATTAGACAACGACCAATTGCTTTCTCAAGAATATTCTTTTTCTTAGATAAGATTAAATTTAGTAGCTGCAATTCACTATACATTTTATATTTCACTGTCTGCTTTTATTTTTGAGAGTTTTTTTAAAGCGTTCTCTGATATTTAATATATCACCACTTGGGCCTTTGCCTCGCGTAAAACTAACTGGATCATTGACAAAAACAGCACCATCTGTGCTTCTGACAATAAATTGAAAATCCCCTTTATTTGCATTATTTTGTTGTAATTTGGTATAAATTTCTTCTAAATCATCTATTGTTTTTTGTGTGACAACTTCCGTGTTTACTGGAGGGTTAAGAGGTTGGCTAATCTTTCCAATGATATCTTTACTAAGTAGGTGGGCGTGAATAAACAGAAGTATGTAACAATGTGTAAAGGAGAGAGTGAAATATAGGCGCTCGCAGTTATGGATGGAATTCTAGACCGAGCTAAGGAATGTGGATATTCGGTTGAGCGTTTTCGGTTTCATTCTGCCTAACTTCTCATTTCTCCTTTACATTCATTTACATACCTTTGTTTATTCACACCCACCTACTTAATAAGTATTAAATATTTACTACGGTATATTGACCGAATAATGGTAATATAATGAATGTTCTGATGTAAATACCTGCTGGTTATTGGAACTGTTACGGATTTGAATGTTCGTAGCACCTGTAAAAAATAATACAAATTAGTAACTAATGAATGGAGTCAGACTATGGCTTTAACCAATCAAAGAGTCGATGTTCCAGTGATTGTTGATGAGTCCAAATGTTTGGAGAAATGTACGGCTTGTATTGAGGTTTGTCCTCTAGATGTTTTGGTAAAAAACCCAGAAACAGGCAAAGCGTATATGAAATATGATGAGTGTTGGTTCTGTTTACCTTGCCAGAAGGAATGTCCTACAAACGCAATTACAGTTCAAATTCCTTTTTTATTGCGGTGAGATTGAAAAATGACGGTGGATTCAGAATCTGAATTAAATCAATGGTTGGAATTGCTGCGATCGCCCGACGAAAGCGATCGCTTAGTTGCAGTGAAAAGCCTGCAACATTTGGGGGACGAAGCCGCAACTGATGCTCTTATTGCCGCATTAAAAGATAAAAGCGTCACCGTACAAAAAATTGCCGTGACAGCTTTATGGGAGCTAGGCGATCCCATCGCCGTCCCCGCTTTACTGGAATGTCTGAATTCACCGGAAGAAGACATTCGTAGCGAAGCCCTCTCAGCATTGGGTGAGCTAATATCTGGCGAACATTTGCAATTGTTGCTCAATGCTTTGCAGCAACAGGATATTAACTTACAACAGAACGTGCTGATTCTCTTACGCAAGATTCATGATGCTCGCTCATTTCCTGCGGTGCTGAGTTTCTTTGAATCAGAGCATCCCCAACTGAGAGAAACCGCTGTCACAACTCTCCGCTATCTCAATCAAGTCAAGCAATGTCCGCAAGCTTTACTTCTGTTAAATGACTCAAACGATAATGTACGCCGTGAAGCGGCTCTAACTTTAGGGCATTTAGCGGATGATGGTGTTGTGGACTTACTCAGTCAAACGCTCATTTGCGATCGAGATTGGCAAGTGCGTCGCAATGCTGCTAAGTCTCTTGCAATTCACGCCCATCCTCAAGCAACTCCATCTGTGGAAAAAGCTTTGAAGGATGAACACTGGCAAGTACGGAAATTTGCCATACAAGTGTTGCATGCAATACCAGACACCAAATTATTACCTGCTCTGATTGCTGCATTGAGCGATCGCTACTCAGATGTCAGAAAAGAAGCAGCGATCGCCCTCGGTCATCTAGGTGATTCTAAAGCCCTCTACGCCCTCAAGCAAGCGCTTGATGACCCCGATCGTGAAGTGAGTATACAAGCTGAACGAGCCATTCAAAAGATTAATTCACAGTTAGTGGAACAGTAAATCACAGCCAACTTGCTGGAATCAAAACAGACCTCAGCCTAAACCCCTATTGCATACTATAGGATCTTGCTTTTTTCTTCTAGCTGTGACATATCTTAAAATACGGTCAGTCAGTCAGTTTATAGTATTATAGTATAGACGTTGTTAATTCCTAGCAATCATTTATAAATTAGGAGAATCAGCAACCGTGAGTGCTCGTGATTCAGAGCTAGCATCTACCCTTGGTTTGCACCTAGATTTGGAGGCAGATGTCCTCGTCATTGGAGGTGGACCGGCAGGCACTTGGGCAGCATGGAGTGCTGCCACTCAAGGAGCGAAAGTTATTCTTGCAGATAAAGGCTACTGCGGTACTAGTGGAGCCACAGCAGCGGCTGGCACAACGGTTTGGTATGTTTCCAATCCTGCAAACCGCGAGGCAGAGTTGTCTAAACGAGAAACTCTAGGCGGTTTTCTGAGCGATCGCGACTGGATGAACAGAGTTTTAGATCGGGCTAGGATAAACCTAAATCGGCTGGTAGAGTGGGGCTATCCCTTTTCTCGAGATGATAGCGGACATCCTTATCTTCCTTCACTGCATCAAGGTGTAGAGTATATGCGGTTGATGCGAAAACAAGTGAAAAAGGCAGGTGTAAAAATCCTCGACCACAGCCCCGCACTGGAACTATTGGTAGATGCAGACGGTGCTGTAGCAGGGGCAAAAGGGATGAATCGGCAGACAGGGGAGCATTGGACAATCCGAGCCGCAGCTGTCATTCTTGCGACTGGGGGATGCGCCTTCCTCAGCAAAACCCTAGGATGCAATGTCCTCACGGGGGATGGATATCTTATGGCAGCTGAAGTTGGTGCTCAATTATCAGGTATGGAGTTTTCCAACGCTTATGCTTTAACTCCCGCCTTTGCTTCCGTGACTAAAGGTGCATATTATCGCTATGCTACTTTTACCTATGAAGATGGAACTGCGATCGAGGGCAAAGATCGCCGAGATATTGCCCGTATATTGCTAACTCAACCCGTTTATGCTTGTATCGATAAAGCTTCTGAAGAAGAAAAAAGTTGGATGCGAACAATTCAACATAATTTCTTCTTACCCTTTGAGCGAGTTGGGATCGATCCCTTTACGCAACGATTTCCTGTTACGTTACGTTTAGAGGGAACTGTTCGGGGTACGGGTGGATTGCGAATTGTTGATGAAACGTGTGCCACATCTGTTCCCGGTCTTTATGCTGTTGGAGATGCAGCAACACGAGAACTCATTTGCGGTGGTGCATCAGGAGGTGGTAGTCCCAATGCAGCGTGGGCAACTGCGTCTGGTGATTGGGCGGGTGAAGCAGCTGCTCTTTATGCGCGTCAATTAGGGAGTCAAGTTAACAGGCGATCGCTACATAGAATTGATGGAGCAACACTCCGTCCTAGCAGCCGTACTTTTGAGCCCACAGATATAATTCGTGCAGTACAAGCGGAGGTGATGCCATACGATCGCAACTTATTCCGTACAGAACACGGGTTATCAGAGTCACTTCAGCGATTGGACGAGTTGTGGAGTGAAATTCGCAATGCATCCGTTCAGTCAGAACAGCAAACAATTCAAGCGAGAGAAGCGGCTGCAATGGTTGCAACGGCGAGGTGGATGTATGCCACTGCTTTAGAACGAAGAGAATCTCGCGGTATGCACAAACATGAAGATTATTTCCACACTGATGCAAAACAACAACACCGTTTGTTGAGTGGTGGACTCGATCGCGTTTGGGTCAAACCAGAACAAGATATTGCATATCAAATGTGGCAAGAAAGTATTGTTTGTCAGAGTTGAAATAGTCTTATTTCTATTTTGTCCAAAGATTTTGATTTAATTGAACCGCAAAGACGCGAAGGACGCGAAGAAATAGGAGAAGATAATCGGTGACCTTATAAGACAGAAAGACGGAATTGAAAATTCAATTAATCAAAAATATAAAATATAAAATTCATGATTGAATTAGTCAGTGAATCTCGTTGTATACATTGCAATATTTGTGTGACTGTTTGCCCAACTAATGTCTTTGACAAAGTTTCTAATGCTCCTCCTACAATTGCCCGTCAGAGTGATTGTCAGACTTGTTACATTTGTGAATTGTATTGCCCGGTTGATGCTTTGTTTGTTGCTCCTCAAGCAGATGAATCTGTTGCAGTTGATGAGGAGTTTTTAATGGAGTCGGGATTGCTGGGAACATACCGCAAAAAGTTGGGTTGGGGACGAGGACGCACTCCATCCGCGCAACTAGAACAATCTGCTAAATTCTTCAAATACTCTCCCTAAGAATTGAGGGTTAGGGAAAAGTGATTTTCATGTTTTTTGCTGTACTTAGTTTATCATCACTATTTATTTAGAGGAAGATAAAAATGCCACTTCAAGAATCAATATCTACTTGGGATCAATTGTTAGAAGTTGCCCGAAAAAATACCCCGGCTCGGCGGATACGCAGACCCGGACAATCACCTTCTACGGCTCCTATTCCCAGTGGTCTTCATAAACTAAGCTCCGATACACCACCTGTACTGCTCTACCGCGATACCAATTCTTGGTGTCCTTTTTGCGAACGAGTTTGGTTTGCCTTAGAAGAAAAAGAAATTCCCTTTGAAACAGAATTTATAGATTTAAGTAACAAGCCTAAGTGGTATACCGATCTCGTTCCCACAACACTTGTTCCAGCTGCAAAAATTGAAGGCGAATTAGTCTACGAATCTAAAGATATTCTCTTGGCTTTGGAGGAGCGGTTTAGCAGTCCGCCTCTGCTTCCTGAAGATCCTGAAGAAAACGCAGTGGCCAGACAGTGGGTTGAGAATGCTGAAACCAGTGGTTTTTTAGGTGCTGCTTATAAATTTTTAAGACAACCAACTTCAGATCCTAACGAGCTAGCTAACTTTCAAGCAGAGTTGGAAGCTAAATTAGACGCACTTGAAGAAACCTTAGGGAAATACCCAGGTCCTTACTTTGTGTCAACGTTTAGTTTGGTAGATATTATGTATAGCCCTCATTTGGATCGATTGGCTGCCAATCTACCAGTATACCGAGGGTATCATATCAAGGGAAATGAACGCTTCCCTCGACTTAACGCTTGGTTTGAGGCAATCAAACAACGTCCTGCCTATCACCGAGTCAGATCGGACAGTACAACTAACAATTTACTTTTGCGTCGCAGATTCGGTTTACAACCAATCGGGAATCCATTACCTCTAGATGCAACAGACACTGAGGCACTTCAGTACCGCGCAGAAGCTGCTGAAAGATTGAGTGATAACCGAGAAGTTGCGATCGCAGATATCGTGAAAAACTCTGGAGTGCAAGCACTAGCAGCAGATGGGGACATTTCAGCAGTGAAAGAAGCTGTTGAGTGGCATCTTAAACTGCTAGCAGAGTATCTCCTTCATGGGAATGGTTCACCCTTACTAGGTGGACGCACGGGAGGTAAAGAAAATACCACCGATCCGACTGTAGCAGCTGTTGGAGCCATTACACTTGCCTATGTGAGAAATCGCATCTGTGCTCCTCGTGATATGAGTGCGGGTGCTGCTACAGCATTCCGAGCTGCAGCCGATAAAGTCTTAGCATCACTCTATTAAGTATGAAGGATAAAATACCTTCATCCACTCTCGTTCCCAAACCCTCATTTCCAGACTCTCGTTCCTAGTGGTCCACCACATAAGTTTTAATGGGTAAAACGATGTTCAAGCTCATCCTCTTTTTCTCTTCCTCTGCGCCCTCTGCGCCTCTGCGGTTTTTCAATCAACCCTCAAATTCAATGTGGTGAACCACTAGGCTCTGCTTGGGAATGACTGCTCGAAGGCTCTGCCTCCTGTCCTTAGTAAACTTGACTAAGTCGGTAAATTTATCCGAGAATAACAAAATCTTAAATAGTTAGATGTCCTAACAGTTTGGCTAACATCCAAAAAATGAGTACAAAAAAACAACTGAAATTAGGGGCATTCTTGCCCGGTTCCGGACATCACTTAGCAGCGTGGCGACACCCCAACGCACAAGCTGATGGAGGGCTGAACTTCCAGCACTATAAACGACTCGCGCAGACAGCTGAACGAGGCAAATTCGATATGGTTTTCCTTGCTGACGGTGTAGCTGTGCGGGAACGAGGACCAGGAAAGGAAGCGCTAAGCCGAACCACAGTTGTTCACTTTGAACCTCTGACCTTACTATCAGCTTTGTCAGTCGTAACAGAACATATCGGGTTAACAGCAACGGTATCAACCACTTACAACGAACCTTATCACCTTGCTCGTAAATTTGCATCATTAGACCATTTAAGTGGGGGTCGTGCTGGATGGAATCTTGTGACTTCTGCAACAGAAGTTGAAGCAAAGAACTTCAACCGCGATCGGCACATGGAGCATACATTACGGTATGAGCGTGCGAAAGAGTTTGTCGATGTGGTGACTAAACTTTGGGATAGTTGGGAAGACGATGCTTTCTTACGCGATAAAGAATCAGGCATTTACTTCGATCGAGACAAATTACACATTCCCGATCATAAAGGCGAGCATTTTTCAGTCAAAGGACCTCTCAATGTGGCTCGTCCAGTACAAGGATATCCAGTTATCATTCAAGCTGGGTCTTCTGAGGACGGTAAGAATCTAGCAGCACAAACAGCAGAAGTGATTTTTACTGCACAACAAACATTGGAAGAGGCTCAGGCATTTTACACGGATGTCAAGAGTCGATTAACACAGTACGGGCGTTCTCCCGACAGCCTCAAGATTATGCCCGGAATTTTTCCGGTAATTGGCAAAACCGAGCAAGAAGCCAAGGACAAATTCGAGCAACTTCAAGAATTAATCGATCCACACGTTGGATTGGGTTTGCTTGGAGGGATGATAGGTGGATTTGATTTGTCCAACTACCCAATAGATGGTCCGCTTCCAGAATTACCAGAGACCAACGGTGGTAAAAGCCGTCAAAAACTACTGACCGATCTTGCCCGTAGAGAAAATTTAACCATCCGGCAATTGTATTTGTCGATTGCTGGCGCACGCGGACACCGACAAACTGTAGGAACACCAGAACAAATCGCAGATCTATTGGAAGATTGGTTTGTGAATGGTGGGGCTGATGGATTCAATATCATGCCACCTTACTTACCTGGTGGTTTAGATGATTTTGTGAATTTAGTGATTCCTGAATTGCAACGTCGAGGATTATTTCGGACTGAGTATGAAGGTCAAACTCTCCGCGAGAATCTCGGTTTACCCCGTCCGGTAAACCAATTTAGTTCTCGTGCAGGATCGCCAGAACTGGTAACAGTAGGAGCCTCTACTTAAGCACAAATTTTCTCTATGTGGATTCACACTGAAAACACACTTTGGTCGGGGTAAGAAAATCGTTCTTCTAGATGAAATTCTATCCTCCCCAACCCCTAACCCCTAAACCTCTAATTAAACATATGAGTTTCCAAAACTTTGACATTAAACCAGTCGCAGGACGTATCGGTGCTGAAATTATAGGTGTTGACTTGAGTGCCGATCTCAGTAAGGATATTATCAGCGAGATCCGTCAGGCACTCGTTCAATATAAAGTGATTTTCTTCCGTCACCAACAGCTAGATGCCAATGGGCAAGTTACTTTTGCTCGCAGATTTGGTGAAGTCACAACAGCACACCCTACCGTACCATCATTTCCAGGACACCCAGAAGTTTTAGACCTAAATTACGGGCGGACTGTTACCCGTGCCAATAACTGGCACACTGATGTCACCTTCGTAGATCGTCCTCCGCTTGGTTCTATTTTACGCGCGATTGTTATACCACCATCTGGAGGCGATACAATTTGGGCAAACTCCGTAACTGCATATCAAGACTTACCAGCGCATCTACGTAATCTTGCAGACCAACTCTGGGCTATACATAGCAACGCATATGACTATGCCGTTACGCCAATTGACATTTCTGAAGAGGTTAAGGCGTACCGAGATGTCTTCACATCTACTGTCTACGAAACGCTTCATCCAGTTGTACGCGTTCATCCTGAGTCGGGCGAGCGCGGTCTCTTCATTGGTGGTTTTGTTCGTCAAATCCGTGGCTTATCGCCAGCTGAATCGGCAGATATTCTCCGACTTTTACAGGCGTATGTGACTCGTCCGGAAAATACTGTTCGCTGGCGCTGGCAAGAGGGTGATGTCGCATTCTGGGACAATCGAGCGACTCAACATTACGCGATCGCTGATTATGGTGACCAACCCCGCCACGTTCAGCGAGTGACACTCGTTGGAGATATCCCCGTTGGTATCGATGGTAAACAAAGTGAGGCCATCAAGGGAGACTCTTCTACTTACAACCAACGTATACCGGTTGCTGCCTGAGATTGAGAAGGATAAACTCTGCGCTAGAACTTTGGTCTGTTCGATCGGGCAAACCAGTTTAGCGCATTTATCACCTCTTCTGAACAAGCGGCTCTCAGTTGTTCAATCTAATAAAGAACGTAGAATGATGAAGAACCAAGAACCGAGTATCTTGGTGGGGAGTGGGGTTCGCAAGAACCCTCTTTTGGCGTGTTTTAAGTATTATTAATTTACTTAACGCACAGATTTTAATAAAAAAATACTCAAATAAAATAGTGCTGCACTTTTACAATGAAAACACAATGCACACAACACACGGTAAGTCACGATGAATCTGTCACTCACTCCAGAACTTGAACAGTTTGTCCAAAACCAGGTAGAAAGTGGTAAATACGCTTCACAAGAAGAAGTTGTCCTGGCTGCACTACACATATTGGCAGACCGGGAACGCATCTACAAGGGGCGATTTGAAGAATTGCAGCAGGAAATCACCATTGGTGTAGAAGCATCATTACGCGGGGAAGTTGTTGATAGCGAAACCGTGTTCAGCCAATTACAGCAGAAGTTACAACAGCGTCGGGAGCCGACAGGCTAGTCAATGAGCAATATTTGCCGATTTACCGTTCCTGCCAGCCGGGACATTGAGAATATTATTGACTACATTGCTGATAGCAGCAGTTTAGATGCGGCAGATCGCTTTCTCATCAAAATCAATCAAAAGTGTAAGACTTTAGCTAATTTTCCCAACATGGGACGCAGGCGCGATGAACTTTTACCATCGTTACGAAGTTTCCCTGTCGATGATTATATAATATTTTATCGCCCAATTGAAGGGGGAATCGAAATACTACGGGTAGTGAGTGGTTATCGGGATTTGAACGCTTTGTTTGAAGGACTGGATGATGAGTGATGAACGATAAAGTGAGGATGAGGGAGGAAAGGACATAAGTTTCAAAGTCCTTATTCTGTTGTGTCAGAATCGGATCTCCCAATTTCCCCCATCGTTTTCAAGCTGTCTCTTGCAGCAGCACGAACAATTCTATTTGAGTCTTGTCTAAGTCGTTGGCGAATTTCTTCGTCAGTATTGGGATTTTGAGCGATCGCGTCTTCCGCCCAAAAAAGGATTATGCAAGAAGTTTAGATTGTGACCAATTCCCTTTGGGAAAAAGCTTTTAGCTCGGAGAAAAAACCTATGAATGATTTTGTGACTGGTGGATGCCTGTGTGGATTCGTTAGATACGAGTACAGAGGTGAACTGGGATTAGCAAACTACTGTCATTGTAACGATTGCAGGAAAACCACAGGTAGCGCTTTTAATATTGGAGTTAAAGTTCATGCACCGAATCTCCGTGTTATCTCAGGTTATGTCAGGAGCTACACAAAAACAACGGGTAGTGGCGACACGATCGCTCGTGAATTTTGCCCGGAGTGCGGTTCGCCCTTATTTACGAGAGCTTTTGCTAAGCCAGAGTTTGTTTGGATCAAAGCTGGAAGCCTAGACGATCCAACACTAGTTAAACCAACATATCAAATTTGGCGCGATCGCGCAGTGCTGTGGGCTTATATTGATGCCGAACTGCCAAGCTTTCCTGGTAACCGTACTGTCGTAGAAACGAAAGACACCCAACCGACAGTTTTAGGAGACAAACAACAACAATGAAAGTAGAGACACAACGCCTCATTCTTAGAGAATTTCAACTAGAAGACTTTCAGCAGCTCGCACCGATACTTGCCAACCCACAAGTCATGAAATTTTCTCTAGCAGGTACTCTTTCACCCTTGCAAACACAGGAAAAAATAGCAAGTTTCATTACTTCCTATACAAAATATGGTTTTGGTAAATGGGCTGTTATTTTCAAAGAAAGCAATGAGTTGATTGGCTATTGTGGGATAGCAGTTGAAGAAATTGATAATCAAGCAGAAAAAGAAATTGGCTATCGGCTCGATCCCAGGTTTTGGGGTAGAGGTTTGGCAACGGAAGCGGCGACAGCAGCTTTGCGATATGGATTCACTCGACTCAAACTCCCATATATTCTTGGTATTGTTCAACGTGAGAATATGAGATCGGTAGAAGTTCTCAAGAAATTAGGAATGCGATATGAGAGGGACACTATATATCGTGGAATCGAAATGAATGTGTATCGAGTCACTCAAAATGTCTATTTATAAAAAAGGAATGCAAACAGAACTGGTTATTTTTGACTGTGATGGAGTGTTGGTAGATAGTGAGGCATTAGGTAATCGCGTTCTTGTCGAATTTGTGACAGAGTTGGGACTGGCACTAGAACTTGAAGAAGCCATTTTGTTGTTTAAGGGTTGCAAAATGGCTGATTGTGTTGCTGTCATTGAAGACAAGCTTGGGAGAAAAATGCCACCAGATTTTGTGACTCAACTTCGCGCTCGGACTGCTGAGGTATTCGAGCGTGAACTGCGTCCTGTGGAAGGCATAGAGGCGGCTCTAGACAAAATAGATTTACCTATTTGCGTTGCATCAAGTGGTCCGGTGGAAAAAATTAAGTTAGCTCTGCGTGTCACTAACTTATTGCCTCGATTTGAAGGGCGTATCTTTAGCTCGTATGAAATTGGAAGTTGGAAGCCAGCACCCGACTTATTCTTATATGCAGCCAAACATATGGGATTTCAAGCTACATCTTGCACTGTTGTAGAAGATAGCATTTTAGGTGTGCGTGCAGGTGTTGCTGCAGGTATGAGAGTTTTAGGTTACATTGCTCCAAGTGAGAGGGCTCTATTTGAGTCATTTGAAGTGAGAGTTTTCCACTCTATGTACCAACTGCCTTCTTTGGTGTTACAACAAATATAGATTTATGCTTTCCTACGCTGTTCTTTTTGATTTAGACGGGACATTAACCGATCCCAAAGTTGGTATAACTCGCTGCATTCAGTATGCTTTATCTGAAATGGGCTATAAACCACCTGATGGCGATCGCTTGCATTGGTGTATTGGTCCTCCACTGAAACAGAGTTTTTCACAGTTACTGAACACCTCGGAAGACAAGCGACTTGAGCGGGCAATTTCACTTTATCGCAGTCGCTTTTCCACAGTTGGGTTGTTTGAAAATTCGCTTTATCCTCAAATTCCAGAAACCTTACAAACGATTCGCTCTGGTGGCTGTAAAACTTTTGTTGCGACTTCAAAACCCTATATCTATGCTACGCGCATTATCGAGCATTTTTCCTTGTCGTCTTTGTTCGATGGCGTTTATGGTAGCGAACTGGATGGAACTCGAAGTGTCAAAGGTGATTTGATTCACTACATTTTACAGAAAGAGAACCTTTCACCCTCTGCTACGGTTATGGTAGGCGATCGCTTTCACGATATCATTGGTGCAAAGCAACAGAATGTTGCTTCGATTGGCGTGACTTATGGTTATGGAACCGAACAGGAGTTAACGGTTAACGGTGCTGACGCGATCGCTTGTCTTCCAGATGATATCCCAATGTTGCTTGAGGATTTAAGATTAAAAGTAATCTCCTAACAACTACTACAAGCTGGGAAATGACGAACTATTTCCGCTCTAATATCGACTTCTTACCTCCTTATACCCCCAGCGAGCAGATCGAACCCAATACCAAAATTATCAAACTCAACAGCAATGAGAATCCGTATCCTCCCTCTCCTCAAGTTACGGAAGCCCTGCGAAATTTTGATGTGGAGCTATTGCGCCGATACCCAAATGCGTTTGCACGGGAGTTTCGCCAAGCAGCAAGTCAAGCTTTAGGAGTTCCGGTTGATTGGATTATTGCTGGAAATGGAAGTGATGAACTGTTAAGCGTTGTGATGCGAGCTTGTGCAGAACCAGGGCGGAAGGTAGCCTATCCAGTGCCAACATATCTGTTATACCGTACATTGACCCAAATGCAAGCTGCAGAAAGTGTTGAAATTCCTTACAGTGAGGACTACCGTTTGCCAGTGGAGGAACTGATTGCCGCAAATGGCTCTGTAACATTTATTGCATCTCCTAATAGCCCTTCAGGGCATGTGGTTCCTATAGAGGATCTCCGAAAACTTGCAACTCATTTATCGGGAATTTTAGCGATTGATGAAGCTTATGTAGATTTTGCTGAAGAAAATGCATTAGATTTAACTCAAGAATTTGACAATGTTATCTCACTCCGAACCCTTTCCAAGGGATACTCGTTAGCAGGTTTGCGGTTGGGATTTGCGATCGCAAATCCTAAGTTGCTCAGCACGTTATACAAGGTGAAGGATAGCTATAACGTTGATGCGATCGCCTGTGCGCTTGGAGCAGCAGCAATGAATGACCAAGCTTATAAAAATGCTTGTATAGCAAAGATTAAAGCATCGCGAAAAAAGCTGGCAATTGAGTTGAAAGAATTGGGCTTTCGTGTTTGGGATTCTCAAACCAACTTCTTACTAGTACAACCAAGAAAAGGAAATGCAGAGGAACTTTCTCAAAGGTTAAAAGAACACAAGATTTTGGTGCGTTATTTTAAACAACCAAGATTGGATGATAAATTACGTATCACTGTTGGTAATGACGAGCAAAATCGCATTCTCGTAGAAACGCTGTTTTCCCTGGTCAAATAAAGCATCAGTAGAAAAGGTATCGATCCAAGCTAAAAAGCAACCCATTTTTTGAACTGCCCGTATTATGTATTTCAGTTACAAAAGGCTTGTTTTTTGAATAAGATTATGAGACTATGTATTAAAAATACGGTAATTCAATCGAATATTAGTATTTTAAAATTGCCATAGTGTAGAAATCATTCATGGATTTGTGACAAATTTTAGCTACTGTGAGTGTGTATTGCCCAAAGAAAACCTAATTAGTGGGTAATGACGCCATTCCTCTCAACGTGTTTGGGGACTTCTAAATTAAAAAGTAGCCAACTTTCTCTTGTGGTAAGGGCTTGTAGCCCATCTCAATACAGGATGGGTCAGAATCCCTTTCTGTAAACTCATTTTGTCCTCTGCTTTCTTCAACTGACCCAGAAAATTTCTGCAAAGGTTGTAAACAAGTCGTTTCTGCAAGCCATGTCTTTAAGAAAAATGAAAAGAAAACAAATTTTTAACCTTCTCTCTACAGCTACTGTTAGCTTGCTTTTAGCGGTTAGCGTTCGATTGACAGGTCCCTCTGCCGTTGTGGCACAATCAAGCAACAACTTAACTATTTCTGCTGCGGGTAGTTTAAAAGATGCGTTGGAAGAAATAAAAACTCTCTATCAACAAACTCAACCCAATATCAATATTACTTATAACTTTGGTGCTTCAGGCGCATTAACCAAAGAAATTGAAAAGGGTAAACAATCTGACATTTTTATTTCTACTAGTAAAAAGCAAGTCGATGGTTTGGAAGAAAAAGGGCTAATAGTTCCAAAAACGCGGAGCATCTTGGCAAACAATCGGCTAGTTTTAATAGTACCTAAAGATAATTCTGTTGGCATTAGGAGCTTCTATACCTTGGCAAACTCTAAGGTTAAGAAAATTGCAATTGGAGATCCTAAAAGTGTTCCAGCAGGTCAATACGCACAGGATGTGTTTAAAAAATTAGGCATTCTCGATAAAGTCAAGCCTAAATTCGTTTATGAAAAAAATGCCAAACAAGTCTTAGCATCAGTAGAAAATGGTAATGCTGATGCAGGGCTCGGTTATTCCACTGATGCAAAAAGTTCTGACAAAGTAAAAGTTGCTGTTGCTACAGAGGGAAAATATTATTCTCCCATTATTTATCCTCTGGCAATACTCAAAACCAGCCAAAATGTTGAAGCTGCCAAAGGATTTGTCAAGTTTTTATCTAGCGACCCAGCTAAGAGCGTACTCAAAAAATATGGATTTATTGTGAAATAATTCTAGGCTTTAGGTAAGAAGTCCCGTACAATGGCTATTAGAAAAAAGTTAAAAATCTAGTAACCAACTGTATTAATTCTGAAATCGAGGAACGATCGGCAAATGACAACTACCGCATTGATCGTTGGCGCTGGTAGTGGACTCAGTGCGTCCTTAGCCCGCCTGTTTGCAGCCGAAGGGATAAAAGTTGCTTTGGCCGCACGGCGAATTGATAAGCTCACTGCATTATCCCAGGACATAGGAGCTATTAGTTTTGCCTGTGATGCTTCAAAACCGGATGAAGTCAATCAACTCTTTCATGATGTCGAACAAAAGTTGGGAGCACCAACGGTAGTTGTTTACAATCCTAGCTTGCGAATTGCGGCTTCGCTCATTGAACTCGATCCAATTGAAGTAGCCAAATCCTTAGAGATTACAGCATATGGGGGTTTTTTAGTAGCTCAGGCGGCGGCGAAACGTATGTTGGCTTTGGGTGGAGGAGCTATTTTCTTGACGGGTGCTTCCGCTAGCGTCAAAGGTTATCCTAGATCTGCACCTTTTGCCATGGGTAAATTTGCTTTGCGAGGTTTAGCTCAAAGCATTGCTCGTGAATTAGCTCCTCACAACATCCATGTAGCGCATTTCATCATTGATGGTGCAATTCGTTCTGCTACACGTCAGGAACCAGATGACAAGCCTGATAGCTTGCTCGATCCCGATGCAATTGCTCAAACTTATCTCAACATTCTGCGTCAACCTCGCAATGCTTGGACATGGGAAGTCGAATTGCGCCCTTGGGTTGAGCGATTTTAACCTTTCCCGTTTTGGCACTTTCCCACCAAGACTGATGGTTATTTGATTGAGATTCAACGGTTTGAAAATATTTGAAATCAAGCTTTGTATATGGTTTGAGTCTCATCCATTTTTACTGTTTAAACCAAGCGAATATATATTGCCATAGTTGTTCTTTTGAATACCTCAAGTGACTTAGCCATCTTTGTAAATTTGGGGCAATATTCGGTGCTGCTTCTGCCCTTGTTAGTTGTTCAATACGCCGATCGCACTCTTGCATATAAGTATAAATCCCTAGAAGATGATAAAGTTTATAGGCATGATGATAAGCATCAATCGCTTCTGATTCTCGATTGAGATTTTCTAATGCAAGACCAATATTAAACCAAGCTTTAGCGGATTGTTGGTGGTCACCGATCTTCGTTGCTATTTCTAATTGCTGCTGATAGAATTCTGTAGATTGTTCGTACTGCTTAAGACAGTAGTAAACGACGCCTAAATTACCTAAAGAAATGCCTTCTCCTCGGCGATCTCCAATCTTCTTAGCTATTTCTAGATGCTGTTGGTGGTATTTTATTGCCTGCTGATACTCTTTAAGTCCGCAGTAAGCAGTACCCAGCCCACCCAAAGCAATGGCTTCTCCTTGGCGATCGCCAAGCTCCCTAACTATTTCCAGTTGCTTGGAGTGAAATTCTATTGCTTGTTGAAACTGCTCGAGCAAGCTATAAGCAGCACCCAGACCGCTTAAGGCAATGGCAACTCCCTGGCGATCGCCGATTGAGATTGCTATCTCCAAAGATTGCTGGCGGAATTCTACTGCCTGTTGATACTGCCCCATCCAATAGTAAGCAGTACCTAAACCATTTAAAGATTTAGCCTCGTGCTGGCGATCGCGGAGATCTCTTGCTATCTCCAAAGACTCTTGGTAGAGTTCCATAGCTCTTTGATACTGCCCAAGTAAATTGTAAACAGTGCCTAAATTGTGTAAAGATTGAGCTTCAAGCTGGCGATCGCCAATTTTCCTAGCTACCTCCAAAGATTGTTGGCGGATTGAGATTGCCTGTTGGTATTGTCCGAGCCAGTAGTAAGCGGTTCCTAAAGTGGTGAGGAGAGATTGATATTTCTGATTTTCGTATCTGCTCGTTTTTTCCCAAACTCCTATCATCTGCTCGCAGAGTTCAACCTGAACAGTGTAATAGCCTTGCAATTTTAAGAAATTATTACAAATCCAAATGCTATCAAAAGCTTTGTCGTAATCTCTCAGTTGATAATAATGATAAAAAATTTCCAGGTGTGCTTTGACATCATCAATTGCTTGCCAAGGTGGTTGTTTAGCAACTTCTTTGTAGTAAGAGATTGCTTGCTGATGTGCTAAAGTTTGATCGCCTGCTTTGTACCGCAAATATTCAACCACCACAGGTTGAAATTCAAACTGACGCTGCTCGTTGAGTTTTTCTAATAAAAAGGAACGCTTAACCAAGTTTTTTAATTCTTTCTCAATGGCTGTTGCTTCTTGCTGGGGTACGAGAGCACTTGCCGCTCGAGTATCAAAAGAACCACGATAAACACTAACATTCAGTAACAGATCTTTTTGAAAATCATTCAATCTCTTGAAGCTAGCATCTAAGACCAACGCCATTCCTACTGTTTCCCGTCGGTGCTGACCAACAACTTGCCCATCGGTTAGCAATTGCTGCAAATTTCCTAACCCTAAATCTACCAAATACTCTAAATTAGGGTCATGAGGATATTCTTCTTTTAGTAAACAAGCTACTAATTTCAACAGCAGGGGATGTCCATCCACTAACTTGGTAAATGCCTCTAAATCTCCTTTAATACCTAATTGAGCTAGTAATGCCGTTCCTTCTTCGATGTTTAGACCTCTAAGCGATAACCACTCAACGCCGCGTAATTGAGGTCGTTCCCTAGTCGTGACTATGACTGTACTCCTGCTGCCACATTCTACCCAAGCTTTGAAAAAATCTTCATAGAACTGGCTGTGCCACTGTCCATCCGATCGTAATAAACTTTCTAGATTGTCAACTATAAATAAATAATCTCCTGATTGCAAACACTTAATGAGAGCTTCTATGAGTTGTGATTCTCGTTCTGGGATAGGATAGCCAAAGTAGTTTAAAACTTGATAAGCTAGGTCACTAAAAACGTCTCCAGAACCCACATCAGCCCAAAATCGCTTGGGAAAACCTTTGGTTTCTTCATAAATTTTGCTAGCCAGTGTTGATTTTCCCGTACCCCCAATACCTTCTATACCAATTAAAGTGATATTTTTATCGTGTAGCCACTGTTCGAGTTGCTGTAACTCTGTTGTGCGTCCCTGCCAATAAGCTAAAGTTTTATGAGGGTTACCTGCTTTGAGCACTTCAGTTGATGTTGCAGAGCTATTGCTTGAGTGTGCTTTTACTAGCTCTCGTTGTTTTTTTTGAAGAACTGGAGTTTGTTCTTCACAAAGGTGTTCTAATTGAATTGCAACCTTACCTTCCTCAAAAGCCCTTTGATACACATCAATATTATCTGAAGTTGCATAGCCCAACCCATCGTAAAACCCAGTTGCAAATACGAGTGCTGCCTTATCCCCAATGGGCTGATTCATCCCAATCGCGTAATTGATATGTTTGCTAATTGCACTAGCTGGTTTAGCAGAATGACAGGCGTTAAGCAGTACGCATTCTACATAATCTGTATGCAACTGAAACAGTGATGCAAGCCCTTCTGCTAAGACAGACTTGTTTTCTCCTGAATCGTCTTCTAAGAGCAAGCTGCCATCTTCTAGCCCGTGTCCGCAAAAATGGACAATTTGGGGTTTTTCTTCTGCAAGAGCGCGGCGAATATCTTGAGGACGGACAGCAGTCCTAATCTTAATCTCGAAGACATCCCGCTTTGCAGCACGGCGGATAGCTTCTTCAATTGAACGAATTTCCTTATCCAAGCGTAGTCCATGGGGAATGGCAGCCAGAATCAGAATTGTTTTGATACGCGGGCTATGACTCATAAACGCTTGGAGAAAGGGCTAGGGCTAGTAACTGTAACTTAATCTCTATGCAAAGCTATGCAGGGCTCGGCACAATTGCAGAGCTTTTTGATTTTATATTCGGGACAGATACGGTGTTCTCGACTGGTGAGATAGTCATAATATAGACATGATATGACTACATAGGAAAAGGGGCAATATGGTACACCGAGATAAATGGGTGAAAGTTTTACTCACCGAACTAGAGCTAACTAAGCTGGAAAAGTATGCCGAAGCGCAAGGATCGAACAAGTCACAAGCAATTCGAGAATGGATGAAAGCGTTGCCATGTTATTAGGATTTAAAACCGAACTAAAGCTAAATAATCGGCAACGAACAATGATGTTAAAACATTGTGGGGTTGCACGTCATGCCTGGAACTGGGGATTAGGATTAACCAAGCAGCTCCTAGAGCACAATAAAGTTAACCCAGACGATAAAATTCCATTCCCAAGCGCAATTGAATTGCATAAATGGCTAGTTGCACTAGTTAAACCTGAGAATAAGTGGTATTACGAATGCAGTAAATCCACACCGCAAATGGCGTTAAGAGCGTTGCGAGTAGCATGGAAAGATGGCTTGGAAAAACGAAAGGGAGTACCCAAGTTTAAGAAGAAAGGGAAACAGGATTCTTTTACCTTGGAAGGGACAATCAAAGTAAAAGGAGTGAAAAGAATTCAAGTTCCGGTAATAGGAATTCTGAAAACTTACGAGAAAGTACCTTCCGTTCCTATCAAGACTTGTACGATTTCCCGTGAAGCTGACAGATGGTTTATCAGCTACAAAGTAGAGGTCAAGGATTTAGAGCCAGGATGCTCCCTAACGTGGATGCATCCCGATGTAGGGGTAGATTTAGGTGTTAAAGCATTAGCCACTCTCAGCACTGGAAAAGTGTTTGAAGGAGTAAAAGCTGACAAACAGCATCAAGCTAAATTAAGCCGAATGCAGTGGTTACACCGGAATAAAGTTAAAGGCTCTGCTAATTGGAAAAAAGCACAAATGCAGATTGCACGGCTACATAGAAGAGTTGCCAATCTCCGAAAAGATTACTTGCATAAGTTAACTACTTACATAGCCAAAAACCACAGCTTTGTAACGATAGAAGACTTAAATGTAAGAGGGATGATGGCAAATCATAAGCTAGCCGCCGCCGTGCAGGATATGAGTTTTTATGAGTTGAGACGCCAGTTAGAGTACAAGTGTAAACTGGTTGGAACAAAGTTGATTGTGGCGGATAGATTTTATCCAAGTTCAAAGTCCTGTTCCAAATGTGGTCATCTTAAAAAATCCCTCACATTAGATGAACGAATCTACCATTGTGAGGTTTGTAATTTTAAGTGTGACAGGGACTTAAACGCTGCAATTAACTTATGGAAATATGCGTTTACCACCGAAAGCTCTTCGGGATGAGCCTGTGGACTGGAGGATGCCGACATCCCCAGGACGAAGCAGGAAGAAATCAGCAAGGCTGTTATTAGGTAAATAACGCTACCACCTAGTACTGAATAGCTTTGCATAGGTATTTCGGAGCGGTTAGTACTGACGAGTTGACATAGCAGTGAGAATATGAAGTTCCCAGAAAGTTAGCAATATAACTCCTATATTATTCGTAATCTTGGTAATGTTTATAACTTGCAGGTGCCTGTTACCCGATCGCGTTCCTGCCAATCAGTCAGAGATAAACAGCTGGCTTTAGCCGCAGCTTACCTGAGAGCAACCGACATTGAAAAGGTGTGGATTGATAGATAGAAACGTGCCCGAAAAACTTAGGAAAGCTATTGATGATGGGGTTGCAAACCACTAGGATGTGATTTCCGCGTAATTATCCTTAATTCAATCAAATAGCAATTCCTGCTATTGCAATAGCTTTATCAGTTTCTAAATCTCCTCCTGAAATTCCAATAGCCCCAATACAAATATTATCTTGCATAATTGGAAAGCCTCCAGGTAGCAAAATGGCTTTACCTGGAATTATGTTAATAGATTCTTTAATGTCAGGCACTTTTTTGACAATCTCGCCCATAATATGAGTTGGAGTTTTAAAAATAACCGAAATTGTGGCTTTATTTTGGGCAACTTCTAAAGTCAGGTAAGAAGCATTGTCCATTCTTTTACTTAAGACTACATGACCGCCAAAGTCTAAAATTACAATTGAGACTGGAGTTTTTAATTCCTCGGCTTTTGCTAGTGCTTTATTACAGATATTTTCTGCTTGAAGTAGAGTTAACATCAATTTTTTGCAGTTATATAGTAAATAATCATATATAATTTTATAGGTGCCGTACCTCTCCAATCGCGCTAAAAACTGATTTTTAGTTTATTTTTACTATTGTATTTGGCACCTGCTACTTTTACTAGCGTCTTTGTAAAAAGTTTTTCCACAATTTATAGATTGATGCCGAGGTACAACTTCTCCAGTACTTTTATTTTTCCTTGAGCCATAAAGCTTGTGAACTGCCACAATTCCACAATGCTTACAAATTAAGGGTTTTTTGCTTTGATTCATCTCTGAAACAGCGGCTAAAGCACCTTTTTCTTTTTGGGTAGTCTTATCAGTATTTGTACGAGTACTGTTACTATTTGATGTCTTAGCATTAGATTTATTTGATACTTTTCTAGCTTAAGTAGCTATTGGAGTATCTACTTGAGTATTTCTTTGGGTAACTGGTTGAGTATTTGCTTGAGTATCTTTAACCTCATCTATACTGGTTGTAAGAGTAGAAGCTAAAACTGCATGTCCCTCTTGCAGATTGCTAATTTTAGATTGGATTACAGAAAGCGGCGAACCCTCAGTCTAAAAAATCAACCAATTGTAATTATAAATATGGCTTACTACAGGTTGTATCTTCGCTCTCATACTGAATTGGAAACACGTTTAGCAGTTTATCGAGTTACTCTCGTTTGGGCGGCTTCTAGAAGTGATAGCTTCGTTATGAAGTTGATACCGGATATTTACGACATTCCGGAAGATGAGGCACAACTTCGTTCACTGGGAAAGGTAACGATAATTTCGCAATCGTCTTCTGACTCCACGGATATCAATAGCAATGCGATTGCGACTACTCTCCAAAATAGTGTGAAACAATTTGCCACCCTAGCAGAGAACATTACATTAAATGTAGGTGAAATACCAAAACAAATAATTGAGGTAAAAGGAGAACCCCGTGACGAATTTGTGCAGAAACTTACAAAAACTCTACCATCGCAAAAGGCAGTTACTGGTGAGTTATGTCCGGTTGAAGATTTGGATTTATACGCAGGCACTCGTCCCATCTTACGGTTGCGTGATTACGGCAGTATCCATTCTATCGATCTAATCGAGGCAGAAGCAGAGTGTTTACGTCAAGCACTACTTCATGCTCATCTCGATCCAAGTTATCTGATAGAATCACCACAATTCCCTGCTAATTATCTTTGATGATTGGGTTGGATGGGATATGCGAGACGAATTTGGCAATGAAATACCCAGAAAGCTTCATAATGGAGAAAAGATGAGTAATTAAATAAATATGCCAGATGATTATTATTTATTTAAACTGGGTGGACAAACATCGCTAATTACAAGTGTGATGGTATCTCTATGGGGAAATAAAGTGTTGATTGAGTGTGTCTACAATCCTACTGAGCGCTTGCCGTATGTGCTAGTTTTTCAGGATTGTCGCGACATAATGTGGACTGTGCATGACTCAGAGAAATTACATGAAATGGAAGCTGACTTAATCGGCTTTTCTCTGGGTGTAGAATCTCATCAGAAAGCAGCTGTAATTACAACAGACATCTTTGAGCTATCGATAATTTATGGCAGTTTTTTTCTCCAAAAAGATTGGTAAATAAAAATGTTAATAAGCTATATTAGTTTCTCAAAAAAGAGGTCTTCTTTAGAGGATGTCTGAGATAGGCACTCGTCCCATCTTGCGGTTGCGCGATCGCGGCAGTATCCATTCTATCGATCTAATCGAGGCAGAAGCAGAGTGTTTACGTCAAGCACTACTTCATGCTCATCTCGATCCAAGTTATCTGATAGAATCACCACAATTCCCTGCTAATTATCTTTGATGACTAGGTTGGATGAGACAGAACGCTTCTAGTAGTCAGCTAATAAAATTATGACAGATTAAATTCGGAATATAATCCAAAGTACATTATTGGGTTTGAGTAAACTATTTGTTTACTTATTGGGAATATAGGAATAGCAAGTTGCCAATTTCACCAAATTCTTACTTTAAATTTGACAAACCGCGAGAAGATTATGACCCAACTGCCGACTATCAGGATAAAAGATGATATAGATGAACACTATGATGCTCGGTTTGATGTCAGTGGTGATGATAACATAATGAAACAAAGCATAGATGCAGGAACAGTAGGCATACCAGTACGTGTGATTGGGAAATACAGGCAAGTAGATGTAAGATATAGGCAAACTCCACCACCTCAATATAAAGGTCATGTTTTAATAGTTTTGGATGATGGTGGTAAAATATTTTTTTATCCACCGTGGCATTCAAAAGCTATTAGATCGTCTAACGAAATTGCCCAATTTGAAAATAAACGAGTTGTGGTAGTAGGCAAAATTTTGCCGATAATGCCTCCATATCCACGTGACGCAGCCAGTATAGTTGCGCCTTGTGTAGTGGCAATTGAATCAATTGAACTAGCACCCTAAATTAAGATTTTGAGTTTTTAGGTGTAAGAAGCATTCGAGTAGCATTCATGTAGAAAGTCACGTTAAGCAATTTGTTGAGCATTAACCACTTTGTTACAAAAAAACTTATTAGATTCTCTTGAACCTGGCTCTTTTATTCTCTTTCATCGTTAGTGTTTGGAATATATAGCAGTCCTAAATGAAATATAAGAATAAGAGTCAAGACTGCTAATGGTGAGACCAGCCCTGGGGACTGGCGAACCCAAAGGGCTAATAGCTAATGGTCAAAAAGCAATTAGCTATTAGCCATTAGCAATCCAATTTTTTTACAAATGATTTAGGATTACTATATATGTCTCAAAATGATGATAAAATTTTACAAAATTTTACAGAAATTTCTCTCGATATTAGTCATATAGAAACCAAATACTATATATGTAAATTACCAAAAACTCAAATATTAGTAGGTTTAATAGTTTTTATTGGCACTTATTTAGCTGGCTCTAGTGGAAGTGACGACGCACTTTTTATTAAGTGGCGCATTAATGAATTTTGTGATATTGAGTTACCTGAAAAAATTAGTGGCTTAGTTGTTGATTTTAGAAATTTAGATTATCAATGGGGAGACGATCTTGATGTTCAGCCACAAAGGCTCAGAAGACTTGGTAAACCTGTTAGAGTAGTAGTTACAGCAGAAAGATATGAAGTATTTAAGGGCGTATTAGATGAGCAAGAATTACGCACAAACATAGAAACAGCTTTTGCTGAAGTAAAAGAAGCGCTAATATCTCCTCAATCTCAAAAATAAGAAATATTTGGTGTTCTCCATCCCCCGACTCAGAAAATTCGTCTGCTAAAAGAAATCAAATAGGACTCCTATAGAAGAGCAAGAATTATTTGACTCGTTTAATTTTACAGGTACAAGATATAAGCCTCTGACTAGCCGCGAAAATCACCGCTAGTAATATATGAAAAACGTACATTTTTTTCATTTTCTAAAAGCCTTGCTGTATCAAGGTTATAAAATGTGCATCTTAGGAGTTGAAAGATATGCAAGTCCGTTCTACAGGATATATCGGGCATTGACTACTTACAATAATCTTACGGTAATATATCTCGTATATAAATCCAAGCTTTAAGTTCTTCATTTGGAAGAATTTTTCCACTATCAACTAACACTAATAAGACATTCAATCGATTTTTAATTCGCCTTAATTCTCGCATATCTTTTATAGAACCTTTTATATCTTCCCAACAAGACAATGTTTTAGTTTGAGCTTCTTGGGGCGACATAGTCAAGTTGTCGAAGAACCAGTGACTAATCCGGTCTAAATCAAGAACAGGATGACCGGGAATAGCATCGAATCTTTCTATCATAGCGGCTCGTAGAAGCATTGAGCTAAGCATATATGGCTCTTGTTTGTCAGACTCTACCTTACTTACCAGTAGGTCATAAGTTAACGTTGCTACCTCCGCCCAAGGCAAGGCACATGCAGTGTCACTATCGTCAAAATTATGAATATTATAACTAGCCGTAGTTCCTGCTGCTTGAGCTAAGCCCAACCAATTAAAGTCTTTAGGAGCTTTTAATTGCCCTGACCAAATATCTTTCAGCCAAGCAAGTACATCAGAAGCATCTTTTTGCAGCAGTTGGTTTAATAAATCTAAGGGATTTGATTCATTCATAAAGAGCGATCTTCGTAGTCTGTGTTAGTTGTAGTTGTATCAACACTCAGCCTTTTAAAATTGAACGCTTTACCGAGGAGAACCTGGCTCGTCGTTGGCTGTGGATTTTGCTTCGCTCCACCCAACCTACGACGAATTGCAATTTCAATAAAACTATAGTAATTATTTACACTTACATTTAAGGAAAATATACTGAATTTATCTGGTCGAGAAACTATTTTAGCAAGCAGGAAGTAATCAAGAGTATGGTTGACGAGTGAGTGCAAAAAATCGCAGCGAAGATACATACAATTAGCCTGCGTTCGCGTAGCGTGCGCTTTGCGCTTAGGCAGGCTTTGTTTGTATAGCCCCACATTTCTAATGTGAGGGCAATAATGTGCAACTTCACATAGAATTGGTATTAGAAAGGTGGGAATCTTTGAGTTCTGAGCAACGACAAAAATTTCCACCGATTGCTCCAGATTTTGTTATTGAGTTGCGTTCTAAAACTGATGATTTGAAGACCTTGCAGGCTAAGATGCAGGAGTACATGGACAACGGAGTTCGTTTGGGTTGGCTCATCGATCCACAGAACCAGCAAGTAGAAATTTATCGCCAAGGACGAGAGGTGGAAGCGATCAAGTCCCCTACGACTTTATCTGGTGAAGATGTGTTGCCGGGTTTTATTTTAGATTTGCGTGGTATTCTGTAAAAAAGTCAAACCCAGCCACAAGCAAATACAATTCTACCAATGCAGCAATTCTCTTCTTAACTGTTTCGTGGGGTTCTCCTGGCATTCTTCGTATCTCTAAAACACCATCCAAGAAAGAGAGTCGGTATCCTTGGCGATCTAACAATTGTTCAACTGCTTTGAACTCTCTCCACGTCAGTTCCTCAAACAAAAGGGGTGTTTCTCTTCTGGATGTTGCAATCGTTACTTGCGTCATTTGAGTTTGCAGCTTGTTTCTAGATTAGAAGTCATCAGGTTTGGAGGACAATGCTTTCATCTTAACTTCTTTTGAGTGAACGACTCAGGTTGCTTCACAACTGCCTCAAACTACTTGCTGTAATTGATTTTACAGCACTGTTTGGCGTAACTCCGGAAACACTTTAGACACCTTACTTAACAAATAATCGCCATAAGTTCCACGAAAGGCATGAACGCTAGCCCTATCCCAACGTTCGTTTTGATCGTCGCTCGCCATCACTCCTTTGAGTTCAATTGGCTGGACTTCTACATTAAAATTAGGGTCAAAGAAGAATGGGAACGACAGACGATCGCGTCCCGACAAATTCAAGACGCGATGGGGTGTCGAACGATACAGCCCTCGCGTCATGCGATCGAGCATATCTCCAATGTTGCATACAAATGAGTTAGGGATAGGCGGCGCATCTACCCAGCCAGACTTCGACTTAACTTGCAATCCACCTGCATTATCCTGCTTGAGTATAGTTAAAACACCATAATCAGTGTGTTCCCCCACACCCCACTGACGTTTCTTCTCAGAGAGTGACGAATTGGGAGGATAGTTAAAAATACGAAATAATATCAGTGGGTCTTTTGTATAGCGATCGCTAAAGTAGGATTCTTCTAATTCAAGGCTAAGAGCAATACCAGCCATCAACTTATGCCCTAGTTTGGTCATTGCTTCCATATACTCAAGCACCGTCTCCCGCAATTGCGGAACACTTGATGGAAAAAGGTTGCGACCGTGCATTGGGGTACTAGCTTTGACAAGTGGATGGTTATCCTCAAGTTCTGCACCAAAATATATACCTTCCTTCAAGTCTGGCTTACCTGATGTCAATTCGCCTCCTACAGGGAAATATCCCCGCCATGCTCTACCACCAACATTCATGCCAATCTCTAGTTTAGTTTCCAGATCCCGTTCAAAGAACTGTCTGCTTAAGTCTTCCAGACGTTGCTGTAGTCCTTCATCCACTCCGTGCCCGATGATGTAGAAGAAACCACACTCACGGCATGCTTGTCCGATCCGATCGACTACCGTGTATTTGTCACCAGATCCAGAAACTAGCGCACTGATATCAACGATCGAAACTTGGGAAAATTCTTGGTCTACTGATTGCTGCATTGCGATAGAAAAGTACCAGAGCAAAAATTACCACTTCAATTGTATTCCTTAAGTTTGTAGAAAAATACTTGCTCTCAAAGGGCAAGTGTGGCAAACTGACCTTAAAGTACGATATTTCGATTGAAAAACCGTACTTTAATTGCGGCTGAACGGGTAATTTTGGATTGGTGGGAAGGATAGACAGTAAAGGTTATCCCCCTACCTTTCCTCCTTATACTTTGCTCAAAACACCTATAACTATTAACAGTCGGAGTTTTTCCAAATGGTTGCAAACAGACCTACCTACGACCCAACTTTGTTTCAAGGTGCTGCTTGGTATTATGCTCGCTATCGCTCAAAGTACCCGCAAGATTTATTTGATTTGCTTGCACAGCGCTTTCAATTAAATGGTAGCGGACGACTTCTCGATCTTGGTTGTGGAGCAGGATTGATTGCTATTCCCTTTGCCTCGCGCTTTGAAGAAGTGGTAGCAGTCGATCCTGATGCCGATATGCTAGCAGAAGCACGAGTAGAAGCAGAAGCAGCAAAAGTTAATCATATTCGTTGGATTCACGCACGTGCTGAATCAATTACTGCAGATTGGGGAAATTTTCGCTTGGTAACGATGGGGCGCTCTTTTCATTGGATGCAACGAGAACTGGTTCTTGAAAAGCTTCATCCGCTCCTTGAAGAGGGTGGGGGTATTGTTATCGTAAAAACAAATGAAGACCCTTGGAACAGTTCTTATCCATGGAAGCAAGCAGCGATCGCATCAGTCAAACGCTGGCTTGGAGAAGAACGGCGTACAGGTCAGGGAGGACAAGGTTTGTGGAAACCTTTAGCAGTTACTCATGAAGAAGTTTTGGCAAAATCGGGATTTTCAAAGCAAGAAAACCTAACAGTTACTTTTGAAAGAACTTGGACAATTGATTCATACTTGGGTTATCTTTACTCAACCGCCTTTGCCTTACCCTCCTTTTTTGGCGAAAATCGCGCTCCCTTTGAAGCAGACTTGAGAAATTCATTACTGAGTGTGGAACCTTCTGGAACTTTTAGCGAACAACTTTCCGCCACTGCTTTAATAGCTTGGAAGTAAAGTGAAAGAATGTTGGTTAGTTCCACCTTTAATACATCGCGTTTTAACTAATAAGTTGGCTGGATGAAAGAAGAATCCCACCCTTGAAAATCTCACAAGAGATAATTCCAGGGGTGGGAGTGTCAAGCGTAAAAACCCTCGAAGACCTTTTCGCTGAAACTATCTGAGGTCAAAGCGATCGAGGTTCATCACCTTATCCCAAGCCGCCACAAAGTCATGCACAAATTTTTGCTGCGAATCTCTACATCCGTAAACTTCCGCAAGGGCGCGTAGCTGAGAGTTCGAGCCGAAGATGAGGTCAACACGGGTACCGCTCCACTTGAGTTTGCCAGTTTTGCGATCGCGCCCCTCGAACACATCTTCCGCCTCCGAGAGCGCCTTCCACGCCGTGTTCAGGTCGAGCAGGTTCACGAAGAAGTCGTTGGTTAACGTCTCCGGTCGATCGGTGAAAACGCCATGTTTGGACGCTTCAAAGTTCGCACCTAGGACGCGCAAGCCGCCCACGAGAACCGTCAGTTCGGGGGCTGACAGGGTTAGCAATTGTGCCCGATCGATCAGCAACTCCTCAGGCGATTCGCTGTGTTTGCCGCTGAAGTAATTGCGGAACCCGTCCGCCTTTGGCTCAAGTGGAGCAAAGGATTCCACATCAGTTTTCTCCTGTGACGCATCTGTACGTCCGGGCTTGAAAGGAACCTTAACATCATGTCCGGCGTTCTTCGCCGCTTGCTCAACGCCAGCACATCCGCCCAAAACGATCGAGTCAGCGAGCGAAACCCGCTTCCCTCCGGACTGCGAGCTGTTGAACTCCTCTTGGATCGCCTCCAGGGTTTGCAGCACCTTTGCCAATTGGGTTGGCTGATTGACTTCCCAATCCTTCTGAGGCGCAAGACGAATTCGTGCTCCGTTCGCTCCACCGCGCATATCGGACCCACGGAACGTTGACGCCGATGCCCAGGCGGTCGAAACGAGTTGGGAGACAGACAGTCCCGAGGCAAGAATCTTGCTTTTGAGAGCAGCAATGTCTTGCTCGTCAATCAATTCATGCGTGACTGGAGGGATGGGATCTTGCCACAAGAACTCTTCTGTTGGAACCTCCGAACCAAGATAGCGCGATCGCGGACCCATGTCGCGATGCGTCAGCTTGAACCAGGCGCGGGCGAAGGCGTTGGCGAATTCATCCGGGTTCTCATAGTAACGCCGCGAAATCGGCTCGTAGATGGGGTCCATCCTCATAGCCATGTCCGCCGTGGTCATCATAGGTGCGTGTCGCTTCGACGGATCGTGCGCGTCAGGCACCGTATCTGTGCCAGCGCCGTCTTTGGGCTTCCATTGCCACGCGCCTGCGGGGCTCTTTGTCAGATCCCAATCATATTTGAACAGAGTGTCGAAATAGCTGTTGTCCCACTGTGTCGGAGTGGGAGTCCATGCACCTTCGATACCACTGGTGATTGCATCGACGCCGACACCCGTGTTAAATTTGCTCTTCCAGCCGAGGCCCTGCTCCACGATAGTGGCACCCGCAGGCTCAGAACCTACGTGCGACGCTTCGCCCGCACCATGACATTTGCCAAAGGTATGTCCGCCAGCAACGAGCGCAACTGTTTCTTCATCGTTCATCGCCATCCGACCAAAGGTCTCGCGGATGTCGCGCCCCGAGCCAACCGGATCGGGCTCGCCGTTTGGCCCTTCTGGGTTCACGTAGATCAAGCCCATCTGAACGGCGGCGAGGGGATTCATAAGCACCCGGTCGTCGCTGTAACGCTCGTCGCCGAGCCAGACTTTCTCAGAGCCCCAGTAGATGTCTTCCTCTGGCTCCCAGACATCCTCTCGCCCCCCGGCAAAGCCGATCGTCTTGAAGCCCATTGACTCAAGCGAGCAGTTACCAGCAAAGATCATGAGGTCGGCCCACGAGAGTTTCTTGCCATATTTCTGCTTGATTGGCCAAAGTAACATGCGTGCTTTATCAAGGTTGGCATTGTCAGGCCAACTGTTGAGGGGCTCAAACCGCTGGCTACCCGAGCCAGCACCGCCGCGACCGTCGCCAATACGGTATGTGCCTGCACTGTGCCAAGCCATCCGGATGAACAGCGGTCCATAATGACCGTAGTCAGCTGGCCACCAGTCCTGAGAGGTGGTCATTAGGTCGAAGATATCTTTCCTCACGGCATCTAAGTCGAGACTCTTGAACTCCTCAGCGTAGTTGAACGCTTCACCCATGGGATTGGCTTGTGGTGAGTGCTGGTGGAGGATGCTCAGATTCAAAGAATTCGGCCACCAATCTCGGTTCGACGTCACATGACGGGCTGTAAGTTTCTGACTTCCGCCCGTAAACGGGCATCCGCTTTCGCTGCTCATAGTATCTCCAGGGAAATGTTGGGGTGTGGATTTTTTGGATATATTGCAGGTATTGCAAACAAATAGCACACGGGCAATTATTGGGACAGTGGATGAGAAATATAATTGAAGAGAAATATAAACAACGTTATGATTTGAAACAATAGGTAATACCAATAGCCCTGCTTGGGCTATTGGTTATGTACTATTAGTTATGATTTATACATTTGCTCGGCGATCGCTTTATCGCACCCTGAAATGCTAAATTCACCAACATCCGCATTTCTGCCTACAATGTCTAATTATTTATCAAGTAATCCATAAATGTTAATTGTTTGGTCTGTATTATAACTTACGACGCACTCTCGATGGAACTGAGACAAATCGCTCAATAAATGAGATGTCATTGCTTGTGGCTCACTTAGGGTGGCATTCCTTAAGGACAGAGCAATTAAATCGCGTTTTAATTCAAAGAACTTGAGTGGTCTAAATTGAGCGATTGCAGAAGAATGAAGTTAACTGAGGTGGGCAGCAAGCTTACCAATCTAAAGGAGATTGTTATGAAACAATCCTGCCATTCGTCCAGCAAGCACCTGCCGCGCCGGACAGGAGAGTCAAGACATTGTTCTTGTCGCCGACGCCCTCAAAACTCCGAACGCCTCCCAATCTAGCTGAATACAATTGAAAGGTAAATGATATGACGATGAAATCCACAGATGGCAGCCCGATCCTCGTAACTGGAGCAGCCGGCGATATCGGTGCTATCGGCCGCCACCTCACTGCAATGTTGCTTGCCAAGGGACATAAAGTGCGTGCTTTGGTCCGGCGGGAGGATGAACGCGCTGACGCCCTGCGCCAGCTCGGTGCCGAGGTCGTACAGGGCGACCTGACGGATCTCGCCTCAATGCACCGAGCGATCGAAGGTTGTACGCGCATTTATTTCGGAATGTCAATCTCGGCGGCTTATCTCGAAGCCACGGTTAACGTCGCTGCGGTGGCACGCCACCATGGTGTCCAGGCTTTCGTGAACATGTCGCAGATGACAGTAACGCAGATGAGCATCACCGAGACTACCCCGAGCCCGCAGCACAAGCTGCACTGGCTTGCAGAACAAGTATTGGCGTGGTCCGGACTGCCGATCGTCACGGTGCGACCGACGGTCTTCCTCGAGGGCTTCTTCCTGCGTCTCGCCGCTGCTGGCGTCCGTGACAGCGACGAACTGGCGCTGCCGCTGGGTAACAGTAAGACCTCGCCTATCTCGGCTGTTGATGTGGCGCGTGCCGTTGCCGCAATCCTCGACGACCCTGTAGAGCACATTGGTCATGTTTACAATCTGACCGGATTTGAGTCGGTCGATCTGGACCACTACGCACGCGCCTTTTCCGAAGCACTCGGCCGAACTATCCGCTATCGTAACGTGCCACTCTCCGCGTGGACCGATAGACTTCTTGAATTTGGGGTGCCAACTCACCTTGTCAACCACCTCGTGGTGATGGCCTCTCTTCACGCACAGGGGCGGTATGACCGCATGACGGATGACCTGTTCAAGCTCACCGACACTCCTCCGACAAGTATGTACGACTTCGTGAAATTGCACGCCGCTGACTTCACGCGCAATGAAGCTACGGCTTGAGGGCAGACCGCTCGTAGTGCCTCGATCTCGACTGGACTACCCTAGACCAGGCAAACGAGCGATCTGGACCTGTCTCAACCTACTTGGATTAGATGAAATTCATCGATTAGTGTTGGTTGGTTGCTCCTTACTGGGAACATTGCGATCGCATTCATAGAAACTTGGTATAAGTAACTTGGCATACTAAAAACTTTAGCTATATGAGAACCGCGTATAGAAAACTCAGGTGAAGTTAATAGAGTTGCGATCGCAAAAAACATAATCTTCAGTATTTTCAAGGTAAAGAAACATAGTACATTCAAGGAGTGCGATATGACTGTTGCTGTAATCGCTCGCTTATCGCATTCTTCATGCAGTATTGATTAATTCTCTTTTATCACTTTCAGCAAAGAAAATTTGAAACCTTGTTTTTAAGTTAGTCCGCGTAGGCGGACTTTGTTTGTATAGCAGTGAATTCTATTCGCATCAGTCTTTACAGGTGGCTGTTTGTCAAGACTGCAAACAGCTAAGTTACAACAATCACGTCGGCCAAAGCTATAGCTTTTTACTCTCTTGTTGTGCTGATTGAGATAAATTCTCGTTTTTTTGTTGCCTCGCTAATGTTTCAGTATGTTAGCGATGCCTGGAGAAAGTGTGACTTTCTTTTTAGAAGGAAAGTTTGAGGAACGTAAAAAAATTCAAGGGAATAAACCTTCAGGGGAAGTCTGGTGTCTTTAGAATCTCAAACCTGGTAAGTATAGAGTTCGTTTTACATATCGAAACAACACAATACCAATAATTGATGAAAGAAGTAATAAAGATGTGAAATTAATAGAGGGGATTTGGAAAGGTATCGTATCAACTCCTTTTGTTGATTTTTGTATAACGCGATAAGTTAATAGGTAGGAAGAATAAAGTCGATGTCAAATCGGTTAGTGGAGTCGAACAGAGTGTTATAGAGATTTTGTGAGTTATCTTTATGTGTGTTAGTTGATGCAGTAGGTAAATTATGGATTTTAAAGAGTTGTTGCAGCGTTATGCTGCTCTTAAGAGAAATTTTACTAGGGTTGATTTGCATGAGAGAAATTTTAGTGGGGTTGATTTGCAAGGAATCCAAGTGGGGGAGACTGACTTGAGCGGGATTAATCTGAGTCATGCCAACCTCGCTCAAAGTACTTGGTGGGAAATAATTCTTGCTGATGCTAACTTGGCAAGAGCCGATTTGAGCGGAGCTAGTTTTCAATGGTCTAACTTGAGCGGAGCCAACCTCGCCCAAGCCAATCTCACTGGAGCCAGTTTCGTTGGAACTGACCTGACGGATGCAAATTTCATTGGTGCTAACTTGAGTCAAGTCGAATGGGAAGATGTGCTGTTGTGTAACACGACTATGCCAGATGGGAGAATTGAAAATGACCCAATTCGGGTAATTGCTCTTGATGAATTTCTTAGCCGTCGGGAGCGAGGGGAGCAAAGATTTGTTGGCATTGTTTTGCGTGGTGTTGATTTGAGTGGTGTTGATTTGAGGGGCGTTGACCTCCACTACGCCAAACTGACTAATATCAATTTGAGTCGAGCCAATCTCAATAGCGCCGATTTGGACGGTGCTTCTTTGAGCGGAGCAAACTTGAGGGAAGCTGATTTGACTAACGCTTCTTTGAGGGGTGTTGATTTGAGGGGTGCTGATTTGAGGGGTACCAACCTTTTGACTGCTGATTTGGAAAAAGCCATTTTGATTGGCGTTAATTTGACTGGAGCTAATCTCTCGTACACCAATTTGGACGGGCTTGACTTGACTGGAGCTAACTTGACTAATTGCGTGGGAATTACGTCTATACCACCCGATGTGGTTACTCTTTGCAATACTATCATGCCTGATGGAAGTATTAGAGATGAAGAGGGCTGGGGATACTGATAAAGGTGTAGTGTTTATTTCCCAGAGAGTGGGGTCGATGAACCAGCCTGCGCCGTTGGCATCATAGTTATGGATGCTGAAGAGTTGTACGGGCGTTATGTCGTTGGAGAAAGAAATTTCTCTGGTGTTGACTTGAGCAATGTCAACCTTAATATTATGGTCTAAATGACTAACCGACGATCGCCATACCATTGACTTAAATCTCGCTCAATTCTTTCAAGAATGGAGATCGCATCTCCGAGCGATTTTGCATCACTTGCTAATTTAGCAAATACTGACTCAATGCGTGGTTGATAGTTCTGCGGGCATAGTGCGAAGTTGTTAGCAATTGCCACCGCGCCTTTCTCATTCAGTAAGTACTCTCCATTAAGTGCAAATAATACCTGATTCATGCAAGCGACACTGCGGAAACAACAACCTGCTGCATAGGCAACATCACCTCTGGCAACTGCTTTTTGAGCAACGAACAAAGAAAAGCTTATTTCCCAGGCAAACATATTAACAATTGCTTGTTGAAGCTGAGTTGGATAGGGAGTTGTCTTAGCCTTTAAAGCGGCTAAAACACCATTCGGGTCGTAAAGTGGCAGACAATGAGCAACTTCACCCATATAAATAGAGGATACAAAGCCATGAGGATGCCCTGGTTGGTAATCAATCGCGATCTGTCCGGCGTGGCAATCATCAATGACACGATTAACCTGAATTACATCACGATAGAGAAAATCTACAGGGACACCTTCTATCCGCAGCCAACCGCCACCATTAATCCATTTCCCCCACCCACCAATTGGAGTGATGAGATTGGCGCGGCGATCGTCATCAATTTTAGAGGCCAAGTGATTTAGAGCAGCCACATCAAGGGGATTGTCTGGCAGGTAATAAATTCCCAAATCCACATCTGACTTCTGTGTGTGGTTGCCTCGTGCTCTCGAACCACCTAGAGCGATCGCTGCAATTCCATGAATTGACTGCAAACGCTCGACAATGGGGTGGATAAACTGAGGCAATTGCCGATTCATATTGGCTCTATCACCAGTTATTTAAAACGATGCTACATTAAATGCTAACAATTTGAAGAGATCTTCACAATGGGTCGGGTAAGATGTGAACCTACGGGGCACAAGGGCATCCGTTTTACAGACGGCTTCCTTCAACCGGACTTGGATACCGACCCATAAAGAAGTACCGACGGGGAATTCAAGGTAAAATTATGAAACGTTATCAAAAATTCTCAATAACTTTTTGTAGATATTCGGTGGAGGCAACTTCCGCTTGCGATCGCACTACCAAAGTCGGGGACTTTAACGCATCTCGCAATCGGCGATAAAAGTGAATACTGTTTTGTAGTGCTTGGGCAATTTCATGCTGATTGTGTTGAGCAGCAATAGTCTGGTAAAAATCTCCAAGCCTTTGGGGAATTTCTTTCTCTAGATTTCTAACTCCACGCGGTAGTCGCCCTGCTTCAACTTTAGCCAATGGAGCTAAAACCTGTGCCCGGAGAAACGCTAAAAAATCAAGGGCTTCAAAGAGCTCACCTCTACCTAATCTAGCAGCGCAGTAGTGTACCCATACCCAAAAGCGGTCTTCAATCCATTGCAAATCAATCGGTGGATAGTGACATGGGTTGTTGGCAATAGCTGTTGTCAGTAAATTTTCTTGCTCCCACAAAACCACCGGATCTTCTATTAGGTCTGTTGTAAAAGCTTGTAGAAGTAAAAACTTTAAATCAACGTGTACTAAAGGATTGTCGTAAAGACAAATTAACACTCTCGGTTCACCGACGTGTTCGCCAGTAAAAGCTGCTAACAATGAACCAAGTTGACTGGCAAAAATTTGGCGCTGTTGGAAAAGATTTTGGTAATGACCATCATTGACAACAAGAATTAAATCTAAGTCAGAGTACTCATCCATTTCTCCTCTTAAATAAGAACCAGCAATTGCCACACCTAACAAGCGTTCATCAGTCTGCAACTTCACAAGCATCTTTTCTAAAAAAGAACGCTGTGGTTCAGGAATTGGCATACGATCTTTCATCTGTTGGCTCTGTCAATTGACTAACTTCTACAATAGCTTGCGTTGATGTCGGTTTCGTATGACTTTTAAAGAAATTTGACTTGTTTGTTCCAATACCGTTCCTACCTGTTTAGTGAGATCGCAGCATCTTTTATACCAATTTAATATGAAGCTGCATACAATTAGCCTGCGTATAGCCCTTACGGGCATAGCCTGCGGCATCGCGTAGCGTGCGCTTTGCGCTTAGGCAGGCTTTGTTTGTATAGCCCCACTCTTCTAGAGTGAGGGCAATAATGTGCAACTTCACATAGAATTGGTATTAGAGATTTTTGGGCAATATAATTTTCCCCAGCACCCATAAGGAGAATTTAATTACCCATTTCGGTCAACAAATTACGTAAATTAGTCCAAAGATTATTTATGGATTGGTGACGAGCTGCTTGAAGAGAGCAATATGCATCTAATGCCCAATCTTTTTCAGCACCCCTCTTAGCTTTATTCTTTTTCGGAACAATAATATTAAGTCGTATGCCATCATGTTGTATGACCCTTAATAACTGGAGATAGAGAGGGTAACTAACATGATATCAAATGAATCGAATAGTAACGACAATTTTCATGTAGATGGTATACAACTGAGAATTCGAGAAACCAATCTTATAGTGTTAGCCATTCCAGAAAAACGCTACAATTCTAACTCTTTTATAGACATTTCTGTTGACCTTATCAACAACACATCAAACCCTTTTCATCTCAATCCAAAGGAAACTTTAATAACAGAGGTTTTGACATTAGATGGTCAAGCAATGCAAGGAGAAATGGCTCCAGATGAACTTGTTTACAGAGGAAAAGAAGATGTACATTCTCAGTCAAGTTTTGGATTTAGATTGTCTCAATTTATATCAAACTTAATACATTGGTTCTGGAAAATTCCAAAAAGAACATTTGAGCCTCAGTTAGTTAATTCAAGGCAAGGTAGAACCGTTACTTTGACTCTAAAGCTCTTCTGGAAAAGTAACTTACTGCAACTTCAAGTTACTAACAGCCCTAGCTATTCACCAATCATTTTTAGCCTTCTTGACAAATCTTGGTCTTTTAAAGCTCTCCAACCTAATACGTATCAACTTCGGTTCCTATGGGGTATTCCTCCAAGTGATGGTGAATTTAGCTCAGATTCAGAAACAACCCAAGGAATTAGTGCAGGACAGTTGGCAACTCAATTCGTGAATTTTGCTCTTATTAAACCCACTGGAGCCGATCGCAGTGCAGTGGAAGTGGATGGTATCCGCTTTGAAACCCTCATGCCAGAACGAGTATTGACCCTCCCAGAAAAAAAGCGTGGCATTCAAACTCTTTTGCAGATAGGGATTCGCATTACAAACAACACGCCAATCCCAGTCCGTTTCGACTTGTTTCATACTTTAATACCTCAACTTATGGGAGCAGATAATCAAGTATACCTCCGGCGATATTTCCGGCGTGGCACTAAAGAACCATTAGAATCTGATTTTATATCAGTTATGCCTCAAGAGAGTACGACCTTATTTTCACACGCTAGCTTTTCTTGGAGAAAGCATGACCAGTTCACTCTAACCATTGTTGCTAAAGATGGCGGTTGTTGGAATTTTAATGCTCTAAGTGTAGGTATCTATCAAATTCAGATGGTTTATAACGACAAATATGCAACGCAAGAAATATATGACCAAGAAGGTTTAAATACAAACTTAATAGAAAACCTTTGGACGGGGATAGTATGCACTCCTCAAGTAGAGTTTTGCCTAGTCCGGTAAACTGCTATAATATTTTTCCGTTGAGGTAATATAATGAAATATTTCACATTTTTATGATTGCTATATTCCATCTGATTTCGCTTGCGCTGACACAACCTAAATTATTTGTATCGTTCACTTAAATCCACCATATGCAATTTTTAATACGCTCATTTAATCTCTACGTTAATAGTTGGTGGATTCCTATTGCAGGAACATACTGTATACTTACGGTAATTGGCTTATGTGTCTTCTGGCAAACAGGGTGCGTTCCTTTACCTTGGATTGCACCTGTAAGATGGTTTAACTCATCGATCGATCTTCTCTTTCTACCACTACTTGCACTATTCGCAGTTTCAACATTTGGCATGATAATTGCGGCATCAAATCAATTACAGAAACGCGAGAGAAAGAAAGGTATTGCGATTTTCTTTATATTTCTTATTTCTTTATTATTATCAATTTTGGGTTTATTAAATCTTTTCATCATTTTGATGGGTCCTATTTGGTGCAGTCAGACCCCAAGGAGTAAAGCTTATGCTGTTGAAGTGACTCAAGACTTAGCGGAACTTGCTCCATTACCAAAATCTGCAACCCATATCAAAACTGAAATGAAAGGTGGTGCTTTTGACCGAACAGTAGTGGTAACTTTTGAAGCCCTCAAAAGTGACATAGAGGAATGGTTAATGGCATCTCAAGGGACTAGTGAGCTTGTTCCAGAAAAGCTTCCAGATAAGAGTTTAAAGTACTCTATCTCTTCGGGTAATGGAGGACAGGTTGCACTATTAGTTTTATCAGCAGATAAGCGAAAGGTTAAAATACAAGTTGCATACTGGCTCTAAAGAAGGACGCACTCATTTTTGACGACTCTCTGGGTTATTTGAGAAATTACTATTTTTGATAGCCTGCTCCTCTAGAGGTAACAGCACGTCGTAACTGAGCTAAAGCACGATTGTAACTCAAGACAGCTTGCGCTAAATTAGCTTGTGCTCGGGTCAAATCATTTTCTGCTTCAATCACTTCAGTTTGAGTGCCAACACCTGTTTGGAAACGCAAACGTGCAACACGTAAGCTTTCCTTTGCTTGGTTAACGGCAGCATGAGTAGTTTGAACGTTGTTCAAATTAGATTGCAATTGCGAATATGCTGGGTTTACGGGTTGCTCTATGGAAAGCTGGCTCATCACAGACTCAGACAGACTCAAGGCAGTACTTAGATTAACAGTTGGAGACTCAAGAGCTTGCAGTTCCTGTAAGGCAGCTTGACTGCGTTCTACTTGAATTGACACCTCCTGTAATTGAAGATTGTTACGTCGTGCCAGTTCTAAAGCTTGCTGCAGAGTTATTGGCTGAGTGTGTTGAATCTTGACTTCTTGCGGTAGAGTAGGAAATTGCAGGGGATTGGGACTGGGATTGAGGTGTTGTGGTACCTGCGCTGCACCAAGCCCAACATGGCTCAATGCGATCGCACAATTCACACCTACAGCTACTATATAGCGACAAACTGACATCATATTTTTATCTGAATTTCAATAAAATTTCAGCAGTAGGGAGAAACGTTCCTACCCAATTGTAGCGAACGGGTAATTGAAAACTGCTTTCGACCATACCACCAAAGTAAATATTAATTCAACTAGCAAATCATCCATTTCTTCAGGATTATTATAGAGTATAATCTCTGCACCTGAGAAAGTATGTACAAAATAGTTAGTGTTTGTAAACCGTTTTATCATTGAAACTAATTATCAAACCGACTTCACTTAGTAACTGAGAAGAAGTTGGCTAAGTCTGGATATATCTCTAACACTCCACTCATTTGCTCGGCTAATTTAGAAAGATAACTCATAAGTCGCTCAAAAGTGAGAACGGCATGTAAATTGTTTGGTGTCGCACCGAAACGAAGCGGTCTGAAGATGTCGTATTCAGACTTCAACCAAAGAGAGATGTATTGTGAATTTTCACTTAGCTCAAAGTAAAACTCCATATACATAACAGATTTCTCTTCAGGTTCATTATTAACCAGAGTCCACCATGTTCTCATGCCATCAGGAACATCAATTTCACTACCTGCTTGTATTTTTAATGTTCCCCATTCTAAATCTCCTAAGTCGATAGCAATTTGTCTATTTGAAAGTGCTTCCATCAGTAACTCAACAGTAGGCCTTCTACACTGACTGACTATCTCTGTAAATTTTGCATTCATAGCCCGTTGGGTTGCCACCGAATTTTAAAGCAGTTATCCCTACAATTTTACCTGTATCTACTACTCTGATGATTTCTGTGCCTGCAACGAAACAGTTACTCGTATTGGTCACCGTTTTTCCAGTGCTTTTCAGGACATTATCTGTACCTTCAGCACTAGCATTGATGGCTTTATTGGCAGCGAAGAACTTCTTGATACCAAATAATGCTCCAGCAAATGGTACGTCAGCTAGAAGGTTCCAAGCATTCTGACGTTCAAACTTATACCATTTCTGTATAAAGATGCATCTATTTAGCCCACGTAGGTGGGCTTTGTTTGTATAGCCCCACATTTCTAATGTGAGGGAATTTTAAGCGCAACCTCATCTAGAATCGGTATTACCGTTATCTTGGTAGCTTTGGTAAAGGTTATAAGTCACTAGTCTTACATCTTGCAGCAAAGTATTAATACTGAATATTTATGTCATTAATAATCATATATTTTTATCAATAACATGAAAAAATGGGATTTTCTAGCCTCCGTAGGCAGGCTTTGCTTGTATAGCTTCACCCTTATAGGGTGTAGGTGCAAGATATCAGTAGTATTACATGGGAAGAGCCAAAAACCCATTCATGTAATACTTGGGAGGAAAGCTCCTTTTTTGTCCAAAGTCCAATAGTTGAGCGTAGGGCATAAATTCTATGCCCTATGCCCTATACTGTCCTATACCCTAACTCACTAGCTCAATCGAAGCGTACATTCTAAAATCAATTTTTGATTAACTTGGGAATAGGGCTGGATTTCCAAAGCAAGACGAAATGCTCTAATCGCTTCAGAATACTGTCCGAGTGCCGCGTAACACAAGCCCATACCATGAAGTGCGCCAAAATGCACGGGGTTAAGTTGAACAACCATCTGACAGTCTGCTAAAGACTTTTGATACTGAGCGTTGATGTAGTAAAGAAAACCACGGCGATTCCACGCTTCTGCAAAATCTGGTTGGTCGTTAATAAGTTCTGTGAGAATGGCTTCGGCTTGATTCATTTCTCCCGCATCCACTAACTGCTGGCTGCGTTCGATAATTTCTAGCCCGTGAATTCCTTTTTGCTGAAACCAAATCCGCCAGAGTCTTTTGGTCGCCTCATCGCGGACTGTTTCATCGGAATTTTTCAAGTCTTCAAGTAAGTAATTGATAAATAAAGAATCCATGAATTCGCGGTCAGTGATAGTAGCTTTGGATCAAATTTCGCACATTATTATCCAATTAGTCACCCTTGAAGTCACCAGAAGGATTAAGTGTAAAATAATATTTTGCTGAAGAAACTCGTAGAATTCTACGAATTTCTACAGAGAATAGCAGTTTTTCCCCCTTTGTCCTTTATCCTTCATACTCTTCTGTAGTCTCTAATACGATATAATGGCGGACTCAATCTTTAGATTTATTAGCGATTGGTCAATAGTATCTCACATTTTCCCAAATAGAAATGTGTTAGTAGTTATTGATAAATCGTTAATACTAAAAATCGATCGCAAAAACACGAAAACTAAAGACTATGCCAAAGCAAAAGAGCATCTACAGGCATATTGTTCTCACTTCGCATCCCAGTCGCTTTGGTCCCAAACCAATTCCTATCAAGTGGGGAGAAGTCGATCCCATGCAACGGGGTCCGGTGGTAGCTACCTTAACTCAGCAAGCACACCGTAACGTCATTGGTACCCATTCTGGTAGTTATGCGGTGTATAGAGCATTGGCGGTAGCAAGCGGAGCACTTCAATCAGATCACAGGGCCGATCTCACTAACACGTCTCCAGTGGAGGGCATTGGACCGCATCCAAGCTGGTTCGATCCAGATAAAATTGTATCTCTTGACCCATTTGGGGCAAATGTTGGTGATGTCTTTAGATCGTATTACGAACAGGGATATGATATACGCCCGACAATTGCTATCACTAAAGCTCATATCAACATACCCGAACTGCAAGAAGCAGTAGCGAATGGACGCTTGCAAGTTGATGGCAAAATTATGAAATCCAATGGCGATTTAGTTGTCACTAAAGCAGCAATTGAGCCAGTTTGGTATTTACCGGGAATGGCCAAGCGCTTCCAAATTTCAGAGGGAGAATTGCGCCGCGCCTTATTTGAACAAACGGGGGGTATGTTTCCAGAATTGGTGACGCGTTCCGATCTTGAGGTCTTTTTACCACCCATTGGAGGTGTTACTGTATACATTGTAGGGGATGTAGCAGCGATCGACGACCCCAATAAACCCCTAGCAGTTAGAGTACATGACGAATGCAATGGTTCTGACGTCTTTGGGTCAGATATCTGTACCTGCCGTCCTTATTTAGTCCACGGAATAGAAGTCTGCATCCAAACAGCACAAGAAGGGGGTGCTGGTATCATTGTTTACTGCCGCAAGGAAGGACGGGCTTTGGGAGAAGTGACGAAATTTTTAGTATACAATGCTCGCAAGCGTCAAGAAGGGGGCGATCGCGCTGATGCTTACTTCAGTCGGACTGAATGCGTGGCGGGTGTTCAAGATATGCGGTTTCAAGAACTGATGCCGGATGTGTTGCACTGGTTGGGCGTGGCTCGTATTGACCGCTTGGTTTCAATGAGTAATATGAAATACAACGCTATCACTCAAGCAGGCATAGAGGTGGTGGAACGAGTTCCCATTCCAGAAGAATTGATTCCTCAAGATGCGCGAGTAGAAATAGAAGCGAAAAAAGCAGCAGGTTATTATACCACATCTGAGGTATTAGATGCGGATGCGCTGGCATCTGTTCAAGGACGTTCTTTGGAAGGCTAAAGTATGAAGAAGGATGAAGGATAAGGCAGAAAAAGCTTTATACTTTATCCTTCATACTTTTTGAGGGTGTATCGCTAGGAAGGGAAAAATGGAGAGAAAAACCGCAGAGGCGCTGAGGTCACAGAGGAAAGACGAGAGAGAGTTGGTTGCTTATTTGCGATCGCCTACTGCTATTCGAGAACGTTGCGGACAGTTATACAAACTGGCGGTTGAAGGTCATTCGCGTTATTTCAATTGCGATTTGTCTCAATTGGAACGGGTAGCTGATTATACGATTGGGGTGATGCGAGAGGAATATCCGGATTTTAAAATTCCTTTTCACAGCCGTTGGCGACATTTTGAAGCTGGTGGCGTACCTCGTTTGTCAATTTTGGATGAGAGATTGACAAATCTGACGCCTTTAGAAAAGGCGATTGCCAAATTTGATTTGGCGATCGTCAGTGTTTTACTGGATGCAGGAGCCGGAGAAAGTTGGTATTATGACGAACCGGAAACTCAACTGCGTTTTAAGCGTTCTGAAGGGTTAGCAGTTGCTAGTTTTCAAATGTTTTGTGCGGGAACTTTTGCAAGCGAACGTCACACAGCACCTTTGCAAGTGAATGCCGAACGCTTGCAGGCGTTAACTGAAGGGGAATTAGCACAAGGGTTTGCTGTGAGTGCAGAAAATCCCCTTGTGGGAATGACTGGACGTTTGAAGTTATTGCAAAAATTAGGTCGTTCCCTAGTCTCTTCACCTGACCTCTTTGGAGAACAAGATCCTCGTCCGGGTAATCTGGTACGATATTTAATGACAAAAACTTTTAACAATCATTTAGATGCGGCAACAGTATTGGGTGCAGTTCTGGAAGGATTGAGTGATATCTGGTCTGGACGAGTAGAAGTTGCTGGTATTAATTTGGGGGATGTCTGGTTTCACCCGGACGTCACTGATGATGGTTTAGTGCCATTTCACAAACTGTCCCAATGGTTAACCTATTCCTTGTTAGAACCTTTAGAGGAACTCGGTTTAAAAATAACTGGTTTGGATGCTCTCACGGGATTGGCAGAATACCGCAATGGAGGTTTATGCCTTGACTTGGGGCTGATAAACATTAAAAACCAAGATATTTTGCTAAAAGCCAACCCGGTTTCTTCAGAAGCGATTGTAGAATGGCGTGCGCTGACTGTGATACTTTTAGATTCCATTGCTGCCACAATTCGCCAAAAGTTGAACGTGAATGCTGAAGAATTGCCACTGGTGAAAGTTTTGCAAGGTGGAACTTGGACAGCAGGACGAAGAATTGCTGCCGAACTCCGCAATGGCGCGACTCCTCCCATCCAAATAGAAAGCGATGGCACGGTATTTTAACATCGATCGCCTGACCGGGTCATTATTTTAGAACTCAAGCACTGCAAGCTCCCCGACTTCTATAAGAAGTCGGGGAAACCAACTTACTCAGTCCCCAATATGCACGAGCAAATCACAATCATCAATCATCCATTAATTCAACACAAACTAACGTTAATGCGTAAAGCTGAAACGAGTACGGCAAAATTTCGCTCCCTTCTTAAAGAAATTAGCTTATTGTTAGCTTATGAAGTCACTCGCGATTTGCCTTTAAAGGACGAATTCATCAAAACACCTCTAGGACCAATGAATGCACCAGTCCTTGCGCCAGAGAAAAAACTGGTGATTGTTTCTATCCAACGGGCGGGTCAGGGAATTTTAGATGGGATGTTAGAACTGATGCCTACCGCAAGAGTTGGGCATATCGGGTTGTATCGCGACCCCAAAACCTTAGTTCCCATTGAGTATTATTTCAAGGTTCCTCAAGATGTGGACAAACGAGATGTGTTGGTCGTCGATCCAATGCTGGCTACAGGCAATACAGCAGTAGCAGCTGTTGAACGACTAAAATCAACCAATCCATTATCTATTAAATTTGTCTGCATACTTGCTGCACCAGAAGGTCTGAAACATTTTACTGAGTTTCATCCAGATGTACCCATTTATACTGTAGCTGTAGATGAGTATCTCGACGAGAACGGGTACATCATACCGGGCTTGGGAGATGCGGGAGATAGGTTATTTGGTACGAAGTAGCTTTCTTTAATTGCTAATGGCTAATGGCTAATGGCTAATTGTTTAAACACCATTAGCTCTCAGCCATTAGCCATTAGCTCTTAATAATTCTAGTAAAATTACGACTACCTTAAATAAATAAAAACAGCTACTCTATTAATATTTAAGCAGCTGCAAAACACGAAGGCTGCTGTGTTACGGGAAGCGAAAGGATGAGAGACTGGATTAAAAGAACGGTAATCTGTATCTTGTTATTATGCAGCCTATTGTTAGGGGAGAACTATGCAGGCGCTAATCAACTTTCTGGTGTTTACGTGCAGCCATTGAATACAATCCCAGGTGTTGAGAATTTAGCCAGTGCTGATAATCTGCTAAAAGAGGGCAACAGGGAAGATTTTAGGCGATATCTCGAGATCGTTAAAAATGCGGAAAAGATAGAGGGTCTCTTTACGCTGTATCGCCATCAAGACTCTGATAAAACATACTTGGAAATTAAAGCGGAACAGCTAGATAAAAACTTCTTGGGTATAGTTACGTTAGAATCAGGTATTGGAGAAAGCGGTATTTACAGTGGATTGCCTTTACAGGATTTTCTCTTTTACTTCCGTCACATAAACAACAGTTTACATTTTATTATTCGTAACGTTAAATTTCGTACAGAATCAAATGAACCAGAATTGCGATCGCTTGCTCGTTCTTTCAGCGATTCAGTTCTTTATGCACTTCAAATAGTTTGTATCGACCCATACAGTAAAAATATTCTTGTTAGTTTAAATGACCTCCTCATGCAGGATTTTCCTGGCTTAACTTCTCTACTAAAATATTCTTTGCAAGCAGATTATCATTTGGAAGAAAATAGGTCTTATTTTGACAAGATTAATGGCTTTCCTGAGAACGTAGAGATTGATTCCGTTTATGGGTTTTCATCGCCCGAAGGTGCATATTTAGTTACCGTACCCGATAGTAGAGCACTGACGTTGAAAGTGCATTATAGTTTTTCCCAATTACCTGAAAACAATGGCTATGTTCCCAGACTGGCTGATGATAGAGTAGGGTATTTCATCACTGCTTTCCAAGACTTCTCTAAAAAGCAAGGGAAAGAGCCGTTTGTACGTTATATCAATCGCTGGCATCTTGAGCCATCGGATAGTAGCGCTCAAATCTCGCCACCAAAGAAGCCGATTGTGTTTTGGATTGAAAATGCAGTGCCTTTGGAGTATCGCGACGCTATAGCGGAAGGGATTTTTATGTGGAACAAGGCTTTTGAAAAAGCTGGATTCCAAAATGCTCTTGAAGTACGGCAAATGCCGGATGATGCTGAATGGCATCCAGCTGATGTACGCTACAACACCATTCGCTGGTTTAATTCGCTAGACGCAGGTTTTGCTAGAGGACCAGTGCGAGTGAATCCATTTACTGGCGAAATCTTGGACGCAGATATCATTGTCGATGCAAGTATGGTGCGTTCGATTCAGCAAGAATATCGTGCCTTGATGGAAGCAAATTCATCCCTTACCGATGGTTATGTTGCTCAGTCTGAAGATGTTGCTTGTCACAAACCACCTGCACCACCCTTGGAGAGTAGGGCTGGTTACAAACCTCCGCAACCTCTGTTAGAAAAAGTCTCTGCGTCGGAATATCTAGTTGTTAACTCTAACAATCAGTCTTCTCAACGTAATATTACCAAAGGTTTGGATGACTTCTGCTATGGAATGGAGTCTTCTTTTCAAGCATCTATGGGGGCGCTAGCACTGTCACTGGTACAAAATACAGTTCCGAGCAGCGACCAAATGCAAAACTACGTACATCAATATGTACGTTCGCTCATTGCTCACGAGGTTGGTCACACTCTTGGTTTGCGCCACAACTTTCACGGCAGCACAATGTTATCTCCTGAAGAATTAAATAACACTGAAGTGACTCATACGAAAGGTTTGGTTGGTTCGGTGATGGATTACCTGCCCGTAAACATAGCACCTCAAGGAACGGAACAAGGCGATTATTTTCCAGCAGTCGTTGGTCCTTACGATGAATGGGCAATTGAGTACGGTTATAAAAGATATCCAGATTTAAGTTCTGAAGCAGTCACTCCTTTTGCTGAAAAAGCTTTTTTGGAGCAAATTGCTGTGGCTTCGCCTCAACCAGAATTATCTTATGCAACTGATGAAGATATCTGGGATATCAATCCTCTGGCAAATGTCTGGGACATGAGTAGTGATGTGCTGCTTTATGCTCAATGGCAAATGGATAATGCTCGCGTCATGTTACAACGTCTGGATCGGCGTTACCCATTGCAAGGAGAGAGCTACAGTGACTTGCGCGTATTGTTTAATAAGGTTCTCAAGTACTATTTTCGGAATGCTACTTTACTAACTCAGTATATTGGCGGACAGTCTTTTGGGCGTCATCATGCTAGTGATAATAATATTCAATGGACATTTCTACCGGTTTCTTTGGAAAAACAGCGCCAAGCATTGACAGAATTGCAAGAATATGTTTTTTCAGGAGACGCTTTCAACTTCTCACCGCAACTCCTCAATCAACTTGCACCATCACGCTGGCAACACTGGGGACATCCCATCCCTGTCTCGCGCCTTGATTATCCAATTCACGAACGGATTTTGCATTTTCAAAGTGGAGTCTTGCGATCGCTCTTAGATGGCGAACGTCTCAATCGATTGCGGGACATAGAATTGAAAACTCCTTCCGGGCAAGTGTTGACAATCCCGGAACTGTTCGATACTCTTCAAAACGGTATTTGGACAGAAGTCTTAAATGAAAGGGAAGTCAAACCAATTTCTAGCATTCGCCGTTCGTTACAGCGAGAACATCTCAATGTCTTGCTGGCAATGGTACTGCGAAATGTAAATGTCCCTGAAGATGGTCGTACAATCGCTTGGTATAAATTGCGCCAATTGCAAAAAGCTGTAGAATCTAGCTTGCAACAACAAGGTGAAAAGCTTGATATTTACACGCTGGCTCATTTAGAAGAAACTTGCGATCGCATTTATAAAGCGCTCAATGCAAGGTTGCTGTCTTACTAACAATTGTGCCCTCATCCCCAACTCTTCTCCCTCAAGGAAGTTGGGTGTTATCCCTTGTGTAACAGTCTACGGTTGCAGTTGTTTTATCCTCGTTCACACGCCAAGGCTTTGCCTCGCACCTCCTCTTCTGGCTGAGTGCAGGAGGCGGAGCCTCCCAAGTCAGGCATTCCCAGGCTGAGCCTGGGAACGAGAGATAATACTAAATCCGCGTCTTATACCACCTTTATAATTTAGTCCGCGCAGGCGGACTTTGTTTGTATAGCCGTGATTTCTAATCACTAGGGCTTATTGGGGTTATAAAAACGGATTTGGTATTAATCTACAGTTGCAGCTGTTTTTTGTGGTTGCTGCTTTGGAAAGTCCTGATTGGCAACGATTTCCCCAAAAGGACTAATAACTTGTTGCTGTTCAACAACTGGTAAATTCTCTAAAGGTAAGCGGGGGAATAACAGTTCTGCGACTCGGTAAGCTTCTTCTAAGTGGGGATATCCAGAGAGGATAAAAGTATCAATCCCTAATTCTTGATACTCCAACATTCTGGCTGCAACTGTATCCGGATCGCCAACAAGAGCAGTTCCCGCACCACCTCGCACCAATCCAATACCTGCCCACAAGTTTGGACTAATTTCTAAGGCTTCTCGGTTACCTTTATGCAATTGGCTCATGCGGCGCTGTCCTTCAGAATCCATACGAGCGTAAACTTGTTGGCTGCGTGCGATCGCTTCATCATCCACATATCGAATCACATCGCTAGCAGCATCCCAAGCTTCACTCTCGGTTTCTCTTACGATGACGTGCAACCGAATACCAAACTTTAATTTCCTGCCTTCTTTTTCTGCAAGCTCGCGAACAGAGGCAATCTTTTGAGCCACTTGAGCGGGTGGTTCGCCCCAAGTCAAGTACACGTCAACGTGCTTGGCAGCAATTTGCTGGGCAATGGGAGAAGAACCACCAAACCATAAAGGTGGATAAGGCTTCTGAACGGGAGGAAAGAGCAATTTTCCTTCCTGGATGTTGAGATAATCACCCTGAAAGTTAGCGACTTCACCGGCTGCTATCTGTCTCCATACAGTTAAAAACTCATCTGTTAATTTATAGCGATCGTCATGGCTTAGATGCACGCCATCTCCCGCCAATTCTACGGGATCGCCACCCGTGACAATATTAATCAATAATCGACCACCCGAGAGACGGTCAAAACTAGCTGCCATTCTTGCTGCAACTCCAGGTGACATCAGCCCCGGACGTATTGCCACCAGAAAACGCATTTGACGCGTGTGAGACATTAAAGTGGATGCTAAAACCCAAGCATCTTCACAAGAGCGACCTGTAGGCAACAATGCTCCAGTAAAGCCTAAGTGATCGACAGCTTGAGCAATCTGACGCAGGTAAGAAAAACTTACCGATCGCCCGCCAATCGTAGTTCCAAGATAACGTCCGTCGCCGTGAGTTGGGATAAACCAAAGAAGATGCATGATACTTATTTATATTCAGTCAATACTTTATACTAATCTACGGCAAGTCAAGCATATTACCGTAGAAAATTTATATTTTAAGATTTATAACACTTGTTTTAAGTTTTTGCAGTTTGAGCGGAATGCGAATTGCTAAATCTGTAGATAATCCATAACAAACTTGGGAAAACACTTATACAAAAAGTAACAAGAAACACAAATAAATTGAGTTAAGCTTGTACAAGGGTTTACATAGCATCTGCGTATTTTAACAGAAATAGATTCTTCAAGCGAACCATCGCTAAGTAGCTTTTCTATTTAGCTCCATGCTGGCATTCTCATACATTTTCATATTGAAAATGTAAAAAAAGCATATCAACTATTACATAGAAATTCGATGTTTGCATATACAGATCCCACAGGTTCAGATTTTCTTAAACGTCAAAATGCCCTAGAAATATATAGGACTGAAATCGATCGGCTCTACAAGCGCTCTGCTTTCAGACTGAATTCTGCTTTTACATTGCTAGAAGCTTTTGAAGGACTTACTAACGAAACAGGGCTTCAAGTTGAAACAATTAATTGGATTGCATTTCCCAAACTTGCAAATAGACCATTTGAGATTATTGATAGCGATCGCTTTAATCTGCAAGATGAGTATGTTGAATGGCATACCGAGATTCAAGATGGAAAAGTCACGCAAGTTACCTTTACGACTGAGTTTCCAGAGTATTACGAAGCCTTAGCTCAAGTTAGTGTTGATGCTTTGATTGCAGGAATTCAAGATACGATTCCAGAAGCAAATCCCACGCTTGAGGAATTATTTGGTCTGGGATTCGATCCTATATCTGCTTCACCGCAAAAGCGTGCAGAGCAATTTCGCAGACACTTGAGACAAAATCCTTGGAACAACGGACAAAAAGGAATCCTTTGTCTCACTCAAACGAATAACACGGTAGAAGCATTGTTCGGCTTAGTAGAGCCTTGTGCCATCTCTAGATTGGATATTCCCGCATCAGCAATCTGCGGGCAAACAGCTTGCGTCCCCGGACGCAACTCAGATCCAGCTATTTGCCAAGCTTCTCAAAATTTAGCCCGTAGCGATCGCGGTTTAAGCTTGCAAGATCCAGTAGGTATCAAAATGTCCGGGCTTGAAGGGATTTGGAAAATTAACGGTCAAGAAATCGATATCAATAATCCAAATGAAAATCAAGGTGCTTGGGTTATCAGCCGTAACGGTCGCCGTGCTGTCCTTGATGTCACAAAAGGGGTGACCATTGAAAATACAACCATCACAACTGGAGCACAAGTAGCAGCACAGTTAACAGTTGGAGCATCTGTCATTGCAGCTCCAGAGTCAGCACTTCCCGATTGGGCAGCAACTGGAGAAGAATCCTCACGGTTAATCGGTCAAGTTTAGGAGCACGTAAAATGCATAAATTTATCAAAACAGCGATCGCATTCGTATTTTGTTTTTTCGTCTTTACAAAGCTTGCGTTTGCTCAAGCTGCACCAGTTCCTCTGGGTCTAGAACAAAGACAAGAGGGAGCAAATGTTCAGCCAGTAGCTTCAAGTACCTTAAGTTCTTTAGGCGATCCACTTTTTAATCTCGTTCTAAAAGAGCACGCAGATGTTACAAATCTAGCTGAAATAGAAAATTTGATTAAAGGACAACAAGGGCAAGAGCGAACTTTCGTTGTCGATGAAACTATTGTCGATTCTAAACCAACCGTGAGCGGTCAACCAGCAAGTAGAAGAGCCGTACTGACTTTCACGGGTAACAATCAAGGGCAAAGGCTAGATCGAAACGTTATGCTCTCCGTGTTCTTTAACTCCGAGACCTTTCCCGACGTACAATCCATTGAAGCTTTAGGTTGGGATGGTCAGCGAGGTCGCTACAACTACTACAAGCTCGACCAACAAGGAACGCCAGGAAGATTGTCTTGGAAATTTCGCAACTCCAGTGTTCAAGCCGATTTACTGCAACCCGCTCAACGAAGCGGAACCTGCTTGCAATGTCACATTAATGGTGCGCCAGTGATGAAAGAACTGGCTTTCCCTTGGAATAACTGGCACTCCTTTGCATTTAACGCCAATTACTTAAAGTTAGATTGGAAGGCTGGCAATAATTCTAGAATTGCCCAAAGTTTAAGCGGTGCTGAAACACTGGAAACTAACTTCATTCTTCCTGCAATCAATCAGTTTAATGAAAAAAGAATTGAGGAAAGTATTGCTCGCAATAATGATGGTAGCCCAATTACAAATTCTGGTGGAAGTCAACAAGTTATTCAAGGAAAACGCCTTCTACGCCCTCTGTTTGACACTACTGAATTTAACTTAATCAGCAGCAATCAACAAGTTGGAAACTTACATCCTTTTGCCAGTACTCCTACACCCGGACCTTTTGCCGATGTTCAAATTCCCAATACTTTCTTTCTTAACGCCAATTTAATCGGTGGTAATTCACCTTCGATTTCACAAGGTTTAGGGATATCAGAAAGTTTGAACTTTAGTAATTTAGCTAAGGTCAAACCAGAAGAATACAGACAGTTATTAGCTCAGTCTGGAGTCAGGTTGGATGGAAAGCCAGGAGATGCGAATTTTGCTTGGTTTGTACCAGAAGCCAGTCATGTTGATAACAGTGCGATCGCACAACTGATGAACAAAGGAGTTATGACTCCTGAGTTTGTGGCTGCTGTGATGGCTGTTGATTTAGAAACACCAGTCTTTTCAGAAAAAAGACAAGAATTGTTGCAATTTATTCCCGAACAATTTAGTTTTCAACCACTACAAACAGGTACAAATCCTCTGAGTGTCAAACGGTTTCCAGATGATTTAACTCGAAAAGTCATTGCTGCTATAGAACAAGCTAACCCATCAAGCGATTCAACAGCAGGTGAATTCTTAGCGTTGTTGAAAAATGACAATCCTTTACAAGTTCTTAAGGAACGTGTTCAAGCCTATAGTAACAGTATTGACCAAAAGTTAAACAAGAACGACCGAGCAACTCGCCAAGCCGAACTCAAAAGACTTTACGATTTAGTCATTGCTAGAAGAAGATCGGTGATTAGCGATCCTGTTTTGGCAGCGATTAATGAAACAGGTGATGCTCTTCTCCCAGTTCCCGACATTGGAATAGCATCTGCATCTAACTAGTAACAAATAATCGCCGATTGTAATTAGGGTTTTTCAAGAAATAAATTATCCATCTTGTGTTACGGGCGTCCTCGCCCGTACTGTATTTAGTAGCAGACTAGAAGCCCATATAATAGTAAATCGTTACAAGCTGCAATAATCGCTGAAGATGAGGCTAAATTGTATCTGGATCGATATTTAACTCCCGTAATTTTGCTGCCAAACGCTCTGCTTTTGCAGCTTCCTGTTCTAGTTTTTTTTCTGTCTGTTGCGCTGTTTCTTCTGGTGTTGGTACTAGTTGTTCATCTGGTGTAAAAAACCGCAATAAACCCTGATGAATTCCCAAATATAATCCTAATTGTTGGCTCCACAAATGTCCTTGTTCGTTTGGTTGCAGAGGTTGGTATTCTCCATCAACTAAATGAAATCCCGCAAATTCTAATGTGTATGGGTCGAACCAGAAATAATCTGGTGTGCGGAAAGTATCTTGATAAATTTCTTTTTTTAAACCTTTGTCTGTCTTAGCTGTTGAGTCCGACAAAATTTCTAGAATGACATTCGGATATTTGCCATCTTCTTCCCAGACTACCCAACTTTTGCGGGTTTTGCGTTGGGTTCCTAACACGACAAAAAAGTCCGGACCTCGAAAATCTTCTGATTTGAGTTGCCGTGGGCTATAGTAGATAGTCAAGTTTCCTGCCGCATAAAAATCATTTCTATCTCGCCACAGCCATTCCAGACATATCAAAAGTAAAATTATTTGTCGTAGGTGGAGTTCTGTTTCCAAGGGAGGTTCGTCACTGTATAGATCGCCAGGAGGAAATACAACATCTGGAGAGATGCCATCAAGAGCATCTAATTCTTGAGCTATAGTCATAGAACGGATACGGCATCAATGATTTATGGATTTATTTTAGCAGTTGTATTACTTAAGCTCTTACCAATTATAGCAATTCCCACTTACGTGGGGTACAGAAAGAAATTATGCAACAAAACCGATCGCCAGATGTTTATATAAAAACCTATAGATTTGCAGCACTTGCACACTTAGGTTAAAAAGTACTGGGTACGAAAATCTCTTATATTCAACACTTAAGTTTTGTCAGTAGGGAAATTATTGCTGCTCTGAATGTAGAAACAGAACGTGATGGGAACTTAGCAGTTGGGTTTTGTTTCTCAAACGCCACATCGCTCAACGGGGGGAACCCTCCGAAGTTTGCTATTGGGGGAAACCCCCAAGCCGCAACTTCTCTCCGCACGCGAGTGGCTCCCCAACCTACCTGCGTATTTTCGTATTTTTAAGCTTAACCGACAAGCTTTTGAATTTAATTATTGAGTTTATCGATCTGTTGCTGTAGCTTTTGTACAAAGTCAGATGATGAGTTTGGCAGTAATTGTACAATATTTTGACGAAGGAATTCCACTGAATCTCTCTCAACTAAACAGAGTAAGTCTCGTTGTTGCCAATATCCAATTTCATCATAAACATTTTCTAAAATTCCTAGACTTTGAACTCGATCTAACATTTCAACAACTAAAGTATGAGCAAAAACAAAATTAGCGTCTCCTCCATATTCTGGTAGAGATGCAAATTGTGTTTTGCAATGTCCTGTTGCCATCCAGTTTTTATACTGAGAATAGTATCCTAGAAAAATAGCCAAACTTTCACATCCTGGTCTTGGAAGTGTCTCAAATCCAATTATATGAGTAGGGGATATAGATTCACCTGTAGCAAAATTATGGTTAATGGCTTGAAGAGTCAGGAGTGAAGATTTTTTATTTTCAGAACTGAAAACACAGTCTTTTCCTTCTAGCTCAATGACATTATCATCTACCCGTGTAAAGGGAAGCAGTTGTGCGTGGTGATGTAATGAATGTAAGATAGTGCGGATTTCATTAATAGGTCGATCGCCAGCATTAAATTGGTAATGGATACTATATCCCATAACTTTAATCCCACCACGATACAGCGAATTGCGCCTAGTAACTACTTGTTACGCGAGGCTGAGCCTCGGAGATTGTATTCCCAGGCTCCGCCTGGGAACGAGAGAAGCAAATAGTATTGCACGACTGCTTACTGTTTAAAATCGTAACCAAATAAATTTGGATCGACTTCGCCTAGCTGTAGATCTGCCAAACCGTACTCAGCCCATCGTCTATCAACCATTGCTGCGGTTTCTGGATCGGATTCTAAGGAATCACCCCATTCATGTTCTGTTTCTGGAGGAATTTTTGTTGTTGCATCAATTCCCATCCTTCCACCCAAACCAATTTTCTCACTAGCAAAATCCAAAGTATCAAAGGGTGTGTTGGGTAAAATAAAGACATCTCGTGAGGGATCGACTTTAGAACTTATTGCCCATACCACTTGACGCGGATCTCTAATATTGATTGTCTTATCTACTACAATCACAAACTTAGTATACGTAAATTGTGGTAAAGCACTCCAAAATGCCAAAGCTGCACGTCTTGCTTGTCCCGGATATGCTTTATCTATGGATATGATGGCTGCTTTGTAACTCAAAGCTTCCATAGGTAAGAAGAAGTCCACAATCTCTGAGACTTGCTGCCGCAAAATAGGTGTATAAATGCGATTGAGCGCGATCGCCATCATCGCTTCTTCTTTTGGCGGACGCCCGCTAAATGTGGTTAAGTAAACTGGGTCTTTGCGGTGAGTCATGCAATGGAAGCGAATCAGAGGCGAATCTTCTACACCGCCGTAATAACCCATGTGATCCCCAAAGGGACCATCTGGCAAAACTTCTCCTGGGGTAATTGTCCCTTCCAAAACAAATTCCGAATCGGCGGGGACTTCCAAATCCACTGTCTTACACTTTGCCAACTGCACGCCGGAACCACCATAAAGCCCTGCAAACAACCATTCTGATAAATCCACGGGTATTGGTGTTGCGGCTGCCATAATAATTAGGGGATCTACACCCAGTGCGATCGCAATTTCTAATTTTTTCCCACGTTCTGCTGCCTTGCGTAAATGTCTTGCACCACCTCGCACTGACAACCAGTGAACGGTCATGGTATTTTTGGATTGTAGCTGCAAGCGATATACACCTACATTCGGCGTTCCCGTTTCACAGTCTCTTGTGATCACAAGCCCCAGAGTAATAATTTTGCCCGCATCTCCGGGGTAAGGACGTATCAAAGGTAATTTATTTAAATCTAACTCGTCCCCTTGAATCACTACTTGCTGACAGGCGGGGAAAAAGTCGCGTCCTGGTTTTGCTTTCAACACATCAAACAGAACTTTCCCAAACTCCACTGCTTGAGCAATCTTTTTCGGTGGTTTTGGCTGTTGCAGCATTGCCAATTTCTTCCCCAATTCCTCCAACTCCAGAGGATGCTGCATATTCATTGCCCAGCATATCCGTTCTACTGTTCCCAGTAAGTTGACTGCTACAGGGAACGATGCTCCTTTAACATTTTCAAATAGAAGCCCCGGTCCCCCTTTTTGAAGCATTCGGTTGGCAATTTCGGCAACTTCCAAGTCTGGATCGACTGGGGCTGAAATTCGCTTTAATTGCCCTTTTTCTTCCAACAGTTTGATGAATCCCCGTAAGTCTCGTGCCATTGTTTAAGAAGTATGAAGCGTTTCTTATATTATCAGTCCTCTCTCCCTTGTTCTACTCGTGGTGACTCACGGCGAACAAGAGCTTTCCGTATTTTAACTAAACATTAATCTTAATTTTAATATTTCTTAACTATCAAAATAAAGAATTTCATGTATCTTTAGTAAGAATATGCATTATTTTTTACCAGCAAACGCTTCCAAAAATCCAGTATGACCGTAATATACGATACATTTCTGGCAGGCGGTCTCGTGATGTGGCCTCTGTTGTTTTTATCTATCGTGACTTTAGCTTGTGCGCTGGAAAGGACGTGGTTCTGGTGTAATCTCACGATTCGAGAGCGTCGTTTAGTGCGGAAAGTGCTGGCAGCAGCCGAGATAGGTCTGGAGGAAGCAGAAGCGATCGCTCTATGTGCAAAAGATTTATCGATTGGTCGCTTCTTGGTTGAGCCATTGAAACTTAGGAATCCGACCCCCGAAACTTTTCATTTAGCTGTAAAAGCGGCTTGCGATAAAGAATGTTTGGAAATGCGGCGGGGTAATCGGCTGCTAGAAAGTGCTATTGCGATCGCGCCTTTGTTAGGTATTTTAGGTACAGCAAGTGGTTTGATTGCTGCTTTTAAGCATATTAAGACAGGAAGCAACACAACTGATTTCTCTGCTGTCACTACTGGTCTGGCAGAGGCACTTATAACCTCTACAACCGGAATTGCCCTGGCGATTATTGCTTTTGTAATTTTCAGAATTTTTGTAATTTTGCAATTCCGGCAAATAGACTTTTTTTCTAAAGTGGGTTATGAATTAGAACTTATTTACTTGCAACGTTGGAATAACGTCCAGTTAACAATTCACAGCGAACAATTAACAGTCAATAGCAATCAATCGATAGATGAAAATTAAAGTAATTATCGAGCAGTCAATGCTTGCTGATTTGTAGATAGAAATTTAAAAAATATTTAACCTCTGTTTAAACTTATCTTAGCTTTTTCTTAACCAATATTATTGTAGCTTATTTGCTGTGTTGTCCAAAAACAAATAATCATTAATAACCTAGCAATATGAAATTATCGGCTACCGTTTTGAATCGTGTAGTTGCTGCTTCAGCTGTCACGGCTGTTATTGCTGTCGGATCTTCTTTTACAGCTACTACTGCCCAAGCACAAACTATTAATGGTGCAGGAGCAACTTTTCCTGCTCCTTTGTACGAACGTTATGCGCGTGAAATCAAGAAAAAGTATCCAAAGCTGGGTGTTAACTATCAAGGTGTTGGTAGTGGTGCGGGTATTCGCCAGTTCATTGCTGGAACTGTAGACTTTGGTGCTAGTGATGCTGCAATGACTGATGCAGAGATAGGTAAAGTCAGCAGAGGAGCTATCCTAGTACCTACTGCGGGTGGTGCTGTTGCTGTTGTTTACAATCTTCCTGGTGTCAACAATCTAAAATTGTCCCGCAAGACTTTACCAGGTATTTTCTCAGGTCAAATCACTAACTGGAATGACCCTCAAATCAAAGCAGATAATCCTGGTGTCAATCTACCAAATCAGCCCATCAAACCCGTTGTTCGCGCTGATAGTAGCGGTACTACCTTTATTTTTACTACTCATTTAAGTACAATCAGTCCTTACTTTAAGGGCAGAGTGAGTGCTGGAACTGCTCCAAAGTGGACAATCGCCAATGTTCTTAAAGGGAAAGGAAACCCAGGTGTTGCTAATCTCGTTTCTCGTACCGCAGGATCTATTGGTTACGTTGAGTACGCGTATGCTACAGCAAACAAACTGAACGCAGCACAAGTACAGAATAAAACAGGACAATATGTAGCTCCTTCTTTAGAGTCAGCCAACCAAGCTTTGTCAACTGTCACTTTCCCTGACAACTACCGAGTTTTTGTTGGAGATCCCTCACAAGGTTATCCCATTGTCGGTCTAACCTGGCTGTTGGTTTATAAAAATTATCCCGACGCTGCTAAAGGATCTGCTGTGAAAAACTTTGTTAACTGGGCATTAACTGACGGTCAACAAATTAATGATGACCTGAACTATACTAGGATTCCAGCATCTACGGCACAAAAGGTAATACAAACAGTAAATAGTGCTATTAAGTAGTGTTAATGGCTAATTGCTAATGGCTAATTGCTAATGGCTAATTGCTAATTGTTGTATTAGCCGTTAGCCCTATCTCAGGAGCGGAGACGCTAAGCGCTTAGCGCACACTCCGCGATGCCGCAAGCAGGCTATGCCCGCAGGGCTATACGCCAGTCGCTAGGGCGCGGGAAACCCGCCTGCAGCACTGAACTCACCGCCTGCTTTCTCTGGTCTCACCATTAGCAATTAGCAATTAGCAATTAGCAAATAACAATTTCCTAACTTTGGTGGGCTGTTTGCTCACCTATGTGTCATGACGAGAATTTAATCTTCTAATGAGTAATGGCTAATTCCTCAGAACCAGCTAATAACAATCAACGAAACTTAATCGATGACAGTACAGATATTACAGCGACTAGCGGTCAAAGTTTCTTAATTGATAAGGGATTTACTTGGCTAGTTTATGTATTTGCTGCTCTGACAGTTGCTGTATTGTTTTGGATGAGTTGGATCGTTTTTCAACAAGCTTTACCAGCTATTCAAAAGTTTGGCTTGGGGTTCTTGTGGAGTCAGGAATGGGATGCAGGTAATTTGCTTTTTGGTGCATTGCCTTATATCTACGGAACTATCGTCACCAGTGCGATCGCTATGTTATTAGCTGTACCTGTAGGATTGGCAGTAGCTTTAGTCACGAGTGAAAATTTTATCCCGCCTTCTGCAAGAACAACCCTAGCGTTTATCGTAGAGATCATCGCTGCTATTCCCAGTGTCATCATTGGTTTGTGGAGCGTGTATGTATTTATTCCGGTACTGACACCTCTAGAAACTTGGTTGTCCGCAACTTTTGCATGGTTACCTTTGTTTAACACGCCAAGTCCAGCAGGTTTCAACTTACTCACTGCAGGGATCGTTCTGGCAATTATGATCTTACCTACAATGGCTGCTATTAGTCGTGATGTCTTGCTTGTGGTTCCAAAAGAATTACGCAGTGGATCGATGGCTTTGGGTTCTACTCGTTGGGAAACCATTTTTCGAGTCATACTACCGACTGGATTTTCTGGAATTGTAGGTGCAGCAATGCTCGCTTTAGGGAGAGCATTGGGGGAAACAATGGCTGTGACTATGGTGATTGGGAACTCGGCTCAAATCAGTGCATCACTACTCGATCCGAGCTACACGATCCCTTCTGTCTTAGCTAACGAGTTTGCTGAAGCGCAAGATCCATTACATATTGGAGCGCTAACATATTTAGGCTTGATTTTGTTTGCCGTAACCTTAGCTGTCAATATTTGTGCTTTAGCAGTTGTACAGTTTGTTGGTGGCAAAAATAAGTAATACCATTTTGGATGAGTGGATTTTAGATTTTGGATTGAGAATGCCCTCATCTCACCCTATTATCTGTCACATTCTCTTTTCAAATTGGTCGAAGAGATTTACGACAAATGTTACATAAACTACTTGTTACTAAACGATTGGCAGTACTTTCTTCAGGTTATTATGTCTAAAGAAAGACACGAAAGTTGCCAAGGAGTTTGAAGAGAAAAAGGCGTAATGAGATATGACCGGTCATCAAGAGTCTGAAAGAAATAAATCCGTGGCAGCAGAAATATATAGTCCTCTACCACCAATCAGGCTAGTATTTAACTATGGAATGACTGTAATAGCATTCTTGCTTTCAGCTTTAGCTTTGATTCCTTTGGTATCACTTTTATGGGAAATCATCGGGCGGGGGTTGAAGAGTCTCAAACCATCCATGTTTGTGACACCTGTCATTTACGATGGTTTTGGAAATGCAATTGTCGGGACTCTAATTATGGTGTCAATAGCTGCACTATTTAGTGTTCCTACAGGAATTATGACGGGTATATATCTCTCAGAAATAGGCAAAGGTACCCAAATAGGACGCCTTGTTCGTTTCGTGGCTTCTGTTCTTACAGGAGTTCCTTCTATTGTGGTAGGGATTTTTGCCTTTGGTGTCATTGTATTAACAACGAAGCAATTTAGCGCGATCGCAGGCGGTTTTGCATTGGCAGTACTGATGCTTCCAGTTGTTGTTCTTACTACAGAAGAGGCTTTAAAACTTGTTCCCGTCACCATGCGTCTGGGATCGGCTGCTTTAGGAGGAACTCGCTTCCAAACTATATTTCGTGTCGTTATAACGGCTGCACTACCTGCTATCACTACAGGGGTTTTACTAGCTGTTGCTCGTGCTGCGGGTGAAACAGCTCCTTTAATTTTTACTTCCTTGTTTAGTTTAGATTGGTCAACCGAGCTAAATAGTCCAACAGCCTCACTATCAGTGTTAATTTTTAATCTGTACAACGACCCCACACCAGAAAAAACAGCCATAGTGTGGACGACTTCTCTGGTTTTAGTTGGAATGATTCTAATAATTAGTGTTCTTTCTCGTATCTTTACAAGAAAGAGAAACGCTTAAGTGACCTTTAAAAGTGGTGTGATTTTTTGTGTCGTATCTAAATCCTATGAGTAAATTAACCCCAGCCATCAAAGTCAGGAATCTCAGCTTCTACTACGGCACATCCAAAGCATTGGAAGGTGTCTCAATGGATATCTATGAAAACCACGTCACAGCCATCATTGGTCCAAGTGGTTGTGGTAAATCAACGTTTATTAAATGTCTCAACCGCATTAGCGAGTTAGAAGGTCCTGTAAAGGTGGATGGTTCTGTAGAGTTTTACGGTCAAAACATCTATGCTTCCCGCGTAAACTTAAACCGTCTGCGCCGCCAAATAGGTATGGTGTTTCAAAAACCAAACCTTTTCCCCATGAGTATTTACGATAACGTGGTCTACGGTATTAGAATTGCAGGTTGGCGTCCAAGAGCAGAATTAGATGAAATTGTGGAATCAGCCCTCAGAGGTGCAGCTATTTGGGAAGAAGTAAAAGATAAACTGCACAAATCAGCGTTGGGGCTCTCAGGCGGTCAGCAACAGCGATTGTGTATTGCTCGTGCTTTAGCTGTAAAACCAAAAATCTTGTTGATGGACGAGCCTTGTTCGGCGCTCGATCCCATTGCCACAATGAAAATTGAGGAACTCATTCACAGTTTGCGTGACGAACTCACAATTGCGATCGTAACCCACAATATGCAACAAGCAGCGCGGGTTTCAGATTACACTGCTTTCTTCAGTACTGATGAAAGTCGCATCGGTCAAATGGTGGAATTTGGAGAAACCACTCAAATATTTAGTAATGCCCTTGATACTCGTACCCGTGACTATACCTCCGGGCGTTTTGGTTAAGGTGTTTCCTTTTATATAAATAACGGTACAAGTACTATATATGTAACAGGTCACTTTACATTTTGGCAAAGTGGCGTGTTAACTGTGCTTTAAAGTTTTTAGTCACAAACCTTTGCCGCAGTACGGATAAATTTTTATTAAATTAGTACTTTTGTATTATTAAGTTTGTTTTAGACTATAATAGTTGTGTAAGCTATACCAATTTTCTATAAAGACGCATCTTATTAGTCTGCAAAGGCAGGCTTTGTTTGTGTAGCCCCACCCTTATAGTGAGGTCAAGAATGTGCAACTTCACATAAAATTGGTATTAGACTTAAATATAGCTGAAAAAAAAGCCTTTGTTTTGAGTAGCAGGTTTGGGTATGATAAATTGTCTCATCATAGCTCGCTACTTTATAGTTAGAGCTTATGAAGAAGGTATAGAAGCTGAAATGACTAACATGAAAGTTCAAAAGCTTTTATATTATGCCCAGAGTATACATTTGGCACTTTACGATGAGCCATTGTTTGATGAGGTTATCCAAGCATGGCGATACGGTCCCGTCTGTCCTCCGGCTTATAAATTCTATAGTGAATTTGAAGCTAATCAATTACCCATTCCTGGCAAAGACGTTTTATTACAGATTCCAGATAAAAAGAAAAAACTTTTGGAAGAAGTTTGGGAATATTTTGGAGGCTACCATGCTTATCGCTTAAGTGGTATGACACATTTAGAGTTTCCTTGGAAAAAAGCTCGTAGGGGATTACCTTCCGAAGCCAGTTCTACTGAACCTATTCTTTTAGAAGACATGAAAGCATTGGGTCATCAGAAATTGGATGTCATAGAACGAGAGAATCCTGCGTATGAACAAGTCATATCTAAAGTGTTGGAAGATGCTTGTACGTTGGAAGCTTCGCGTCGTATAAGCAAAGGAGAAGTGCGTGACTGGCTCAACTCACTTCTTGATTGAAGAATCTGAAAACTTCAAACGCTCGTTCAAAAAACTTGCTAAAGTTCTTGGAACTAATTTTATTGAGAGGATCGGAGATGTTTTAGAAGGTTTGATTGAAGACCAATATCCTATCAATTCTCGTCAAGAACCTTTACCTAGTAAGATTCAATTACCCGAAGGATGGACTTTTCATAAGCTAGAGTTAAAGGTTTCTAAAGGTGCTTCTGGTCAAATTAGATTAATGTATTTAATCAATGCTAATAACTGCGTAATTAAACTTGTATGGATTTACAGTCACGAGCAATTTTCCAAACGCCCCGGAGATAAAGATATAAAAAGTGTTATCAGGGAAATTTTAGACTGTTAGCATAGCCAAGGCAAAACTACTATATCGGTACTAACGAAGGTGGTTATGATGAGCGAGCGTCACAATATTAAATTGGATCGGCAGTGAGTGACGGTGCTAATTTTTAGAATTGGCATCATCATTATCTAAGCTATCGCGCATCTAAATTGTACTTTTTTAAGCTTGAAAACCTTGCTATGAGGTTGTTGGCTTTAAAATTTAAGTGCGTCTTAGCTTATCAATCCATCAATGAAAAGGTAAACAACGAACTACTAGGTAACCATAATTCTTGTCTACATTGTAAAACCTTACTGAAGAGAAGCATTTGATTTTTTGACTTTGGAAATCCAACCTTTGTATAAATTCAAGATTTCTGAGTAAGGAGTTGTCGTTTCAAATATCAACTCTGAAATAGGAGGTGTAAAGTATTTCGGGAATATTTTGTGCAAAAATCTAGCAACGCTTTCCCGTAAAGCAAACTCAATAAACAATCCTGTAGTTGAGGGAAAAGCGTTATCACCAAGCTCTACTAAAGCATGGGCGTCTTGTTTTCGACGAACAGTAAATTGTTCGATTGCTAAGGCAAAATTGTCGGAATATTCATTCAAAAGTCCGTCTAACAAAACCACATCTTCTAAAGCAGCATTGCAACCCTGACCGATAGAAGAAGATACAGCATGGGCAGCATCTCCAATTAACAAAGCACTATCCCCTTCGTGATAGCGGTTACAACGGACTGTTAAAATTCTTGATGTTGGTCTAGCAAGAAAAGCTTCAGCCTCCTCTTGTGGCATCAGTTGAGCAACTTCTGGAAAATTATTTTGAAAAAATGCAATCACTTCTTCTGTGCTAGAGAGAGAATCTATCTGATTTTTACTATGAACAAATAAAATGACGCCACTCATCGTTCCGTTTCGTTGATGTAGTAAAACTACGTATGTACCATCTTTTTGTATCCACGAGTGAATTTTGCCTTGTTCTAAGTTAATTTTTGCATTTTTAAGAGGAGGAAGAAAAATAGATTTATAGTTATTGGGAACGTACTTTTGTTCGCAATGAAAATCTTTAGTATGCAGAAAATATTCTCTGACTGCAGAACGGGAGCCATCTGCACCAATTAAAATATCGCAATCAACATCAAAATCTGTTTCTGACTCCAAGTTTTGAAACTTTAGCTTCTTCTCGCTAAAATCCACAAATGTGCATTGGCAATTGAAGTGAGTGTTAAGCTGGCTGTTATCATATTTTTCAGTCAACTTTTCTAACAAAGCGATCGCTAAACTAGTCCGATCTAGAGTCGTGAGAGGTTTTTTTCTAGGTGTTAACCGTTGCGTACCGTTCTTTTGGTGAAAAATCGTTCCAGTCATTTTCACACTAATAGCTTCAATCGCCTCCTCCAAACCCTCAATATTTCTCAAGGCGCTCATTCCTCTTTCGTTGAGGGAAATGGGAAAGGTTCTTGAGGTTGAGAATGGGACTCTTCTAGGATCGCTGCGGCGGTCATAAATATCAATTTTATATCGATCGCCACGGCGTAACAAGTAGTGAGCAAGCAAGAGCCCGCTAGGTCCTGCACCGACAATCGCAACTTTTTTAACCATAATTATTATCAATAGCGACTTTAAACGAGGAGCGCTTTTTCTGGGATGATAACAGTTTTATAGGGGGTAAGGATTAGAGATCGGTAAAAATCTAACTGATGGTAGAATCAGGAAAAGTAAAGTAAAACGTTGTACCCACCCCTAACTCAGATTCAGCCCAAATGCGCCCGTGATGGAAATTGACAATCTTTTTGCAAATAGCTAGACCGATACCTGTACCGGGAAACTCCTGACGAGAATGAAGACGTTTGAAAATTTCAAAAATGCGATCGAGATAAGTTTGTTTAATGCCAATTCCATTGTCTTTTACAGAAAATAGCCATTCCCGATCTTTTAAATGAGCAGAAATATGAACTTGAGGAAACTCTTCCCGATGAAACTTAATAGCGTTACTAATTAAGTTTTGAAAAAGTTGTATCAATTGAATTTTGTCGCCTAGAATTATTGGTAAATGGTCATAGGTAATAATGGCATGCTTCTCAGCAATTGCGACTTGCAAATTCTTCAAAGCCTGGTTTAACACAACGTTGCTATCAGTCAGTACAAATGCTTTACCACGAGTCCCTACACGGGAATAGGCGAGCAAGTCTTGAATTAACTGCTGCATTCGTATTGTTCCATCTACGATGAAATTCACGTACTCAATTGCTGTTTCATCTAGCTGATCTTGATATTCCAAAGCTAGGATCTGAGTGTAACTTGTTATTGCTCGTAATGGTTCTTGTAAATCGTGAGCTGCTACGTAAGCAAATTGCTCGAGTTCTTGATTTGAACGTTTTAACTCAGCGGTTATTTGTTCGAGCTTCCGTTGTGCTTCTTGTCGTTCGTAGTTCTCTGTTTGCAGCAAAGCATTTTTTTCTATAAGTTTCTTTTGCAACAACCGGATCTCCAGTTGATTTTTCACGCGAACTAAAACTTCTTCTACATGAAAAGGTTTTGTAATGTAATCTGCACCCCCAACATCAAACGCTTTTATTTTATTCAAAGTTTCATTAAAAGCACTTAAAAAGATAACTGGGATATCGCGAGTCGCTGCATCAGCTTTGAGATGTTGACAAACTTTGTACCCGTCCATATCTGGCATTATGATATCTAGCAGAATTAAATCCGGTAAGGTTTCTCGTGCTGTTAGTAAAGCCAATTCCCCGTTCTTGGCACACTGGACTTCATACCCCTGCTGAGTTAAGGTGCTAGATAGAATACGTAGGTTGTGCTGTTCGTCATCTACGATTAATATCATAATGATTACTTTTTAACGGTTGTTTTGTTTATGTCATGCTGTATAAGTGCCCTACAAAGAGTACTTAACCTAGGGTTTTACCTGCGCCAGCACAATTTATAATCATTTTTTCTACAGTAACCTCTTCTTTGAGGGATGACATAGGTAATTTCAACAGACTGTAGGTACGAGAATTTGGTTTAAGCGTTAACATAGCAATCTGCAATCCCGAAATCATTTGGAAAAGGCTAATAGCTAATGGTCAAAAAGCAATTAGCTATTAGCAATTAGCCATTAGCAGTCTTCACTCTTATTTGTATATTTCATTTAAGACTGCTATAGCTCGATATTGAGAGATAAAACGCTTGTGATTTTGATGGGTTGGTTAAACTTTAATAAATTTTTACGTATTTTGACGGAGAAAATGCTTCTCCTCCGTGCATACTTATTTAGAAAAAATACTGAATCTTAATCAAAAGATTTATTGTTCTTAACCTAGAGGCGGTTGGATGGAATTGTATAGAAAGCTTAACTCAAACTTCCGTGCAATTTATCAGATTAAATGCACGAAATGTATTCTTTGAGACTTTCTATAGAAAGCACTGGCTCGATCTTCACGATCCAATTTTAATTTTGATAAAGAAATTACAGGGTGCAAAAAAGCCTCAATAGGAATAAAAGATGAAACAGGATGCAGTATCAAGTCTAAAAAATGAAATACTCTATCCTTCAAACTTCATCCTTTATCCTTTAAAAAAGCCATTGTTCTTTGCTATGGATAAGCAGAATATCCAAAGCTCAGGACATTGTGTGTCTCACAAAATAGGAAAAAATTATGGCAGACGTAACACTCAAGGGATTTGCAGTTCTACCAGCAGATACATTTGCCGAAGGTCCTCAATCTGGCACATTTCTTACAAGTACCAATGGACGAACCACTCCATTTCCTGGTCAACCCGTTCAGGGCTTTAGTGGTGTACAGTTTGCCGACCAAAATACTTTCTGGTTTTTAACAGATAATGGTTTTGGTGCAAAAAATAATAGCGCGGATTACCTGTTACGAATTTATCGCCTTGACCCCAGTTTCCAAGGTATAGAAGGGGGCGACGGGAGTGTTAAGGTGTTAAATTATATACAACTATCTGACCCAGATAACCGAGTCCCCTTTAAGATTGTTAATGAAAGCACGAGCGATCGCTTGTTAACAGGTGCAGATTTTGATGTAGAGTCATTTGTCCTAGCAAAAGATGGTACGCTGTGGGTCGGTGATGAGTTTGGACCTTACTTGCTGCATTTTGACAGCACGGGTAAGCTCCTTGAGGCTCCTATTTCCGTCCCTAACCGCAGTGTTGTTCAACTCAATACCCTTAACGGTCAAGCCCCTCTAGTTATCGGACACCGAGGTGCAAGCGGTGAATTGCCAGAACACACTCTCGAAGCTTACAAGCTAGCAATAGAAAGAGGTGCAGACTTCATTGAACCAGATTTGGTTTCTACCAAAGATGGAGTTCTGATTGCTCGTCACGAACCCAATTTGATAGCTACAACCGATGTCTCAACTCGTGCTGAGTTTGCTGAGCGTAAAAAAACTAAAGTCATTGATGGAGTAACTGAAGAAGGTTTCTGGGCTGAAGATTTTACCCTAGCAGAAATCAAAACTTTACGGGCAATTATGCCTCAAAGCTTCCGCCCTCAAGTCTTCAATGGAGTGTTTGAAATTCCTACCTTAGAAGAAGTCATCAATTTGGTTAAAGAGGTAGGAGCACAAACAGGGAAGAAAATTGGTATCTATCCCGAAACCAAACACCCCACTTACCATGACTCCATTGGTTTATCTTTAGAAGAACCCCTGTTAGCCACCCTGGAAAAAACAGGGTTTACCGACCCCAGCCGAATTTTTATCCAATCTTTTGAAACCAGCAACCTCAAAGAACTCAATCAGAAAACAGATATTCCCTTGGTTCAGTTGTTAGATGCTGTTGATGTCAGAGATGATGGTTCGTTGATTGAAACCAAACCTTATGATTTTGTTGTCAGTGGAGATTCCCGGACTTATGCGGATCTGCGGACTCCAGAAGGCTTGAAAGAAATAGCGACTTATGCTGATGGTATTGGTCCGTGGAAGCGGATGATTGTCTCAGTGAAGACAGTCGATCGCGATGGAGATGGCAATCCAGACGATCTCAACAATGATGGTGTCATCAATGATGCTGACAAAGTGACCACTCCACCAACAACACTCGTACAAGATGCCCATGCAGCAGGGTTACAGGTACATCCTTATACCTTCCGTAATGAAGGACGTTATCTAGCATCAGATTACAACGGCAATCCACAACTAGAGTACAGACAGTTTTACCAACTTGGAGTTGATGCTCTCTTCAGTGATTTTCCCGGTACTGCTGACTTAGTTCGCGACCAGATCGTCGGAACTTTTGTACGCTCCCCTGACAACCCTGATGTCTTGAAAAGGGCTGAATTTGATACCTTAACTGGTAGCGCTCCTATTGTTATCGGTCATAGAGGAGCTAGCGGATCTCGCCCGGAGCATACTTTGGAATCGTATAAATTAGCGATCGCATTAGGTGCTGATTTTATCGAACCCGACCTAGTTGCTACCAAAGATGGTGTCCTAATTGCCCGTCACGAAAACGCTCTTGCCATTCTTAACGCAGATGGTACGCTCAACACTTCGGACACCAGCACGGACGTTTACCAACGTCCTGAGTTCGCCGACCGTCTGACCACTAAAGTCATTGACGGTCGTACTATCCGGGGCTGGTTCTCGGAAGACTTTACCCTCGCAGAAATTAAAACTCTCAATGCTATCGAACGCTTACCCGATTTGCGAGGAACTGAATACAACAATGATGGTTTAAAGATTCCTACCCTAGCAGAAGTCATTGACTTAGTGCAGCAGGTGGAAAAAGAAACCGGGCGCAAGATAGGCATTTATCCTGAAACTAAGCACCCCACCTATTTTGCCACGGAAGGCAAACGTATCGATGGAACCCCTATCAATACCAACTTGGGTAAAGAGTTAGTTGATACTTTAGTTGCTAAGAGCTTTACCGATCCAACGCGGATCTTTATCCAATCCTTTGAAGTGGGAAATTTACAAGAACTGAATGATGTACTGTTGCCCAAAGCAGGGATTGACGTGCCACTGGTTCAGTTATATGGTAATGCAACAGAAAAGCCTTATGACTTTACAGTCAGTGGCGACTCTCGTACCTATGGCGACTTAGCAACCCCAACAGGATTAGATTTTGTCAATGACTACGCATCTGGTATCGGTCCCAACAAACGTTTAATTGTCCCAGCGCAAACAGTCGATCGCAACGGTGACGGTCAGCCAGATGACCTTAATGGTGATGGGACTATTAACGATGCGGATAGAGTTTTGGGTAATCCCACAACTTTAGTTCAAGATGCCCATACTGCCGGTTTGTTGGTCCATCCTTACACCTTCCGCAATGAAAGTGTCTTCTTAGCATCAGATTACAACGGCGATCCCGTACAGGAGTACAAGCAGTTCATCGAGTTGGGTGTTGATGGTTTCTTCACAGACTTCCCCGGAACAGGCGATACGGTACGCGACTTGTATGTAGGAGAACCCGTAGTTTCTAATCTTGGTGGTTCTAGAGGATTTGAGGGCTTAGCAATTAACCCCAGTAAAACGACTCTGTACCCATTACTTGAAGGAACTGTGGTGGGCGATCCGGTAGGTTCGTTGAGAATCTACCAATACGATCTGGTATCGAATAAGTTTGATGGTATTGCTGGTTACTATCAACTGGAAAACCCAAGCAACGCCATTGGTGATTTTACCGTTATTAACGATAGTGAGTATCTTGTCATTGAGCGTGATAACGGTCAAGGTGCTACCGCACAATTTAAAAAGATTTTCAAAGTTGACCTTTCTCAGAAAGATGCCAATGGCTTTGTTGCTAAAGAGGAAGTTGCCAACCTGCTGAACGTTCAAGATCCAAAGGACTTGAATGGCGATGGCAGTCAATTGTTTACCTTCCCCTTTGTGACTATCGAGGATGTGTTGGTGCTCGATCGCAACACGATCTTAGTTGCCAATGATAACAACTACCCCGGTGGTGGTGGGCGATCGTCTGCTCCGGACAACAATGAAATTCTCGTGCTTGAGTTAGGAACAACACTCAATCTCGACCCACGCGTGGGACTTGCTGGGTTGCAGTATGGTTTAGCTAACGATAACATAGCGATCGGCAATACTGATGGCTTGAGCGCTTAACGAAACCCGAAATTTCTACTCAGCCATAAGATTCCCGATTTCTTGGAGAAGTCGGGAATCTCACCTGTTTGGTATGCCAACTACGAGAAATACAATTAAAATACTTTAGAAGAGCTAAGTTTCTTGTTAAACCATTATTAAGTATTTATTTATACTTTTAATTTACGTAAAATTAATAAACAAGGTGCTTGCCGATCTACAGAGTGTTTGATATCTTTTAACTTTAACTATTTTATGACTCCCATTTTACAAATAGGTTCGCAAACAATTACAAAAACTAACATTGTTCCTCTACTAAAGCAGTACGGAATACTACCGCAGTTGGTACAAGAAATGGTTGTAGAATCGGCAATTTCTAATATTACCCTATCACCAGAAGAAACAGCTCAGATTTACAAGCAGTTTTATCAACAGCAACAGTTGAATTCCGATACAGAGCTTGAAGCTTGGTTGCAAGCCCGTGGAATAGACCGCAAACAACTCGATTATCAAGTGACCCGTAACGTCAAACTTGAAACCTTCAAAAAAACGACTTGGGGAGATAAATTGCAATCTTACTTTGTCCAACGCAAAGCAAAGTTAGATAGAGTTGTGTATTCGCTGATACGGGTAAAAGACATTTGTATTGCCCAAGAATTGTACTTCCGAATTCAAGAAGGAGAACAATCGTTTAGCGAACTCGCTCGCGAATATTCAGATGGTCCGGAAGCACAAACAGGCGGTATACTCGGTCCTGTAGAGTTAGGAGTTCCCCATCCAGCCTTAGCAAAAATGCTGTCATCCGTTCAGCCCGGTCAACTTTTACCACCCACGCCTTTAGGTGATTGGATCGTCATACTGCGGCTTGAAAAGTTTTTACCAGCACAATTAGATGAAGCAACAAAGCAACGTCTGCTGAACGAATTATATGAGAATTGGCTGCAAACTCAGTTAAAAGAGTGCATGCAAAATCTTAAAGAGGATTTTCCAGAAATTCAAGACGAACACAAGGAAGTTAAGAGTGCTTGATAGTGCTTCCCGTGTGGTTAATGCAGATGCAAATAATTGAAGCTAGGGCAAAGGTATTATGCTTGTGAAATTAGTCCTTGCTCTCCTAAAGATTATTTAAATGAACCGCAAAGACGCAAAGGACACGAAGAAAGAGGAGAACAAGAGCGATAATTTGAGAGCACCGAAGGGAATAAAACATGAGATTACAATAGAATTATAATTTCAGCAATGTTAATGCTCCCTGAATAGAAGGCAAATATATTGGGAGGTGCTAACTTATGACCCACGCCCTACCTAAATTAATAACCTACGAAGAATTTATTGGCTGGTACCCAAACGATGGAAAGCGCTACGAGTTACGCCATGGAGTCATTATAGAGATACCACCTCCAACTGGAGACCATGAAAAAGTTGTTGGATTTTTAGCCGAGAAAATCACTATAGAGTATGTCAGATTAGGGTTACCGTATCGTATTCCTAAAACAGCTTTTGTTAAAACACCTTCTGCCAAATCTACTTATTTACCAGCTTTAGCTAAATCTTGAGAATCTCAGCAATGAGGTTCTTTTTCAAAAACAGTCAACAGTCACTCAATCGGCATCTGTCCCCTTAGTAGTCGAAGTCGTTAGTACTAATTAGCGGGATGATTATTACCTTAAGTTTGCCGAGCGCTTTGCAATCCTTCCCAACAGAGCACAAACCACAGCTAATGTCGCAATTACAGTTAAATACAAGAATTGGTTCTGAGAGTGAATTGGAGATCTCCCCACCTAGCGTAACTGGTTAAATTCTTCCTCTGTAATACCCAATTGCTTAAGAATCTGATGAAACAACCAACTACCAATTTCAGCGTTAGCATGAACGGGAATAGTGGTTGCTCGTCCATCTGAATGTTGCCAACGACTGTGACTCCCTTTTTGTCTCACCTTTTCAAACCCTAGTTTCCGAGCAACTCGTTGTAATTCGCTGGCTTTAGCTGGCATTGGCAATTACTAGATCGACATCATTAGGGAGAGAACGTCCTTGTTCTTCGTATTCTTGCTTAATCATTTCAAAAACACAAACCAGTTCAGTACGAGCTTCATCTGGGGTTTGTCCCCATGCATGACAGCCAGGAATTGCTGGAAGATAAGCGACAAAAGTACCATTATCATCAGGACGTATAACAATAGTATAGTTCAGTAAAAAATTCATAAAGATAACTCGAACTCTGAGCAATATTTTGAGTTAAGAAGCTAAATTTAAGTTGCATCAAAAATGCAGGTAATCTTTAGCTAAGAATAGCATATTTTTATATAAGTTAGACTGAAAAAAATCCTTTGATCCTTAAGTTTTCTTTCTCCATGTGCTCCTGCTTTACCTAGCTTTCGTCTAAAATAAGCAGCAAATCGACGCCCAAGATTTTGTTGACTTGCTTGAGCGCAATATAGCCTTTCCCAAGCACATGAGGTACACCTAGATTTTTTGAACCCTTATCAATAATACAAGCAAATTTCAAATCGTACCTCAGCAGAGTGGGAAGCGCTATATACTATTGCCTGTATTAAGGCATCAATTTTCAAGTAACTCATTATTTCTTGTCCTGTTTTATTTATTTTGTTCCTTCGGATAGTGGACTTATACCACTACAACACTGTAGATTCTAGTTCAAGAGAAAGGCGAATGCCTCCAACACCCCAAGCAAACGCGAAAATCTGATAGAACAGAGATCGCTCGAACCAAATTGAATCTCTTGTTGTATCACTTGGAGTTAGGTCTAATACCTGAGGGGTGACAAAGGAGCTTGAAAGGCTGATAAGATAAAGCGTGTAGCAATTTGTGGTAAAAAAAGACACTTCCCTTCTTACTATAAATGATTAAACTTTTTTTGTGTCTTTATAGTGGGCATTGCCCACCTAGCCCTGCTGAGGTGAATAAAAACTTCAACAAATCAATCGCTTTCTCACCTCTTACCTCTGCGTCCTCTGGGTCTCGGCGGTTAGATAAATTACTTTTAAACCGCACCAGGCGCAGAGAGCACAGAGAGAGAAGATGAGGAATTGCCGCTTGGATCGCAATTTTTTAAGTCACCTTGATAGGGTTAGTATTGCCCACTATAGATAAACTACTTTTTAGACGCTGCAGGCATACCCAAAATGTCTTCTATTTTGGGCATTTGTTCTAACGGAATGACCCGCCCTTCATCCTCAAAACCAGCAATTTGATCGAAATTCAAATACCGATACAAATTATCAGCAAAAGGATGAATCTTGTTTGCCACAATATCTAAATATTCCTGCACGGTTGGAATCCTTCCCAACAGCGCACAAACTGCAGCTAATTCCGCTGAACCGAGATAAACTCGTGCATCTTTACCCATGCGGTTATTGAAGTTGCGGGTAGAAGTAGAAAACACCGTTACGCCATCAGCAACTCGCGCCTGGTTACCCATACACAAACTGCAACCTGGCATTTCTGTCCGCGCACCCGCAGCACCAAAAATACCATAAACACCTTCTTCTTTTAGTTGCTGTTCGTCCATGCGAGTTGGTGGAGAAACCCACAAGCGCGTTTTCACTGCACCCGCACCATCCAACACCTTTGCCATGGCACGATAATGACCGATATTTGTCATACAAGAACCAAGGAATACTTCTTGTACTGGGTCATTAGCAACTTCCGATAATAATTTCACGTTATCGGGGTCGTTAGGCGCAGCTACAATGGGTTCTTTGATTTCGTTCAAATCAATTTCGATAATTTCTGCATATTCTGCATCCGCATCTGCTTCTAAGAGTACCGGGTTTGCCAACCACTCTTCCATCTTGGCAACGCGCCGCATGAGAGTACGGGCATCTTGATAACCCCGTGCTACCATGTTCTTCAACAGAGCTATGTTGGAACGCAGATATTCTGAAATTGTCTCAACGCTCAATTTGATTGTACAACCAGCACAAGAACGTTCGGCAGTTGCATCAGTCAGTTCAAACGCTTGCTCAACTTTCAAATCTGGCAAGCCTTCCATTTCCAGAATTCGCCCAGCAAAGACATTTTTCTTGTTCTGCTTCTCTACTGTAAGCAAACCTTTCTGAATTGCTACATAGGGAATGGCATTCACTATATCCCTGAGAGTAATACCGGGTTGCAACTCTCCTTTAAACCTTACCAACACGGATTCTGGCATATCTAATGGCATCACACCCAATGCTGCAGCAAACGCCACCAGTCCAGAACCACCGGGGAAGGAAATACCTAGAGGGAAACGAGTGTGGGAGTCTCCACCTGTTCCTACGGTATCTGGTAACAACATCCGGTTTAACCAAGAGTGAATGATACCATCGCCGGGACGTAAAGCAACACCCCCACGAGAGGCGAAGAAGTCGGGTAGTTCCTTTTGAGTTTTGATATCAACTGGTTTGGGATAAGCTGCTGTATGACAGAAAGTCTGAAGCGTCAAGTCAGCAGAGAAACCGAGACAAGCAAGTTCTTTTAATTCATCGCGGGTCATCGGTCCTGTTGTATCCTGAGAACCAACGGTTGTCACAAGCGGTTCGCAGGATGTACCGGGACGAACTCCTGGTAAACCGCAAGCTTTACCTACCATTTTTTGTGCCAAGGTATAACCTTTGCCCGTGTCGGCGGGTTGCTTGGGACGGATAAAGATGGTGCTGGGTTCTAAACCAAGCGCAAGTCTGGTTTTATCCGTGAGGGTACGTCCGATCAGTAAGGGTATGCGTCCGCCAGCACGGACTTCATCAAGTATTGTGTCGGGTTTGAGGGTGAAGGTGGAAATTACTTCGCCATCTGCGTTGGTAATTTCTCCTCTATGCGGGTAGATAGTAATGACCATCCCGGTTTCCATCTTTGTGACATCGCACTGGATGGGTAAAGCACCAGCATCTTCTGCAGTATTAAAGAATATGGGCGCGATGGTACCGCCTAAAATATACCCTCCCGATCGCTTGTTGGGTACATAAGGAATATCATGCCCGATGTGCCACAGTACGGAGTTAATTGCCGACTTGCGGGAGGAACCAGTCCCTACCACATCCCCAACGTAAGCTATGGGAAAACCTTTTTTCTTTAACTCAGCGATAGTTTGCAGCGAACCTGGCAATCTACTTTCCAACATTGCCAAGGCGTGTAGGGGAATATCGGGACGTGTGGTAGCCTGAGTTGCGGGGGATAAGTCATCGGTATTTGTCTCGCCCGGTACTTTGAAGACAGTGACATTGATGAATTCTGGTAATGTTGGACGAGATGTAAACCATTCAGCTTCTGCCCAAGAATCAATGACCTGTTTGGCGAAAGGATTAGTTTTAGATAATTCTAGAATATCGTGGAAGGAATCATACACCAAAAGGGTTTTGCTTAATGCCTCTGCTGCATAGGCGGCTATCGGTTCCTTTCCTTGCCCTTTCATCACTAGGGGTGTTTCCGAAGAATCCGATAGGGATGTGGTGGGAGTTTGCAAAAGTTCAATTAACGATTGGACGTTGTAACCACCTACCATCGTACCCAACCATTGCACTGCAGCAATAGGTGAAATCAAGGGGCTAGTTACTTCCTTTTTTGCGATGGCAGTGAGAAATCCTGCTTTGACATACGCTGCAGGATCGACCCCAGGAGAAACGCGATCGCGCAACAAATGCAGTAATGTCTCTTCTTCACCCGCAGGAGGATTTTTCAGTAATTCACATAATTCTGATGTTTGTTTTGCATCTAACGGTAAGGGGGGGATTCCAAGGGCGGCTCTTTCTGTAACGTGTCTGCGGTATGATTCTAACATTCTGCTCTCCAGATATTCAACTACACGGGTTAGGGGTTAGGAGTCTGGGGTCAGGTGGAATTCTCTAGTCCCTAACCCCATTACCCTAACCCCTCTTAAAAGGACTTATAATTATCACGCTCCGATGTGCGTTTCTTAGTCAAGCTCTTTTAAGATAACTCTTTTGTTTGCTTTTCTTAATTGGGTTTCTGCCTATTCATAGGATAAAATATTTGACTGAAGAAGTATGAAGTATAAAGCATGAATGTTCGCAGAAAAACTTATTGTGATATGCCAAGCTACGGTTAGCAGAAAAATCAAGTTTTTTCAAGATTCATGTTTCCTACTTTTATCAATGTCATAGAGGTGATAAGTTTATACTTCATACTTCATACTTCATACTGACTCATTATCTATGCCCACAACACACACAGTTGAAATTATCCACCAAGGCAAAACTCATACTTTGCAAGTTGCCGAAAATGAAACCATCCTATCAGTCGCTGATGCTGCTAGTTTAGAGTTGCCGAGTTCCTGTCATGCAGGAGTTTGCACGACTTGTGCAGCTCAAATTATTTCCGGAACTGTGGATCAAACTGATGGCATGGGCGTTAGTCCAGACCTTCAAAAGCAGGGCTACGTATTGCTTTGTGTCGCCTATCCTCGCTCTGATTTGAAAATTGAAACTGAGAAAGAAGAAATAGTTTATCAGTTGCAATTTGGTAAATAGGAAGCAACCTCATCTAAAATGCGAGGTCTTCAGCAAATGTTGGAGCCCTCTCTGCGGGATTAAACAGACGTATATATCTCCTCCGTACACAAGTTAGGAATAACACGATGACAACTCATTTTATTACTGCAGAAATTGACTTACAAGAAACTCCCACCGAACTGCAAAAAGCAATTGAAGCAGAACTAAAAAAACAGGGAGAACCTCTCCGTTGGGCTATCACCTCGGTAGATGTTAAAAAGCAAACTTGCTCTGTTGAAGCTGTTGTAACTAACGAAAGCTAGTTCCTTATAGCTGATGGCTAATTATTGTTAGCCATCAGCCATTAGCTATTAGCCATTAGCCATTAATTAACCATTGTGAATTTATATACATCAATTTTAATTGTACCAACTGGTGTGGGAGCATCCATTGGCGGCTATGCAGGAGATGCATTGCCAGTGGCAAAAGCTGTGGCTGGGGTTTGCGATCGCTTGATTACTCACCCAAATGTTCTCAATGGAGCAAATCTCTACTGGAATTTACCCAATGCTCTTTACGTAGAAGGTTACGGGCTTGACAAATTTGCCGCCGGTGAGTGGGGACTTCGCCCTGTCTATCGGAATCGAATAGGTTTGATTTTAGACCAAGGAATTGAACCGGAGTTACAATTGCGGCACCTGCAAGCAGCAGATGCAGCTAGAGCTACACTGGGTTTATCTTTAACAGATTATGTCATAACTGATGCTCCACTAAAAGTACAATTACAGACATCGGCTTCGGGAGCAAGTTGGGGAACAATCGGTAACCCAGATAGCCTGTTGAGAGCAGCATCCGTCTTAATTGAAAAAGCAGGGGCAGAAGCGATCGCCGTTGTTGCGCGTTTTCCCGATAACATAGATGAGGAAATAGAGCAAAAGTACCGTCAAGGGCAAGGAGTCGATCCCATAGCAGGTGCAGAAGCAGTCATCAGTCACTTAATTGTTAGAACTTTTCAGATCCCTTGCGCCCATTCCCCCGCTTTTTTACCTCCTCCCCTCGATGCCAATTTATCTCCCCGCTCTGCTGCTGAAGAATTGGGTTATACTTTTTTAACAAGCGTGCTTGTTGGTTTGAGTCGCGCACCCCAATTTTTAGTAGCGGAAAGTCATCAATTGTCCGAGTCTGAAACCAAAATAAGCCCCAAAATTGGAGCCAAAACAGGAGACATTTGGGTTAATCAAGTTGATGCGGCAATTGTACCTGCAACTGCTTGTGGTAGTAGCGCTTTACTAAGCTTAAGCCGCACTCAGCGATGCCAAATCGTGACAGTGGCAGAAAATCACACTCAACTACAAGTATCACCCCAACCATTGGGGCTCAAATCAATACAAGTCAATTCATATCTAGAAGCCATAGGTGTATTGGTCGCCCACCAAGCGGGGATCGACCCATCCACCCTCAGTTCTAAAATATCCCGATTGCGATTATTACAATATGAAAGATAAATGATGAATTGTTAAGCGTTCAAGACTAACATAAATAAGCACTCATTATTTTTTTCATTTTCCTCCTTAAGGAGACTCCCGTGGCACAACAGCACAAGCACGAGCCAGAAGTTCCATACCTGACACGCACCCAAGTGTTGGTGGCGATGGGAGTAACTGCAGTTATTTTGTGGATAGTCGCTAAACTGTGGTTGCGCTTTGGCAATATTACTTTAATGTCCTGGCGTTGGCAACAAACTGAGTTAATGCTAGGAGCCTTTTTGGGTCTATCTATCACCACTTTAAGTGGCATAGTCTATCGCCTTTGGACTCCTTACCGTAGAAGTGCAAACTATTACTTAGAAATGGTATTGAAGCCCCTTGCTTTACCAGACATCGTTTGGTTGGGGCTACTACCTGGTTTGAGTGAAGAATTGTTATTTCGCGGTGTTATGGTACCAGCCTTAGGCTTCAATCATTTAGCTGTCATCATATCTAGCGTTTGCTTTGGTATCTTACACCTAAGCGGTCCTCAACAATGGCCTTATGTAGTTTGGGCGACTGTTGTTGGATTGTTACTAGGATACAGCGCTCTTTTGAGCGGTAATTTACTGGTGCCAATTGTTGCTCATGTGATTGCCAATGTGATTTCTAGCTTTCTATGGAAGGTTGGACAGTCGTCACTCAAGATATAGCAAAACTCACATCTGTACCTAACAAGCATCCTTCTAGGATAGCAACGTAGATTTTTGACGCACCCACCCCTAGAAGGGGTGGGATTCACGCGAATATGCCATTTCCGCGTTATCCCACAGACTCAGTAGTACTGAGGTTGGCGGGTTCCCAGGCACACCGCGCTTGCCATTGCTGGCACGGTGTCTCCTTTTAATCGCTGTTAATTCAGGGTTGGGCGTTTCAAACAATATTAATTGTTTGGGTTCCGCAGAGTCCCTGCGTACCTTTTTAAGTTTCTTGATTGTTAACCCGTTTTGTTGTACAGCACGGGTTTTAATGTTAACTGCCGCTTGTTTGTCTGCGTGCGCTTCATGTCCGCACGATGTGCAAACAAACTTTTCTCCAAAGCGAGACAAGGCATCAACGACACCACACTTGGAACAAGTACGGCTCGTGTTTTTTGGGTCAACCTTGAAAAAACTTTTTCCCGACTTCGCAGCCGCGTACTGAATTTTTTCTATCAAAGTTCCCCATGAAGCATCTGAAATAGAACGATTCAAACCGCGTTTAGCGGATTGACCATTCTTGAGAAATCGACCTTGTTTAACATCATCAGGCTTAGGCTTACACCTTGCTTTCATCCCTTTGATGTTGAGATCTTCCACGCTAATAGCGTCAGCTTTTCTAACTATCTTGCTGGCAACTAGCCATTGGTAGGCACTACGTTTATCAGCGCGTTTTTTGTGGAGTCGAGCCAGTTTTTGCGCCTCTTTCTTGCGGTTTGCGCTACCTTTCTTTTTCCTAGATAAACGTCGCTGCCTGATTTTTAGAGTGCGTTTACCTTTCTTGGACGTACTAGGACGAGGATTGTCAAACTCAGAACCATCTGAGCAATGAACAAGCTTAGTCAATCCCATATCCACTCCCACAATAGTATTAACTTCTTTTGGGGTTGGATAATCAGGAACTGAATCATCTCTAATTAATATACTCGTGTACCAACCATCTGCTTTTTTACGCAGTGTTACGGTACGGATCTGGAATCCTTGTGGGATAGGACGAGAATTATAAAAACGCATCCACCCTATTAATGGCAGATATATTTTATTCCCGTCGAGCTTAACGTCACCTGGCTTGTACTGGAAAGAGCGAAAGTTAGACCTGTTCTTAAATGAAGGAAACCCACGACCATGTTTAAAGAAGCCTTCCATAGAACACTCAAGACGCTTTACCAGCATTTGCAACACGTTTGAGTGGATTGTCTTATACCAAGGTCTAGCTTGCTTCATTTCTGCCAAATAAGCATCTTGCATTAAACTTGCAGAACGCTTTTTGACTACTCCGTTTTTGTCTGGGTTTTTCCAAGGATTGTGCAAATTTGAGTTCTTGCTCAACGAACAAGTTAATGGGCATTGCTCAGTTCTTGTTCTAATATCGCAATACTCACCCATAACAAAGGTTTGATAATAGCCGTCAATACGGTCAGCCAGAAACCAGTTAAACAAACTACGCTGCATATCCAACCACGAATCCATAACTTTTGATTGATTTTCCCTAGGGCGCAATTTGTACTGGTAACTAACTTGCATCTTGACTCATCCTCTTTATCGACCTACGATTAGCTTAATGCATGGAGCTAGTCTATGTCAAATTCTAGACCAAAGAGAAAAGCTAAGAGAAATGAGCCGCTATTGTACGAAGAAACCAAAATACAAAAAGGAATATGGATCACCCCTAGTACCTGGGACAAAATGAAACAAGTGGCTGAGTCTGAAGGTGTCAGTATTAGCGAATTAGTTGAAAGGTGGGGACGGCAGCTAAAGGAGCCAGCCGCGTGCAAAGAGAAGTTGCGGCTTGGGGGAAACCCCCAAGCCGCAAACTATGTCCTAACGGACACGCTACGCGAACGGAGGGTTCCCCCCGTTGAGCGGACTGGCGTCTGCCTACGGCTTCCTCCCACCCCTGAAGGACGTTAAAGGGAGAAAACTTTTCGGTTTTCTCCCTTTAACTGGTGGGCTTCCGCCTTAAATTACTGTGAGATAGTGCGGCAAGAGCGATCGCATCTGGTAAGATGCGATGCTCTTGCACTTGAATCCTAGCGTGAAGTGTTTCTGGTGTATCGTCGGGTAACACGGGTACAGCAGCTTGCATCACAATGGGACCGCTATCCATTTCCAAACAAATAAGATGCACCGTACAGCCAGCAATCTTTACTCCCGCAGCAAGTGCTGCTTCTATAGCATACGCTCCCTTAAAACTAGGCAACAAGCTTGGATGAATATTAAGAATTCTGTTAGGGAAAGCGTCTATTAAAATAGAAGTTGCCAGTCGCATCCAACCTGCCATAACGATCCATTCCACACCGTATTGCTGAAAAGTCTGCACGATTTGCCTGTCCAAATCTTGACGGCGTTTGTAGTCGCGGTGATTGAGAAGTACTACAGGTACGCCCCTCTTTTCTGCTCGTACTGCAGCATAAGCATCGGGGTTGTTGTAAATTAAAACTTGAATTTTAGCAGATAAGCGTCCATCGTCAATTGCTTGAGCAATAGCTTCAAAATTACTACCATTTCCCGAAGCCATAATTCCCAGTTTTAAAGTACCATCTATCGATTTGTAACTGGTAATGCTTGGAGAAATCAAGCTAACATCTAGCGTGTCAGTTATGGAATTTTGACTCATAAATCTGTAGAGCGGGTAATTTGCGCTACATTATCTTACCTGAGTTTGGCAATTGCTCTAAACTTGCTAATAGCTAATAGCTAACAGCTAATTGTAATTTACCATTAGCCATTAGCCATTAGCCATTAGCCATTAGAGTTTCTCTTACTGATTCTCTTGTCTGTTCTAAAGTGTGTAAAGTGTTCAAAGAGAGAAAACCAAAACCAACTTTAGAAGCAATGTCTAGCAGCGTATAAAACATTGTCTCAGAACCTTGACCAAAGGCTCTAAACCCTTCTGGGCTGAGAATCCATACAATTGGATAAAGTGTCCATAATACCAAATGTACCGTTACTAGCTTGCGGAAAGCTTGCTTCGCTCTCGGATGTTGGCGTTCAGCCTCAACTCGATATGGTTTTACAAGTAGATAAACAATTGCTAGATATGCAGCACAACTCGTTACATACCAAATGTAACTCATGGGCTTGGGTGTTACTGTAGCAACAAAGCCAGTCGCTAGCATATAGGCATTGGCTCCCAGCAAGCTACCTGTAATGGGTAAACTCGTTCTTCCTAGAAAAGTTAAATCCAGTAGCAAAAGGGGCGTTGAAAAAAACCAAGTTAGGAATCGCACCCAGTAGGTAGGGCGATCGTTAATAATATTAACTCCCAAACCCAATGCCATTGCTAAGTAAAGCCCAGCCGCAATTAAGCAAATAAAAAAATTGAGCGTGTGCAAAATTTTCCAGCGTTCGCTTTTGGCATTATGTGCGCCAAATCCAAAAAAAACACTTCCCAGTGCCATGCTAATGACACCAATCCAAAGCCAAGCTTGAGTCATGCAAAGTCTATAGCCTAATAAATATGTATTTTTGTGTTGATATCTGAAATTTTGTCAGATTTTTGATTGCGAAAAATATCTCTAGGTGCAGATTTCATTAAAGCCAACCTATATATTTAAATACAGGTCAAACAGTGCCGAAAGATAGATTGTGTTTATTAATTACATCTCTTTAATGTTAATAAATCTCGTAGCAGGGCTGTTTCTTCTTGCTAGTTACGTTTACTATGGTTTGGACCAAGCCAATCAAAAACGTTGGATTCCCGGTTTTGGTATAACAGGAGCGATCGCACTCTTGACTGGCTTACACATGACTTTTACTTGGCCAGTTCGAGGAAGTTTCAATATTGCCTATGGTGAAACAACTATTTTATTTGGAATTTTGTTTATTGCTACTTCCATAGCTCTAGCCCAAGGGTGGGATTTAATTACGATTGCTATTTACGGATTTTTTGCAGGGCTTGCTGCTCTTTTAATTGGTATACGTATTATTAATCTAGATTTAACAAAACGTCCCTTGCTTACAGGAATTGGATTTATCCTAACAGGATTGGCTGGAATTTTTGCAGCACCAACACTCTATTTACGTACCAATCGTACTCTAAGGTTAGTTGGCACAATTATTCTGATAGCAGCAGCTTTCATTTTTGCTTTAACTGGGTATTTAACCTATTGGGGTCATATGGCTGACTACTCAAACTGGCAACCATTACCTATGAGAACCCCTTAGTATTCAAAGCCCAATTTCAATGAAGGAATGCTAGACTTCTCTTATGCAACATTTACAGCAATTAACTGTGCCATCTCCCTTTCCTGGAATGAATCCTTATGGTCGGGTGTTCATCATCTGCCATCTATCTTGTCATGACGACAATTTTTAACACCGACCTACTTACATCCAAGGAAGTAAAACTGTAAAAGTAGTTCCAACCTCTAGCTGACTTTCAACATTGATACTACCACCATGTAACTCCACACATTTTTTCACAACCGCTAGTCCCAATCCCGTTCCCGGTACATCACCCACATTTTGACCTCTTTGGAAAGCTTGGTATAGTTGTTCTTGCTCTTCTTGACTAATTCCAATTCCTCGGTCTTGAATTTGAAAAATAGCTTGTTCGCTATTCTTTGTGAGAGTAAAGTATATCTTACTATTTTGAGGCGAGTATTTAATAGCATTATCAAGTAGATTGGTAAGAATTGAACGCAGAATTTTTTCATCCATACAAGCTATTTTTTCTAAACATTGATGAATAAAAATAATATCTTGTTGAGTGCCCGTACTAAATTGAATTTCCTCCACTATGGAGTGACAAAAATCTTCTAAATTTAGAGGATGAGGTTTAAACTCTAATTTTCCTGATTCGGCTCTTGTCAGAGTGAGAATATCCGTCAATAGTTGTGTCATTGTTTTTGCTGAAGATTGAATGCGTTGCAAATTTTTCCGTTTTTTCTCTTCCGACCATTCTTTGGAGTTTTCTAAAACTTGAGTTGAAATCAAAATAGTGCTTAGGGGAGTACGAAATTCATGGGATACCATTGAAAAAAAGCGAGTTTTCAATTCCTGCAATTCTAGTTCTTTTTCTAAATTACGCCGTATTTCTTCTGCTTCTCTTGCTTGTTTTTCTATAGTAATATCCCGAGCCAGTACTAACCTCGCACATCTTCCTCGAAAAATCAGTTCGTGGGAAATGACTTCAACATCGATTATTGTACCATCTTGCTTCTTATGCCTCTCGATCGCTGTTTGCTTGATTGTCGGAGAGAGTTGATAAATTCTCTTCATAACACTTTCTATGTCTTCGGATGGCAAAATATTCTTAACAGTCATGGATAAGAAATCTGCTTGAGAATAACCATAGTGCTTAACAGCAACTTCATTGACCACTAAAAACTTTAAAGTTGCTAGATCGTAAACCCATAAAGGGTGTGGATTAACTGCAAATAATTTTCGGTATCGTTTTTTGCTTTCTCTTAAAACACTTTCTAACTGCTGTCGTTTTTTAATTTGTGCCTGAAGGAGTGAATAGACAGAAAACAATAGACTAAAGCTAAAGCAGGAACCTGCGATCGTTATTAAAGTTGTGAAGTGAAAACTTTTTTCTGACTCTGCCCTACGATGCTGTAATAGTAGCTGCTCTTCGTTTTCTATTTGAGTAATAATCCGCCAAATTTCATCATGAAGCAGCAGACCTTTATCGGTCAAAGCTATTTGAGTTTCTGTATCTGATTGATTTTGTTTGTATAATTTAATTGAAGTTTTAATTAAATTGACTCTTTTCGTTATCAGGGGTTCAATAAGATTAAGTCTGTGACGTTGGTTTTGATTATTAAAAGTTGCATTTTTTGCTTCACTGAGTTCAGTATTAATACTTTTAAGAGCAGTATCGTAAGTTTCTAGATAAGATTCTTTTCCTGTAATAATATAACCACGTCTTGCTCTTTCCGCATCTCGCAGTGTAGTTAATATATCTCTAACTTTTTGCAACACCTCATAGGAAGCCTCTACTTGTTTTTGTGTGGTAAAAACTTTTGCAGTGTTTTGATACGAAATAGTATTTACAATAGTGAGAATAAGTACTGCGAGGGCAAATCCACCAATAAGAATTTTTCTTTCTAACAACCGCTTCATGTACAACACTGCAAGATCTCTCTAAAATTTCTATGATGATTGATAGCACTTTCTAATTTTTGAATTAGGATTCTTTCAGAATTTCTTTGTAGTTGATATGCGAATTTTGCTTGTAGAAGATAATGGGCGTTTAGCGGAAGCTTTATGTGAAGCGTTAACGGATCAGCTTTATGTTGTGGATTTAGTGAAAGATGGGGAGTCTGCTTGGAAACAGATAAAGATTATAGCTTACGACCTGATTTTGCTAGATATTATGCTTCCCCTACTAGACGGTATCAGTCTCTGCCAGCGCTTGCGGCATCATGGCTATACTTTGCCAATACTCATGCTAACAGCTTGTGATACAAGAACCGATAAAATTAACGGTTTAGATGCTGGTGCGGATGATTACGTTGTCAAACCTTTCGATTTGCAAGAATTATTAGCCCGCATTCGTGCTTTATTACGACGTGGGAGTTTTGCCCCTACACCTACTTTGACCTGGGGTAGTTTGCACCTAAATCCCAGTACCTACGAAGTAACATATCTCAATGCCCCTTTACAGTTAACACCCAAAGAATTTAGTCTTTTAGAACTTTTACTTCGGAATGGACGTAGAGTTCTCAGCCGTGCGGTCATTTTGGAAAACCTATGGAACAGCGAAAACCCTCCAGAGGAAGATACAGTCAAAGCTCATATCAAAGCTTTGCGTCAGAAACTCAGATCTGTTGCAGCTCCAGACGATTTGATTGAGACAATTCACGGATTGGGATATCGGATGAAGCAGGTTTCTTAAGAAAATCAGGCGGCTACACTAAGGGCATAAGGCGTTGAAATAAGCGTATTTGGGTGGGCATTGCCAACCAAAAGCCTTATTCCCGTTCCGCAAAGAAGAAGCTTATCAAGTTTTTGTGACCTTTATCAGGATATTTTGACATCAAAAAGACATAGACTGCCTATTTTACGGTCTTCCCGAATTTTTCCCGAAATTTTCTCCAATTTTTTTAGATTCTTTACCCAGCTTGTCTCCGTTTGCGGTGTAATCTCAGAGATGCAGTAATTGTTAAGTATCTCCCGTGGAGGTATTTACACACCCAGAGGTCATACCATGAGAAACTTTGCTGAAAAACAGGAATTTATTCTCAACCAAATTACAGATACGTGTTTTCATCGAAGGGATTTGAGTGGATGCAACTTAAGTGGAATTGACTTAAGAGCAGTGGATTTAAGTGGAATTCACTTGATAGGAACTGATTTACGTGGTGCAAACCTCAGTGGGGCAATCCTCACTGGTGCCAATTTAAGTGGTGCAAATTTGCAAGAAGCGAACTTGCAAGATGCTTATTTATACGAAGCTTCTCTATGCGAAGCAAATTTAAGCGGCGCAAATTTGCAGCAAGCAAATTTGTGTGGGGCCTTCTTATGGAGAGTAAAATTATGTCGTAGTAATCTATGGTCAACATCTTTATGTGATGCAGATTTAAGTGAAGCCGATCTTAGTGAAGCTAGCTTAATTGAAGCATCACTGATTGAATCCAATTTGGTTAGGGCAAATCTTTCAGGGGCAAAGCTTTGCGGGGCAATTTTGCTGGAAGCAAATTTAAATCAAGCCAATTTAACGGGCGCAGATCTTACGTGGGCAAATTTAATAGAGGCAAACTTAAGTGAGGCCAATCTCTGGGAGACAAATCTTACAAGTGCAAAGCTACACGGTACGATTATGCCAGATGGTACAATTCATTACCCACAATTATTCTTTTAGTTTATTTAAATCTCAGGGTGCAAAGTTTCAGGGGCAAGAGACAAGGTAGACAGGGGGAACAGGGTAGAATTCGTTCCCCCACCTTCTCTCTTTATTGGTTAGTAAAGTTTCAGGGGCAAGAGACAAGGTAGACAGGGGGAACAGGGTAGAATTCGTTTCCCCACCTTCTCTCTTTATCGATCGCTAATTTCCGCTTTTTATCTGTTACTCATGGTTGCCTTATTTACGCCGTACTGTACTAGTCAAAATTCCCTTTGTGAAAAGCTAAAAATAGCTATGAACAACAGCATCATAGTGTATAGCAAGCCGTATCCAGCATTTAGTAATAGCGTTATTGGGTCGGGTAGCGCCCCAAATCCATAAACAGCGTCATTTTTCAAATCTAATCGAGATAAATCTGGTAACACTAAGTATAAAGCTTGAGTTATACGTTCTATACTAGGGTTCTGACTGAGACGACCCAGTTGAAGTAAATCTTGAGTGATATTACCTGCTAGGTAAATTGCAAATGTTAATGCTGTAGCCAGAATGGAACTGGTAAACACACCTAGGGTAACTGCGATCGCTGCCATTAACGATAGCTGAAAAAATAGAAAAATAGTACTTACAAGAATGCTGACTATTGGATAGGAAATATGGCCCATGTGCAAAAATATCAAGTAAATTACTGTCATGGCAGCCATCAATACGGCTAACACCATAAGCAAGCCTAAGTATTTTCCCGTAATAAATTCACTTCGGCTAACAGGCTTGGCAATAAGTACTAAAATAGTGCGTTTTTCAATTTCTTTGTTAACCAGTCCCGTGCCAACAAATATGGCAACAATCAACCCAAGGATGCTCATCGCCGCCAAGCCAAAGTCCAAAAACATTTTGTCCTCTGTTGCTGCGGCAAAATCAGGAAGTAAACGGATGGCAATCCCCAATACTATAGTATAAAAGCATACAATATAAAGAATGCGATCGCGCACCACTTCTCGAAACACGTTATTTGCTAGTACAAAAACCCTATTGAAATTCATAAAAATTTATTTAGTCATCAGTAATTAGTGGTTAGTGGTTAGCTGTTGGTGGTTAATGGTAATGAGTTAGTTGCTACTAACGACTAACAACTAACCCCTAAATCTTCGTCATTGTTGAGGTGGAGGTGAACCTGCGAAGAATGATGTTTTCCCTTCACAATTCACTTCTGCCAATGTATTTTTTTCATCAGGTTTATCAGCAACTCTGCTTCTAGTATTCCCAATTTTTGCAACAGGGTCTATTTGGCAGGTCTTTCTTAGATAATACCCACGAGGGGTGGAACTAGGTCCCATCCAAATACTAAGTAAGTCGAGTTTGTAACCTGACTTGAGATTCGTTACACGCGGTTCCACAACCCATAAAGCTTTCTCTTCATATTTTGCCAAATTGGTTTCAATGACTTGTCTGCCAAGTCTACCCACGTTTTGTCTAGAATTAAGAAGCCATTGTTCTACTTGAGACCAAGGTTGTTCATTTAATTGCTGTTCTATTTGAGGTGCAAGCTTATCTAAAATAACAACGCCATTTCTCGGGATTCTCTCTGGTGGTTCTATTCTACTGACAAAAGCACTGCCTTGGTAATTATCTACCTCTAAACTGGGGTACTCATTCAACCAGTTTTCCGTTACAAAGTAAAATTGCAACCAGCAACTGATGACGGCACAGCTACCAATTAAAATGATAATCTTTTGACGGTCTTCTATTTTGGGAATCAGTGTTTTGGCTTCTGTACCAGTTCCTTCAAAAAATTCTGGTATTGCAGTAATAATTGCTGAAATTGTTGGCCAAAGAACTATTGTTCTGGTTGTCAATATAGTTTCGTCATGACCGAAAGCAAAAACGCTGACTAAAAATCCGGTGATCACAGCCCCTACAGGCATATTAGTGCTGGGAATGAGTATTGGACTATCCGTTGTATACCAAGCAGTTCCCAAAATTAAGAAGATCCAACCGCAAAAGGCAATCGTATCTTTTATAAAGCCTGTAGACATGGATGACATGAACCAAGAAAAAATACTCAAATAAATTAATGTCTGCCAGGAATATGCTTTTGGCGGAATGACTATTTTCTTTATTCGTTCATAAATATCTCCAACAACATTGAATACACCAAATAAATCTCTAACTATCTGCATATTTTTTCCCTCTCAGTCATTAGCGACCGATAAATTAGTTTTTCCTTTTGCCTGCGTATACTAGTTCCCAGTCCTAGCTCTTAGAGATCGAGCGAACGAATAAATAAAACAGCAACTATAAAACTGTAGCTGAGTGCATTGGCTATTAGGATGCTGGTGACTACATTTGAATTCTGCAATTTGCTTTTTTGGGCACGACTTGAGTTTCGCTCTACTACGGGTTCTTTTGGTGGTGCTTTTCCAAATTCTGCTAGTGACAAAAGCAAGATTCTTAACAAGATATATTTGACTATGAAAGTCCCAAAGAAAATAATAAACGCTGTTAAGATAATTAAAGATTGAATATTAGCTGACTGCAAGCGATCGAAGAAAATATAGTTAATGAGTTCCGATTTTATCCGTATCGGTAGTACTGGCTCTGAAAAGAAAAATACGACCCAACCAATGACATTAGAAAAAAGATTGATGGCGATAGCATAGAAAACACTCGTTTTTCTATCAAATCTTAATCTGGAATTTAAAATGAAGGATTCTAGAGGAATAGCTACCAGTAAAAATAAGAAATTGAACAGAATTGCGCCAAAAGGGAAAATCCTGGGAAGTGGGAATTCGGGAAGTTCAAACATATAAGAGTGATAGGTAAGGTGTAACCTCAGAAAGTATACCGTCTATACTGAATTCTGATAGAGGTAATTATTTTATTCTTCTTTTACCATCTTTTTGTCCCAATCTGTCTTTGTTGCTTTTCTTTATATATCTCGATATTCTGCAACACTCAAGCTTCCACATACAATTAGACAAAACCTTGTGTAATATAGAAGACTGCGACGTTACAGCTTTTTACGAGATGACAAGAAACGGCATCGGTATCCGGACAGCACAATTGCGTTCCTCACGACTAACAGGTCAGATTCATGTTTATGACGGCGCGGGAAAGGGCAAGTCACAAGCTGCACTGGGAGTCGTTTTACGCTCTATTGGCTTGGGAATTAATGCACGAAACAATTCTAACCGTGTTTTATTACTACAGTTTCTTAAAGGTCCAGAACGAGATTATGATGAAGATGGGGCTATTGCCGCATTACAAAGTGGATTTCCCCACCTCATCGATCAAGTGCGTACCGGCAGAGCAGAATTTTTTGGTCCCGATGAAATTACAGCTTACGATCGCGCTGAAGCAGCACGGGGTTGGGATGTTGCTAAGGGTGCTATTGCTTCTGGTTTGTATTCAGTTGTTGTTCTAGACGAAATTAACCCGGTCCTGGATTTAGGTTTGCTTCCTGTTGATGAAGTTGTTCAGACGTTAAAATCCAAGCCACAAGAATTAGAAATTATTGCCACTGGACGTGCTGCACCACAACAGTTACTCGATATTGCGGATTTGCACTCAGAGATGAAACCTCAAGTTCATCCAACAGCAAAATTACAAGGAATAAAAGGTATTGAAATTTACACTGGAGCGGGTAAAGGCAAGTCTACGAGTGCCTTGGGAAAAGCTTTAAAAGCAATTGGTAGGGGCATCAACCATCCAGGCTCTACTCGTGTATTAATTATGCAGTGGCTCAAAGGGGGTACTGGATACACAGAAGATGCTGCCATAGCTGCTTTACAAAAGTCATATCCAGAAGTTGTAGACCATCAACGCTGTGGTCGAGATGCCATTGTTTGGCGTAACTCCCGCCAACAATTAGATTACGTAGAAGCCGAACGTGGTTGGGAAATTGCCAAGACGGCGATCGCATCGGGTTTGTACAAAACCATTATTCTTGACGAGCTCAATCCAACTGTAGATTTAGAACTGTTACCGATTGAACCTATTGTTCAAGCTCTACTCCGAAAACCACGCGATACCGAAGTCATTATCACCGGTCGATGTCAACATCAGCCCGCGTACTTTGACTTGGCTAGTACACACTCTGAGGTTTATTGCCACAAACATTATGCCAATCAAGGTGTAGAACTCAAGCGTGGGGTAGATTTTTAATGAATGGCTAATAGCTAATGGCTAATGGCTAATAGCTAATGGCTAATGGCTAATGGTTAATAGTTCTGCTTCAATTAGCTATTAGCTATTAACTAATGGTTCTGCTTCAATTAGCTATTAGCTATTAGCTATTAGCAATGTATAACTAACATTTTCTAGTGATATGGACAACAACACACTTGATTGGATAACAGGAGGAATTGCGATCGCAATTCTCTTAGGTGGTTTTCTCATGATGTTTACCACTATTTTCACTACAAAAAAAAGGAAAGATAACTGAAGGATAAAGGATGAAGGGTTAACTTTCATCCTTTATCCTTTATTCTTTATCCTTTACGAGCAGGGATTTGTTCTTGCAATTCTAAGACTGGGTTGAACATGATGGTAAAATTTCCGCCTCCAGTTAGCCTTTTCACGATCTGCAAGTGTGCTTCTGCATCGTTGCGGCGACGAAACCGAGCAACGACTTCATTCTGCATATTGGCTTGAAGCCGAACCAGACACCAGGGGCTTAATTTGTCTGCGTATGTCATAAAATTGTCTTGACAATATTTTTGAACTGAAGCAAGCTTACGTGAGGATGTCTGAAAAAGACATTTCAAAATGGACTTGCTTTTTTTTACTCTTTGCTCTTGTCCGTGCTGATATTGGGAAAACAAAGTTCGATTAGGAGTTCGGGAGGAAGCTCGTCAAAGTGTTCCAACAGGAAATCCATTAAAGCAAGATGGCGTAAATCTGAAGGCTTGGGACTGCGGTAGTTGGAACCATGAGAAAACCAGCCTTTCACAGTCGAAGGCGATCGCGAGCAAATTTGAGCTATCATTTCATAGCTCACTTGCCATTTGGCGTAAAATTGAGTAGGCGTCATTCCTAGTTGACAACAACTATAGAATCGGATTAAATCTAGCTCTTGCTGAGTCAGAGGGCGAGGATTCATAATTAGATTTTCTTAGCAATTAAATGACTGTTGATACGGTTCAAGTTCGTCCAAATTCCTGACTTCTTAAAAAAGTTGGGAAGCTTGTCGCTCCTCATCTTAGGAGCAGTCACTCGTTTGATATCAAAGTCACTTAAAGCTTGGAGATAGCCCCTGTACCCATCAGTTTGGCAACCAACAGGTTTTATCATTAAAAATTCTCCTGGAATAGGGAGGTCAAAAGTCAGTGCGAGCTGTAGAAAGCCGAGCATTGGCTTTTGACTTTTAATGAAGGATTGATAGAAATTAGAATAACACAACTTTTGTGTGCTTTTATGTTTTGTTGTGTGTTTACCCTCAAAACACGCAACAGAGCCTATGATGGGAAAATGGCTAAAGTAACTGTGACTCTCTATATAGAAGAAGATGACAAGGAAGCTCTGCAAAAATTAGCAGACGCAGAAGAGCGTTCTTTGTCTCAAATGGCGGTGTTAATTCTCAAACAAAGGCTTAAACCATCTCAAGCTGAAGGAAAAAGTCGTCAACTGAAAGTCCAGGTAAGGAATGATGCGACAGTGAAACAGCCTGGAGTTTCAGATTCATCTGCTCAATACCGAACCAATGGAGGGGAAGTTAAACCGAAGGGAAATGTGCGCTTAACAGCAGCTTACTTGCAACCCCAAGAACTTCAAGAGTTGGCTCAAAGAGTTGTAGAATTGGAAAATGCAGCAGATGGTAGCGAGCTAAAATTCAAAGTGCAAATTGAACTGGATGGGGGATCGCAGCTATCAGATGACGCGATGGCTCAACTTAAAGAAATACTTCAAGAGATTAGCGAAGATTTTCAGATCTGATGGTTAGTGGTTAGTGGTTAACCACTAACCACTAACCACTAACCACTAACTCCTACAGGACAAGCAACGTTCGTTCCTCCCAATCCACAATATCCATTGGGGTTTTTAGCAAGATATTGCTGATGGTAAGCTTCCGCGTAGTAAAACTTGGGAGCTTCAAGGATTTCCGTCGTAATTTTGCCATAACCGGACTTGTTCAGGGCTTCTTGGTAAGCATTAAGAGATGCTTCTGCTAGTTTTTTGTCGTCTTCAGAATAGACATAAATTCCCGAACGATATTGAGTCCCAACATCGTTACCCTGACGCATTCCTTGAGTGGGATTGTGATTTTCCCAAAAAACTTTTAGCAACTGAGAGTAGTTGATAACCTTTGGATCGTAAACTACTAACACAACTTCATTGTGACCGGTCATTCCACTACAAACTTCTTTATAAGTGGGATTGGGAGTAATTCCCGCAGCATAACCAACTGCAGTGGTATAAACTCCTTCTAGTTGCCAAAATTTCCGTTCTGCTCCCCAAAAGCAACCCATACCGAAAATTACCATCTCCATACTTTCTGGAAAGGGTGGTTTGAGTGGGTTACCTAACACATAGTGCTGACTGGGTACTGGCATTTCTTCTGCCCGTCCGGGTAATGCTTGGTCGGGAGTGGGAAGGCTTGATTTTTTACCAAATCCAAATAAAACCATTGCTCTTGATTCTAATTTCTCATAAATTCCTTTACTTAAGTTCATATTGTAAACTATCCCACTCTACAGGGTAGGTGTGGGTTTCCTGCATTGCTACACTACTGACAAGAGGAACACAAGCATTAACTAGGGACAGTAAGGGACCTAATTGCTCTTGTCCGTTCACAGCAAGATCGCTATGGCATAGATAAATTTTTTCAGAAACTCGGGCAAGTAAATCTGCCAAGATTCTTTGCAATCGTTGTTCATCTGCTAATTTTTCATCTTCTGCCGTCCAAGGCTGTCCCATTCTATCTCTCAGGAAGAATGGCGCACCAAATAAAGTGGCTGCACCGCCTTTCTCCCATAAGGGAGAACCTGCGTCTAACCAAAAATGCCAGCGATGCGATCGCCTAGAAGAACGATATTGGAAGATTGTTGCTAAGGTGACAGCGTTGGATTGGAGTCCCACAGGACGCATGGGGTAGGGGTTGGCAGTAATTGTACCGCGTCGTAGTAGTTGTATGAATTCAGCGATTGGGGAAAGTGAGGTCCCCTCTGGGGATAAGGGGTGATAGGGAGTGGAGAGTAGGGGGAGTGGGGACTCGGAACTTTCTTGGGGAATAGAGAGGGAAGTGGGGGAAAACTGTCGCAGTCGCGTATCGATTTCCCAATAGTGTTGGGCTGTTTCTAACAGTTCGCGCAACGCTGCTAGCTGGTCGTAGGGAAGATTGCTGCCATTCCATAAAAAACGCTGAATAGCTCTATCTAAAAGGGAAATCGGGCTGGGAATCAAACGCAATTCCTGTTGCTTTCGCTGTTCTTCCAACCACTGCAATATCTGACTGTAAGCTGTCGTTGCTGAATATCCCAATCTATCCCAGCGATCGAATGCTGTTACGGGAAGTAAGTTGGGATGCTCGGGATGGGGTACAAAACAGTGATCTGCTATTAATCCCGCTCGTACTGGGTCAATGCGAGAGGAGGAGGCGACGGGGGACTCCGCGTTTGCTCTCTCCTCCTCTCCTCCCTTGCTTAACACAACTAACATTTCTGCTACTGCATCCCTATCTACCAAGCGTCCCAAACCAGGGTAGACAAAGGCTAAAACTGTCAGTAAACCCCGAATATTGGGAGAACTCATTAGAGGACGTTGATCGTTGAGGAATTCGACGGGAATATTTTGCTTGGTGAGAATTTCTACAAGGGTGTAACGGGCGATCGCATCCAAACCTGGTGCAACAATCGCCACGTCTTTGGGCTGTACTTGTTCTTCTTTAATAGCACGGACAATCTCTTCTGCTGTTTGCCGCAATAATTGAGAGCGAGAAGTTGTTTGAATTGACTGCACTGCTTCTGGTAAGCTTAGCAATCCTGCCGACTCGATAGCTATTTCTTGGATTTGTGTCCCCAAACTATATGCAAGAGATTGAAGGGGAAACTGAGTCAAAATTTCTTGCTGACAACGGGCTGATAACTGTTGCAAATAACTGGGATCTGCTCCCAATCCCAAACGTACCACACTTTCGGGATTGAAACTAAAAGCTCCTACTGCACCTCCTTCCAACAATACCTCAAACAGTTGACGTGCCACAGCTGGGTAATCTTGCACGTCATCCGCTAAAACAGCTTGGTAACGTCTGAAGAGCGCTTCCTGGTAACGAGTCTGTGGTAGCAAGTGCTGGCTGTACAGTTCTGTCATAATTCCATAGGTCAAAAAGCCCCTTTCCAAACACCAGTTGCGCCAGTTCAGTAATAAGGAGGCTACTAATTCCGGGTTTAAATTTATACTTTCTTGATTGGCAAGCGAGCGGGATAATATATTCTCAATTTCTGCAAAATTTGTCCCGCTATATGCTGCTAATTGCAGTGTATCCAGAATGCGGCGTACCAATCGGTACTCATTAATACCTACCTGACGCAGTATCTCCTCATTGAATTGCGATCGCCAAAGTTTTGTTGCTAATTCCTGCTCTGTTTCTGGACGCAGTCGCACTGGGAATTGAGCTTTCAATTGTAACGACTCGATCAGCAATGGCCAAAATAAAATGACTTCATCTTGAATAAAGCCAAGAGGAGTCTTACCGCGTACTGGGTATTTCCCCTCAGTTACGCTCACAAGTTTATCGGTAAAATCCCGTCGATTCTCATTATTGGCTGCTAGGACTAACACGCCTAGTTCTGATTGTTGGGGATAAAGGCGTTTTGGCGAGTTGTTGCTATTTTTTCGTTCTTGAGTTTTCGTATAATGTCTCTTGCTGCTATTTGTACTAAAGACCCAATGGCAAAACTGCTCTACCAAGCGACTTGTTTTACCACTTCGACTGGGACCCGTTATCCATAGAGAATTTGAAATCACAAACCACCTTCTTTAGAGAAAGATACAATGACAACCGTGAACTGCGTGTACCAGAAGGAATGAAAATAAGCATTAGGGATTTCCTGAGTCCCTAACCCCAACTCCTAATTTATGGGGACTATACGTTAACGTAAGTTTAAGAGATATAAAACAATGTTAGATAACTGCTGGCAAAAATGATTAACTCTGTTTATCGCCAAAAGATCTACCCTTTTCTACTGAGGGCTTACTACCGTTACTTACAAACCTCAGAGCGTTCTCTAGATAAGGCATATAAAGCTGCTTTGCAAATCAAGGCAATAGAAGACGAGCATTTTAATGGTAATAAAATTAACTTCGACTCTACTAGGCATAGCGGTAGTGTTATGGACTATTTTGAGTCAGAATTGAAAAGACAATTAAAAATCATTCGGATGCGGTTAACAGAATTTAAGTTTAGCCGTTTTTTCCTGGATGAATCCAATCAAAAAACTGCAAAGCAAGTAGGTATTGAATACTCATCTCCTTCACTTATTTTAGAAAAACTTAACTTTATTGATGAAGTCACAACAAAATACAATTCTTTTAAGCCTGATGAAGTAATACCCAACACTCTATCACCTCAGAGTACAATTGTACCAGTAGAACCTTCTTTAAATCAAACCAAACTGCAAAATACACCAAAAAATAAATTAGATAACAGTGCTCGGAGTAAGACCAATACCACTGGAGTGCTACCTCGGTCGATTTTTAACACGATCACTCGTTTGCAAATTGAGTTAGATCCAAATGCAGAACAAGATGTTGTTAAAAATTTCCGTAACACTCAAAAAAGAACCATAATCTCCGTTAGGTTTCTTTTACTTCTCATCATAGTTCCTATTTTAACCCATCAAATATCAAAAGCTTTGTTTGTGGGACCTGTTGTTGAATCTTACTTTAGCAAACATTCCGAACAAGCAAAAATATTTCTCAACTATGAAATGGAAGAGGAGGCACTGACAGAACTTGAAAGGTTTGAAGAACGTATAAAATTTAATAGTTTGCTTGGTAAGCATGAACCCTTGTCTCAAGAGCAAATGGAACTAGAGGTGAAAGATAAGGCTCGTGAAATTGCTGAAGAATATCAGCATGAAAGTGGAAATGCTATCAAAAATGTTTTTGCAGATATATTCTCGATCGTTGCCTTCACTTGGCTATTGCTGACAAGCAAGCGAGAAATTGCAGTGCTGAAAGATTTCTTTGACCATGTTGTCTACGGTCTAAGTGATAGTGCTAAAGCTTTTATCATCATCCTATTTACTGATATCTTTGTAGGATTCCACTCTCCTCACGGTTGGGAAGTCATTCTAGAAGGTATATCGCGGCACTGGGGATTGCCAGCCAATCATGATTTCATCTTTCTCTTTATTGCTACATTTCCAGTCATCTTAGATACTATATTTAAATACTGGATATTCCGCTACTTAAATCGCATCTCTCCTTCTGCTGTAGCTACTTATCACAATATGAATGAATAGAATTGATTGGGGGTTAGTGGTTCGTAGGGGAACTGCTAACCATTTATAGTATTGATAGCTACAATTCTTGAGCGGTTAATATTAAAGTTAAAAAATTCTAAGTTTAAATATAGAAATCTACCTAGAGACAGAAGTATCAATTGTCGTTCAAGAAAAACATGAGATAACTTTATATGAATAAGCAGAAACGCTAAAATAACATAAAAAAGCCTAATAACTTAATGGGTTCGATAAGCGAAGCATAATGACTTAAGTCGTGTAATATCTCAGTAGATATTCCACAGCTTGCGTTAAAGTACGCAGCTGTCATAGGATTGTAATATAAAAATCTCAGTAAAAATACACCAATCATAATAAATGAATGACGATATAGTTCTAGATATTGTCGAGCAAGTATTACTATCTAGACAGCTTAGCCCCATTGAACAAGTTATTTTGCGCCAATCATGGCAGGGAAAAGGTTATGGTGAAATGGCGCAAGACTCTGGCTACGGTAGCAATTACTTCAAAGAGGTTGGCTCTCAATTGTGGCATGACCTGTCAGAAGCGATAGGTCAAAGGGTAACCAAGAAAAATTTACATCTTGTTTTAGCACGGTATCAGCAAAACCAAGGAGAGCCCAAGGAGAGCACGCAGCAAAGCTTTAAACAAACAGCACCCGAGAATAAAGCTGCAAATTCTGTGGGAAATAATGCTTTTTATAAAGAAAAAAAATATACAAATACAAAGGCAGAAGAGATAGAGTACCCTGGTGGACCTGTCCCCCTAAACTCTTCGCTCTACGTTAATCGCCTGCGGATAGAAGAACTGGCATACAAGGAGATTAGCAAACCGGGATGTCTTATCCGTATTAAAGCCCCTAGAAAGATGGGCAAGAGTTCGCTCCTCAACCGCATGATAGCTTGTGCCCAAAATGATAGATATAAAATTGCTTATATAGACTTTCAGGAGACAGACGAAACTCTATTTACATCCCTCGATAAATTTTTGCGCTGGTTTTGCGCCAATGTTAGCAGACAGTTAAACCTAAACAACAAGCTTGATGATTACTGGGATGAAGACATGGGGAGCAAGGTTAGCTGTAAAATTTATTTTGAGGAATATGTGCTCGAACAAATCAATGCTCCCATTGTTTTAGCATTAAATGAAGTTAACAGACTTTTTGAGCATCTCCAAATTGCCAATGATTTTTTGTCCATGCTGCGATTTTGGCATGAAGTGGGACGGACGGTAGAAATTTGGCAAAACCTACGGTTGGTGATAGTTCATTCTACCGAAATACACATTCCTCTCAAAATTAATCAATCTCCTTTTAATGTTGGGCTGTCAATTAAGCTGCCTCAGTTTACATTAGAGGAAGTGCAAGATTTAGCATCACGTTATGGATTGAATTGGATTGATAGCAAAGCCTGCCAACAATTGATGGTTATGGTAGGGGGACATCCCTATTTAATTAACTTGGCATTTTATCATTTGTATCGTAAAGAAATGACATTAAATCGGTTGTTGGAAACATCTCCAACAGCAGCTGGTATTTACAGCAACCATTTGAGAAATCATTTGGCGCTGGTGCAAGAACAACCGGAACTAGCCTCAGCACTTTTAAAAGTTGTGAGTACTGAAGAAAGCGTGCGTTTAGATGCCCTGACTGCCTTCAAATTAGAAAGCATGGGTTTAATTCAACTAGATGGCAATCAAGCAAAACCAAGTTGTCAGCTATATCGCCTTTATTTTAACCAACAACTGACAGAAAAACATACAGATGCTCCACAGCAACTATTAACTCTGGAAAAACAACCAGTCAAACTTTCAAACAAAGTTGAGCCACAACTTCAAAGTGTCAGTCGTACCTATATCAAGCAATCTCTTGAAGCGTCTTGGCAGCAATGGAGAAAAGAGTTTTTACTCCTGTCACTGATTGTATGTGAAGTCGATTATTTTAAGTGGTACAACGATACACACGGTTATGTGTCTGGAGATGCTGCTTTGCAACAGATTGCCAGTGCCATAAGTCAGTGCATTCAGCAAAAGCAATCCAGCCTGCTGCGTTATGGGGGTACAAAATTTGCAGCTATATTGCCCTACGTGAATTCCATGGAAGTGCTGCAACTTGGGGAAAGTATGCGAGATAGCGTGAAAGCATTGGGAATTCCATACAACTTACCGGGTATCGACGGATTGCCATCTGAAGTATTAAGCATCAGCGTTGGAGTTGCATCTATCATGCCAGGTTCTGACAATTCACCAGATTTACTGATAAATTCTGCTGAAGAAGCACTGTTTCAAGCAAAAAGGCAAGGACGCGATCGCGTTCATCTCAATTCTCCTTTAAACGCAGGAGTTCCAGCGACTCCGCACGTACTGCATTTTCCAAGACCGAGCTAAGGATAATTGAGAAAAATCTCAGTTCTTGTGGTACGGGTGTCCCAATACCAATGCATGAGGACACCCGTACCACAAGAAAATAATGCTGTAGTTTCTTTATGTGATCATTGATAACTGCTGTTAAATTTGTCCTACTACTCTCGTAAGGCATATCCCACCCCACGCACGGTATGAATCAAACGCTTTTCATTATTTTCTTCAAGCTTAAGACGCAGGTAGCGGACATAAACTTCAATAATATTGGAATCTCCCATGAAATCATAGCCCCAAACTTTCTCTAGAATGAGGTCTCTGGTAAATACTTGACGGGGATGGCTGAGGAGATACTCCAATAAATCAAACTCTTTTGCTGTTAGCTCAATGGCTCGATTGCCTCGAAAAACTTCACGTGTGGTGCGATTGAGCTTTAAGTCTTCAAACTGCAACCACTCTTCTTCTGTTTCTTGAGTGCGACGCAAATGGGCGCGAATTCTGGCTAACAATTCCTCAATACTGAAAGGTTTGACTACATAATCATCAGCACCCGCATCTAAACCGGCGACGCGATCGCTGACTTCATCTTTTGCTGTCAGCAAAATCACTGGTACTTTGTTTCCAGTCGCACGCAAACGCCGACAAAGTTCCAAGCCCGATAACCCAGGTAACATCCAATCTAAAATTGCTAAATCTGGTGAAGATTCCCGCGCTAAGGTCAAACCAGTAATACCATCATGGGCGACACTGACTTTGTATCCTTCGCTGTTAAGTTCCAATTCGACAAATCGTGCCAGTTTAACTTCATCTTCTACCAGGAGGATATGTGCTGTCATATTTTTTCTCCCAATGCAGGTAATTTTAAAATAAAGGTGCTACCATGACCGGGTTCCGAGCAAATACCAACATTACCCCCCATACTCTCCACAAGGCGTTTTACTATCGGTAGACCCAAGCCCGTTCCTCCAGTCGAACGGGTACGGGATGGATCGACTCGGTAAAAGGGTTCAAAAATACGGGCTTGTTCGGACAAGGGAATACCACAGCCCTTGTCGCTCACTTGAATCACTGCCCAACCATTTACCCAACCCAGTTGCACTGTCACTGTCTCTCCCACATCCGAATATTGAAACGCATTATCAATCAAATGGTATAACACCTGCATGAGCCGATCCCGTTCTGCTTTTACTTTAATCGGAAACGAGGCAAGTTTTAGCTGGATTGCCCGATGGTCAAACTTTTCTGCCATTTGCACTATATCTGCGATCGCATCATTTAAGATCAGTGGTTTCGCTTGCAAGGGCATTGCATTGCTACCTGCTCGTGCTAATTCAAGTAAATCTTGTAAGATATAAGTCATTCGTTCTGCATCCGAAACAGCCATCGCCAAAGATTCTTTCTGCGATTCTGTCAGATTTTGACTGCGTTGCAAAGTTCTTTGTAAATATGCATAAACCATGCTTAGAGGAGTCCGTAACTCGTGCGCTAAGTCGTTGGTAAATTGTTGCTGTTGTTCTTTCACTTCTGAAAGTCTTGCTAACAATTCATTCCAAGTTTGAGCGAGTGCTTTCACTTCGCTAGGTGTCCTACGTAACTGAGATGGATATTGTTTCAGTTCTGCACCGTAAGTTATTACCCACTGATTCATTTGTCGTAACGGGAAGAGCGATCGCCTGATGAATATAAACGTGAGAATTGCGGTCGTAATAAATATCAGAACGCTTACAGTTCCCACATTTTGAATCGCAATCAACAGCCTCTGATTATCATAACAAACACTATATTGTCGATCGTTCATTATGAGAAACTGTTTGATTTCCCAACCCATCCACATTGTAAAACTGCTAAATCCCACTGTAAAGATAACAATGATTTCAACAGTTAGGCGAAATTGTAGCGATGAAGGATCGATCCTCTCACCAATAACTCTGGGTAATTTTCGCTTTAATTTGTCTAAAAAAATCATGGGAGTAACTTATCTCTCTATATTTTAATCTGAATTTCATAAGTCAAGCTAATATCAATTTTAAAAAAGAATACGCTCTATGAATAAGACCTCTCCCCAAGCCTCACCTCAGTAAGCTATCTATTACCCAAATCTTTCTTAACATTTACGAGAGTAATTACTCACATTTTTTCTAACCCTTATTCGTTCGTTATTCATTTTCAATGAAAATGAGATTTTTGCGAGACGAATAAGTGCCATTTTGTCAAGCTTACTGAAAATTTCAGTGTCCAGAATGGATTTTATCCAAGGGTTTCAAGATTGTAAAGAAAGATTTGACTAATGCATAGCCTTAGTAAGGGGGAGAGCAGGCAGAGAGAGCAGGTGAGGTATATGTCGCGAGCTTTTTTTGAATCTGTATGAGATAAATTTGTTTTTTGCCTATAATTACAATCTAATATCTCTCTTAAAAAAAACGATGAGTTTTTCCTGAAAGAAATTTAAACTTTGCCTGAGAATCTGAGGCAAATTTCTGAGAATTGTCATTATAATTTTAGAATTACAATAAATTTTTGTCAAATTCCCTTAAATCCCATACCAGATTCTACTTTTTGTTCTGCTTGAGTAGAAATTACCTTGGAAAACATACTTCTGCGAGACGCTTGATAACGGATACCAAGATGACTTAAAAAAATGCCAATTAAAATAACGCTACCGCCGATATATTGAGCTAGAGTAGGAGCTTCATCTAAGATGAAATAAGCTGCTACAATTCCTGCAATAGGGGTAAAGGAACTGATTAAAGAAGCCATAGACACTGTTGAACTCCTCAGCCCTTTAATCCAAAATGATTGGCCAACCACAACAATTAACGCACCATAAAGGAACATCCACTTCCACAGGAAAGGTGAGAGTACATCAGCAAAATGATTGTGACCGTAAAGCCCCAAAGCAAGAAAGAAAAATATTACAGTTCCTAAAGCAGTACGAAAGATACTGTAGATTCCTAAAGGAATTCGATCGAGGTATTTTTTACCGATAATTGTGGAAACGCTTACAGCTGCAGAACCAAAGGCTACCAGAAGTTCGCCTACACCCACTTGCAAACCTCCCATATTCATCATTGATTCCCCAGGAGACTGAAGGACAATCGTGAGCGCAACACCAACAAACCCTGCGATCGCCCCTGCAATCTCCCAAAAGTTTACCCGTTCTTTAAGCAACCAAATTGATAAAGCTAGAGTTAAAGGTGGTTCCACTCGTCCAACCAAGATGACATTATTAACCCCTGTCAGTGCCAGTGCTTGGAAAATTAACCCAGGGGCAAGCGCTCCTGATAAAATAGCGACAGCTGTTAAACCGATCCAATCCTTCCGTGATAATTGTTTCAAAGTAGCTTTGTTCCACTGTCTCCCATAGATGAGAATCAGCACTATTAAGGCACAAAGGTTGCCCACGAATAAAACATTACACAAGGAAATTGGATTGCGACCATCTATAATATGTTTTGCTCCAATTTCTGTGAGTTTGCGAGTGACTGCACTAGACGCTCCAAAAATTAGGATTGCCAGCCAGAGATATATTTGTCCTGAAATTCTGGGAATTAAGCGATGCGGTCTTTTTAGTTTAGTCATGATAACATCACCGCAATAAAAATATAGATCCTTATATAGGACTTTTGTTTGGTGCTTCGGGTAAGTTCGATGAAGTCAAAACAGACCTCACCCAAAACCTCTCTCCTACAAGGTGAGAGGCTTCAAAAGATCTGCCTTCTGCCTTCTGCCTCTTGCCCTCTGCCTTTCTTTGTCAATTTAATCCTTGCTTTAGAATTCTTATATTAGCTCTTCATCATTCTGTTTGGAATAAGTTTTTGCTGAGAGAACACTAAATGCAAGTTTGACACACGCACCTCTAGAAGAGGCGGTATTCTTCAAGAATAAGCCAAGTTATGACTCTACTCACAGCTTTTACCAAGAAAATTTGATGTAAATTTATTACACAGTACTGAATGAAAACCCTTGATTTATTGATAGAAGCCAGCAAAAATTAGGTATCCTTATCGCGGATATTTTTATATGAGCTGGGTTTGTACTCAGAGGTGCAAGCTCTGAGTTTACTTATGTCAGCACCCCGTACTAAAGTAACGGGGCTTCATGCCTCAGTATTTTAATGAGAAAACGCTGAGAATATCCTAAATAAGCTTAAAGAAGAAATTCATGAAAATCATGGCTTAGGTTCAGATGAACTTCAGTAGCTACTGAGAAGCTTTAGATGTCCGGGATAACAGGAGACAGAAATGAAATTTGCCCCTTTAGTAGCTACAGTTGCCTTAACTGGTTTTTTTACAGTATGGGAAGCACCATTAAAAGCGATAAATCCTTTATTAGTTCAAGCATCAGCCCAAGAATTATCCGTACAGCAGAAAGTAGCGTTACTAACTAAAAATAAGGGTCAGATTGGGAGTGGCGATCAACTGCGTCGTTTCTTTTTTGGAGATTTGGAGCCAATCGGTATTCAGCCTGGTGGAGCAGGTCACGTTGTTAACCTTTATAACAAAGCTAACGATACCACTTTTTCTTACTGTTCAACCTATGACGTTATCGTCGCTGTTAAAAAAGGTAAAGTCGCTAAGTTTGAACCTAACGAAGTGAAATAACTCAAGGCAACTAAATAACATAAGTTACGCAATTGGGAAGAATCATTCACGATTTGCTAATAGCTAATGGCTAATGGCTAATGGCTAATAGCTAATAGACATATCAGAAAAAGACGCTGAACGCTTTCTTTCCTTGTCTGGGTGAAAATCTAATTTCTGGAGAAGTCTAATGGGAAATTAGCGATTGGTCATCAGCCATCAGCCATCAGCTATCAGCCATCAGCTATCAGCCATTAGCTATCAGCCATCAGCCATCAGCCATCAGCCATCAGCCATTAGCTTATATAAGTCTTATGCAGCAAGCATCTCATCCCACAGTCATCTTAGGTGGTGGCTTTGCTGGACTGTTCACAGCTCTACACTTAAGCCATCAAAATTATTCGCATCCTATTATTCTTATTGAACAACGCGATCGCTTCAGTTTTAAACCGTTGTTGTATGAACTTCTGAGCGGAGAACTCCATAGCGAACAGGTTTATCCACGTTATAAAGAGCTTCTAGCAGGAAGCCGTGTCACCTTTATGCAAGACACGGTGAAATCGGTTCATCTGCACGAACGCAAAGTGAGTGTAGCTTCTGGAAAAGTGTTTGACTACAGTAACTTAGTTCTAGCACTGGGTGGCAAAACCACTTATTTTAATACTCCTGGTGCAGCAGAGTATGCAATGCCATTTACAAATGGTGCAGAAGCGATCGCTTTGCGAAAACACTTACGACACTGCTTGCATTTGGCAGTTCAAACTCAAGACCCAGAACGTCGGCGTTTACTGCTGACTGTTGCCATTATTGGAGCAGGACCTGCAGGTATAGAACTGGCATGCACATTAGCAGATTTGTTGCCTATTTGGTACGACGAGCTCGGCGGTGATGCTAGTGAAATTCGGGTTGTCTTAGTTAACCGCAGTCGTGAAATCCTTAAAGGAGACGTCAACAGCGATTTGCGTTGTATAGCACAAAGGGCGCTCAAACGTCGGGTAATTCCTGTAGATTTTGTGTTTGATGCGGCTGTCACGAAAATTCAAGCCGATGGTGTAGAGTACAGCCAACAAGATCGAACACGGGTTTTACAAGCTGGAACAATCGCTTGGACTGCGGGTACGGCTCCGAGCCCTCTGTTGAAGGAACTCCCAATTTCAGAAGAAAGGCGAGACAAACGAGGGCGTCTTGTGGTGACGCCGACATTGCAACTCCCTGATTTTCCAGAAGTTTTTGTGGCGGGAGACTGTGCAACAGATAGCGACAATCCCCAACCACCAACAGCACAAGTGGCTTATCAGCAAGGAATTGCGATCGCTCGCAATCTTCAGTATTTTTGGCAAAACAAACCCACCATTCCCGTACAAATCCAAATGCGCGGTACGTTGATGAAACTGGGGCTCAACGAAGGTGTTGCTAACTTATTTAATAAAGTCCAAATCAAAGGTCAGCCCGGTCATCTGCTTCGAGAAGCAACATACTTAGAACTGCTACCAACCCCTGCTCGTAACTTTAAAGTCACAACAGAATGGCTGACCGATAAATTATTCCACCGCCATCGCCCTTTTTCCCATATGCAGTTAGGACAAACACCTTGGCTGTTTGGGGTTGCAACTGTAGCAGCAGGAATGATTTTGGCAACTCCTCTAGTTTGGCGAGCTGCTCAACCGCTTCAATTTCAGCAAACTCTAAGTTGGACGGGCGTCCCGACGTTACTTAATAGACTTGCACCCCCTCCCCCGTCTCGTTAAAGTTTTTCCCCATATTTATCGTGGGTGGATTTGAGATTTTGAATTGCAAAAGCCTTGCAGGATTTCATTTCACCTAACTATCTGTCACATTCTTTTTTCAAATTGGTTTTATCTTTAGGAGCGTACTTATGAAATACTTACTCAACCTCCGAACTGCTGTGACTGTTAATCGCGTCACAATGGGCGTTTTCTTTTTTCTCTCTGGTATTGCTAACTATCTCAACTTCAGTATTCCTAACGGGTTCTACCAAACCGTCCTAACTCAAAAACTTCAAATGATTGGTCCTGGAATTCCACCAGGTTGGGAAGGTATAGGACCGCTACCTGGACTAATTGCTATTCCCTACGCCTGGTTACTACCTCTAGCAGAAATTGTACTGGGTGCATTGTTTGCTCTCAACTACTGGGTACGGTGGACGGGGTTACTACTGATTCTGATGACATTTAGCATCATTCTGGCATTTGGTATTATACCTGCTGGCAGTTTGTTTCCCAACGCAGCAGAAAGCTTTAACAAAAACATCCTATTTATGACTTTAATTTGGATGTGCATTGCTTACGAAGCTTACGAACAGAAAATGAGCCGCCGTCGCACCCAAGCAGCATCCGATTATACTCTTACCGCTTCTAATAATGATATGTAGAGCCTGTACCTCTCACTTTACACTTGGAGAAAACAAATGACTTCTTCACATTATGATTTGATTATCATTGGTACTGGTGCAGGTGGTGGTACACTGGCTTATCGTCTTGCTCCTACAGGCAAAAAAATTCTGATTTTGGAACGGGGTTCTTTTCTTCCTCGTGAGAAAGCAAACTGGGATACGGTTGAGGTGTTTCAGAAAGACCGCTATCATACCAACGAAGCTTGGTACGACCAGAAAGGACGCGAGATCCACCCCGGTACTGCATATTTTGTGGGTGGTAACACCAAACTGTATGGTGGTGCTCTCTTCCGTTGGCGCGAACAAGATTTTGAACAGGTGATTCATAAAGGCGGTATTTCTCCAGAATGGCCTTTAAAGTACCGTGATTTAGAACCTTATTACACTGAGGCAGAAAAACTTTACGAAGTTCACGGTAAGCGTGGTTTAGACCCGACCGAACCATCTGCTAGTGAGGATTATCCCTATCCGGCTATTCGTCACGAACCGCGTATTCAAGAAATTCACGATTCTTTGCAAGGAGAAGGTTACCATCCATTTTATTTGCCATTAGCGATTAAGTTCAATGAAGTTAACCGTCGTTTGAGTGCTTGCATTCGTTGCAATACCTGTGATGGGTTTCCTTGTTTAGTCGATGCTAAAGCAGATTCAGATATAACCTGCATACGCCCCGTAGAGAAGTACGATAACGTCACGCTGATAACGGAAGCCAAGGTAAAAAGACTACACACAAGTCCATCCGGACGAGAGGTGACTTCTGTGGAAGTCGAAATCAATGGAGAAGTTTGTTTCTTTTTTAGCAATATCGTTGTGGTTTCTTGTGGAGCGATTAATTCAGCAGCTTTGTTATTGCGTTCTGCTAGCGATCGCCATCCCAATGGATTGGCAAACAGTTCCGATCTCGTAGGACGTAATTTAATGAAGCATCAAAACGGAGCTATGATTGGAGTCAGTTCGAAATCCAATCCCACAGTATTTCAAAAAACTTTAGCAATTAATGATTTTTACTGGGGTGATGAGGATTTCGATTACCCTATGGGACACGTACAGTTACTGGGGAAAGTCAATGCAGATACGATCGCCCAAGAGTCTCCATCAGTATTGGGAGCCTCTTTTCAGGAAAAACATACTTTTGAGGCGATCGCAAATCACTCTGTAGACTGGTGGCTCACATCAGAAGATTTGCCCGATCTCAACAACCGCGTCACGCTTCGAGGTGATTCTATCCAATTGAATTACACCGAGAATAACACTGAAGCTTACAACCGTCTCGTCCATCGCTGGACGAAAGTCCTAAAAATGATTGGTTGTGGCGAACGGATTATTCCCTGTTCCTTCTATTTCCGGAAAAAACTGCCGTTGCAAGGTGTCGCCCATCAGTGCGGTACTTGTCGCTTTGGAGAAGACCCCAGAACTTCAGTTCTTGATGTGAATTGTCGCACTCATGATGTTGATAATTTATTCGTGGTGGATGGAAGTTTCTTTCGTTCTAGTGCGGCTGTTAATCCTACGCTGACGATTATTGCCAATGCTTTGCGTGTTGGCGATCGCATCATTGAAAGTTTGGTTTAAAACTTAATAAGAGAGCCTTAGCTAAATCTACCTTTTGTTCGGTATCTTTACTGCTCCTCATGTTAGCATCGAACAAAGAGGAGAGTGTAATGGCTTTTCGACCTACCCGACGACAAATTATTCAAGGGATTGGAGGGGGAGGTGTCCTGACGCTCTTAGGCTGCAATCGGCAGGAGCAAGCAATGGTAACTTTATATACCTTTGGTGATTCAATTTTAGACTGCGGACGATACAACGAGTTCGGCATTCATCCAGGACAACTCCTTGTCAAAAATAACGATCGGCTGTTTCCCGAATTTCAAGGCAAAGACCTCACATCACGCGGACTGGCTCACCTCGAACATCGCGCCCGAGATGGTGCAACGGTTGATGGACTGCCATATCAAGCGCAGGGATTGCAGGTTGATGGAAAGGCGATCGCATTACTTACCATCGGTGGTAATGATTTACTGGGTGGATTAATTCAGGACACAGGTGCTGAAATTGAAGTCTTTGCTAATGCTCTCGACACTTTCGTCAAGCAGTTACCCATCCGTCCCGTTCTACTAGGGAGTGTATACGATCCTACGTTGGGAGATGACCGACGCAACTTTTTAGGGATTGATGCAGCCATCGCCCGCAAGAACCTCCAGCGCATGAATGCTGTCATTCAAGAAATTGCCAACCGCTACGGACAATTCGTCGATCTCCACGCTCACTTCCTTAAGGGAGATCCATCATGGTTTACAGCAACGATCGAGCCAAGCCTGCGAGGTGCTTCGGAAGTTCGCCGTGCTTTTCTCCCCTATGTCGTGCATAAATAAAAATACTTTTTCTTGTGTCACTCTTCACAATGGAGTGTTACCAATCCAACCTTTAGATATAGACAGAAGCCAATCCTAATGGCTGATTATTTTAGGTTCAGTATTTATAAAGGTAAACAGATCGTAAAAGTGCTTCCTTCTCCTAACTTTGATTGCACGCTGACACTACCCCCCATTCCCTCTACAAGTGTCTTGACAATTGATAAACCCAAACCACTACCCCCAGTTGTATGACTGCGAGATTCATCTACACGGTAAAATCTCTCGAAAATACGTGCTTGGTGTTGCAGGGGAATACCATAACCCTCGTCGCAAACTTGAATAATTGCTTTATCTTGAAATTGATATAATTTAAAAGTGATAGGTGTACCGGACTCAGAATACTTAATAGCATTGTCAATCAAATTTAGTAATACTTGTTTAAGCCGACTGTAATCTATTTTGACTTCAATTGTGTGAGGCGCTGCTTCGATAGTAATGATGCGATCGCTATACTTTTTTGCCATTATCACAATTTCTTCGATTAAGTCATTTAATACGTAAGACTTCATTTGAAAGTGTAAATAACCACTGTCTGCACGTGCTAAATCTAGTAAATCTTGTAGCAAGCGGATGGTACGTTCAGCTTCTGATGCAGCAGTTTCTAAAGCTTCTTGTTGGATTTGAGTTAAGTTGTTTTGCCGTCGCAAGACGCTTTGCAAATAACCATGTACAATGGTTAAAGGTGTCCGCAACTCGTGAGAAACATTACTCACAAATTCTCGCTCTTGTTTCCATGATTGGGACAGACGCGATAACAACATTGTTAAGGTTTGGGCTAATTCTTTGACTTCACTGGGTGCATTATTAAGGTATAGCTGTGCTTGTCCTAACTCCTCTAGGGAAATCACAGCAGTCATTTGATTAAGCTGGCGTAGAGGTTGCAGAGAATGCTTGATATAAAATGCGATCGCAGTTGTGAGGATAATAATTGCTAAAACACTAATAATGCCTAAGCTTCGTACCATGACTACAAATGTTGATTGTTCGCGAGTAATATTCTTAACTACAAATAAATTACCAAGGACTTTACCTTCGACTTGGATAGAATTTTCAGATAAAATAAAGTAGCTTTTGTCAATTTTGTAAATTTGTGCTTTAAGAGGCATCTGAGTTAAAGATATTAACTGAGCTACCGTAGACTGAGGTAACAAATTTAAATTAGTCGATTGTGCCAATATTCTCCGACTGGGGCTTTTTATCCATAATAATGTATTGGTGTTTTCTAGGTTTTTAATAGCTTTTTGCAAACCACTTTCTGGTTGCATCATTTCACTATAAAGTTGCACATCCCGTGGTACACTATGGGCTATTTGTTCTATGTTTTGTTTGTGACTGTTAATTAATATTTGCTGCATTTTCCAACTCGTCCATATAGAGACACTACCCAGGACTAAAGTAGAAAATGCAGCCATGCCAATTGTCAGGCGTAACTGTAAGGAGAAAGGGTCTATATTGCTCCAAATTGTTCTGATATGTTTCACTGTTTTAGTTGGACTTTATGTTTTAATTTTACTGTTTTTTTAAGTCTCTAAATCTATTTTAAAAAAAGTGCCGAGAAATTTTGTGTGAATAGAATTCTCTAGGTGAGGCAGAAATGAACAATTTTTCCATTTAAAAATATATATAAATTTATAAGACATTAAATGAATTTCTAATAAGAATAGCTTGAAAATTTCTAAGAGGGCGTGTGAAAAGTTTTTAGTGATGTATCAACGTTTTGCAAGGGGCTCTGGAAAATTAGGAACCTAAACGAGTCGTTTGAAAACACGCTACAGGGAAATCTAAACAGCAAACATCTACTTTAAGATGAAACAGGTTGAGGGTTGGGGGGGAGCATCCCTAAGAGTGCAAATTGCCCTCAGAATAGAATTCTGGGGCTACACAAATAACAAATAAAGGAGTCGCTCAGCAGGCTATGATTGGAACCTAAATTTCAAAACTCAAAGATGATTTTTATACGGCGATCGCCTGTTTCTCTTGCTCAATTTCTTGTTTATGATGCTGTGCTTCATACTCACCAAATTGCTGAATCAGTTTAGCAACTAAACCCGTCCATCCGGTTTGATGGCTTGCACCAATTCCCGCTCCATTATCACCGTGGAAGTATTCGTAGAACAAAATTAAATCTCGCCAATAAGGATCGGTTTGAAACTTTTCGGTTCCACCATAAACAGGGCGTCGCTCGGAAGCATTTCTTAAGAAAATTTGCATGAGCCGTTGTGATAATTCAGAAGCCACTTCCCAAAGATTCATCAGTTGTCCGGAACCCGTTGGACATTCTACTTTGAAATCGTCTCCTAAGTAGTAATGAAACTTTTGTAGAGATTCAACAAGGAGAAAATTCACAGGAAACCAAATGGGACCGCGCCAGTTAGAGTTCCCACCAAACAAACCAGTACTGGATTCAGCCGGTTCGTAATCGACTCGAAATTGAGAGCCGTTCACATCAAAAATATAAGGATGTTCTGCATGAAATTTAGAAACTGCTCGGATACCATATGGGCTAAAAAATTCGCTTTCATTCAACATTGTCTGTAGAATTTTTTGCAGCTTATCTTTGGAAACAATCGCCAATAATCTCCTAGCACCTATTCCTTGTGTTTCCATACAAGCTACATTGCTTCGTAAATCGGGACGATTTTCTATAAACCATTCCAATCTCTGTTTAAAAGCAGGAAGTGCTCTTAATGTTTCTGGCTCAATGGTTTCAATAACAAATAAAGGAATGAGTCCTACCATAGACCGGACTTTTAGCGTAATTTCTCGTTCTGGCAAATGCAATACATCATAGAAAAAGGCATCTTCTTCATTCCACAAACTGGTTTTGTCTTCGCCAATATGAGTCATAGCATCGGCAATGTAAAGAAAATGCTCAAAGAATTTAGTGGCAATGTCTTCATAAACAGGGTTCGCTTTTGCTAGTTCTAGGGCTATTGCTAGCATATTCAAGCAATACATTCCCATCCAACTTGTGCCATCTGATTGATTGATATGACCGCCTGTTGGTAAAGTCGCACTGCGGTCAAAGACGCCAATATTATCCAATCCTAGAAATCCGCCTTGAAAAACGTTGTTACCTTCAGCATCTTTACGATTCACCCACCAGGTGAAATTGAGCAACAACTTCTGAAATACCCGTTCTAGAAACTGTCGGTCGCTGCGTCCATATATCTTTTGTTCAATTTTGTAGACGCGCCAAGTTGCCCATGCATGAACGGGAGGATTCACATCGCTGAATTGCCATTCATAAGCGGGAATTTGTCCGTTAGGATGCATATACCATTCCCGCGTTAAAATATCTAATTGATTCTTAGCAAAATCAGGGTCAATTGTTGCCAAAGGAATACAGTGGAATGCCAAATCCCAAGCAGCAAACCAAGGATATTCCCACTTATCAGGCATAGAAAGAATGTCTTGATTGTTGAGGTGAAACCATTCACGATTTCTACCATATTTACGTTCTTTTGGTGGAGTAGCTAAATCACCTTTTAACCATTTTTCTACATCATAGTAATAAAATTGTTTAGTCCACAACATTCCGGCAAAAGCTTGTCGCTGAACATTTCGCATATCTTCGCTCAGCGAGAAAGGAGTTAGCTTTTGATAAAATTCATCTGCTTCTTGTTTGCGAATAGCAAAGATTGTCTGGAACTCTTCGCTAAAAGCTTCAGCTAAATCGGGTAGATCGCTCAATCGCAATTTTATAGTTTTTGTTTCACCGGGATTAATACTAACTGTATAGTGAATTGCAGCTTTTGTTCCTCTTTGTTTTGGATTGATGGCTTCTTGTTTACCATGGATTATGTATTCATTAATACCATCTTTAACACAAGGAGAAGCATTGGGAAAACCAAACAGCTTTTCAGTATTTGTTTCGTTTTCGGTAAATAACAGTTCAGTTTCACCTTCAAAATACATCCATTTTTTTCCTAAAGATGGATGAAAAGCTTCTATAGTATTTTGGGCATGACCAACTTGATTTTTTTGGAGTATCGGTTTAGTAGCGTCTCCATCCCAAGACCAAGTATTTCTAAACCAAAGAGTAGGTAATAAATGCAGTGTCTTTGCTTCTGGTCCCCGATTTACAACTTGAATTTGAATCAGAATATCTTCAGCAGAATTTTTGGCATATTCAACGAATACATCAAAGTAGCGGTTTTCATTGAATAGCCCTGTATCTAGAAGTTCAAATTCCGGTTCTTGGCGGCTGCGGCGTTGGTTTTCTGCAACGAGTTGAGAGTAAGGAAATGCTTTTTGTGGATATTTATAAAGCATTTTCATGTAAGAATGGGTGGGAGTATTGTCAAGATAAAAGTAATATTCCTTAACATCTTCCCCATGATTTCCTTCACTTCCAGTCAGACCAAAGAATCTTTCTTTAAGAATTTGGTCTTCACCATTCCAAAGAGCGATCGCAAAACAAAGCTGTTGTTGTTCGTCAGAAATTCCCGCTATGCCATCTTCACCCCAGCGATAAGCACGAGAACGGGCTTGGTCGTGAGTAAAGTAATCCCAAGCAGTACCGTTGGGGCTGTAGTCTTCTCGCACCGTTCCCCATTGGCGATCGCTTAAATAAGGTCCCCACTTACGCCATTTTACTTGATTATTCCGAGCTGCTTCCAATCTGAGTTCTTCTTGGGTTGGAGTTGCCATAATCAGTCCTCTCCTAAAATAAACACGCTCTGATTGAGTGAAATTATTTGCTATCTGTACTCTCTCATCTACACCTTAAGTAGAACTAAGGCTTTGATGAAAAATTGATAGTGAAAGTGTTCGAGCAAAATACAGCATAGACTCAGGAAAAATTTATCTAATTGCGATCGCACTCATCCAGTCATTAACTAACGAGCGATAACTTCAAACTCTAACAAACTTGAGTGCAACCCCATTCATACAGTAACGTTTCCCAGTAGGTGCAGGACCATCATCAAACACATGACCTAGATGTCCGCCACAACGACGACAATGCACTTCAACTCTGGTTATCAAAAGAGATTTGTCTGTGGATGTACCAATTGCATTCTCAATAGGTGCGTAAAAACTAGGCCAACCCGTACCACTGTCATATTTGGTTTCAGACGTAAATAAGGCTAGGTTGCAAGCAGCACATACATAAGTCCCTTTAGCATATTGCTTATTTAGTGAGCTAGTACCGGGGAATTCTGTTCCATGCTGTCGCAGTATGCGAAATTGTTCTGAAGTTAAAATCTTGCGCCATTCCTGGTCGGTTTTGGTGATTTCAAACTGATTCTTTTCAATTGCCATAGTTTTGGGTTTTTCTGATAAATAGTGAGATAACCATACAGTGCCAACTACCGCTGCACTACCTTGTAAAAAATACCGTTTCTTCATAATTTAGCTGTCACTCACTGTTAGTTGAATCGCTAGTAAGTAGATGGGTGTGAAAAAACCTAACTTTGTCAAGAAGTTGTTAGTTGTTTGAACAACTTTCACCTGGTTGTAGATGTATGGCGACTGTCATAGTAAGTTTGTGAGAAATGGTGTAAACAATCGCCGAATTTGTGTGTTTTATTTTATAACCTACGGGGAAGTAAGATTGATTTCTTGTCGCCCATACCTGAATACCGTTGACATCCAAACCAACTCATTCATAAAGCTTTCCAAACGGCGAGTATAAGTTTTTTTGTCAATTAAATGACCGGATTCATCAAACAAATTGTGGACGTTGCTAAAGTTAAGATCGTAGAAAATCGTCATCAGACCCAACTCACGCATCACAGGTAAAAGGTTTTGGATGACTCGCGTACCGCCAAAAGGTCCGGCTGAAACGCCGCACAAGCCAACGGCTTTATGGATGTATTCCTTAAGGCAAGTATCTAGTACGTGCTTGAGCAAACCCGGATAACCGTGGTTATATTCTGGCACAACGATAATTAATCCATCCGCCCGATCAACAGTACTGGAAAACTGAGGGTCCTTAACAGACTCACCTGCGTCATTGGTAGTAATTGGAATGTTACGAATATCAATCAGCTGCGTCTTTATATCATTTCGTACCGCAATCTGCTCGACAATAAATTTGGCTACATATTCGCTTTGGCGACCTTGACGGGAAGTACCTAAAATGACGGGAATAAATAGAGGGGTGTTTGTCATAATTCCTCTTCTGTGATTGATGCAATTTTGAACTTCTTGAGATAGTAAGGTATTTATTGCTCCTGATAGTTCCAAAGCAGTCCACCATCTACAAAAAAGGTACTACCTGTAATGTAGTCAGCATCAGAGGAAGCTAAGAACGCCACTAGGGAAGCGACATCTTGCGGTTTTCCGAGACGACCCAGAGGAATGTTCTGCAACAAAGCACTCAATTTTTTTGGGTCGTTCAATAGTTTGGTGTTAATGGGAGTTTCTATCGCCCCTGGTGCGACGTTGTTAATTGTAATCCCCAAAGAACCTAATTCAACTGCTAAGTTACGAGTCAACATCTTCACCCCTCCTTTGCTGGCGCAGTAAGCAGTGAAATTGGGAAATGGCAATTCCTCATGCACGGAACTGATATTGATGATTTTTCCAGTTCGTTTTGTTTCAATCAAATGTTGAACAAAGGCTTGAGTGGCAAAGAACACGCCCTTTAAATTGACATTCATAACAGCGTCATAGTCTGCTTCTGTCACGTTCCAAAATGGTGCGTGTTTTTCAATCCCAGCATTGTTAACCAGAACATCTAGTTTGCCAAAATGTTGAATACTTTCCGCTATAAGTTGGCGGACTTCCGATACACTTCCCAAATCTGCTTGCAGCGTGTAACCATGAGATTTAGGACACTGAGCCATATGACACCTACCGCCAATAGCCTCTACCTTGGCTAAGGTTTCTTCTGCTCCTTCTGGGTGAGAGCGGTAATTGATGACAACATCAGCTCCTTCTTGAGCAAGACGCAGAACAACTCCCTGTCCGATACCTTGACTGCTACCAGTGACTAAAGCAACTTTACCTTGTAGCTTCATAAATTTTTTCCTTGCGATCGTTGAGTTTTTGGTTATAACACTTTGCATTTTGAATTAACAAATTTTGGAGCAAAGAAGTTTTACCTAGACTGTATTTCATCCAAGTATCTGTTGACTTTTTTGTTTAAAATAGGGTGAATATTTAACTTTTTAAAGTAGCAGCACCAAAAGTAGCATTGAATTTGCGACACCAAATAACAACAGATTTGTAGTTAGCTAACTTAATGTTATTAGGAATCGTATAAGTTTGAGCACCGCTAAATTTTTTGAGAGGAGCAAGAACAATGTAATCTCCCTTTTTTAGGGGATAGGATGGCGGCTTAGTTGAACCTATTACATTTTCTGAACGATGTAAAATGACTACTAAATCAGGACCCATTTCTGAAGTTTTAAATGACTGCTCGAGATTCAGTACTGACTTACCGTTTTTATTGGTAATACGAGCTGTGCCTTGTGTTGTATGTTCTCCGGAAACAAATGTACCGGAAATTATGTTGGTTGTATTTGTAGACTTTGTCTGAGTTGATGCTACCGGGACTGCTTCATTTGCTGGAGCAGAACTTTGGGTTACATCATTCTTGGAAATTTCTGTTGTACAGCTAACCGTAACTGTGGTAAGTAGAATTAGTGTGAATACATATCCTAATTTCATAATTAAAATACCTCAAGATATTGATTATAGCAGTCCTAAATAAAATATAAGAATAAGAGTAAAGAGCGCTAATGGCTAATGGCTAATAGCTATTAGCCATTAGCCATTAGCTATTAGCTATTCAAATTTTTACAAATGATTTAGGATTGCTATAGTATTGGACTGTTGCCTTAAACTTTAAACTAATTATTGCTTGAAGAATTGGGTGAAAAATTATGATTGAGTAAGGATTGAGACTTAGAAAGCTGAAAGTTTGTCTAGAAGCTTCTCATAAATTTCTCAGCAAAATCTAAACTTTCGATATTGGAGCGATCGCCTGTTTTTTACGATTAAGATACTAATTCTCACAAAATCTTAAATTACCAAACACAGTCATTGCAAAGCTTAGATAGAGGACAGCAACCAACAAAAGTCTTAGTGGCAGTGCGGTCTTGGGCAAAGCCCAAGAGGAGCAATTGCTGAGGGTTTCCCCCCAACCTCACTTCGTGGGGACCCCTAAGCCCCCCGTTGAGCGATGTGGCGTTTGAGGAACGAAACCCAACATTTACAGGTATTTGTTGGGTTTGTTCAACGTACAAAAATTCTCAGCCCTTGCAGTATTGCTAATTGTCCATATTCTCTCAAATGTCGGACAGTCTCTTAAGAGAAATTGACTCAAGAGCTATCAGAAATCTTTCAAGAAATAACAGAGTGGTAGAGGCATAAATAATTTAATGCAATGCGTGACCGTATGCGACTGCAAGAGCCATCAAAGAACACTTTTTAAGTGAAAATCAATTTCTTTAAAGATGTTCGATCGCGGTTTTTCTTATTTATCATATTGCTTCTCAAAAAAGGCAAGTAACAAACTCAGTTACGTATTTCGCATCTCGATGAAAATCAATATGCAAGGTATTGTTAAACGATAACGAAAATCAAGCCTTCAGTTAATTGTCACACCATTTCCGGAAAAACAGCGAGGCTCCAAGGAGTTTTTCTTTCATACTTTTTCTACAAATTCCCTTGATGACTGTCTTACAGCCTTAACTTGTCATCAATGATTTACTATTTAATCAATTTACATTTCTTTATATAAAAGATCGTATTGATATTGCAAGATCTTAGAATTGATATAGTAGAATATCATTCAATTTATAGAAATATCCAGAGTTAATACCTGGAAAATTCACAATTTTTTATTTAACACAAATTTACTAAACCATGCAACAAGCATCCACGAGTAAAGCTGATGATGAAGATATGTTGTTGCAACAACCTTGGCAGCGCGAGCGGCAAATCATAGCAAGGCTGTCCTCATTGAACTACCGCACTGGTGAACTAGGCAGCTATTTGCATAATATTGCCTGCGGAGTTAGCGAACTCATTGGAGTAGATTGGACGGTTGTTACTTTTTGCAAAGAGGGATTTGAAACCATCCTAGCTAGTAGCCTGGAAATGGCTGAAGATGCACCTCGTATCTATACATTACACGGTCGATTGATTGCCACTGTTATTCAAAATGGTCGCTCGTTAGCTGTTAAGGATGCAGTGGCAAATCCAGAGTACGGCAGACCTGCATCAGGTTACAGAGCTTACTTGGGAATACCATTACAAACGACTGAAGGTCAAGTATTCGGTACGGTTTGCTCTTTTCACCAACAACCACGGGAATTCACACAAGAAGAAATCCAAGTTGTGGAACTGTTTGCAGAACGTGCAGCAACTGCGATCGACCACTATCATCTTTACCAAAAACAGTGTCAATTTAATCAACTGTTGGAAGTTGAAGTAGAAAAACGCACTGCTCAACTACAAGCAGCACAAGCCAAGCTTGTAGAACAGGAACGCTTGGTGGCAATTGGTGAATTTGCGGCGACAATCGTGCATGAAATTCGCAATCCCCTAACAACAATGATTATGGGATTGAAGTATTTTAAGAAAACTATTTTGGCTGAACCAGATCGAGAGCGATTATCGCTAGCGCTTGGCGAAGCGAGTCGTCTGGAAAATCTGCTCAGTGAAATTTTGCTCTATGCCAAGCCTCAAGTGCTTCAACTTCAAGAATTAGATGTGAATGAATTCGTTCGCGAGTTGCTTGTGTCAATTCGTGAAATGCCAGAAGCTCTATCACGGCAAATAGAATTTATTCCGGCGTTAGCTACAATCAAAATTTTGGGGGACAGAGATAAGCTAAAACAAGTGTTTATTAATATTGTTCGCAATGCCTGTGAAGCAGTCTCAGCAGGAGATGTGATTAAATGGCAAGTAGACAGTTCGGATCGAGGTAACCTCTGCATTAATGTATGCAATAATGGTGAACCTATTCCGCCAGATGTGCTCTCAAAACTAACACAGCCGTTTTTTTCTACGAAACCTAGCGGTACTGGGTTGGGACTTGCTATTACTAAACGTATCGTCAATGCTCATGGTGGAGAATTATCCATTCAATCTGACGCATTAATAGGAACTACAGTATGCGTTCAATTACCCATGGTTATTACTGGAGGTTGTGGAACCTCAGGCAAAGGGTAGCAATTGATAATTGCCATCAAGTGGGTGTTGCACTCGGACTGGTGGAGTTATCGAATGCTAAGAAAATCGCTAATTGCTAATAGCGTTGCCTGAAGAGCAATTAGCAGTTAGCGACTCAAGGAGCGCCGAAAATCCGAAAATTTTGTATTTTGTTTATACTTAACAACAATCATCCGTGTAATATATATCATCTATACGCTCGGATGAATATCTACCCCGGATGTTTTCGTTGAAAAATCTGCCAATGGAATCAGCCTCGTGTAAATCTTCCCAAGTCTCAGGCTCTACTCCAGAATATTGATAGACTGCTCCATTATAAAATTCGACCTGCAAAACCTGTTCGTGTGGGTCGTATCCTACGGCGCTAGCCATTGATGAACTTACAGTTAACATCTCTATTGATTCCGGTGATGGAGGAAGTGCAGGAGAGTCAGCAACGATCGCATTCAGTTGCTGCAGTCCTTCATAAGCTTGTATCGGTGCAGGAATGGCTACGCATTCAAACTCGTCGCCTCGATCGATCAACAATTGCAAGTACTCATCTGAGTGAGCGATCGCCACCAGGTTGCTCAAATCTATCTTAGACAGTTTCATTCCTAGTTTCTCTCCTGCTGATATAAGAAGGATGCTATTTTTTTAGTTAAAAGCGCAGTAATTTTTCGCTTTGTCAAACAATTTTTATAGTACAAGAGTACCACAAAAAGAGTCAGAGGTCAAGCTTTATCTGGAGAAATTATTGACGATACGAGTAACTTCTAACACTAGTGAAGATTTCAAAATAGCACAAGTGTCATAGAGTTTCTATCGTAAAATCCTCAAATGTGACTTGAAATCCCTCCCTTTCCGGTGAAGCGCACATCAGACCGACTTGCAGTGTTTCTACCTCAGTCAAATACGCCAACCGGAGCATAGTGTAATTTTGACCGTCAAATGAGTATTGCACCTCAACTGTGCCCCTTCTTCTGTACAAACGCAACCATAAAGAAGGAGGATTTTGCAATAATGGTACAACGGACCAGTCAGAATAATCTCTCGTGACAACTGCACTGACTTGCTGGACGCCATTTACAAATTCAATACCAGTCTTAATCCAAGTTTTTTCGTTTAACCTGACCATAATTCCTGCTTGGTCATACAAAACTTGGTAAAGTCCTGTGATTTTTACACTAATACAAAAATCTCCCGTAACCTCTTGATAATAAAAATTTCCGCTATCACGAATAAAACCATAATGGGTTACCCGCCAAAAATCTGTTTTGGCTCCAGAGGTAACACTAACAGTACCATTTTCATCTTTCCAAGAGAGCGGTTCGTTGTACCATTCCATAGAATCTATTTGGTAAATGTGAAATTCGTGGATTTTTATGCCTTTTGCAAGCAAGGACATTTTTGCAAAAACTCAGATGCTTTACGTTCTGCATCTGGATTGTCAATGTGTGCTGTTGTTGGTTGGATAGTACCATTAAACAAGTCATCCAAACCATAAGGTGTGAAAAATTGCCACTCCCCATCTGTATTGACGCGAACTCCTACTGCAGTAGCAGTGTGCAACCAATTTTTAATCCCATCTTCTGTACTGTCATATGTTTTGTCACCGGGACGCCAGCGAGCAAAACTAGCTTGGTTTTTAATATCAAATAGGTAATTGGGAAATTGTTCCGTCAGGATTGCTTTAGCAGCTAGTTCTTGAGAGCGATCGCCCTTCGCATCAAAAAAGGCAACATCAAAATCTTTAATAACCAACCGACAGTCTTCACCAAAAAGCTGTCTCCAAACAGTATTCCGCACAGCACCACCAGCCAGCCACCAGTTAGGAAGGTTAATTTGCGCGATCGCAGGTAATACGGTCCCAACAGGTGAATTCGCTAAGAGTGCTTGAAGGCGATCGGTACTCTTCATAAATTCGCAATCATCAAATTTTATATAAATATTAATTTATCCCTGTATCTAGTAAGCCTTCAGCGTTCAAGCATTGACCACTCAGGCTGAGTGTTAATGGCAAATACGGCGTTTGATCGACCATGCCAAGAAGGTTCGGTGTTGCGCTATGACAAAGTAGCCATGTTCCTCCCTCGACGCTTGGGACTGGCAAATCCCATTAAGTCATTTGTTGTTTTGCAGAATTCAACCTATCACTCGGACATTAATTCCCCACAAACGGAAAGTTAATATTATTTTAATTTGATATTTCTCTTCTAAAAATTTAGAGCGAACGCTTTATGAGAGTTTGTACAAGAATTTGAAAACGATAATATTTTATTAAAACAAGCGAAAAATGAATGGGTAACGATAGGGTAAATCCGGATTATCAAGGACTCTAACGATCGCAATCACTGGCATGATAATGCTAACGATCCCTAATATCACCAGTAATGGAATCCCAATTATAAAAATAGTTAATAGTAAAAAGATAAATGCATAAATGTAGAGATTTATGTGAAAATTAAGCGATTCTTTAGCATTGTCTTTCACAACTGTATCGTCAGTCGTTAACAAAATTCCTATAGGAATACCTACAGAGACAATGGTTGAGCTAAAAAATATTGCTCCGTGACAAAGGGCTGAAAAAAGTTTGCGCTGAGTCAGTCGATCCATATATTTGGAGAGCCAGGATTAAAGATGGCTGATTGCAAGGATTCTTCAATCTTAGCGCTTACTTGAGTAAACGGGATTACCTATTGCTACCACTTCTTATATATACTACAATATGCTACAGAAACTTGGAAGCCCTTTTTTGACCTTAGATTTTATGATTTTTCCTCCTTGGTAAGAAAAAAAATTTAACAAGCTTGTAGCTTTACACGCAAGGCAAAAGTTTTGTTCGTGGGTTCCCCCTCCAACAGCCAACCTGTTCGTAATTTTGCGTTGGTTGTCAAATTGAGAGGATGGGAGAATCACTTGATGTCGTTCAAAGATGGAAACAAAACTACCAGAACTGTAATTTTATTAACCGTTATCTTCCTGGCGATCGAATTCTTAGACGAGCTTGTAGATGGAGTCAGGGGTGCGGCTTGGCCCTCGATTCGCAATGACCTGCATCTTTCCTACGTGCAGGTTGGTATGCTGCTAACTATACCCAATACTATCAGTAGTCTGATAGAGCCGATTCTGGGAATATTGGGGGATATCGGTCAGCGACGACCGTTGATTTTAGGCGGAGGTATTGCTTTTGCGATCGCGTTGCTGCTCATTTCCTTTAGCCATAACTTTCCGTTATTATTAGTCGCGTTTGTCCTGTTTTATCCAGCATCTGGTTCCTTTGTCAGTCTTTCTGAAGCGACTTTGATGGATATTGAACCAAAACGCCACGAGCAAAATATGGCACGTTGGACCTTGGCTGGGTCCGTGGGAAATGTCATCGGACCATTAGCTTTAAGCGGTGCTATTGCATTACATCAAAGTTGGCGAAGTGTGTTTCTAGCATTGAGCGTGCTGACTGTCCTGACATTAGGAATGTTGTGGAAATTTCCGATTGCAACTCAAGCAACACTTTCGCCAATTAGCGAACCAAGGTACAGTTTCACTGATGGAATACACAATGCGATCGAGACGTTAAAACGACCACAAGTGCTGCGTTGGTTAACATTGCTAGAATTTTCAGATTTAATGCTGGATGTTTTGGGTAGCTTTTTGGCACTGTACTTTGTGGATATAGTCGGTTCTTCCAATACAAGGGCAACTTTTGCTGTATCAGTGTGGTTGGGAGTTGGCTTGCTTGGTGATTTTTTGCTGATTCCTTTACTAGAAAGAGTACGGGGATTAGATTATTTAAAGTTCAGTGCCGTCATTGTTTTGTGTCTTTACCCTATTTTTTTAGTTGTACCTAATATCAATGTCAAATTAATCATTCTTGGCGTTCTCGGTTTTTTCAATTCCGGTTGGTACTCAATTCTTCAAGGGCAGTTATATACAGCAATGCCCGGACAGAGTGGTACAGTCATGACGCTGCATAATTTGTTTGGTTTAGTAGGTGGTTTAATACCACTTGTACTTGGCTTAATTGCCCAAGAGTATGGTTTGTTATGGACTATGTGGCTATTGCTGGCAGCACCTGTAGCTTTGTTTATTGGGCTTTTGGCTCTTTAATCAATATCAAAATGCTAGTTTAACGTGAGTTCGACAGACCTCACATACTCCCGCTGCTGTAGAAAAAACAACGTTACAAGCGTGCTTTTGAAACCCCTCTCCTTGTTCGAGAGGGGTAAGGTTTTGTTTGACTTTATTAAACTCACCTCAAATTAAGGATTTTCAAATGAAAATCCTTTAGAAAAATCTGCCTTTAGAATCCTTACGGTGAATACCAATGACAGATGGGCGGGGTACGCCTGTTGCATTACCTTCACCACCATATTCGGTAGGAATATTGCTTGGCCAACTACTACCACGAGGGAGTGTACGTGTTTGGTTAAATAGCTTACCATCTAAATCCAGTAATTCGATAGTACGGCTAAGTTGAGTCCCATCGTTAATCGGCACGTTTTCACCGGGATGCTGTACGGAAATCACCAATGTATCGCCTACGAGAGTTGGTCCTGTCATCTCGCAACGGACTGGACCGTAAGCAAAGGGGATAACTTTTCCCGCATCAGGACCTTTGGTGGGAATGACAAACAACCAGTTGTTACCAAATACACCAGTAAAGGTAGAAACGTTACCAGTTGCTGTGTGGTTAATTGTGTTTGGAGTTGGATTAGCACCAAGACTAAAACCGTTGTGGGTGTCAGTAGACATATCTGTTACACCCCAAACGTTTCCTTTAGGATCGATGAGCAAGTTGTCTACGTTGGCAAAACCAGCGCCCAACTCAGAACCATCTTCCCCACCTTGTTTAAATCTCTCCCAACGGAAACTGGTACCTGTACCGTCTTCACTGTCTTCGATAATTTTGTAAAGCCCGCCAGATTGCTGGGTGGCATTGACAGCTGGGCTTAACTTAGCAACTTGAAAAATTCTCGAATCTGGATAACCGTCGCTTCCTGGCGCACCATCTGTGTAAGCAATAAATACTTCTTTGGTGTAAGGATGCACTTCTAAATCTTCAGGACGGGCTGTGGGGGTTCCTCCAGCTAAGTTAGCAGCTAAGAAAGCATCGCTAAGAATTGCACCTTGGCTGGTGTAGAAGTCAGAAAGCTTTTTATTTTGGTAGTCGGGTAAAGCAGTTGCTTCGTTTTTGCGATCGCAGTTAAAAGCACCACCATCTTCTGTTTGTTCAGCAATGCCTTTGCGTCTGGGTAATTTTAACAGACCGTCTCTTTGAGCGGCTCCTAAAGCGTCAAATTCTACAGAAGAAATAACTGATGGTCTAATAGGATTCGTTGGCGTGTCTGAGTTTATAGCAATCCATTGACCGGTACCATCTGGGTTAAAACGGGCAACATAGAGTGTTCCTGCTTCCCACAATTGGCTATTGCTCTTATCAGTCACTGAATCAATAGTCCCTTCACTGACAAACTTCCAAGTGTGTCCGCCACGTCTGTCATCGCCTAAATATGCAATTAACTTGTTGCCAGCTTCAGCACGATAACCAACATTTTCGTGGCGGAAACGACCCAACCAAGTATGTTTGCGCGGACGGAAGTGGGGATCTGCGGGATCGACCTCTACAATCCAACCGTATTTTTCTCCAACTAGACCAAAAGTTTCACCAACAGTTCCTTTAGTATAGCCTGTTTGTGTGCCATCAGGTTTGACTGATTCTGTTACACCGACAAAAAAATCTGTACCTCCTTGAAAGTTTTCTTCACCAGAGAGGATTGTACCCCAAGGAGTTGTTCCGCCAGAACAGTTATATGCCGTACCAATAATTCTATTACCCAATCCATCCGAACTGAGAGAAAAGACTTCACGTGCTGCAGGTCCAGTACCGAGCAAGTAATTCTCATCACCTTGTTGATAGCTCAAGCTACCCCAAGAAGTTATTTTTTCATATCCATCGCGACGTTCGCTGTTAATTCCCAACCCAGACAAACCGTGAAGGCGTCGGTTTTTGGCGTCTCCTTTAACAACTACAAAACGACCCTTGGAGTTTTCTCGGCGAATACGAACGATAGAACCACCGAGGTTGTATAAAAATTCTCCGTCTAAGGCAATGCCTCTTTCCGAAGGTAGCGAAAATCCGATGACATTTTCAAAGACTGTTGGGTATCCTGTTAAATTTGTAGGTGTCTCTGGTGCTAAGAAGGAAATGGGATAGCTTACGTACTCGTGATTCACCCATAAATAGCCTTCATCATTACTGCCATCAATAGGAATAAAACCAGTGTAGTCGCAGTTATAGCCGAAATATTCTTCTTTGTTAGGGAAAACGCGATCGCCCCAACTGACAATCACATAACGCTCGTACTCTGGAGGTACAACGACATCATCAATAACTTTGTAACTGGCTAGATTGAGATTGGAGCTATCCAGAACTTTTCCTTGACCGATAGACTCTGGCAAGAAACTGTTTTTGTCTTGATAAATTTCGAGAGGATGCGGCAAGCGTACAGGGGTAAAACTCAGAGAGCGCGGACCCCTGGCTTGTCCAACATGAGCAGCACCACCTAAAATTTGATCGATGGCTACAGCACCCGCAGTACCTGCAAAGAACAGCAGTATTTGTCTCCGACCCAACTTGGACATGATAGAAGTTTCCTCTTGAATTAAGTTTTCACCCTTATAAAATTTGTCTTATAAGGCAAGCAGCCAAAAACGATCCGAAATTTTCCAAAGCAAAACTTCCGGAAACTCTGGTTGTTTCCCAGCAAATTAAAAGCTAATTGCTGTTATACAAAATTCAGCTTTCACGAGACTGTAAAACTGAACCTGTGTACTATATACCCAAAAATGAATGTATGCTTTTTAGGTTAAGAAGAGATGATCTTATAATTAATAACTGATTTTTTTAGGGTTTTTTCTTGACAAAAAATAATTTATGGTGATGTGGTGGATCTATCTCTATAACTTTGTGACTGGATTTGAGAACCAAAAGTTTTATTTTTGATTCTTGTTCTTGCTTAATAGTTGATACCTCTCAAATCTCAAGAATTTATTTGTTAACGAGTACACCGGGGCGTAAATAAGCCAACTACTAGTAACAAACAAAAAGCTTACATTAAAAGCTTTTGCGCCTTCTCCCTTCATGTACCAGTTACAAGTTGGTGTCAAAACCCTGGAAAACAGAAAGTAACTTGACATTATACTGCTTAGATGGTATGGCAGTTTTGGAAAATAAGGAACAGGATTCTCAACAGTTAATGCTTAACAAGCATTTATAAAATAGATTGCTTTTCACGTTTGTTTGTGCAAAATTATAATAACTGTAAAATACGGTAAATCGACCGATTTTTTGTTAAACGCGCGATTCCCTCCCTGCTAGAAGATTATTATTAAGCGTAGGGTGGGCTAAAGCCCTACTGGCAAAAATCTACAAGCATTGGCACTGTTACACGGTAGTTGAGAGCAGACTGTAGTTTCGTTTAATTCAGCTTTGACGGAGACTGTAATGATGTGTATACACAGTCTTCAACAAAGTATAGTTTACTTCTTAAGGTGTGGAGACAATCGAGATGGCATCCGAACACAATTTTGAACGAGTTTCTTCCGACAAAATACAAAAACAAGGTGTAACGACTGAAAATCGCAAACCCTCATCCATGGGTCGTTTGAATAGACGTTCATTTCTTGGTCGTGCTGGTTTGTTAACAGCTACAGCAACTGGGATTGCGACAGGAATTATAACTTCACCTATTTCCTTTAAGAAAAGAGGAAATATCGTTTTGGCACAAACTACACTGGGACAGTATAGCTTTGACTATGAAGGTTTTAGTCAAAAAGCCTATCAAGTTCGTCTGCAAGCAGCAAAACTTGAACTTGATTTTGGCACTCCGCCGCATCCCACTAATGGAGATGAAGAACGTTATCCTAACAAAATTGCCACAGACACTAGAGGCTTACCACATGATGAGCGTGGAGAAGTTAAACTAGATGCTTATAATTCTTTAATTAAAGCACTCACAACCAAGAATCCTGACGATTTTGAAAACATCATCTTGGGTGGGGCTCGAAAATTAGTTAACCCTCAAGGACCGCTTGCACTGAGTTTGGAAGGTCTTAATGCTGCTCAAATAGCAATTCCAGTACCACCGACTGTAGATAGTGCAGAACAAGCTGCTGAGGCAGTTGAAATTTATTGGAAAGCTTTACTGCGTGAAGTTCCTCTGAATAAGCTTCAGGATAACACTGACGATGCTAAAGTTTTAGCTGCAGTTGAAGATTTGAACAAACTTTCAGAATTTAGAGGACCAAAACAGAATGGTTCTGTCACTCCTCAAACGTTGTTTCGGAGTAGTGTCATTTACGTCGATCCAAACGATCCTTCCGGTAAAACAACAAAACACGTTGTTCCACCTGGCGTTTCAGAAGGTCCTTATATCTCACAGTTTCTTTTGCGGCAAATTCCTTACAACACGCAATTTATCTCGCCTCTAATTCGGACTGCTCTTCCTGGCGATTTCCTTACTGATTATAACGAATGGTTGACTGTTCAGAATGGAGGGAGTTCTGGTAAATCCATTCAGTACGACCCAGTACGCCGTTACATCTTTACTGTCCGAGATTTAGCTGAGTACGCACACATTGGTGGAGCTTTATTCTTTGGAGCTTTCTTAATTCTCAGTGGTATTGGAGCACCATTAAACCCAGGCAATCCCTACCTTAATTCAAAAACCCAACAGGGTTCTGCTGCTACTCATGCAACAGCTCATTATCAAGCCTTACTTAACCTAGCTCCTTCACGAGCAATCAGAGCTAACTACTGGCAAAAGTTCTACGTACACCGTCGTTTAAGACCAGAAGCATACGGTGGATTGATTTATCATAAGCTAATTAACAAAGTTGACTATCCAATTCATTCGGAGATTTTAAATTCCAAAGCGTTAGCTCAGACCTTTAGCACCTTTGGTACCTATTTATTGCCTCAAGCTTATCCAGAAGGAGCACCATTCCATTCTTCCTACCCTGCTGGTTCAGCTTCTATAGCTGGTGTCCAAGTGACACTATTAAAAGCTTTCTTTGACGAAAACTTTGTCCTTCCCGATCCTGTCGTTCCCGATCCTAACGATCCTACAAAAGTAATTCCTTACAATGGACCAGCACTGACAGTCGGTGGCGAATTAAACAAGTTTGCATCTAACTACGTCATTGGTCGCAATCTGGGTGGTATCCATTGGCGATCGGATGGTGCCGCTGGCTTGGCTGTAGGAGAAGAAATTGCCATTAGTATTCTTCGAGATGAAAGACTGGGATACAACGAAAAATTTGATGGCTTCACCTTTACCAAGTTTGATGGTACAAAAGTGACAGTCTAATCTCGTATTTACAAAGTAATTTGCATACACCAAAAATACGATGAATTAGATAATTTATCGTATTTTTGCTTTTAGAACTAGTTAGCGACACGGTGATACTAAGGTGTATGGTTGAGGAATTAAAAAATTATATTGAGAACCAAGACCAACCAAAACAGGGCAGCAAACTTTTGTTAATATCTCCTTTATAGGGATAGTAATAATGAATATCAGTTCATTTTTCCTCAAAAATAGATGTCTCTCACCTGAATATGGTCAAAATTTCTTGCAATCAAGCTATCTCTAATTTTTACTGCTTATTACAAATCTCCGGACAATCAAAGCAACTAGGGAATACGTAGGTTATACGATAAGCAAGAAAGTATACCTATGCAAAAGAAAGGTATTGTTTCATACGTAAATGTTTCCAAAAGTTATTTAAAGCTCATTAGCTATTGGCTTAGGAGCTAGCTTTCACACTGTAATGTATGGTTACGGGCGGATAATTTTTTCTCTGTCCCGCGCAGGATATATACCGCGATGGATTTCCGTCACTAGTGAAAACCATACTCCTTACCGGGCATTAATTTTAGGTACAGTCGTCGGATTGTTATGTGTCATGGTCGTTGATGTAGCTAGTGATGCAGTGGACGCGGTGATTTTAAATATGGCTGTATTTGGTGCGCTCATTTCCTATATTCTTGCCATGCTCAGCTACATCAAGCTCAAGTTGAGTTATCTTAATTTATCAAAGCTTTATCAAAGCCCATTAGGGATTTATGGCGCAATTGTTGGGTCTATCCTGGCAATTTTTGCCTTGATTGCTTGTTACTTTGTACCTGCTTATCGAGCAGGTATTTGGGGAATTGTGATTGTTATGTTAATAGCAACTGTTTACTTTTTTTTATACAGCAGAAATCGATTAGTTGCTCAAGCACCTGAAGAAGTAGCAGCACTAAACAAGAAAATTTAACCAAGATTAATGAAAACTGCTTTTCAATCCTAACGTAGCTGGCTTTGGAGGAAGTTGAAATTTCTCTTCCTATTCAGAGGCGTCGGAAATTGCAAAATGAACGTGAAAAGTTTTTGAGATTTAATCAATTCACTCAGTATTGATACAATCAGTTTTACACGGCTCTGCGTCTTAGGACACGTCCAATCATGAGCGAACTGGTCTTTACTCCCGCTTATCAGCTTGCGCGGATGATTCGCGATCGCACTGTTTCTGCTGTCGAGGTTCTTGATGCGTACCTAACTCAGATTGCCAAACACAACTCGAAGTTGAATGCCATTTGCACGCTGGATGAAGACAATGCCCGTGCTAGAGCCAAGCTTGCTGATGAAGCTCTCGCTAGAGGTGAAAACTGGGGTGCTTTGCACGGTGTCTCCGTCACGATTAAAGATATTTTTGAAACAGCAGGGCTGCTCACTACAGCAGGTTACATTCCCCTGAAAGATTATATACCTCAACAAGATGCAACCGTCGTTGCGAGACTCAAAGCAGCAGGAGCAGTCATCCTTGGAAAAACAAACATGGCGGAACTGGCTGGCGATTACCAGAGCACAAATTCCCTGTTCCCACGGGTGAATAATCCTTGGAATTTGGACTACACTGCAGGCGGTAGTTCTGGGGGTAGTGCGGCAGCTGTCGCCGCAGGGCTGTCGCCGTTAGATTTAGGCAACGATATTGCAGGTTCAGTGCGTCAGCCCGCTCACTTCTGTGGCGTATATGGTTTAAAGCCTACCGATCGCCGCATTTCTACAGCAGGGCAGATTCCTGAAGTTCCTGGAATGCCGTTGTGTATTCGACAAATGATGACAGTAGGTTGTTTTGCACGAGCGCTTGAAGATATTCGGCTCTGCTTTTCGTTAATTGCAGGTGCAGATCCCCGACGCCCTGATGTTCCCCCAATTGGACTTGATACTCCCTCTGGTAAGTCTTTGCAGAATCTCAAAATTGCTTGGATAGATGAATGGGCGGAAGTTCCTGTTGCTTCTGAAATTCGAGCCGCAATGGCTGCGCTCTCACAAACTCTTTCTCAAGCTGGTGCCCAAATCGAACGTTGGCTTCCCAAAAACTTTGACATATCAGAAATACTGAACCTTTATGGGCGGATGGCAGCATATATCACTCTATACTCCCAACCAATCGATCGCCATAATATGCGGCGCAGTTTGGAGCTAATTTTCCGCACTGCTACCCAAGGCGACAAATCACTCCGGAAATTAGGGAATTTCAGCCGCTTACTTCCAGAATTGTTTAATCCCAGCCTAAAAGGATATTTTGAGGCCCTCACCGAGCGCGATCGCTTTACTACCCAGATGGATGAGGCATTGGAACCATGGGATGTCTGGCTTTGCCCAGTAGCAGCAACTCCTACCTTTACCCATCGTCCGTCTTGGAGTGCTGTTGACATCGATGGCAAACTCTATCCCTATGGTGTCGCTAACGGGGCTTACACCATGCCATTTAATCTTAGCGGACATCCTGCTGTGGTCATCCCCATCGGCCAAACTCAGAATGATTTGCCGATTGGAATCCAAATTGTTGGGAAGCGGTGGCGTGAGATGGAATTGTTAGCGATAGCGGCTGAGTTAGATCGAGTCATTGGTGCTTTCTCTTACCCATCTGGTTACTAATGCCAATTCTATATGAGGAAGCATAGAATTCAACTTGATTGCTGTGTCGTATTGCTATTTGAACTGCATAATAATTGCCAAAACCGATTTCATAATTATTTTGTCTGTAACTCTTAGATACTACTAGTTGCAAAAGTAAGTATGAATTGAGACTTAACAAATATCCTCTTAGGTTAAGAGAAGGTAATATAGTTATTAATAACTGCGTCTTTCTCTTTTCAAGTAACTAAAGAATAATATTTTATAGAATCTGAGACTAGTCTATGACGTTTTTTTTGATTCTATATCCAATGCTTCTGTCTTCCATCTTAAATTATTGGATAGTTGCTTTAGAATAGACAAGGCGATCCATTCTGAAAAAATTCTTCAGATAGTATGTTATATTGTTTACCAGTTTTCTTATTTTATCTTTAATAATGTATAATAACATACAAGCAAAAAAAATGCCATGCTACTTGGCAGGATGAGAGATCTGCCTTGACTTGAAGGGTAGACTAACAAAAAGGCGCAGCAGCGTACAAGTTGTTACTAATAAAAAGGTTGGGAAAGTTAGTCCATGTCTGTAAAAAATTTTGAAAAAGAATCATTTTATCGAGTGAAACGTTGGTGCGCTCACTTCTTAGCATCTGTGCCATTTTTGCTTACCTGTGCTGTTTTCTTGACTGTTATTTGTTGGAAAAGCCCGGTTTTACTGTTTTGCTTGCTTTTCATTGGTTTAGCAACAACAGTTATTCAGCAAATAGGGCAGCAGACACGTATATCCAGACATTGGCTAATTTTTTTACAAACTCTGGCGATCGCTGCAATTCTTAGCTTCTTTTGGATAGACTACTTCAGCGTTCCCGCCGCCGCCCAATTTTTTGGTAAAGCAGAAAATTTTTTCAAAAACAATTTAACTCAGGGGTCTCCACAAGGAAGTGGAACCGCCGCAGCAGTGAGCTTGGTGTTTAATGTTATACGAGCGCTTTACTTACTTTACATTGCTGTTGCTCTTATTGGCGTTGTGAATGCCGTTCGTAAAGATGAAGATTGGCAAGTCGTAGCCAGAACACCCCTATTGGTAGTTATTGCTGTTACCATTGCTGATGTGTTGACATCTTTTATCATTGGCTAAGTTTGAGAATGCGTTATGGCTGATGACCGAGACAAAGAATTTCGACCTGTCAACCAAATTCTGGGAAGCCAACCTTCCTTAGGACCAATTCCTGCCGATCAAATCTTTCCCTGGACGATAATTGCCCTTCTCTCCTACATGATTGTTAACGGTTTTTTTGGAGGTGCATTCCGAGATGAATGGCAAAAATGGTTGTGGACCATCTTAATTGCTGGATGGGGTATGGGAACTTGGTGGATATTAACGGGGGGCAGAAGTTGGCGGTTTTTGAGTAAGTTTATAGGTGTTCCGACCTGGACAAGAGGCACCGCTCGTTATAAAAGTTTTCTAGAGTCTCATTATGAAAGAAAAAATAGGAAAACAAAGCGTAGGCATCGCGGGTCGAGAAAGTAGACTCACACCTTTTGAAGATGCCTTACATTTAGCTACAATGCTACGTGTTGCGCTTGATGGTAGAGATATTGGTGCTTATATTTTGACAAAGGGCACTCAAAAAGATCGATTCTGCTTTGTTTTTGGCTTTGAATGCCAAGGTATTCATACTACATTAACCACAGATCAAATCGAGACAATTTGCCATAATATTGAGGTTGGTTTAAAAGATATCCCTGGGGAAGAAAGAATTACCTTTCACATGGGGTCTTTTAGTTCCGATAAACAGCGACAACAAGAACTGGCTTCTCTGATAAAACGCGCTCCAACACCTGATATAAAATATTTGCTCATGGCGGAACGGGCTCGTATTAAAGAACTGACTCGTGCTGGAATCCGCAAACCAAAATTTCTCCGGGTTTATGTAACGTACACTGTTGAACCAAGTGCGACAGCAACGAATGATTGGATAGAAAAACTGTTAGCGAGAGGCGAACAGTGGTGGTTAAAATTCAAAGGTGATTTTGTAGATGTCAGAAACGAGCAAACTGAAGCTACGATCGCGACTGCTTATAAAGAAGGGTTTCGGCGCTGGGAGCAACTTCTCTCCAATCAAATGGGATTGAATATTAAGCCTTTGAATGCTGTCGAGCTTTGGCAGGAAATTTGGAGGCGATTTAATGACACCCAGCCCATAAATATTCCTCAGTTGCTAATCTTAGATGAAAATGGACTGCACGAACAAGTTTATTCGGACTTAGCAAGTACTAAATTACTGATAGATAATCTCCACAGTACAACACTGCTGATGGAGTCTAGCATACCATGCGCCGATCGCCGTTGGGTTCATGTTAACAATAACTACGTTGGCGTGATGACATTTTTGGAAAAACCCGGCGGGTGGCAGAATAAATCTGCTCAATTGCGCTATTTATGGGAACTACTTGCAAGAGAAACAGTTGTTGATACAGAAATTTTTTGTCAGTTGAGTGCTGCTAACCCCGCTTTAGTAAAAACAACTTTGCAAAGGGTTTTGAAGCAGTCGAATATAACAGCACTGACGGCGCAAGAAAAAAGCAAAACAATTGATGTCAACGCTCAATTAAAGCTGAGGAAATCGGTAGCGGCGCAAGAGCAATTGTATGAAGGAGCCGTACCGATTTATACATCTGTAGCTATTCTAGTCCATCGGCCAAATCTGGAAAAATTAGACGAGGCGACAAAGTATATAGAAAGTTGTTTTCAACGTCCGGCGCAAGTCGTGAGAGAAACAGAATATGCTTGGAAAATTTGGCTGCAAACACTACCTATAGTGTGGGAAGGGTTGCTAGCAAAACCTTTCAACCGACGCCAGCTTTATTTAACTAGCGAAGTGCAAGGATTAATGCCTTTAACTCTAACGAAAGCAGGCGATAAACGAGGCTTTGAATTGATAGCAGAAGAAGGGGGAACACCCGTTCATTTAGATTTGTTTAACCAGCATAAAAATTTGGCGCTGTTTGCGACAACTCGCGCTGGTAAATCGGTATTGGTATCCGGTATTTTAACTCAAGCTTTAGCGCACAATATTCCTGTAGTAGCCTTGGATTATCCCAAACCCGATGGGACTTCTACCTTTACCGACTATACAGAATTCATGGGAAGGAAGGGGGCGTATTTTGATATTTCCAAACAATCGAATAATTTGTTTGAACAGCCAGATTTGCGATCGCTTTCTCGAGACGAACAGCGCGATCGCATGCTTGATTATGTAGGATTCCTAGAATCAGCTCTCATGACCATGATTTTAGGCTCATCATCTGAAAATCAACTTTTAACACAAACAGTGCGCTCCATTCTCAATTTAGCTTTAGGAGCTTTCTTTACTGATGAAGGTATCAAACAGCGCTATCGAGAAGCTATAGAAGAGGGCTTTGGCTCCCAAGCATGGCAAAAAACCCCTACCTTACAAGATTTTCTCGTATTTTGCTCTCCGGAACACCTACAGCTAGATTCTATAGGAGGTAGAGTTGAGGATGCACTCAATCAAATTCATCTGCGCTTGCGGTTTTGGCTTTCAAGCCGAGTAGGACAAGCAATTTCCGCGCCCTCTAGCTTCCCCACCGATGCACCCCTTTTGGTTTTTGCTCTGAGAAACCTCTCCGATAATGAAGATGCTGCAATACTCTCCTTAAGTGCATATTCAGCAGCATTGCGACGCGCCTTAAGCAGTCCATCTTCAATATTCTTTATTGATGAAGCTCCAATTCTCTTTGAATTCGAGCAAATTGCCAGCTTGGTAGGAAGAATCTGTGCCAACGGAGCCAAAGCGGGTATTAGGGTTATTTTATCAGCACAAGACCCAGATACCATTGCCAAATCCAAAGCATCTTCTAAAATTTTGCAAAACCTATCAACGCGATTAATTGGTCGCATCCAACCAGTAGCTGTTGATAGTTTCACGAGTATTTTAAAATATCCTCGAGAAATTATTGTTCGCAATGCCTCAGAAAGTTTTTTCCCTCGCAAAGAGGGCGTTTACAGCCAATGGTTGTTAGATGACAATGGAATTTATACTTTCTGTCGTTATTATCCCGGATTTGAACAATTGGCAGTTGTGGCTAATAACCCTCACGAACAATCGGCACGTACAGAAACTATGCAGCGCTACAGTGATAAGTATGAAGCAATTTCTGTGTTTGCACGCCAGTTAGTCGCTTCACTAAGGGGATCTTAAGAATGCGGGCAAAATACAGATCGGTCACGATAAGATCTCTCTTCCTTAACCTCTATTTCTACAAATTTATGAAAAAAACTATCCTTTTTGCTTCTTGCTTGGCATTAATAGGAATATTACCAGCTATGGCACAATTCTCCCAACCATCTTTGGGGAAAGTTTGGCTGGATTTTCAAGAGTATGCTAAAGATTTACAGTCTTACTTGGGAAATGAAACATATCCCGGCAATAATTATGATAATATTCCCAACCCCTCAAGAGTTGTAGAATCAGAGATTAAAGCAGCGATCGATTATTCGGCATCCAATTATATTCAAGAAGGTAGAATACCGAACCCAATTGCCGCAGGAAACCGCTTTCGAGAACAAATATTTGACAATACTTCAGGCACTTTTGAGAATAATCCAGGGGTACAAGCAACAATAGCTGCTAATGAAATTACCCGCCAATTGACTCTCGGCGTTGTGGACAGCATTTTGGGTGAACGCGGACAAGAACGGTCAAAAGCAAAGTTAGAAAGTACAGAAAATTCCGTTGAAACTATTGAGAAAGCTGTCGAAAATGCTGAAGAAAGTAAAAGCATCCTAGATCAAATTGTCACCTCTGCTTGTCAAGCTGTAAGCACTGCTACTAATGGTGCTACTGGTGGTGCTGCTAGTAATGCTACCAATTGTGCAAATGTAACTCAAGCAAACATACAGTTACAAAACCTCATCATTCAGCGCGAGCAATCCAAAATACTTGGGGAAACTTTGGGGCTAACAATACAAGGAAATCAGTTTCAGCAATATTCAAATTTGAATCTGGCAAATATTTCCCAGCAGATGGAAGAAGCAAATCGTGCTAGAAGAGTTGATGCATCTGCAGAGGCGGCGCAACTTTTGAGAGCAACTTCTCAAGCTGATTTGCTAGGAGTTAGAAGTCAGGTTTCATCAACAGTCACTGATGACCAATGATCCATGAATCTCCATACTCTCCTGTCAGCTTGAGCCTGGGTAGAGGGAACGAGAGGAAAACTACGATCCATGTGAGACAGAACCTTGCTTGAGACATTATTCTTAGGTTCTAGCTGGGAAAGAGAGGACAAGAGGAATCAGAGGAGTTGTTTACGATAGGCGTCTCGCCTGTTATCAAAAGTAAGGAGTGAGATATGGAGAGTAGAAATGTGGCTGGATAGTTTAAACTTTTTCGCACAAATTGTTGTGAATGATATTCTTAACGGGGGGACAACAACTACACAAAGTCTTGCTGATAGCTGGAACAGTCAATGGGTGGATTTATTACAAAATAATACGAATAATAATTTGTATGGTTCGCTAACAAATTTAGGTATCTTCTTTGCAGTCGGAACTTTGCTCTTATTCATGATGCAATGGCTGAGAGATGTCTTAGATAACGAATATTCTCGACCGATATCAGCTTTGATTTGGCCATTTATTGTAGTTATACTGTTAGCTAATCCTGGAAATGGAACCATACTATCCAATCTGACATTAGGGTTGCGGAATTTTATCAATAATGTGAATCAGCAAGTCGTGCAAGCAGGCGACAGCAATCAAACTTACCAGCAAGCACTCAATTTGAGCATTGCTGAAGAAATTGTTGGCTCTTACTTGCGTCCCTGTCAGACACTGACTGGCGTACAGCAAACTCAATGTTTCACAGAAGCTCGGAGAAAAATTGATTATCTCTGGGGGGAATATAGAAGTTTATATGGTGATAAAAATTGGATAAATAGACTTGAAACTAAAGTGAATTTAGTTATAGATAATCCTGGAAATGAATCGGAACTGGCATTAAACTCTTTCGTAGGTGCGACAGTACAAACAAGTATCAAAAGTTTTTTAATTTCCTTACAATTTGCTTTCCAAAATCTGATAGAATCAACAATGCTTCTGCTGGCAGTCTTGGGACCGCTAGCGGTGGGTGGTTCATTGCTTCCTGTATCTGGAAAACCAATTTTTGCTTGGCTGACAGGGTTTTTATCCGCCGGAATTGCTAAAATTTCATTCAGTATTATTGCTGTGTTAACGGCAGCGGTAATTATTAACGGACCTGCAGAAGATGTCAGTGCAGATCCAGATTTAATGTGGTTTATCATTTTTTTGGGAATATTAGCACCAATTTTATCTTTGGTTTTGGCTGGTGTTGGCGGACTAGCAGTCTTCAACACTATCAGCAGTACGACTTTGTTAGTGAGGGACAGGGTTTAGGGTGTGAGTATACTAGAGAGCGATCTGGGTACGGCTTGCGCCGAAGCGCGAAGCGATCGCCCAGACAGCAATTCCCAAAATCTCCCATCAAATCGGTATGGCGATATGTTGGATTGTATACCTATAATAAAGACTAACTCCAAGTAGTATTGATAGCAGGCGATCGGGCAAAGTTAACAACAGAGGCTACCAAAACAAAGGCTGGAGAAGATTGGGAAAGGGGATGAATCGATGGTAAGTTTACTAGAAAAAAAACAAAAACGAACTGGGAGCGTTTTGGGAGCCTTTGCCTTCCTCACCTTCGGTTTGCATCTATTCGTGATATTTCTACTGATCGTTCAAGGATTGACTATTCGCAAACTCAGTTTGGAAAAATCTCCTACCTTTGTACAACTCATTGATGGTAAAGCGATCGCTATTACTGAAGCTGAAGATTTAGAGCGAGAACCACAAGCCATTCGCCAATTCGTGACCAACACAATGGCATCCTTGTTTAACTGGTCGGGAACGCTACCAGTACAAACCGTAGAACAAGCGACAAAACCCCTACCAGATGAAGGAATCTCTATTAAAACGCCACAAGGCTTCAACAAGAAAGTTGCAACAAGCAGTTGGATTGCCAGTTTTGCCTTATCAGAAGATTTACGCCAAGATTTTTTAAGACAAATTGCAGACCTAACCCCACTTGAAGTCTTCTCTAACAACCCCAGCCAAGCCATGTCAGGGCAGTTAGTTATCAAACAAGTTTCTCGTCCTGAAAAAATAGAGCCTGGGTTGTGGCGAGTTGGTATAGTTGCAGATCTCGTGCAAAAGAAGCGCTTTCAAGAAGATAAAAAAGTAATAGTTCCTTTTAATAAAGATGTGATTGTGAAAGCAGTTAATACATTTGGATATCCACAAGCCGACTTGATGACAAACTTGCAAAAAGCAGTTTACGCAATCCGTGCTGAAAAGATGGAAATATCTGAAATACGTAATTTGTGTTTGCTAGATGGATATGGAGGTTCAACAGGAAATAATTCTTGCCAAGAAAATATAGAAAATTCTGAAAGCTTTATTAGATAAATGACATTTATTAGTCTGAGAAAACATCGAATTAAATAATGAATACTAAATGCAGTTACTTAAACAGGAAAACAAAAAAACAAACATATTACCACTGTTAGCAGTAGCAACGTTCGGTCTAAATCTGTTAGCTTTGCTAGTACTTATGTATCATGGTTCGATGTTGCAGCAGTTGAATCGTAGAAATACAACTCAAAGTTTGGTGCAACTTGCTGATGGTAGTGCCATAACAGCAGACCCCAAACAGAATTTAGAGCGAAACCCAGCGACGATTCGACGCTTTGTGGGCGAAACCATGACCTTAATGCTGACCTGGTCGCAAAAACAGCCGCCCAGAACAGTCTGGCAATTGAGTTCTCAATTGCTAACAGGTCAGGCGAGGCAAAGATTCGAGCTAGAAGTTAATAAATTAATTCCAGAAAATCAAGCAGGAAATATTAATAAAGGAACTGAATCTGTGTTGGTGGTACAAAGAATCTCTGAACCAACAAAGGTTGAGGGTGAGGATGGTAAGTGGAAGGTAGAGATAATTGGCAATCACATAGTTTTTACAAGTGCTGACCCTTTAGGAGATACCTCTCCTTTTCGGAAACAAATTTTAGTTCAAGCAGTAGACGAACAGATAACATCGCTACCCAAAGTCCCACTTCCTCTGGATTTAGCAGTACATCGCCTCGGTGAAGCAAAACTGGAAATATACAATATATGTGAGATAACAGATCGAAAGTGCTCTTAAAGTAAAGCTTATCTACATACATAATACAATGACTACATACCAAACTCCCTCTCACTCTTTTAGTGATTCAGAAGATACCCCTTATAATTCGGGTGATTTTCAACCTGAAGACTCTTCCGATCTAGAAGCACGGATGGCAAGATTAGTTGGTTTGGAAGAAGAATCTCCATCTTCTTCTGACGGGGGTGAAGTTCCTGTAAGACAGCCATCCCTTTCTGAACCACAAGAACCACAAGAACTTCAAACAACTCAACCCCTATCGTCCAATCCCTTTGCCAAGTTGGGGTTGGTGGGGGCTGCTACTTTGACTGTAGTTATCGTCGCTGGTACGTTTTTGACACAGTTAATGAGCGGTACCAACAATAAGCCTAGCAGTCAAAATCGCAGTTCAATAACTGAAGCACCACCGCAACCCAAACCAGAATCACGCCTAGAGCAGCTTGAAAGAGAAAATGAAGCACTGAAATCAAAACTTGCTCTCACCGAACAAGCAGCAGCCGTCAAAGCAGCACAACAACAACTCAGAACCTTAAAACCAGACACCTCTCGAATTGCGGCGAGATCGAATCCAGAGTTGGCATCGCGAGATTCTTCCCGAGAAAAACCAAGGGTGATAGTACAAAGGATACCAGCCTCACCCGTAGTGAGAACTGTTTATCGAGATAGAATTGTAACAGTCGATCGCCCCGTTAGAGCGCCTCAAGTTGCAGCCAGAACACCGACTCTACCAGCCGAACTCCCACCAGTTCCGCCGCCACTTGGGTCATCTGTAGAATTTACTTCACCACCAACATCAGATCCCCTTCAGGAATGGTCAAGATTGGCGAAATTGGGTAGCTACGGTCAAGTATCTACTCCCGATAATCAAAATACCAGCAATGCAACAATCGCTAGCAGACCTAATGATATACCAGCACCACAACCTCTAGTCACTCCCAGACCTCCTGTTAGAATAGCGCCTTCAGAGACAGATAGCCTGGTAGCACAGAGGAGAACCAAAGCATCTAAATCGACAGTGGTAGGAAGTAGTGCCAAGGCTACTTTAGTCAAAGGTCTATATGGATCGGTCAATAGAGGTCGTGAGAACAATAGTAACAATCAAGTATTTGTGGTGCAACTTAGGGAACCATTAAAAGCTGAAGACGGTTCTGTCGTTATACCAGCAAAGGCAGAACTACACACTAAAGTGAGTTCTATTTCTGAAGGTGGGTTGGTAGATCTTGATGTAGATAAAGTGATCTGGCAAGAAAATGGCGAGCGTGTAGAAAAGAGTGTACCGCAAGATGCATTGACAGTTAGTGGGGCGGGTGGTAGACCTCCAGTGGCAACGCAGTATTCCGGTAAAGGAGGATCGTCTATCGGGCGTGATGTGATGCTATTTGCCTTTGGAGGTGCTCAAAAGGCGGGAGAAATTATTAACCGTCAAAGGAGAACGTGCCGTTATGAATACATAAATAGTAACAACGATCGCGATTATATTTGTGAGGATGAGAACCAAGACAATATTGCAGCTGCGGTTGCTGATGGTGGTATGAGATCTATCGTTCCGGAATTAACCCGACGCATTCAACAGACACAGTCTCAAAGAGCACAGAGAACTAATATTTGGTATCTACCAGCAGGCACAAAAATGGAAGTTAGAGTCGATCGAGCTACGCAATTTTAACGGCTACCAAGTTCATACGCAAACTTTATGAGTATAATTTTCAAGTGAATAAATCACATAATTTTTTGTGGAATGGGCATCTCTGCCCTTTCCAGAGCAAAGGGCGGGCGAGGATACTCCACAGTTGCTTCAACGGGGGTAACTCCAGGACAAGGCACTACTCTGGGTAACGCGCTGCTTTACACCCTATAAGATTGGTTTTATTAAACTCAAAAATTGCTGTAAGGTCGAAAAATTTCAGCGACTGATACACCTAACGTAAAAACAAAATATCCACGTCCATCTGCTACAGGGTGTGCTTGAAAATCAAAAAGCTACTATGAACGACAAGACCAACATTCCAGAAAACACCCCAAACAATCCTTATTTCCTCCCTCTAGCTTCCTTCTTTTTCTCAGTGGCAATGTTATTGCTAGCAAGTAGTGCCTTAGCAAATAACGCTGTCTTGCGTTCCATATTTTCCTGCCAAGCTCAGGGTTTAGGAGGCGCAATACCCGATATTACAGTTTGGTTTCAACAAGGGACGAACTTAAGCTTTATTCAAGCTGGCGAGACAATTAAAAAAGTTTGGTTAGATGACCCGTCCAAAGTTACATTAGATTTTGATGGTCCTATGTGCTTGCAGTTTGGTCAACAAGGGTCAGAAACAGGAGATTGTGAAAGCTCAGCAGCAAGTGTCATTCACCTCAGACGAATTCAAAAACTTAACATTCCGGGGCTTCCCAACACGAACTCCACACTGCTGACCGTGGTGACTGAAAAGCAAGGACAAAGAAAGTTGTACACCTTCCGAGTCAACTACGGAGAAGGTGCGCCCGAATATAATACCTTAGCTGTTTTCGCCGATCCCTCCTATGCTGGCGCAGGATCTTGCATAAGAGGAAACAACAGACAAAATTATGGAAATACGGGAGTCGAAAGGCGAAACGACTAACGTTTGTAAAGCAAAGACAAAACCGCAGTTATCAGGTAGGAATTAAACCAAGTTGTTGAAAAACTCCCAATGCATCTTCTTGTCCTTGCTCTTCAACAACCTTACCTTCAACAATGCGATAAATACTTATCCCGCCCCATGATGCAGATTTGAATGTTGGAGGAAGATTGAGAAATTTTATCTCGCCTTTATGAGTGCCTCGAGCAGTCCAGATAATAGCTACCTTTTCTCCTTCAGCGATCGCATCCGTAATTGTAAACTGTAGATCTGGCAATCCCGTGTGAGTATCAGCAACCCACACTTTAAACCCCTCACGGTCTAATACTTCAGGCAGTATGGGATAAGAAACTTTAAAGTCACGACTGGCAAGTTCGTCTACTATTGCCAAATTTCCCTTTCCCCAAGTCTGGTCGCAGAATTTTCGAGCAATCTCTTTATTTTGTTGTGTTGACATCGGATTAGTTCCTATAATTTCATTTACAAAATTTACAATTGTTGGTACTAGCCATACCATAAGTCAAAAATAAGTTGTTCTTGACAAAACAACAGTATGAAAAAGTCAGGAATGTTTACTTTTAAAAAAACTATTTTCTTAAATTGTCTGATTTAGTCAGAAATCTAATTGCCCGTATCACGAACCTTTATCTCAAAAATATCCTCCAGACAATAAAGTAAGACTAACTCGCAGTTAATAGACTACCCTTCTTTTTCTCAGCATATTTTTTCTTAACATATTTTACTGTCTACGTCCTGGCTTACAAGGTCACTTAATGTATTTAGACGAACAGGTGGCTTATTCGGAAGCTCAACTACAATAGTTAGATTGCCTCCCATAGCATCAATGTAGTTCCTCAAAGTAGACAGCAACATATCAGACTCTCTTTCCAGACGTGACACGTTAGATTGCGGCATTCGCAAGCTTCGTGCAATTTCCGCCTGCGTTAGTCCTGCGGCTTTTCGCAGTTCCTGCAAACAGAGATATTCAGCTTCTAATTCTTCAGCCCGATCCTGTATTCGTTGCTTACGATCTTCTGGCAAATTATCCCATATATCTTGCAAGATTTTCCCTTTAGTCATTGTCATTCGTTCTCCTCCTTTAACTGGAGCAAATGATTGTCGAAGCGTTCATCAGCCTTTTTAATAAGCTGCTTGTAAAACCGTTTCTTACTCATCCCAGATTTATGGCAGTGGTGTTGTAAACGACATAACTTTAGGCAGGAGAGTGTCAAAAAATTACGAAAACCGATTTCCCACAAACCATCCCAAACCGCCCAATCCTAACAATAAGGGCGTCAACCAATCACCCCAAAGCACGTATAAAGTCTTACTTTGAAGACGATACACTGTTTCTGCATGAACTTCGTAAGTATTGTGTCCCGATATCCACAATGTCCTACCGTGAGGATCGACAAAAGCTGAATATCCCGTATTTGTTGCCCTCACCGCCCATCTATCAGTTTCAATAGCCCGCATAATATCCTGTGCGTGATGCTGCGTCGGCATAGCAGCACTGTAGTGAGCATCATTAGAAGGTCCGAGTATAAATTCTCCCCCTACCGCAGCTTGACGGCGGAAATGTTCGGAAAAAGCCGATTCATAGCAAATTCCGACAATAGCACGACCAAAAGGGGTGTCAAATACTTGATTTTGCTTCCCTGCAACCTGGTGTTCCTTCAAAGGTGACAAACGGTCAATCAGACCACCCAAAATTTCCTCGAAAGGAACATACTCCCCAATCGGTACCATCTTAACTTTGCCGTAGCGGCTAAAAATCACACCACTGCCCGTAACTGTAAACAAGCTGTTTGTATAACTGCGCCCATCTCTATAAAAACCTCCAATCCAAGCAACTTTCTTTTTTTCCCGCACCGCGTCTACTAAAGAGCTTGTCACGATCTCGTTTTGGAAAAAAGGCAAAGCACCCTCTGGAGTTAGCACGGCATCAACACCTCGATCTGTTAGGGTGACATAACCTGTGGTGTAACCTTCAATAGCACGACGAAAACCTTCTCGAAAAAGCTTGATTTCATTAGGAACATTCCCCTGAACAATCCCCACTTTCAACGCTGCTTCTGGTTGCTGAACTAAAGGACGGCTGTATAAACTCAAACCAATGAGATGGAGCAAAATGAATAATGCAACCGCAGAAACTAAATAACTGAGGCGCAGAGGCGCAGAGGTCAGAAATTGCGTTCTTTTCTCTGTGTTCTCTGCGCCTCTACGGTTTATCCATGCTTCCGCAAGCAAACCATTCACTGCCACAATAGCCGCAGTCACCGCACTCGGTCCAGACAGTTGACCTAAATGTAAAATGACAAGATTCTGCGGGCTTTGCGTGTAAGAAAGAGAAGTCCACCACAACGGTCCCGCACTCCAAAGTGCTTCTAATCCGCACCAGATACCCGTACCAATCAAAACGCGAACGAGAGGGGGAGGAGCGGAGGGGGAAAAGGATTTGAATTTACGGTGCGTCCAAACTTGAAAATTTAAAACCAAGGAGAAACAAGTTGCCCAAGTAGCAACTAATGCTGCTCCCCACAAGGTAATGAACGTCCAGCAAAATAAAGCGATCGCCAAACTTGCCAACCAAGGAACTCCCATCCAAGTCATGGGGTGAATTCCGGTAATCCAAGATAAGGCAATTCCGTGATAACCAATACCCCAGGCTAGGGAGGGGGAGATGAGGTGAAGGGGAGATGAGTTATTTCGTTGTGCAGAATTAACAACGATTGCCCATAGGGGAGCAAGGGCAATCCATGTGAAGAACCATGCACCAAAAGGTGCAACCGTCAACCCCATCAAAATTCCGCTGGCAAAGGAAATGAAGACACGGTTTTTTAGAACGTGGAGAGTTGCTTTCAAAAATTCCCTGCGTCCCCGTGTCTCCATATCTCCTTGTCTGGTCTGCTTACTCTGCTTCGGTTGCATCAACAGTATCGGGGGGAACTATTGCCACTCCCGTGATAACGTCATCTTCGTCAAGGCGCTGCACTCGTACCCCAGTTGCCGATCGCGATTGAATTGAAATCGCATTCACCGCCTGACGAATGATGATACCGCGACTGGTGACCATCATAATCTCCGCATCATCATTGTTTACGATATGTAAGGTTGCCAATTGGTCTTTGATTTTGCGGTTTTTGAATTTAGTCGCCATGATACCCTGACCGGCACGTTTTTGCAGGCGGAACTGGGAAACCGGTACGCGCTTGCCATACCCTCCCATTGTAATCACCAACACCCACGGACCAGTACTGCCGTTACCTGCAACTTCTACAGATTCTTCATTTGCATCAACCTCAAGGAGTTCTTCCGTTTCGACTTCCTCGATTTCAGTTTCTATGTCTGTATTTAAAGTAGCAAGAATCGCTGCTGGAAGAATATCCATTCCCACCAGTTCATCTTTATCGCGCAGTTTCATAGCTTTTACCCCACGAGTCGCCCGTCCCAAAGGACGCAGTTGTTCGTGATTGCATCTAAAGTGAATTGCCATCCCCCGGCGCGAGCCAATGATAACGCTATCTTCCACTCTTGCTCTTCTCACCCAACGGAGTTGATCCCCTTCTTCTAGAGAAATAGCAATCAAGCCATTGGCACGAATATTACTAAACGCTGCCAATTCAGTTTTCTTGATGTAGCCACCGTTAGTCAGCATGACCAAATATTCATCGCTGCTAAACTCCGTTACGGGAACTATTGAGGTAATTTTTTCCTCTTTAGGAACGGGTAGCAATTGGACAATTGGTGTTCCCCTGCTGGTACGAGAACTTACGGGTATTTGATAGGTTTTCAGGCAGTAAACAACACCTCGCTCGCTAAAGAACAAAACACTATCGTGGTCGCAGCAAGTCAGGAAATGCTCAACCCCATCATCTTCTTTCATCTTTGCTGCGGCTTTGCCTCTAGTTGCGCGGCTTTGCGCCTCAAAGGTGTTGACCGGCATCCGTTTGATATAGCCTTGTTCTGTCACTAAAATGACAACCTTTTCATTGGCAATCAAGTCCCGATCATCTATTTCCCCTTCTAAAGGCGAAATGACTGTACGGCGAGGCGTTGCGTATTTCTCTTTGAGATGCTTCACCTCATTCTCAATGATTTCCAAAATTCGCTCTCGACGTGCGAGAATATCGCGCAGATCGGTAATGAGGGCTTGTAATTCTTCGTGTTCCAAGCGAATTTTATCTGCTTCCAAAGCTGTCAAACGCCGCAGTTGCATCTGCAAAATTGCATCGGCTTGCACTTCAGAGAGTCCGTAGGTTGAGACTAACTCTCCTTTTGCTGTAGGCGCGTCAGGAGCATGGCGAATTAAGTTAATAATTTCATCTAAGTGCGAGAGAGCAATCAATAACCCTTGCAAAATATGGTCGCGTTCTTCAGCTTTCCGCAGTTCATACTGCGTGCGTTTGGTGATGGCTTCTATACGGAAATCTAGAAAGACTTGCAAGAATTGCTTGAGGGTGAGAACCTGCGGCTCGCCATTGACAAGCGCCAGCATATTCGCCCCAAAGTTGGCTTGTATTGGCGTTTGTTTGTAGAGATTGTTGAGGACAACCCTGGGATAAGCGTCCCGTTTGAGTTCAATCACGATTCGCATACCATCGCGATCGCTCTCATCTCGAATATCTGCAATTCCCTCTATTTTCTTGTCATTTACCAACTCAGCGATTTTTTCAATCAGTGCTGCTTTGTTAGTTTGGTAAGGCAATTCAGTAACAATTATTGCTTCTCTATCCGGTCTTCCCCTTTGTTCTATAGTTTCAATTTGTGCCACACCGCGCATGGTTATTGAACCGCGCCCTATAGTATAGGCTTCTTTAATTGGTCCGGTACCCAAAATCTGACCACCTGTTGGAAAATCAGGACCGGGAATATACTGCATTAATTGAGTATCGTTAATATCTGGATTGTGAATCAGTGCTACCAATCCATCAATCAACTCACCCAAATTATGAGGGGGAATATTGGTTGCCATACCCACGGCAATCCCGGAAGAACCATTAAGTAGCAGCTGTGGAACCCGTGCGGGCAAAACAGTTGGTTCTTGCTGGGAACCGTCGAAGTTATTTACAAAATCGACAGTTTCTGACTCAATATCTTGTAGTAGAGCGTCACTCGTTAAAGCTTGCAAGCGGCATTCGGTGTATCGCATTGCCGCAGGTGGATCGTTGTCTATAGAACCGAAGTTTCCATGCCCTGCAATTAAGGGCGATCTCATGGAAAAATCTTGCGCCATTCGCACTAGAGCGTCATAGACCGCTGTGTCACCGTGAGGGTGATATTTACCCAATACTTCCCCTACTACACGAGCGCATTTACGAAAAGGGCGATCTGCGGTCAATCCCAATTCATGCATAGCATAGAGGATACGACGATGCACAGGTTTCAGACCATCCCTGGCATCTGGCAGCGCCCGACCTACAATCACGCTCATGGCGTACTCTAAATAAGACCGGGACATTTCGTTCCCCAGATCGGTCGGGATAATCCTCTCCTGAGAGGTTGTCATAACCTAAAAAACTCCAAAAATCGCAGATTTTAGCCTTTATACTGAAAAAAAAGCAAAATTATTCCGAATTAACGCTGAATAACTGCCATAATTTGATACAATTCTAGCATATTTTACTGTTTGCTGGGGGAAGCAGTGAGCAGTAACTAATGGCTAATTCACGGGTACCTGAACTTCTGAAGATTGATTTTTGAGTTGAGATTCGATCAAGGGTACTTTAGGAGCGAGAAAAAATCCAATCAAACTGGCAAACAAGATTGGAGTGAAGGGACTAAAATTTGTTAATTTTGACAGCAATAAGGTTGTACTGATAGGTGTTCGCGTTACTGCGGCATTGATAGCCGCCATTGTACAAATCATGGCGAGTGTGGAATTCAATCCCGGAATTAAGCCAGCTACAGCTTTACCCAAACAAGCGCCCGTAAAAAATAGGGGAATGATAAATCCTCCACGCCATCCTCCCGTGACAGTTACGCTAATAGATGTCATTTTTGCCAAAACCAGTACAAACAAGAAAACAGCCGGAAAGCTTTGATTGAGGACAACTTCTAATTCATGATGTCCAAAATAACGTGTCAGCGGTAAGACAGCCGCTAAACAACCAAGCCCCAAACCAGCTAGTGTTGTGCGAAAATAAACAGGTCCTGGGATTTGGGCAAAAATGCGATCGCAAGCTCGAAAAATACCCATGAACATCCACCCAGCAATAACCCCCACAATTCCAAAGACAATAGCTAGCGCAAAATCGTCAATACTGTCTATGTGATATTGCGGAAAATGCCAGGTTGGAGCAATCCCCAAACGTGTAATTGCAGCGAAAACCAGATAACTCGCACAACTAGAAACAATAGCAGGCATTAAAGCTTCATAGTACTCAACGATATGTTGGTGGTGCAAAATTTCCAAAGCAAACATAGCACCACCAAGAGGTGCGCCAAACAAAGCAGTAAAGCCTGCAGCCATGGCAGCTAAACTCATAGACCTCACATCTTCACCTTCTAGTCGCAAACGCTCAGCAACCCAAGTCCCAAAAGAACCTGTTACCTGTACGAGTGGCGCTTCCGGTCCAGCACTACCACCTGCTGAGATGCTGAGCAAAGAAGCCAAAATCATAGAAGGATTTTTGCGAGCATCCAACCGCCCATTCCGAAGATGGATGTTATCAACAATCGCAGCAATTTCACCAGGATTGCCAAGAAAATGAATGACTAAACCAATCGCCAAACCAGCGAGTGGCATAACGAGCAACAGACTCCAACCTTGAAATTTTTCAAGTTCATGGAACATCAGTTCCAGCACACTCCAGTACAACCCCGCAAATAAACCGCAAACAGTCCCTACCACAGCCCAGCATAAAACCCAACGAGAAATTGTGAAGGGATTGCGTTTTACCAGTCCAAAAAGTTGACGAAGAGTCCGGCGTTGATTTTGTCCGTAAGGAGGGCGATTCTTTGGTAGCACAAGTGATATTCCTTTCTCAACGAAACAAATGTTATGAAATCTTTATATTTCCATGCTAATGCGTGTGGGAGATAAAAACGCATTTGAATTTAAGCCCCAAGGTAGTGTGTAGCATCTATGGCAAAGGTTTAGGCTCAGGGTATGTCAAGGTTGGAGAAGTAAGTATACATGTACAGCGACGAAACAACTCCCAATCAAGCTGAGAAAACAAATCCACAGACTGATGAGTCACAATTAAGCCCCGAAATGCGGGATCGTATCAAGCATCCTCCAAAAATGGATGACGTGTTGCTTTCGCTATCACCCGATGAACTCAGAAATAACCAAGCCGTCGTACCGGAAATGCTTGACGAACCAACCGACGAAATGATTGGTTTTACTAAAGAATGATCGCTAAACTATTTGCTAATAGCCCTTCGGGCTATACGGGTTCGCCCTCCCTTGTTCGCCAGTCCCCCTACGGCGCGGGAAACCCGCCTACTTTCTCTGGACTCACCAGTCGTCAGGGCGCGGGAAACACGCCTGCAGCACTGGTCTCACCATTAGCCATTAGCAATTAGCCATTAGCTCTATGTTGCCAGTCATCTATTCCGACGAGTTTTTAGATCACAAAACGGGGTCTTTCCATCCAGAAAATCCAGAACGTTTAATGGCAATTACAACTGCCCTCAAACAAGCTACTTTTGCAGAACAAATTGAATGGCGATCGCCATCTCCACCAGAAACCCGAACCCTAATGTCTTTTTTGCAACAAGCGCATACTGAACGCCATATCAACAAAATTCGAGAAATTGCTCTCGCGGGTGGCGGTTATTTAGATGGAGATACCCCTGTTTCCCCCCGGAGTTATGATGTTGCTTTACTAGCGGTTAGTGCCTGGTTGGATGGAGTAGATATTGTGCTAGAAACTGGCAAACCGGCTTTTGTCCTGGCTCGTCCGCCAGGGCATCATGCTGTTAGTGATGAGGGGATGGGATTCTGCTTGTTTTCCAACGCTGCTGTTGCGGCATTCTACGCGTTGCAAAAACCAGGGATCGATCGTGTAGCCATTCTGGACTGGGATGTCCATCATGGCAATGGAACGCAAGCAATCGTAGAAGAACACCCACAAGTTGCTTATTGTTCTTTGCATCAGTACCCCTGCTACCCAGGGACTGGACGAGCAACAGAAAAAGGATTTCACCACAATGTGCTGAATTTACCCATACCTCCTGGTAGTAATATGGAGGTATACCAGCCCGTATTTGAAAAAAAGGTCATACCTTTCTTATCAAACTTTCAACCGGATTTATTAATAGTTAGTGCTGGTTACGATGCCAATGCTGACGATCCATTAGCAAGTATAAATTTACAACCGCAAGATTATGGTGTATTCACCGATTATTGCTTGGAAATAACTCGTAAGATTGTGTTCGGATTGGAAGGTGGTTACGATTTTGAATCCCTTTCTAAATCAGTCTTGGAAACAATTAAACATTGTTTGGTCTAAATTCTCTAGGCTGATTTTTTTAATAATTTGAAAGACGTTAATCATAATTTTTAATATTTCTTAGAGATTGGCAATCCCTCGTTTGAGCGCGACTAAAACTGCTTGCGTGCGATCGCTCACACCCAGTTTTCTGAGAATACCATTGACATGGAACTTAATCGTACCTTCGCTAATGTTGAGATATGTAGCAATTTCTTGATTGTTCTTACCATCAGTCATGAGCAGAAGAACTTGCCGTTCGCGTTCGGTTAATTGGGGACTGCTCATGCGTTCAGATAGCCTCGCGCCGACCTCAGCAGGAATACATTTCTGTCCGGCATGGACTCGCTGGATTGCTTCAATTAACTCTTGGCGAGTGACATTTTTGAGCAGGTAGCCTCTCGCTCCGGCTTGTAGCCCGCGATAAATGTCTTCATCGCCATCATAGGTAGTCAGTACAATGAGCCGGGCATCGGGATCTTCCTGACGAATCGCAGCGATCGCATCGACACCGCACATCTCCGGCATCTTCAAATCCATCAGAACGACATCAGGTCGATGTTGGCGGAAGAGTTGCACGGCTTCGGTGCCCGTACTGGCTTCAGCCACCGTTTCAATCCCGGTAGCGTATTGAATAATCATCGCCAGACCAAAGCGAACAACCGGGTGGTCGTCGGCAATTAAGACGCGAATGTTGGTGTCGCTCATGGTCAGTGGCGGAGAGACGGAAGGGTAGCGAGCAGATAGGGAAAACGGAATTCGATTTCTCCGGCGTTTATTTGGCGGTTGAGCATTGTTGTCCCTCGGTTGAGTCGTCATAAAATTCCTTCTTCCGTAATGCTTTGCTTCTAATTCAAGGGTGCTTCCACAAGAATTTGGGTGCCTTGCCCCAATTGGCTTATTAAGCTCACTTGGGCACCGATGCGATCGCCGCGTTCGTACATACTTACCAGTCCAAAACCGTCGTTCAAGCTATCGATATAGGTGAAAGGAGTAAAGCCACGTCCATCATCGGAAATGGTGAGCCAAATGCGGTCGGGTTCGTAACCGAGATCGATTGAAATTTTCTGTGCTTGAGCGTGTTTAAGGGCATTAGTGAGGGCTTCCTGCCCAATCCTTAGCAGGTTCATGCCCATAAAAGGCGGTAAGGGACAGGAGTTGCCCCGAACATTCACCTCAACGGCAATAGAAGTATTGCGGGTCATGTGTTCTACACTCTCATAGAGCATTTGTGCCAGATCGGCATACTCAGCAGCGGGAGGGTAGAGCGCCCAGACCGAGCGACGGGCTTCTGTCAGCCCGGTTTCTGCCAGTTGGCTGGTGTACTCTAAAATCCGTTCTACGGTTTGCGGTTCCTGGTGAATCAAGGGTTTCGCTACCTCTAGTTGCAGGGAAATGCCGGTGAAGACCTGAGCCAGGGTATCGTGAATTTCACTTGCCATGCGGTTGCGTTCTTCAAAAATTGCAACTTGTTTGGCTTCTTCTGCAAGATTGGTAAGTTGAATGGCCAGCGTTACCTGTTGTGCCAGGGTATAAGTCAATTCAATTTGTTGCTTGGTAAAATGACGATGGCTGGGAAGAAATACAATCAGTGCTCCAATCATTTTCTCACCCAAAATCAACGGAACATTAAGTAAACGGCTTACTCCACGAGATCTATACCAGGCTCCAGCATCTAATCCAAACTCATTGGCAATTTGGATATGAATAGCACTCGTTGCCACATCTTCAGTAATGAAGTGGCTGCAGCGATGATGCAAGCTTTCCTCTGGCATCATCTCTGGTGGAACCGGATAGCCATACAAACCAATGTGCCCTGGCTGTTCCTCCGGTTTGAGAATCTGTCCCCGCCAGTAAGTTAATCCAACGCGGGCGGTGTCATCAGTTTTGGAACAGTACCAATATTCAGTTAACGGTGCTTCAAGTTGCTCGGCAATGACTTGAAGCACGTGTCCTAAAAAAAGATCGAAGTCTGTTTCCGTTGCCAGCACATCAACCGTTTGCTTAAGCGCATCATTGGCTTTTGCCAGTTCTGCCACCTGTTCTTGTTCGCCGTGAATTCGTTCTTCAACCAGGCGATCGACCAGTTGTTTCCGATGTAGGGCTGCTCCAATTGCTCCAGCACCAAAGGTCAAAACGTTAATTTCGTGAGTTGACCATTGGCGATAATCAACGCAGTTATCAAAGAAGACGCAACCAAAGTATTCTCCTTCAATGAAAATCGGCACTGCACCTGTAGACTTAACAGAGATGTTTAACTGATGAGTCCGAGCAGGTTCGGGAAATTCTGTCACTAAATGCCAGATGGAGCGACCGTTGTGGAGTTCATCTGCTAGGATGGCGTATTCGTCAGTATAAACAATTTTCGTTCGCGGGTCCTCACTCTGGCGAGGAATTCCTGGTGCTGTCCATTCTGCCAGAACGCGATGCTGCATCCGTCCGTTCTCCTCGCTTGGCTTTTCCTGCATTAGCCCAACTCGACTAATCCCTGCTGTCTCGCCAATTTTCTTCAGTGCGTTGTCAATGGCGTTATCAATGTGAGGGTTTTCGAGAAGATCTTTAGCAACTTCTGCTACTGCAGAAAGCAGGCGATAACTGTGCTGCAATTCGTGTTCGCGCTGCAGTAATTCTTCATTTGCCTTAGCTAGCTCTGCTACCCGATCTTGCTCAACTCGCAGGAGGACTTGTTGTGTTTCTCGCAGTTCGGTAATGTTAAGTTGTGTTCCCCACCCACCCGTCAACTGACCATTTTCAACGATGCCAATGATGTTATTGAGGAAATAACATTTCTTTCCTTCGTTATCCACTTCCTCAGATTCAGCCGCTCGAATTCGATACCCGTTCTCAACATAGTGACACATCAGTTCTAGATTCTTGTCGGAAGTTGAGATGTGAACATCGCTAAGGCGCAAACCTAGAGCCGCTTCAGTCGAGGGCAATCTATACATACCTGCAAAGACGGCATTTGCTTCGGCAACATACATATAACGGTACAATCGATCGACTTGCTCGCTCACAGGCAACGCTAAGGGGATAGGTTGGTCTAGTTCCCAACGATAGATCCCTTCACTGCTGAGTTCAAATAAAGCACGATACCGGGCTTCCGATTCGCTGAGGCGATCGAGCGTTTGTTGCAATTCCGCGTTGATGCGTTCGAGTTCTTGCGATCGCACCTGTTCGGCTTGAAGTAGAGCTTGTTGAGTTGGTTCGTAACTTGTCAGATCTGCAACTTGCCCTTGTTCGCGAACAGTTGCTGTGTGCTTGTACCGTTCTTGTTCCCTTCGTTTGTATTCTGCAACCTCTGCTTGTAGCACCGCATAAGATTGCTCGCACTGTTGCAGCTGCGAGCAGCCTTGCTGTCCCAACAGGCGTCGCAGCATAGCATTTTCTTGCTCTAGGGCAGAGAGGCGATCCGGGAACTCAGTAGCAGCCATGTCCATAGCAAGGTTTGGGAATCAGAGATTTTCCCTAGCATAAGGCAATTATCATTACACGGAAAGATAATTAACGAGTTTTTTAGATTCAAGAAAGCACTTACTTCTTGTTTTCTGTAACACCCAAAAAACTTGCAAAACACCGGAAGCGTCAATATAACTGAGAAAGACTCAACTGTAAGGAACATCATAAAGTCTTCCTCACACCCCCTAGAATTTACAAAACCCAACGAAAGTTAGGGATTATATCTCAACAAAAGTTGAGCTAAAAAAATAACTTTACTCTACGAATATTTTCTTCTCATGACTAGGGACAGAAACAAAGCAGCCCTGTAAGCTGTTATTGCGATCGAAATCACTTAGATCCACCTCTAGAGCGCAGCTTACCCCAAAGTTGTTTCGACAAGCGATCGTCTACTGAGTCGTCAAAATTAAGATTTAACCAGCTATTCCTCACGCAATGAAAGCTCAGCTAGTCTAACTTTCAACGTTATGAACTTACGGAATGGAAGTATGAAAACAATCTCTCAAGAGCAATTATTAAAAGTCAGTTTCACAGAGGAAGATCCCATAGCCGACCTTTTACCCCGTTCGCTCTTGCTCTCTGACCATAGCTTGGGATGGGATGGTAGTTGTGTTAAACACTGCTATGAGCCAGTTTGGGAAATGCCTGAGATTAATTCACTCACTGTTGCGCTCGCAGTATACTTAATCAGACGTTCTTCTAAGACTCCGCCAAAAATTCCAACCGTTGGTGACGGTTTATCTAGAAATGCCTTAGAGAAAGCTCTCAACTATATTAATACCCATCTAGATGGAGAGGTGACGCTTTCAAAACTTGCTGAAGTCGTTGGCATGAGCCAGTATTACTTTTGTCGTTTGTTTAAGCAATCAATGGGTATTTCACCATACCAGTATTTACTTCAGCAACGAGTCGAGCGAGCCAAGCAGTTATTGGAGCAGCGCAAGTTTTCCATTGCCGATATTGCTCTTCAATGTGGCTTTTCTAACCAAAGCCATCTCAATCGCCACTTCAAACGCATTGTCGGTATGACACCTTTTATGTTTCTCAAACAGTAGCAGATAAAATTATCAGAACGTGCTAGAAATAGCAAAAACATAGTATCGGGGAAGCAAGGAATGAGCGAGACTTGGTGTACTAGTTTTCCCCGAGCGTAGAGGCAACTCGAATGCTACCTCCATCAATCGATTCAAAACATATAGCGAGTCTATTTTGTAGAGCGTGGCTTGTCTATATGCAAGCAACGGTTAAATGCCTTTGATACCAAAGTCCCCCTGATTTTTGCAGGGATGGTTTTTCACACCCAATCGGGAACGCGTACCGATGCCCAATTGCTTTTCGACTTCTACATGACCTAGAGGATTGTATTGAGGTTTTAAATGAACTTCGTAAAGGCTGCGTCGCGAGCGAGAAAAATTATTATTTTGACAGCGAATTATGAAGACGAAAAAAATGAAGAATTGCTCTTTGGGTCAATTCTTTGGGGAGTCTTGCCTTCAAAAGGCTGTGGCTTTTCATTACCACAAAAAACAGCAAATCTCTTTGCCATCAGTACTAAGTACTTTTACACTCGGTATTTTATCGACTTTCATAAGTGTAATGCCAGGACTCGGAGCCGAGAAAATAGAATTTACATACCCTCCCTTTGGGGAATTTTCGATCTCGACAACTTCTTTGGAAGCCTTTGCTAAAGAAGGCAAAATAACTGACGAGTTTGCTTTTTATACTAAACGTATAAAATCAAATCAGTTAAATCAATTACGAGATTTACTCCAGACAAAATTTGAGGTCACACCTACCCTAGTGTCTCAATTTACCTATTCTGCAATTGGTGAAACCTTACTGAAAAGGTTGGGAGAATTTTTACTGACAGACAAGAGACAAAATGGTTTTTATGCGCTTCGCTCTGCACTAATATTATCAGCTGCGGATCGCGATGGCTTAACCTTTGTCAATCTGATTCGCCGTTACCCAAGTCCAGCACTCAGGCTGAATTTAACGGAAACCCAAAGTACTATCGAAAACTTATCGGAACTCTTGAAGAAAAGAGATGTACTTGTTATCGCACTTAAAGAGATTGCACAAACAGAAGCAGCCACTCAATTAAATACTGATTTCTCAAAACTCCCGGATTTACGCCTTCCAGGTTCTTTTAACTGGGTAAAAAAAACTATCAGTTTGGATGATAAGAGTCGCGATCGCCAGTTTGAGGCTGATTTATATCTTCCTCAAACACCAACAAAAACTCAAAACGCCTCAGCGTTTCCTGTTATTGTCATTTCTCACGGTGTCGCAGAAGATAAAGAAACCTTTGCTTATGTCGCCCAACATCTAGCTTCCTATGGTTTTGCAGTTGCGGTTATCGAACATCCTGGAAGTGATGCTAAGAAATTTCAGCAATATTTTGCAGGGTTAGCAGGTCCACCACAACCACAAGAATTGATTAATCGCCCGTTAGATGTGAAGTTTTTGCTTGACGAGCTCGAGCGTCTATCTACATCCGATCCGATTCTCAAAGGGCAACTTAATTTACAACAAGTAGGAGCCATCGGTCATTCTTTGGGAGGTTATACCAGTCTGGCTCTATCAGGAGCAACAATTGATTTTGAGCAGGTTCGCAAGGATTGCAATCCAAATCGTTCCCTGAATCTATCAGTTTTCTTACAATGTCGGGCCTATCAACTACCAGCTGCTAACTATCCCATACAAGACCAACGGATTAAAGCCGTGATGGCACTCAATCCTCTCTGTAGCACTATTTTAGGGCAAAGAGGATTGAGTCAAATTAAAGTTCCTGTCATGCTGGTTGGAGGAAGCCAAGACATTTTTACTCCAGCAGTTCCAGAACAAATTCGCCCGTTTACTTGGCTGCAAACTCAAAATAAGTATCTAGTGCTGATGGAGAATGCTACACATTTCTCCACTTCACAAAAATTAAATTCTTCTCAAGGAGTTTTACCCGTACCACCAAGTTTAATCGGTCCCGATCCAGCGATCGCTCAAGTTTATGTCAAAGCTTTAAGTTTAGCTTTCTTCCAAACCCATCTGTTACAGCAGCAAGAGCAACGTTCCTACCTGAGTGCAGCTTATGCAAAGTTTATCAGTCAGCCACTTATAAACTTAAACTTAATTCAATCTTTCACTGCCGAACAGTTTGCTCAAATGTTCAAAAAAAGATGAATTGGTTTGTGGTTAGTGGTACAAGAACCTACCAATGGCAACTAACCACTATCTCTTTACGCTTCCTCTATCTCCAGTCGAGCTGCTGTGACTGCATCAAAAGCAAATGCCAAAACAAGAGGCATTGGACATTTCAACAAATAGGTAGAAATAACTGCAGCGAACGTACCTACGACTGCTGATATAGACCAAAACTTCTCATCTACAGTCATTCCCTTTTGACTTTTAATCAATCTTAATACTTGATTGGGAATCGGTTCGGGCATGACAGCTCCGGGTGGAAAAGCCCAGTAGTTATTACGGCGTTCCTCAAATAAATCTGTCCAGCCGTTGTCTTGGCACCATTCTGCGATCCATTCTAGATGATAATGTTTCATACTCGGTCTGGGGAATTGAATTAGCATAATTAATGAATCGTTAGCCTTGAGATAGTCCTAACAAATAACCTGTTTGGTCTATAACAATCAGGATTATTTGGTTGTCGCGAAGCTTGGTTAAGAAATTAAAACACTTGTTGGAGCTTTTCTATAAATTCACATATTTTCAGACTAACAGCCGCTTGCTGATTCTCACACGAAAAGAAAATAAACTTTACTTGGGACTTAATAGCTCAATAATTCTCAATATTTGAGCGAGCAGTTCATTTAAGATATCTAAAAAAAAATACGTACCTAAACTACCAGAAGGTAGAAGATGATAAAAAACTTAAAATATATTCTTGTCACTCTTGAATTATGCAAAAAGTTTTAAAAACTCCAGGTTTCAAAATTTGGGGTATTAGCCTTGCTGCGATCGTACAAACATTAATAAGTACTATTACTTATTCCATTAGAGGTTCCTTCCTTAAGTAAAGTGAAACAATTCTATGACCGGAATTGCAACAGCCATCTAAAAGTGTTTTGCGAGAGATGAGGGTGGGTAACCACGCATGCAGTTAATGTTTAAAGATCGCTAACGCCGTAATTTTACGCTGGTCACGGAATAAAAAAAAGAGTATCAACGGGTAGAACTTCTTTGCTATAAGTGAGAGCATCCAAGGAGTCAGGATGATAAATTCCGTCTTTGACAGCAATCCACCTGTGATTCTTGTTGTAGATGATGAAAAGCTCATGCGGTTTGTACTGCGTCAGGCTATTGAAAAAGAAGGATATTCCGTTGCTGAAGCTAGCAACGGACAACAATGTTTGGATATCTGTCAGGCACAACCGCCAGATATGGTGTTATTAGATGCTATGATGCCAGAAATGGATGGGTTTACTTGTTGCTCTCAACTACAAACCCTGTTAGGCGATCGCTGTCCCCCAATTTTAATGATTACTGCTCTTGAAGACAAAAAGTTTCGCGAGCAAGCGATGGAAGTTGGAGTCACCGGCTATCTCACAAAACCATTTGATTGGGACGTGCTGCGTCAGCGAGTCCATCGCTTGCTAGCCCATAAATGGATGGAAATGGAGCTGCAAATCCGATCGCTAACAGCGATCGCTGACCAATGCTAAATTGAGCCAATTTTGTTGAGGACTGACATATCGCGGATACGCCACCCATCATCCATCCGAATGAGATCGTACCTAACTCGTAATTTTTCTTTATCTGACTTTTTCTTTTGACCGTTTTCATAAAATTCAGTGGATTCAGTGACAGCTGCTTCCACTGCAGCTTGGTTTTGGGAAGTTCGATTGGTTTCCAAGGATTCGACTTTAACGCTATGTTCGTATTTTCGATAACGATTCTTATCTTTTTCGCGTTGACCCCACAGCCGCCATTTTGTCAGGGTTGGACTGACTAAAATATGCTCTAAACTAGACAGTTCGTGTTCCGAGCCAAATGCTGCGGCTTTGATATCGAGCCAAGTCCGAACAATTTCTGCAGCTTTTTCTTCTGTCAAAGACCCTGTGGGTAGTTTTGGTTTGCTGGTAGAGTCCGGAATGGGTATTGGCGGCTGGTTGAGTTCTACTGAGACTTGCTCGCCTTTTAACGATGGTGCGGGGGACAACAGATTTTTAAAAAATCCAATCGTTGTCGAAATGACAAACCACAGCACAACGATACTGGCGGTTGAGGCTAATATCATCCACAATAAGCGCAATTGCGATTGCCGATTGCGCGTTCTACGGCGGCGATTTGGAACAGGAGTGTTTTCTGAGACATACCCTAAATGCGTGGGCTGTCGTATTGGTCTTCTTGATGGGGGAGGATCTGTTTTGGCTGTACCGTTTACATGTTGGTGCGTCCCTCTAACAGAGTATTGGGTATTGGGCAGTGAGTTGATAGAGGTTTGTGTCTGTCTGCTGACATTGCCATAAGACATGGGGGAGGCATAATTGGGTTGCGACCAGCGTAAATTGTCTTCCCTTTGCTGTGGTCTTGTTTCTGGTTGTTCTACATAGGGTGTTCTGGTTGTTGGGAATTGCCTGGAGTTTTGTGTAGAACCCTTGTGGCGATCGTTCCGATCGCGATGATTTGTTTGTGCTTGAGTAGATGGGTGTGGGTACGTCGTCCCTGCTGATTCGTAAGTTGTTTCTTCTTCTGTTGGTAGGTTTTCTAAATAAGCTTGTACACCCGGATCGGAAAAATAATCTTTCAAGGAAGCGGGTTGGTCTACCAAATCTCGAAAGTGAGGAAAGACGTCGTTTTGCAACCAGCGTTCTCCATACAAACACAATCCCGGTAACAAGTCTGGAGAATCATGAGAGTGTTCTCGAATAAAAGCTAGAGCTTCATACTCTTGCGAGAGTTCTAAGACACGCGTGGCTTCCTCTGTTTGCCCTAAAAGCATGGCACAGAGGGACTGTTCTAAATGAACGTCTTGACGTCGGCTCAAGCGTATCAGTAAATGCTTTGCTTGACGAATTAATGCGGGTTGACGTTGGGCAAATCCTTTGGCTAGGGAGGCGTAAACTGCTAGATAAGTTGCAACTGCGGAGGGACGCTTGCTTTCCGCTTCAAACAATTGGTGTTGTTCGGCAACTGTCAGGTAATTACGCAGTTGCTGAATAAATCTGAGAAAGTCATCAATGTTTAGTCCTGATTGGTCATCTCCCGCGCCATCAATGCCACCTCGCTCGTCAAGAACGTTCTGTAATAATTGCAATCCTTGGAATCTTTCGGTTGTATTTTCTTCAGGCAGTGCTAGCAGTTCTAAAATGCGATAAGGTCGCAATCTGTTGAGGTCAGACTGAATTTCAGCCCTACCACTGGGAAACAACCCTTTGCGTGCTAATAGTTCCTCTCCTGTTTCTAAGGAGATTGCCGCATTTTCATAGTGCCCTTGCTGCCATTGCTCGCGACCTAGTTCCAAACAAGCAAGAGCAACAGTAAGAACTACATCTGGTAGTTCAACCGTGTAGTTTTCTTCGCTGTCTTCTCTATTAACGTGTCGTTTGCCCGTACCGTTTCTGTCAATTAGGTAGGGACGACCAAGTTTTAGGACGAGTTCGTACTCTCCCAATTCTTGCAAAATTAGAAGCGCCCCTACGAACTCGTCTTGTGTAATTTCAATGCTGAAATTGAGCGACTCAACATCTCCACTACCTTGATGGGCAGTTTCAACAGCCACAGCCTTATCTTGATGGTTTTCAGAACCATAAGCGTGAGCTAGGTAAAGTTTATCGTATGTTTTACGTTCTCTGGGATCTGATAGGACAACATAAGCTTTCTCAATGAGTTTTTTTCTCGATGTAATTGCTGCATGGGAATACTCTCGTCGCGGCAGCTGCATAATGCGATCGCCGTATGCTTGCCGCAACTGTTCCTCACTTGCCGCCATCGGTATGCCTAAAATTCGGTAGTAATCTAGCGGAATTCGCACAGCCTACTTCCCCTGCAGCGCGATAAACATAATTTTCCTACAGCATGAGTGAATTGTAAAAACTTATCATTCTGCCGTTCAAGTAACATAGAACTATAAATGTGCTCTATAGCACTTTTGCCCACGCCTTCAATGATAATGTTTTGCTTTTTTTGAGACAGAATTTCTCTTTTTAAGATTATTTTTACGTTTTTTTTGTAAATGTACTGCAACCTGGTAACAGCTAACAGAGAATGAGTCTCACCTTGTTTGACAGCGCTAATATTGAGTGCTGTTGTGGTAGGAATGTATAGAAGCCTATATCTATTCTCTTTTCAGAGTTTATAACTAAATCATTCCTTCAGGCGATCTAGAGAAATTTTCTCCGACTATATGGTGAAAGAACCCCCTTTTTTATACTTTCTCCAATAGAGAGAACCGAAGTATACCACAGGTATTCATTCATAGCAACAATCTCACGAAGAATAACAATGTATGATATGGCTTTGTGAAATTGTTAGTAAATAGGCAGAAAACTGACTATCGCGACAGCTAATTTATAGCCAAAAGCTATAACAGCAGTTACCAGTTACCAGTCATCAAATTATGGTCTTTGGCTAGCTCCTGGTGAAATGCTATCTTTTTAAAAGCTTACGCTGCATTTTGGCAAATTTGCTCACACAGTAACTTTAAGATTTACGACAGGAATACCAAGAAATAATGAGCCAAGAACGCACATTACCTAAATTTGATACAGCAACGGTACAAATAACCAGAGACGAAGGGTTAGTGTTGTACGAGGACATGGTGCTGGGACGCTTGTTTGAGGACAAGTGTGCCGAAATGTACTACAGGGGCAAAATGTTTGGTTTTGTACACCTATACAACGGTCAAGAAGCAGTTTCTACTGGCGTGATCAAATCGATGCGACCGGGAGAAGATTTTGTTTGCAGTACTTACCGAGACCACGTTCATGCATTGAGTGCGGGAGTACCCGCAAAAGAGGTATTGGCGGAGTTATTTGGCAAAGCTACAGGATGCAGTAAGGGACGTGGTGGTTCCATGCATATGTTTTCTGCCGAACACCGTCTTTTGGGTGGATACGCTTTTGTAGCAGAAGGTATTCCCGTAGCAGCAGGAGCAGCTTTTCAAAGCAAATACCGTCGCGAGATCTTGGGCGATAAAAACGCCGACCAAGTAACTGCTTGCTTTTTCGGCGATGGAGCTGCCAATAACGGTCAGTTTTTTGAGACTCTCAACATGGCGGCTCTGTGGAATCTACCAATTCTTTTTGTAGTGGAAAATAATAAGTGGGCGATCGGTATGGCTCACGAACGGGCGACTTCCCAACCAGAAATTTATAAGAAAGCCAGCGTATTTAATATGGTTGGCGTGGAAGTAGACGGAATGGATGTTTTAGCCGTGCGAGCAGTAGCCCAGGAAGCTGTAGCTCGTGCGCGTGCGGGGGAAGGTCCTACCCTCATTGAAGCACTGACCTACCGTTTCCGAGGTCATTCCCTAGCCGACCCAGATGAAATGCGAACCAAACAAGAAAAGGAATATTGGTTCTCCCGCGACCCTATCAAGAAGTTTGCTTCTTATCTTGTTGAGCAAAACTTAGCTTCTAGCGAAGAACTAAAAGACATTGACCAAAAGGTACAGCAAGTTATAGACGAAGCCGTAAAATTTGCCGAAAGCAGCCCAGAACCGAGTCCAAGCGAGTTACACCGCTTTGTATTTGCTGAGGACGAGTAGTAAAAATTATGAATTATGAATTATGAATTATGAATCTCAATTAATTTCATAACTCATAACTCATAACTCATAACTGATAATTCAGAACTCATAACTATGAATAAACGATACATACAAACAAATCAATCTCGCTTGGAGGTTGTCCCCGAACGTGGCGGTATTATTATCGGGTGGCGAGTAGAAGGTCAAGACATTTTATACTTGGATGAGGAACGCTTTGCTAACCCTGAATTAAGTGTTAGAGGTGGAGTTCCAATTTTATTCCCCATTTGCGGAAACTTACCAGATAATTTATATACTTATAACGGGCAGGAGTATACTTTAAAACAACACGGCTTTGCTCGGGACTTACCTTGGTCGGTTGTAGGGGAAGAGGTTTCTCAGGACAAAGCAACTCTTGCGATCGCTCTGAGTAGTAACGAGCAAACACGCGCTCATTATCCTTTTGAATTTCAGATCGTATTTACATACAAGATCGAAGGTCATACTTTAGAGATAAGACAGGAGTACAAAAATCTGTCTTCCGAAGCGATGCCTTTTTCTATTGGGTTCCATCCGTACTTTGTAACATCTGACAAAACTCAATTAGAGTTTGAAATCCCCTCAAACCAATACCAAGACCAAATTACAAAGGAAGTTCATTCCTTTAACGGGACTTTTGACTATAACGCCGATGTTATCGATGTTGCCTTCAAGCACCTAAATGGCAAATTGGCAACAGTTAGCGATCGCAGTCGTAAGTTAAAATTGGAGATGGAATATGATGAAATATATTCCACTTTAGTTTTCTGGACGGTAAAAGGTAAGGATTTCTACTGTCTGGAACCTTGGAGCGCTCCTCGCAACGCTCTAAACACGGGTGAGAGCCTGACTGTGCTGGAACCAAACACCAGCTACAGCGCTAACGTGCGTCTCAAAATAAATTTTCTCTAGACTCTTTACAAAACTCCACTCGACTATGCTATGATGACATAGTCGATAAAAAGAAAGGGTCGCTAACTCAACGGTAGAGTACTCGGCTTTTAACCGATTAGTTCCGGGTTCGAATCCCGGGCGACCCATAAAATAAAGAATGTAGAAACGCGCTAGGGCGCGTTTTCGTGTAAATATCTAGCACTCGTTACCTTAAAGATTCTTCACAAAAAGAACCTGAAATGTTTACGATTAACGAAAAGTCTTAAAGTTTTTCAACATAAAGATACAACAGTAGTTATAATTTCCTATAAGCTTAAAATACTATTAAAAATAGCGTAATAATTTACGCTTGTCTGACCCACTAGCTGACAATCACATTTAGGAGGACTATCTATGGCGCTCGTACCCCTGCGACTGCTCTTAGACCATGCAGCAGAAAACGGTTACGGCATACCTGCTTTCAACGTGAACAACTTGGAGCAAATACAAGCGATTGTACAGGCTGCCCAAGAGACAGATAGCCCTGTTATTTTGCAAGCCTCCCGAGGCGCTCGTAAATATGCTGGGGAGAACTTCCTGCGTCACCTCATTTTGGCAGCAGTGGAAACTTATCCCAACATCCCCATTGCCATGCACCAAGACCACGGCAATGAACCGGCTACCTGCTACTCAGCAATCAAGAATGGCTTCACCAGCGTGATGATGGATGGCTCGCTGGAAGCTGATGCTAAGACCCCTGCTAGCTACGAGTACAACGTTAGTGTAACCCGTGAAGTAGTTAAAGTCGCTCACTCATTGGGTGTTAGTGTTGAAGGTGAACTTGGTTGTTTGGGTTCATTGGAAACCGGTCAAGGAGATAAAGAAGATGGTCACGGGTTTGAAGGAACTCTTTCCCACGACCAGCTGTTAACCGACCCCGACCAAGCAGTTGACTTTGTAGAACAAACCCAAGTAGACGCTTTGGCAGTCGCTATTGGTACCAGCCACGGCGCTTACAAATTCAGCCGCAAACCAACTGGGGAAATTTTGGCAATCAGCCGTATCGAAGAAATTCACCGCCGCTTGCCCAACACCCACTTAGTTATGCACGGTTCTTCCTCCGTACCAGAAGATTTGATTGCACTGATTAACGAGTACGGCGGTAAAATTCCTGAAACCTATGGTGTACCAGTAGAAGAAATCCAAAAAGGTATCAAGAGCGGTGTACGTAAGGTAAATATTGACACTGACAACCGTTTGGCTATCACTGCCGCTGTACGTGAAGCTTTAGCAAAAGAGCCTAAGGAATTTGACCCCCGTCACTTCCTCAAGCCTTCCATTAAGTACATGCAGAAGGTTTGTATCGAACGCTATCAGCAATTTGGTACTGCTGGTAACGCTAGCAAGATCAAGCAAATCTCCCTTGACGAATTTGCTGCTAAATATGCTAAGGGTGAACTCAGCGCCATTACAAAGAAAGCTGCTGTTGTCTAATTAAAGACATATAGGGAAATAGGGACACGAGTAAAGTACGTGTCCCTACGTCACTGAGGATTCTAGTATTAATGAGACTCAACCGGGTAGCGCTTAAGTTCCCCGGTTTTTTGTTTTATTTTGTACGAGCACACAAGGATTTTGAGTGGTCGATGCAGATGATGGTAAGAGTGCAACTGCATGAGGTACGGGACGCGGTTCGTAACGTACTAGAGATTCCCCTTGGTAAACCAAAGCAGCGCTTTGACCGGAATCAACCATGACAACATCTCGCAACCCTGCTTTCACAAGTGCAACTCCTAAAGAAACAGAGTCCACAGACTCTAGAGAAACGCCGATTGTGGGTTGTTTGTTTTGGTTAATGCCCCAAAAAGCTCTATGGCGGGGTATATCAAAACCATACAGACCATTAAAGGTACTTGCTTCTTGAGGCTGACCATCTTTGACCAACCACGCCGCTGCTACAAACGCATCAGTTACATCCGGCATTTCAGCCTTTATCCCCTCTAAAGTATTGTGCTTTGTTGAATCAAAGGGAATAAAACGCACTGAGTGCGGACTAATTAGGACTAAAGGTCGTCCGCCGATTTTTTGAATATCCCAAGCACTGCCAGGAACGAATTGTCTTGTACTCTGGCTGTAGACGGGTCCAATCATAACATTGGAGTTTAGGAATTTTAAAGAAAAGAAACCGCCATCTATAGCAGCAACAGCATTAGTACCACTCTTATTTAAAATTTCTGCAACTTGATAGCGGCTGTCCGCGTGAATGGTGATTGGTTTACCACCAGAAACCAAGACTAGGGGAATTTTGTCGATATTGACGTCATTTTTTTGTATGGGGCTGCTAAAGTCAAAGCCGATTTTCCAGCTTGGTAATTTGGGACCACCCCAAGCTTCAGTTATCACTTCTTTGATTCTAGATTGACCAAAGCGGGAAACTGCCAACAAACTCTCTGATGCACCAGCATATTTTTCGTCTGTATTACTCATTGTCAGTGCCAGCTGATATCCTGCTTCATGCACCGCATTTGCAACTTGGGCATCATATTTTCCTTCAGGATAAGTAAAGTAACGAATGGGGATACCCAAATTAGATTCAAGAATAGCTTTGGATTCTACGACTTCTTTTTTAATTTCTTCTGAAGGTAGAGCTGTTAAATCGCGTGGATGGCTGACGCTATGGGAGGCAATCGTTACCAAAGGATCGGCTGCCATTTCCTTAAGCTGTTCCCAGCTGACATGAGTTCGACCGACGTTATTGCCGACTCCCTTAGTGTAAATTGAAAAGACAGCAGGATAGCCATACTTTTTGAGTAAAGGATACACGTATTCGTAATGTCCCCCGTAACCATCATCAAAGGTTAAGAGAACGGGTTTTTCCGGGAGAGGAACTCCTGTTTGGAGGTGAGTTGTTAACTGGTCTAGAGTAATGGGGGTCATACCATTCTCTTTTAATAGCTCAAAATGCGCTTCTAATTCTTCTGGAGTGACATCAAAAAAGACTTCTTTTTTAGGGAGTATATCGTGATACATTAAGATGGGGACTTTAGCTAGTTTTGCCCGCTCGTTGATGGTAATACCATCACTGCGATTGAGGAAGGCAAAGACATAGGGACCTAAAGACTCAATGAGAGATGTCAGCCCTATTTTAGGTTGGCTGACTACAGTAGACATAAGCGCAAAATTGCTAGCAGCAAGGGAAAATTGATTGTTAATTCTTATATCGGGCTGACTGCAACTTTCACCGATCTCAGTCGTATTTTGAGGTTCAATGACTTTTTTAACACGGCGGCGGGCGACTGCTGGTTCCGGAAAGAAGGTGGAAACAGCAAACAGTCCACAAATAAGGGTATAAAATAAACTCTGCGGCCTAAGATTAAGAAATAAGTGCTTCAAGATATAAGTATTTGTCTTTAGCTTCATAAGTTTAAGGAAAACAATTTTGCTTGCCGATCGGAGTTTGACTGCGATAACCCTTATATTACCGATGTGTTTCTTGAAGAAACACCTCCCCTACTCTAAAAGCGCATGATAACCGCACAAAGTACGGTTAGGTAGTAGGGTACGCTTTGCGATCGCAGCAACGCCTACACATTATGGCTTTTTTTTCTCAAAATACAACGTCAAATCTTTAAAAAAGATTAAGTATAAAATAAGCCTTGCTTAAGTGTTACAAAAAAGGATGAAGTATAGGGATTTTTTTATGCAGACGCACGTGGATAACCGCGTACCTTCATAAGGATGAGAACGGCTATATTAAATTGACTGGATGTCTCAGGCAATATGTTCCTTCGGTTTCCGTTAAGTTGGTTAAGCTGCTACAGATAACGCTATGTTCCCAAGGTCGCCTTACCTTGCCTCCCTGGCGTTAATTTTTAAATGCGATCGCCCCCTTAGCGTTGTTAGCAGTTGCTTGCACAACCAAAGGCGTTCTATAAGATAGGATTGTAGGATAATTCAGATACTCTTACTGTGTACTTAATCTATGAACACCGCATGAATGCTGACGATGAGATTAAACGCGATCGCATAGCTGTGTTTCAGCCAGAATTTTTAGAAGACTTAGAGTATTGGGTTGATAAAGACCGAAAAATGGCGCTTCGTATACCCAAAATAGTCAAGGAAGTTTTACGACAACCATTTGAAGGTATCGGTAAGCCCGAGCCGCTAAAATATGAGTATATGGGGTGTTGGTCGCGTCGTATCAATCAAGAACATCGACTTGTGTACTTAGTGAGTGAAGATCGAATTAATTTTCTCAAAGCTCGGTATCACTACGAATAAAAATACTTAAAAAGATAAGATCAAGAGCTTTGGAGTTAAATATTTATGTTAGCTAAAGTTTCATGGCAAGAATTTAATGGAAACATAGAAAATCTTTTCAGTCAAATTTTAGAAACAGGTGAAGCCGTAGTTATTAGCCAACCTGAGGGTAAAAATGTTGTCTTAATTTCTGAAGCAGAATTTAACAGTTTATTAGAAACTTTGTACTTACTTCGTTCACCTGCTAATTCTAGTCGTTTGCTGACTGCTCTAAAACGTGCAAAAGCGGGAACAATTGAGCCTCAAAATGTTAACGAACTATATAAGAAGTTAGGATTAAACGAAAATGATATAGGTAGTGATGTTGCTGCAGCTAGTTAGTTTTGTATTTACAGAGTAAAGACACGCCTGGGAATGGGGTGAAGTTGGTTTAGATCTCCGACTTCTTAAAGAAGCGGAGATCTAGCAGGGATTTAGCAAACCTAAAAATTAATAGATTAAACAAAAATGCGGTGCTGCAGGCTGGGCATTTGACGGCGCACTTGTTCAATTCGCGAAGGATTAATTTCGGCGATCGCCACTCCTGGTTTTTCCCCAGCATCCGCTAAAATAACTCCCCAAGGATCGATAATCATAGCGTGTCCGTGGGTTTGACGGCGAGCATAGTTAAGCCCTGTTTGTGCTGGAGCGATAACATAGCAGGTGTTTTCAATAGCACGGGCTTGTAAAAGAACTTGCCAATGATCTTTGCCTGTAAAGGCTGTAAAAGCAGCAGGTACAAACAAAACATCCCCATTTTTATAAGCTATGTGTCGGTAAAGTTCGGGAAAGCGGACATCATAGCAAACAGAAAGCCCAATGTTACCCAGTTCCTGTGAATAGTAAACTGGAGGAAGTTGCTCACCTGCCATGACTGTACTGGATTCTCGATAAGTATTGCCATCAGGAACGTTAACATCAAATAAATGGACTTTGTGGTAGCGAGCAAGTTCTTGACCGTTGGGAGCGATGAGTAGGGCAGTGTTGTAAACTTTTTTACCATCATCTACTGGAACTGGAAAGCCGCCACCTAATAGAGTCACTTGATAGCGTTGCGCCATCGTTTTGAGAAATGTTTCCGAGCCACGAGCGATCGCCGAGGCTTGAGCCATTTTTTCACTTTCCTCTCCCATAAAAGGAAAATTTTCTGGCAATCCAATTAATTCAGCACCTTGGCGCACGGCTAAATCGATTAATTCTTCAGCTTGTGCCAAGTTTTTTTCTAAGTTAGGCACGCTGGTCATTTGAATAGCGGCGGCTAAATAAGACTTCATAGATTTAGAACGAAATAGTAGATGTGTGTGAGAAAGGGTGAGGGGTTAGGAGTTAGAGACGACCACAACGGAGACAAGGGAGAAGAACTCACAGTTGATGCCCAATTATCCATTTGCAATGACCGCTTTTATGCATTCTTGATGCAGGATAGTACATGATAGCTGCTAGTTGAAGTTTTGTTTGACTTGAACAGTAGAATATCAAAATCTATCCTTATAGAGAAGTGCTTAGTCTAATTTAAGAGGAACTTACCAAATTTGCAGAAATTTTATTATTTACATATCTTAATATTCTTTGCATATAAGGAGTAATAATTACAATATTTTTACCGAACTTAACAAATAAAAGAGTAAAGGAATCCTATTGGATTCGTGATAGATACGTAGGTGAGCTTTAGCCCGCCACAATCAAGCTTTGGTGTGGTAGAGCAACTACCTACACTACTTAAAACTTTTCATCGGAGTCAATGTCAATAATTCCACATATAAAAAGCTGAATAATGATGACAAATTTATTGCGAATACTAGGGTAACCCGTGCCTTGTGACTGAGAACTTGTCCCTCCGGAGAGCAAATTTTTATTGTGTTATGTCTTAAATTTCTATCAACAATTGTGGATTAAAAAAAATATTTGGTTCATCTGGATAACCACGTGGATTACAAATAACGCGAGTTGAACCGATTGTGTAATGTAATTGGTTGTGAATATGACCGTGAATCCATAACACAGCATTAGATTCAGAGGCTAAATTATCAAGATTTGAAGCATATGCAGCGCTTAAAATATCCTCTCTGTCTTTTGAAGGAACAGATTGTTTGCTGGGAGCATGATGTGTAACAATGACAATTTTTCCAGATAAATTACACAAACTACTTTTTAACCAATTAACAGAATTTTTACAAATCCTTGCTGTATCTATAGACTTGAGTTTTGAATATTGAGGGCTTAATCTGATTTTTTGATAATCTGTCATCTTTTGAGTTGCTTCATAACCAGCTACACGTGGATCGCCGAATAACTCAAAATTAGTCCACAAAGTACAACCTAAGAATGTAACATCTCCAAAAGTAAAAATATCATTTTCTAAAATATGAACGTTTGTTTGTGATGCAAAATCTTTTAGTTTATCAATCAATTTTGGATACGCTGAACCATAATATTCATGATTACCTAATACATATATAACTGGTTTATTGGGAATGCTCTCTATTGCCCAACTCACTCCTTTTTCTCTTAAATGAATATCTCCTGCAAGGACAACCACATCAGCATCTACATCGGGAATATAAAAAGGTTGAAATTCGATATGTAAATCGCTAAGTATTTGAATTTTCATTAACAGTAGTAAAGAGTAGTTTTCCTTTGTTTCTGCTCAGATCTAGTTCTTTACCTGCCAGTATATAAACTTCTTCAGAACGCCTGTCTATCCTTACTAACTGAAGCGTGTAAATACATATTAGTTAGAGCGCTACATATTCTATAACATTCTTGTAACTGCTCTAACGTTGGTTGCATTACTACGCTTCCTGATAAATAATTTCTTGGAACTGAATCACATCTTTATGGGGATCGGAATGAGCGGCTTTGACTAAGATTTGTTCGCCTAATTTCACAGAACGTTTGAAAATCATTGGTAACTGCAAGCCCAATTCTTCTAACAGAATGAGTGCCAAACCACTGTCTTCCCTCAGCCACATTAAAACGACTGTTTCCCAAACTTTATCTGTATTGCGGCGCAGATATTCTAAAGCCCAGTATCTGTTTGTTTGCCGCTCGACCATTGTCACTTCTTGGGTGATGGTAGATACGGACAGCATAACTTCTTTAAGTTGTTCTGCTGAGAACGGGAGCACATCACCTCGCAGATGTGCTTTCAGTTGGAAGTGGGTGAGCAAGTCACTGTAACGGCGAATGGGAGAAGTCGCCTGAGTGTATGTATCTAAACCCAAACCCGCATGGCGTACAGGGGTAATGCTCATTTCACTCTTGGGCATACAGCGACGCATGGCACAAGCACGCACAAACCCGGCGGGAAGTTGTACGAGTTCTTGCTCTGGTGGTAACTCTGGCTGCGGTTGACCGCGAAAGGGTAAAGGTATGTTATGTTTTTGACCGTACTTAGCAGCAACTTCGCCGGCAAGAATCATCATTTCAGCAACTAATTGCCGGGATTGGGAATCTTCTAAGATATCTATGCTGATATCTTCTCCCTTAACTTTAATCATTGCCTCTGGCATATTAATGCTGATAGCTCCTTGGGCATACCGCCAAGCTTTACGCCGACTTGCCCATTGAGCGATCGCAGCGATTTCTGGTTCTGCCTCTACACCCAAATGTAGCATTTCATCTACGTCTTCATAGGTGAGGCGATAAGTTGGTTTAATCAGACTTGGATGAATGCTGTATTCTTCTACAGCTCCTGCTTCATTTAAAACAATTCCAAAGCTTAGGGCGCAACAAATTTTCCCTTGCACCAAACTCATAGGTCCTGTTGCCAAGACTTCTGGGAACATGGGTATCATGCCTGTGGGTAAATATACGGTGCTACCTCGCTTTCTAGCTTCTAAATCCAAATCATCTTCTGGTAACAGCCAGCGTGTTGGGTCGGCAATGTGTACCCACAGTCTTTCCCTGCCATCATGAAGTGATTCCCAACTCACACCATCATCTATCTCAGTGGTACTTTCGTCATCAATCGTATATACCTTCAAGTGCGTGAGATCCAGACGATTAATATCTCGATCTGGTAGATGTGAGTCTAATCGCTGTTGCGCCACTTCTATTACCTTGCTAGGGAATTGTATGGGTATCGACGAACGCCGTAGAAATAAGTTCTCGTGCTCACTCCACCAACCCAAGTCGATCAGGAGCTGAAAAGCTCCTTGGGGGGTTGCGGGGCGTCCCAGTAAGTTCATTGTTTCTTGGACTGGTTGGGGTGGTGGATAAGCGCGAGCAAGACTGTCATAACTTAAACCCACACGAACAATATCTGCGAGGAGCGAGGCATACTTTTCTAGGGCTTCTAACCTGTGGCGGTCGTGGCGCTGCCACTCCACTGCTTCTCCTTTGAGTGCCTCTTCTACTCGCGTCAAAAACTCTTGCTGTCCCTTAGCTTTGAGCGCTTCTACTTCAAGTTGGTGTTTGCGGTCTGCCACAGCCGAAGATGTTCGCGGCTCGTAAGCATCCCCTTTTTGCTTGAAGTAGATCTTGTCATCTGATAACAGGTAGTAAGCAGCGTAACGATGATGCGCTTCTGATTCTGAGAATAATAAATTCGCCATTTCTGCTGGAGTGGCTGTTTCCCCTGTTTCTGCGAGGAGTTCCCATGCGACTTCCAGGCTTGATGGATCTAAATAAGGCTTAATTTCTGCCAAAAATTCAGGAATTTGCGAAGGCTTGTAGGTTTGTCCGCTTACTGTATAGGTAATTTGCCGAGGTGCGAGACTGTGGGATTGACCACGTTCATCCACTACAAACCAACGAGCTTTCCCGTCTGGACGGTCTACTACACCCAAACGACGATCGCTACCTACTCTAAATTCAACCAGCGTCCCCTTCTCCACAAGCCTCGCAATATTTTAGATTTTAGATTTTGGAGCCACTGCGTTACGGAGATTCCCCCGAGTTCCGCAAGTGACGTGATTTCTGGATTGGATACCTACTGGTATCAAATCCTATTCTAAGTTTTAGATTTTGGATTGAATACCTATAATATCAAATTCCACTTTAGATTTTGGATTGAATACTTATGGTATCAAATTCCAACACAACATTAGTATTTTTGGCGTTTTGGGATAATCCACTCATCCACGCATCCAAAATTCACGCCTTTCCAATTTAGCCTTCAGCGTTAATAAACGGTAACAGAGCCAAAATCCGGGAGCGTTTGATCGCTAGTGTTAACTCTCGCTGTTGCTGTGCTGTAAGCCCTGTAATCCGACGGGGGAGTATCTTGCCTCGTTCGGTGATAAACTTACGCAACAAATCTACATCTTTGTAATCAATGGGTTCTCCTGGCTTGATTGGAGATAAACGACGACGGTAATAGCTCATCTCTACTTAATTTCCTTATGAACAGTGTGTTTGTTACAGTGAGTGCAGAACTTTTTCAGTTCTAGCCTGTTAGTTGTATTGCGACGGTTCTTGGTACTTGTATAACGCGATACCCCAGAAGTGCGCTTTTCTGGATTTGTACGACACTCAGTACATTCTAGTGTCACTACTATACGGGCACCTTTACTCTTAGCCATAAGCCTATCAAAAAATACAGCTTGTTGAGAATTAACACAAATATCTATTGTCTCATATTACGTCGCACTTTATCAACTATTTGCTTAACTTTTATATCAAGCGAATAGCCGCGACGCGAGGAAATCACCATAGTCTTGGCAAAACGGTCATGCAAAGTTTGGCGAAACTGCGTGTCGGAGAAAGCCGCACCGCAATCAATAGCTAAGGGAATCAATAGAAGTATAGCAGTGGGATTGCGTATGATGTTACTGAGAGTAATAGAAACCAACAGCGCACTCAAACAGACGATTCCTTCTCGCCGCAAAAATGTTTGTAAATCGGGAACGCGAGTGCTTTCCACTTCTAGCACCTTAATGTCAAAAGCATAGCGCCCCAAACTTTGTCCTTGATTGTTGTAAGGTACGACAACGCGTACAATTGCCCAACCTACAATAAAGACAAATATTTGAACAATGTGAACGCCGAGTTGAGAACCACCCAACAAAGAGCTGACTACCCAGACAATGAGAAAATCAACGCCCAACGCCATACCTCGCCGTCCAAACTCAACTTTGGGAAAGTGCTTGGGGGGAACTCGCTCGATAGACATACATTTAGGTGTGTGGGTTTAGCTTTCATCTCTATAGTAATCGGGATTTAAAGCTGATTTTTGAGAGTCCCAGGGCTCGTCAGTCAATTCCCCAGACTTAGGGTTGTTAGGTTTTAACGGTAACGTGACTGTAAACGTTGTTCCAACTCCTACGTCGCTTTCTAGCTGAATCAAACCTTGATGTAACTCCACACATTTTTTCACAATTGAAAGTCCCAATCCCGTCCCTTGAATTCGACCAACATTACTAGCTCGATGGAAAGTTTCAAACAATCGTTGTTGGTCTTTTAATGGAATCCCAATTCCTGAATCTTGGATTCGGAAATTAACCCGATCGTCTTGATAAGCCAAGTCAAATTGAATAGCTCCTCCTTTAGGAGAATATTTAATAGCGTTGGACAGTAAATTCGTTAGAATATGACGCAGTAAATTTTCGTCCATTTCTACTGAAGTCTGTTCTCCTTGTATGCTAAAATTAATCTGGTAATTTTCTCCCGCACTCTGTTGTAAAGTTTGCACAAGTTCGTTACAGAAACTATCTAAATCTAGTGCGCTAGGTTGATACTCTAATTTTCCGGCATCACTTCTGCCAAGTAACAAAACTTCGTCTAAGAGTTGCAACATTTGGCGAAGAGCACTTTGAATTTGCCCAAAGTATTTCCCTTTTTGCTGCTCGCTCAATTCCTTGTTATAGGTTTCTAAAATTTCGACTGCAGTCCGAATCACAGTCATGGGATTGCGAAATTCATGAGAAACCATTGACACAAATTTAGATTTTAGATCGTTAAGATCCCGTTCTACTTCCCAAGCGTTCCTAATTTCTGCTTCAGCACGTTTGCGATCGCTAATATCGCGACCTTCAACAATCAACAAGACAACTTTTCCCGTGTTGTCTTTCAACGGTTTGAGGGAGAAGTCTATCCATATTTCCGTATCGTCTTGTCCGCAAACTTGCTGTTCTTCACGAACAAACTCTCCACTGGCTGCTTTAGCAACTGCAGTTTTTAACCACTCGCTTGTTTCACAGTAATTCCACCGAGGAAGTTCCCAAAAAGGCTTCCCCACACAAGCGTCCGTCTCAACACCACAGATGTCAAGAGTTGTTTTGTTAATTTCCAAGACAATACCTTCAGGAGAAAGCAATCCCATGAGCTGGAATGTTTGTTCAAAAATCCCTCGAAAGCGACGCTCGCTTTCCTCCATTTTTTTGAGAACTTGTCCCCGCTCAATAGCATAACGGATAGCACGCCCTAAAAGTTGGGGAGTAATTTGTCCCTTAACGAGGTAATCCTGCGCTCTTTTTGCCACAGCTTGTAAGGCAATTTCTTCATCATCAAAACCAGTCAGCACCACAATCGGAATATTTGGCTCCGCTGCATGAAATTCGGCAACAGTATTCAAACCCTCAGAATCAGGGAGCGAGAGGTCTAACAAAGCTATATCAAAGCCATTGTCACTACAAGCATCAATGGCATCAACCAATCGTTCAAAGTGGCTTACCTGCCATTTTTCACCGCCCAAACGTGATAGGGTTTGCTGCAAAAGTTTGGCATCGCTGGGGCTATCTTCTACTAGGAGAATGCTAATTGAAGTGTTGTTCATAAGAATAAGCTTATTTAGGTGGTAACTTAACTGCTGCTAGCCAAAAATCATTGATCAAATGCACGATTTGTAGGAACTGGTGAATGTCAACAGGTTTAGTAATATAGCAGTTGGCGTTTAAGTCATAAGATTTAAGTACATCTTGTTCATCTGCACTCGTTGTCAAAACCACAACAGGGATACGTTTGAGATCGGGATCGGCTTTGATTTCTGCGAGGACTTCCCGCCCATCCAATCCCGGAAGATTAAGGTCGAGTAAAATCAGATCTGGACGTGTAGCTGTGATATACTCACCTTGATGTCGCAAGAACTCAATTGCTGCTTCACCATCTTCTACCCAATGTAAGTTATTGGCGATACTAGCTTTACCCAAGCTTTTGATAGTGAGATTGGCATCACTATATGAGTCCTCTACGAGCAAAATCTCAACGGGTCGCAAGTTTTGGTTGTCACTCATAAGTACTTAATTATTTATAAATATTAACGATTCATATTTTCAAATTACTGTGGGTCTGATAGAGGAATCGTAAAGTAAAACTTTGTTCCCACTCCCATCTCAGATTCTACCCAAATGTTTCCTCCATGATGTTCTATTATTTTTTTACAAATAGCTAAACCAATACCGGTACCGGGAAACTTTTTTTGAGTATGGAGTCGTTTGAAAATTTCAAAAATTCGCTCTAAATACCTTTGTTTTATCCCAATTCCATTATCACTTACACAAAATAACCATTCGTTATTTTTTGTGAATTCTGCTGTTACGCGAACTTGTGGTGTTTCCGTGCCCCGAAATTTAATAGCATTGTCAATTAGATTTTGAAATAATTGAATGAGTAAAGTTGGTTCGGCAGTCACAGTTGGTAAATTTTCATAAATGACGATCGCTTGACTTTCAGTAATAGAAGGTTGTATGTGTCTGACCACTTGCCGCAGTATAGCATTGCAGTCACTAGGGGCGAAGGATCTAGTAACCGATCCAACGCGGTAGTAAACCAGCAAATCGCGAACCAAATGCTGCATTCTTGTCGATCCTTCCACAATATAACCCATATATTCTTGAATAGACGAGTTGAGATAGTCTTGGTATTCTTGTGCTAAAAGTTGGGTATAACCAGTAATTGCACGTAATGGTTCTTGGAGATCGTGTGCAGCAACAAAGGCAAATCTCTCTAGTTCCTGATTGGAACGTTTTAAATGTTCCATGGTTTGTTCTAATTTGTTTTCGGCTTCTTTGCGTTCGGCTATTTCCGCAGTCAGTTCTTTTGTCCGTTCTTGAACCCGAATTTCTAACTCTTCTTTAGCGTTTTTCAGGTCTTGCTCTACCTGCTTTTGCTGTGTAATGTTTTGTGTCATCGCCATTCCAGCCACGACTTCCCCCATGTCGTTTTTGACGGGAAGGGTGTATAACTTATAAACGCGATCGCGATAATCAACTTCTGAAACATTTGTCTCGCCCGCTAGAGCTGCTTGGTAAAATGGTGCGAGCCCAGCAGAAGTTTCTGGTGGAAAGACTTCCCAAAGAGTCTGACCTTCTAATAGCTCTTTACTCAAACCAATTTCCAGTAAATCAGCACCTTCAACTAAGGTAAAGCGTAAATCTCGGTCAAACAACAAAACCGCACCATTGGGAAAATTGCTCGCCAGAGTGCGGTAAAGTTCCTCGCTACCTCGGAGTGTTTTTTCTGCCTTTTTGCGTTCGGTAATATCCGTACAAGCACCTATCCACTCTCGAACGCTGCCATCGGAGTTCAAAACAGGAATTCCCCGTGTTATATAATCTCGATAATTGCCATTTTTTGTTCGCAATCGAAATTCAGCAACATACAAACTTTTACTTGCTACAGCATTCATCCAAATTTGTTGCAATTGTGCTTTGTCATCACTATGAATGGCGTTCAACCATCCTTGTCCCTTTACCTCTTCTGGAGTTTGCCCTGTAACTTGCTGCCAACCTGAATTTGTGGTAATGGCATCACCTTCAGAATTAGCAATCCAAGTCATTTGAGCAGTGGCGGTGACGAGGGAACGGTAGCGCTGTTCGCTTTGATGAAGTGTTTCTAACCCGCGTTGGCGATCTAAAATTTCTCGTTGCAGTTGCTCTAGAGTCTGCGTTAACTCTTTTGTACGTTCTTCCACTTGTCCTTCTAATTCAAGCATAGCCTTTTGTAGCGCTTCTTCAGCTAGCTTGCGATCGCTAATATTGTTATTAATTTCAAGAATAGCTACGGGTTGATAGTTTTCATTTCTTTGTAATGTCCAGCGACTGGCTACTGTTATTTGCTTGCCATCTCGTTGTGTGTGTGTTACATTACCTTCCCAATACCCTTTTTGCCAAAACTCCTTTCTAATTTCCTCAAGTGGATTGGGGAAAACGGTCTTTAAAAGTATATGAACGTACTTTCCCAAAACTTCTTGTTTTTTCCACCCATACAGTCGTTCCGCTCCTTGGTTCCAATAAGTGATTCGTTCGTCCAAGCTGCGAACCATAATTGTATCATTGGCACAATCCAACATTTGGGCGAGTTTTCGGCTCTCTAACTCTACTAGTTTCCGTTCCTCTAACACGGCTTGCCAGGTGCGAATTTGCCCCCTCAGTAGAAAAAATAATCCAAACAGAAGACCCAAAACCAGCAAGTCTTCAATAATCGCAACATTAGAGGAGTAACTGACTCCGCTCAAGAGTTGCAATACCAAGGTGAACCCACCTGTAAAAATTCTTTCAGACACTCCTTCCATCTTGAATTACCACATATAAGCTAAAACTTTATAACCTGCGAATCGGTTACCAGTTTATCTTGACAACCTCTCAATGAATCCTGTTGCCTTCTCAATTAAAATCGAAGTTACAGAATCAGAGGCGATCCCATGCTTTCAGTAAGTGATGCAGAAGCTACTATTCTACAGTTGGTACAACCTTTAGATAGCCGAAGACATACAGAAGTTACAGATTTATTAGCGGCAAATGGTCGCATTCTGGCATCTCCAGTCACGAGTCACCTAGATTTCCCTCATTGGGATAACTCAGCCATGGATGGCTATGCAGTCAGATACGAAGATGTGCGGGATTGTAGCGAGGAAAAACCAGTTGTTTTAGAGATTATTGAAGAAATTCCTGCCGGGGTTCAGCCCAAGTCTATCATTCAATCGGGGAAAGCCGCACGAATTTTGACTGGTGCTGTTATGCCTGATGGGGCGGATACAGTTGTGATGCAGGAACGAACTCGCCGCGAAGAAAACCAAGTTTTTATTCTAACAACCCCAAAACCGAAAGAATTTGTTAGGCAGCAAGCATCCTATTATAAAGCTGGATCGCAATTACTACCTGTAGGGATTGTGTTAAATGCTCAAGAACTAGCTGTATTGGCTGCTGTTCAATGTACGAAACTAAATGTTTTCCGACGTATTCGTGTAGCAATTCTGTCTACGGGAGATGAACTTGTAACACCCGAAACACCATTGCAAGCGGGTCAGATTGTAGATTCAAATCAATACACTATAGCAGCCTTAGTTCAACAGACGGGCGCTCAACCAATTATGTTAGGCATTGTCAGAGACGATCCAGCAGCCCTTGAGGAAGCGATCGCCCGCGCTCTGACTCAAGCCGATATCATTATCTCTTCTGGAGGTGTCTCAGTAGGAGACCACGACTATGTGGAACAAATACTAGAGTCTTTAGGGGGAAAAATACACGTTCGTTCTGTTGCCATGAAACCCGGTAAACCCCTGACTGTCGCCACTTTCCCGCCCTCTTCCCCCCTCTCCTCATCTCCCCTATACTTTGGGTTACCGGGGAATCCAGCCGCCGTCTTAGTGACGTTTTGGCGATTTGTGCAACCCGCTATCAAAAAGCTTTCCGGGTTAGCTGAAGGTTGGGAACCAAAGTTTATTAAAGCGCGTGCATCTCAAGAATTACGTTCCGATGGCAAACGTGAAACTTACGTTTGGGGTCAAATGCGTTTGAGGGATGGAATTTACTCCTTTTATCCAGCAAGCGGCGTCCAAAATTCTGGGAATCTGATTAATTTAGCTCAGACAAATAGTCTAGCTGTTTTGCTAGTGGGACAAACACTTGTTGCTGCTGGTGAAGAGATTCAAGTTTTGATTCAGTAAACTACCCATACTGAACCATTTGGGTAGGTGTGAGCCTCCTTGCACAATAGTGAAATTCTCACCAAAGTAAAGTGTTACATGGCTTCCCTTACCACGTTTTTTCTCAACGTATGCTTTGATACCACGCTCTCTAGCTAACTTTTTCACCTTTTTGATGAACTCACTCCCTTTCATAATGACAGTATCGGACAAAATTGTCCGATATTCAACTTGAACGATAAAGTGCCGGGAGCCCTTAGGTAAGAAGATAGCAGGCTTACCTAGCGTTCCTCCATGTTTGATGGCGCACTTGTTTTGCTTGCGACAGGGGAGATGCCATTTGTAAAACCTTTTCTAACAACCAAGGGGCGAGACGATCGCACAATACAGCAATATGACTTTGCCAGCCTACCAAGATTTCAGGTGAATCTCTTTGCAGACCTCTAACAAGTGCTTGAGCCACCTGTTGGGGAGTCATAGGTATCACCCAGCGAAACCACTCTAAATCCCTCACCATATCAGTGTCGGTTAAAGACGGCAATAAAGCAGCAACCCGAATATTGTATGGTGCTAGCTCACCTCGCAAAGCCTGCGTGAAGCCTAGAATCGCAAATTTTGTAGCAGAATAGGTTGCCATTGTTGGTGCAGCAACTTTACCCATCAAACTAGAAACATTAACAATAGTTCCCGAACGCTGTACTGCCATGCGTCGCGCTACCAGACGAGTCATAGTATACATCCCAATAAGATTCACAGATATTTCTGCTTGCACTTTAGACAATTGAGAGTTGAGGAAAGGGGTTTGATGAGCGACTCCAGCACAATTGACAAGTACGTCAATAGGACCGTAATTCCGCCAAGCTTGAGCGATCGCAATATTCACTTCCACAACTTGAGATAAATCTAAAGCCATGGTGTGTGCTTTTACACCAAGCATTTCTATTTCAGAAGCCACTTCAGCCAATCGAGTCGCATCTCTAGCAACCACAAGCAGGCATTTGACTCCTTGCTTTGCAAATTCAATAGCGATCGCTCGCCCAATACCTCGTGAGGCTCCAGTAATCAGAACTGTTTTCCCTTGAATATTCATAGTTAAAACCTACAAAGTTAAAATCTCACTCTCGTTAGTGCTTGCTTTGCAAATTAAAAATTTCTCAAACAATGCACTTGTTGTAGAGAGAGATAGACAATACTTGCAATCTGGATATACAGCAAATTTCCATTTGATGAAGTACGGAAAGACCCCACTCGCCCGCATTAAGTGCCCTCCCCTTGCTAAGGTTCGGGTTGGTCTGGGTGTACTCCATTGAGGTGCGAAGCGCTGTAAGTTGTTGTACAAAACCGCTAACAGCAAGACACTTAGGAGAAATCTTGCGAGTCTTAACGCATTCTTAAGACTTTAGATACTTATCCAGTTAGACAGTATCGAAATTTGAGTTGGAGAGGCAATATGTCAGGATTGAGCTAGGAATTTTTAACTTGCACAATCTCACTCACCCTAACTATCCGTAAAGTGGGTGTCCTCGCCCGCTCTCTCGGGAATGAACGAGCGACTCCGCCCGTTCCATAAGACAATGACCATGAATAACACCTCTGCTAAATACGAGTATTTATCAGACCCAACTACATAGGGATAAGGTAACAAAGGGATTAATTATCAGCAACATTTCTTAATGAAAATCCCTGACTGTTACAGAATTTCATAAAGTTCTCACAATTAACCAAAGAGCAAGAACGATCTATTCTGGGTTGTAGCAACCTCTAAATAAAGAATAGCTAAACCGTGAAAAAACTTATTAATAAACCTGAAGATTTTGTCCGTGAAAGTTTAGAAGGAATGGCGATCGCCTATCCCGATCTCATCAAAGTTGAGTGTGACCCTACTTTTGTCTACAGAGTAGATGCACCCATACCGGGGAAAGTCGCCATTATTTCTGGTGGAGGTAGCGGTCACGAACCGATGCACGCAGGGTTTGTAGGTATGGGAATGTTAGATGCTGCTTGTCCTGGAGAGGTTTTTACTTCTCCTACCCCCGACCAAATGCTAGCAGCAGCTAAGAAAGTCGATGGAGGAGCGGGTATCCTTTACATCGTGAAGAACTACAGTGGAGATGTCATGAACTTTGAAATGGCAACGGAGTTAGCCCGGAGTGAGGGTATCCGAGTGCTAAATATTCTTATAGATGATGATGTAGCAGTTAAAGATAGCTTATACACACAGGGACGCCGAGGTGTAGGGACAACTGTATTGGCAGAAAAAATTGGTGGTGCAGCGGCACAACAAGGATACGATTTGCAACAAGTTGTCGATTTGTGTCGCCAAGTCAATTTAAATGGTCGTAGTATGGGGATCGCACTCAGTTCTTGCACCGTTCCTGCTAAAGGGACACCCACTTTTGAACTGGGCGATCGCGAAATAGAAATGGGTATTGGTATCCACGGCGAACCGGGAAGAGAGCGCAGAGCTTTTGCATCCGTAGATGAGATAACAGAAATGCTCGCTATCTCTATTATTGAGGATACGCCTTACAGCCGTACAGTGCGGGAATGGGATGAAGAGAAAGGTGAATGGGCAGATGTAGAACTCATCGACCCCGTTTTTCAGCATGGGGATCGCGTTCTAGCTTTTGTCAATGGTATGGGTGGGACTCCCCTCAGCGAACTGTATCTTGTTTATCGCAAACTTGCGGAAATCTGCAAAAAGAAGGGATTGCATATTGTACGCAACCTGATTGGATCTTATATAACTTCTTTAGAGATGCAAGGTTGCTCTATAAGTTTATTAAAAGTCAATGATGAAATGATTCGCTTGTGGGATGCACCTGTAAAAACACCAAGTTTGCAGTGGGGAGTTTGAGCTATGGTTACAAAACAGCAAATTTTAGAATGGTTGCAGCGCTTTACTGAGGAACTGGAGAAGAATAAGGATTATTTGACAGAATTAGATGCAGCAATTGGTGATGCGGACCACGGTATTAATATGGATCGCGGATTTAAATCCGCGATCGCTCAGTTACCAACTGTAGCAGATAAGGATATTGGCAGTCTTTTGAAAACCGTTAGCATGACCCTCATTTCGTCGGTTGGTGGTGCAAGCGGACCTCTATATGGCACTCTCTTTTTAAGAGCAAGTACAGCTGTTGCTGGCAAAGAGGAACTTAGCGATAGGGATCTGCTGGCAATTTTACAAGCGGGTTTAGATGGTGTTGTTCAAAGAGGTAAGGCGCAACTCGGAGACAAAACGATGGTGGATGTACTCTCTCCATCTGTCGCAGCTTTTCAACAAGCTATAGGTGAGGGTAAGAATTCTATCCAAGCAATGGAGGAAGCTGTCGCTGCAGGTAAACGGGGAATGCAGGACACAACTCCCATGCAGGCTAAAAAGGGACGGGCGAGTTATTTAGGAGAGCGGAGTATCGGACATCAAGATCCAGGAGCGACTTCATCTTACTTAATGTTAAAGAGTTTGTTAGAAGTACTGCAAAGTTCCGGTACATGAAGTAGATGCTAACAGCTATAACAGTGCAGAGCAGAAATTCCACCCCACTATGATAGAAAAACGAGACACAGATAATAATTTAACTGCCATTGCTGACCAATTCGCCTTGAAAGGTAAGGTGATGGGTATTCAAGTGCTTGGCAGTGGCAATATTAATGATACGTTTCTAGTAACTCTTGATTCTCCAGAGGAAAAGCACTTTGTCTTGCAAAGGATCAACACGCAGGTGTTCCGTCAACCAGAACTGATCGTGCAGAATATGCGTACTTTTACAGAGCACGTTCGCGATCGCTTGCAACGCAACCCCCTCAATCGTCGTTGGGAAGTGCCTCGATTACTGGTAACAAAAGATGCACGGGATTACTGGAGGGAAGCCAACGGGTCATTCTGGCGGGCTATTACCTTTATTGAAGGTACGCAGTCTTTTGATACCATGCAAAATTTGGAACAAGCCAAAGAAATCGGCTATGCCTTGGGTATGTTTCACAACCTCATCAGCGACTTACCCCCTGAAAAACTAGCTGATACCCTAGAAGGGTTTCACATTACCCCCCTTTATCTGCAACATTACCATCGAGTTTTGGCAACAACTCATACCCAGAAATCACCTGAAGTTCAATATTGCTTGCAGTTCGTTAGCGATCGCCAGCTTTGGGCAGAAGTCTTAGAAAAGGCTAAAGCAACGGGTGAGTTACCAATGCGTCTCATGCATGGCGATCCCAAAATCAATAACGTGTTATTTGATACAAAAACACAGCTAGCTGCCAGCACGATCGACTTGGATACCGTTAAACCCGGTCTCGTACATTATGACATTGGGGACTGTTTGCGCTCTGGGTGCAATCCATCTGGAGAAGAAACCGAGGAATGGGAAAGGGTTTATTTTGATACAGATTTATGTCAGGGAATTCTCCAGGGATATCTCTCTGTAGCTAAAGCGTTTCTCCTTGAGAAGGATTACGTCTATATGTACGACGCAATTCGTCTCATTTCCTTTGAATTAGGGTTAAGGTTTTTTGCTGACTATTTAGCAGGAAATATCTACTTTAAAGTCAAGCATCCAGAACACAACTTAACAAGAGCACTTGTCCAATTCAAACTGACTGAGAGTATTGAAGCTCAAGAAACAACTATTCGCAACATTATTAAGGATGTGAAATAAGCTGAAAAAACAGAGCTAGGATCGAGGTAAATAACTAAATTTTTACCTGCTTATGGGAAAGTCACTAGATTAATGATAGGTAGTAGGCTGAAACTATTGATTTTGCGTTACTATTTTCCCTTCTCTAAGAAGGGAGCTAAAATGACAGCAGCGTTTGTTGCCAGTGTTGGTTGCCTTGTCCTAATTGGCTGGACTTTGGACATCAGCATTCTGAAGAGTTTGCTGATGCTGACAGCGTTTTGTTTTGCTTTTGTTGGTAACGCTTTATGGCTAAGCGGACTCAACAGAGAACACCCAGCAATCAATGAATATTTAAGCATTGCCATTGAAGGAGCAGGGATGGCTGCTTGGAATATGGATTTGTCAACGGGAAAAGGGGTGTGGTCAGCGCAACATTTTAAATTACTCGGGTATGAGTTTGTTGCTGGTGGAGAAGCAACCATTGAGATGTGGCGCAGCCGAATTTATCTAGAAGATGTAGAGCGAGTCAAGCAAATTGAGGAACACGCCAGACGGGAGCATGAACTTTTCAATCTTGAGTATCGCATTATTCGTGCAGATAATGGGCAATTGAGATGGCTTAAGACCTATGGACGTTTTTTTTACAACAAAGGCGGACAAGCGGTATGTTGTAGCGGCATCGTTTTTGACATTACAGAAAGCAAACGATCAGAAGAAGAACGCAATTGCTTCTTTACGGTGTCCAACGACATGATTGCCCTCACCAACCTAGATGGTTACTTCAGGCAACTTAACCCTGCATGGGAGAGAGTGCTGGGCTATACCCAAACAGAACTGATGGCGCAACCTTTTCTCAGCTTTGTTCATCCTGAGGATGTTGAGGCAACTCGCATAGCATCTGAACGATTTGAGGCGGGAAATCCTGTAGCTATCTTTGAAAACCGTTATTGCTGTAAGGATGGATCGTACAAGTGGCTATCCTGGACAGCAGTTATATCCCCCGAGCATAACATACGTTATGCTACCGCACGAGATGTAACTGAGCGCAAATTAGCCGAACTTAACGAGCAATTCCTGAACGAACTTGATTTGCGGTTGCGGCAACTTTCTGATGCAGATGCGATGGTGTGGGAAGCGGTAAGCAGTTTGGGCAAGTATCTCAACGTCGATCGCTGCGTGTGGCACGAAGTGAATTTGCAAGAGGATGTATCGCTCGTCAAGCAAGACTGGCGGCGACAAGAGGACATTCCAAGCGTTGTTGGAGCTTATCGCTTGTCAGAATTCCTGCTACCAGATCTGGTAGACCGCTACCATGCCGGTCAACCCGCTGTTGTTTCAGATGTAGCCACCCATCCCTACACCGCCCCTTTCTCGCATAATTATGCCCAGCGAGACATTCGTGCCTTTGTCGGCGTTCCCTGCATCGATCGAGGGCGTTGGGTGTCAGTTCTTGCCATTAATACCAGGACAGTTCGAGAGTGGTATCCCCATGAAGTGGCACTGCTCCAACATACGGTTTCTCGTCTCTGGCCGATTGTTGAGCAAACACTAGCCACACAAGCCTTACGCCAGAGCGAGGAACGATTCCAGTCTGCTTTGCTGAATGCTCCCTTACCAATTATGCTCCATGCCGAAGATGGAGAGGTATTGCAGATCAATCATGTCTGGACGGAAATTACAGGCTATCATCTTGAAGACATTCCCACGCTGGAAGCTTGGGTAAAAAGAGCTTACGGCGATCGCCAAGACGAAGCGAGATCTGCTATTGTGAACCAGTATCCCCTCACCCAACGGACAGCGATGGGAGAATATGCCGTTATCACCCGGACGGGGGCGACTCGCATTTGGGATTTCTATACGGCTCCGCTTCACATATTGCCTGATGGCAGAAAGTTGGCGATCGTTACGGCGATCGATGTCACGGAACGGAAGCAAGCGGAGCAAAAAATTCTGAATTTGAATCAAGAACTCCAGCGACAGCTAGCAGAGTCTCAAACGCTATTAGAAGTCATTCCCATCGGTGTTGGCATTGCTGAAGACCCCCAATGTCAAACAATTCGGATCAATTCAGCATTTGCTCGAATGTTATCCATGGCTTCAACTGCAAATGCTTCTTTAAGTGCGCCAGAAGACGAGCGACCAAAAACCTTTAAGGTCTATTATAATAACCGGGAAATTCCGCCAGAGGAACTGCCCTTACAACGTGCAGCCACTGATGGAGTTGAAGTTCGAGATTTAGAAGTTGATGTGGTTTGGAATGATGGCACAACCGTAACACTGTTAGAATACGCTGCTCCACTTTTTGATGAAAGCGGACAAGTGAGAGGAAGTATCGGCGCGTTTTGGAATATTACCGAGCGCAAGCAGGCTGAGGTGGCATTACAGCAAACGCTCAAAGATTTGGCAGACTTTAAGTTTGCTCTCGATCGCTCCTCAATCGTGGCTATCACTGATACTCAAGGTACCATTACCTATGTCAACGACAAATTCTGCGAGCTTTCAAAGTACTCCAGAGAAGAATTGATCGGACAAAATCATCGGATTGTTAACTCCGGCTATCACCCTAAAGAATTCTTTCAGCATTTGTGGGCAACCATTTCTCGCGGACAGGTATGGCAGGGAGAAATTAAAAATCGTGCCAAGGATGGTACTTTCTACTGGGTTGCTACCACAATCGTGCCGTTTCTCGATGTCTCTGGTAAACCGTATCAATACATTGCTGTTCGTTCCGACATCACAAACCGTAAAGTGGCAGAAGTTGAGCTTCAACAACTTAATATCACTTTAGAACAACGGGTTGAAGAACGCACAGCTCAACTTCAGGAAGCCAATAAGGACTTGGAAGCCTTTTCTTACACGGTGGCGCATGACCTGCGAGCACCGTTACGAGGAATTCAAGGGTTTGCCCAAGCTCTATCTGAAGATTATGGCGATCGCTTAGATGAAACGGCTCAAGAATATATTCAACGCATTTTTAATGGCACTTATATCATGAACGAGTTAGTTTGCGATCTGCTAGCATACAGCCGCCTCAGTCGCGAGCAGATTAAGCTGGCTCCTGTTCTATTGACTCAAGTTATAGCAGATGCTCGAGCACAATTAGCAACAGATTTAAGCGAGCGTCAGGCTCAAATAACCATCGCTGAAAACCTACCCAGTGTTATCGGGCATTATCCAATTTTGGTACAAATTATTGTCAATCTCTTGTCTAATGCAATTAAATTTGTTGCTCCTGGTGTTCAACCGCACATTCGAGTTTGGACAGAAACAATAGAGCTGAAAGAAACGAGAAAAACAGGTACGGTTCTCCCTCCATCCCCGCAACAGATCCGTCTTTGGATTGAAGACAACGGAATTGGTATTGAGCCAAATTATCAAGAGCAAATTTTTGGTGTTTTTGAGCGGCTGCACAACACTGAAACTTACCCAGGAACTGGAATTGGATTAGCCATTGTGCGAAAAGGAGCAGAACGTCTTGGAGGTCAGGTCGGTGTAGAGTCCGCTGTTGGTCAAGGAAGTCGATTTTGGATTGAGTTCCAAGGGGCTTCTAGTGTCTTTTGAGGTTTTTAGATGCAAGAGCAAACATTTTTCCTACAACCTTTCTCTTACAGTGAATCGCTAAGCGAACTGAAAATCAAAGGCAATGTTGCCCGCTATGAGAATGAGTTTACTATTCAATATGCACTTCTTGGTGATTTAACAGCAATCGAGATAGCAGACCCATCAGACGAACCAAAACGCAAGCACGAACTCTGGCAAAACACCTGTTTTGAGTTCTTCCTTGGAATTGAGAATAGCGATCGCTATTGGGAATTTAATATCTCTCCTTCTGGGGATTGGAATGTGTATCGCTTTGATGCTTACCGTCACGGAATGCAGGAGGAAAATGCCTTTACAGCATTACCATTTAGCGTTCAGTATCTATCAGATGGTTTGGCGCTTGTCCTAAATGTAGATTTAGATTGTATTATCTCAACAGATTTAGCTCTGAAAGTTGGTATTTCTACTGTTATGAAACATAAAGATGGTTCTGTTACATATTGGGCGTTGAAGCATACAGGCGATGAACCGGACTTTCACCGTCGGGATAGTTTCACAATTGAATTTTAGCTTTAAGAATGGATAAGGACGTGAATGAATACGTTAAACAAAAATATTTTCACGTGTCATGACTTAGATGAAAGCCATAAATTTTATACGGCTCGTTTACCAGATGATGTTGATTTAAATCGCTGGCAATTTGATAGTTTGTGGGATATACATCCCCAGGATTTCAAGGATATAAAAATACACGGACGTTTGGTAAAAATGCCGCGCTGGCAACAGGTTTACGGAGCCGATTATCATTATACAGGAGTCACTCATCAAGCATTACCAATTCCATCACTCATCGACTCAATTTTTGAATGGAGCAAAAATAACATTGATAATCGCCTCAATGGTATAGTCATAAATTGGTACGATGGCAAACTTTATCATTACATAGGAAAGCATCGGGATAGCACTCTCAACATGATTGAGAGCGTACCTATTGTTACTATTTCATTTGGAGAAGAACGTATATTTCGATTGCGTCCGTGGAAAGGAAATGGTTATAGAGACTTTATGACAACACATGGTACCGTGTTTGTCATACCTTATGAAACAAACAAAACTTGGACGCATGAAGTAACTTTGTCCAAAAAGTATCAAGGTAGAAGAATATCTGTCACTCTCCGGGGTTTTCATGTGGATTAAGCAATTCACAATCGACCGAATTTGTCAATCTCTTCTCTAGGATTGACCCTCCACATCTTGAAAAATTGAGTGAATTCCTAGTGGCCTGTCGCAAAAGCTTTGACAGGCTGTCAAAACTTCGCACACCTCGATCCGGTGGCTCAGCCAGGGAATGCCTTACAGGAGGTTCCGCCTCCAGTTGAGCGCGAGGCTGAGCCTCGCCGACTGCGTTCCTAGGTAGAACCTAGGAACGAGAGTGGGTAGTGTGTTCACTTACCCAGCAGGCGTTGGTGTGGTGGACTACTAGTTCGCTAATTTATGGGGGGTAATACGACTAAAGGAGGACGTGAAGTCCGACCTAGCAATTAACCCGCCTCTTTCTACAATGATTGCATAAGAACAAACTATATTTTTGTTCTATCTGCGCTCTTAGCAAATTTAAATCCAAGCCTAGAGTAGTTCTTTCCTGGAAAAAGCCTATGCAACCAACTAATCCAAACCAATTTACAGAAAAAGCTTGGGAAGCAATCGCGCATACTCCAGATATTGCCAAACAGTATCAACAACAGCAGATAGAAAGCGAGCACCTGATGAAAGCACTGTTAGACCAGGAAGGGCTCGCCAACGGTGTTTTCACAAAAGCTGGTGTTAATTCGCAAAAATTGCGCGATCGCACCGAACAATTCATTCAACGCCAACCGAGAGTCTCTGGTAGCAGCAGTTCTGTTTACTTGGGACGCAGCTTGGATACGCTTCTTGACCGAGCAGACGGGTATCGGAAAGAGTTTCAAGACGACTTTATCTCAATCGAGCACCTGTTGCTGGCTTATGCTAAAGATGACCGCTTTGGTAAAGGGTTATTCCAAGAATTTGGACTGGATGAAGGAAAAGTTAAAAATATTGTTAAACAAATTCGTGGGAATCAGAAAGTGACCGACCAAAATCCAGAAGGGAAATATCAATCCCTGGAAAAATACGGGCGCGATCTTACAGAAGCAGCCCGTCAAGGCAAACTTGACCCTGTGATCGGACGGGATGATGAAATTCGCCGTACCATCCAAATCTTATCACGTCGTACCAAAAATAATCCTGTTTTGATTGGGGAACCAGGTGTTGGTAAAACAGCGATCGCTGAAGGATTGGCACAGCGTATCATAGCGGGTGATGTTCCCCAATCCTTAAAAGACCGCAAACTCATTGCTCTAGACATGGGTGCTTTGATTGCGGGAGCAAAATTCCGAGGTGAATTTGAAGAACGTTTAAAAGCAGTCTTAAAAGAAGTTACCGAATCGAACGGCAATATAGTTCTATTTATTGATGAAATTCACACGGTTGTCGGCGCTGGTGCAACCCAAGGCGCAATGGATGCTGGGAACTTATTAAAGCCAATGTTGGCGCGGGGTGAACTGCGCTGTATTGGCGCAACAACTTTGGACGAATACCGTAAATATATAGAAAAAGACGCTGCTTTGGAAAGACGCTTCCAACAGGTGTATGTAGATCAGCCCAGCGTGGAAGATACAATTTCTATTTTGCGCGGTTTGAAAGAACGGTATGAAGTTCACCACGGGGTGAAAATTTCCGATAGTTCTTTAGTCGCAGCAGCAACTTTGTCCAGTCGTTATATTAGCGATCGCTTCTTACCAGACAAAGCTATTGACTTGGTAGACGAAGCAGCCGCCAGACTGAAGATGGAGATTACCTCCAAACCTGAAGAACTTGACGAAATCGACCGCAAAATTCTGCAATTAGAAATGGAAAAGCTATCACTGCAAAAAGAAAGTGATGCAGCTTCCAGAGAACGTTTGGATAGATTGGAAAAAGAACTTGCGGACTTCAAAGAAGAACAAAGAGAGTTGAAGACGCAATGGCAATCTGAGAAAGATGTCATTGCAAAAATTCAGTCTGTTAAAGAAGAGATTGACCGCGTTAACTTAGAGATTCAACAAGCAGAACGCAATTACGATCTCAACCGCGCTGCTGAGTTAAAGTATGGCAAACTTACCAGTTTGCATCGCGATTTGGAAGCAGCAGAAACCGAACTGGCTCACGCACAACGCAGTGGAAAATCTCTGTTGCGAGAAGAAGTCACCGAAGCTGACATTGCAGAAGTGATTTCTAAATGGACGGGAATTCCGATCAGTAAGTTGGTGGAATCTGAAAAAGAAAAGCTTTTGCACTTAGAAGATGAACTGCACAATCGAGTTGTCGGACAAGAAGAAGCAGTGACAGCAGTTGCAGACGCGATTCAGCGTTCTCGTGCTGGGCTTGCAGATCCCAATCGTCCCATTGCTAGCTTTATTTTCCTCGGTCCTACAGGTGTTGGTAAAACCGAACTCGCAAAAGCACTTGCGGCTTACTTGTTTGATACTGAAGAAGCGCTAGTCAGGATTGATATGTCCGAGTACATGGAGAAACACGCTGTTTCTCGCCTGATCGGTGCGCCTCCAGGATACGTGGGTTATGAAGAAGGAGGACAACTCACCGAAGCCATTCGCCGTCGTCCTTATGCAGTGATTTTGTTTGACGAAATCGAAAAAGCTCATCCTGATGTTTTTAACATCTTCCTGCAAATTCTTGATGACGGTCGCGTGACTGATGCTCAAGGTCATACGGTAGACTTTAAAAACTCTATCATTATCATGACGAGTAATATCGGTTCGCAGTACATCTTGGATGTCGCTGGTGATGATTCGCGCTATGATGAAATGCGCCATCGAGTTATGGAAGCAATGCGAAATAGCTTCCGTCCTGAGTTCCTCAACCGCCTTGATGAAATTATCTTCTTCCATGGATTGCGTAAGGAAGAACTGCGTCGCATCGTGCAGTTGCAAGTAGAGAGATTGCGTCATCGATTGAGCGATCGCAAGATGTCTCTCAGGCTGTCGGAAGCGGCTCTTGACTTTTTAGCTGATGTAGGGTATGACCCAGTGTTTGGAGCAAGACCCCTGAAGCGAGCCATTCAACGGGAGTTAGAAACTCAAATTGCCAAAGCTATCTTGCGTGGCGAGTTTAATGATGGCGATACCATCTTTGTAGACATTGAGAATGAGCGTCTTGCCTTCAAACGCTTACCCACAGAGGTGTTTACAGCTTAATCCAACTCCAGTTCAACTTCTCATCTCGTTCCCAGGCTCCGCCTGGGAATGCTTTTTTAGAGGCTCCGCCTCCTGATTGGAGTTTCGTAATCGTCATGATGAAGCATTGTTAAACTAAGTTTAATAGCAAACACACTATGTAAGTTCCCCAATTATGCTTAATCAAGCACCAGTAATAGATACTGTTCCTACAGATACCTGGGTAGAGGCAGCCTGGGAAGATTTTCTGACCTTTGCAGATGACCCAACCTTAGCACGTGCTAGATTTTACTATGATGACGGTTACATGAGGATTGAGATGTCACCATTAGGTCCTGCATATGGTCGAGATAACACTATTGTTTCAACAGTTATCATTTTATATGCAACGATCAAGAATATTCCCGTTGTAGGACTAACGAATACTAGCTTTAGAAAAGCTAGAGTTCGTGAATCTCAGCCTGATATTGCTTTTTATATTGGCACAAATTTGCAACTTCCTCCCCGAAATAATGCTCCAGTAAATCTCAATGAGTTAACTCCACCCACGCTAGTTGTAGAAATTGCCGCTTCGTCTCTAGAAGACGATACTGAGCGTAAACAAAAACTTTACCAACGCCTGGGAGTTCAAGAGTATTGGGTAGTTGATGTCAGTGCAGGCAAGGTAATTGCAAATTCATTGTCAGCAACACAAACTACCCCCATTCGTGAATCTCAAGTACTGCCAGGATTGGAAATTGCCTTGGTTGAAGAAGCTCTTGTGCGTTCTCTAACTGAAGATGATGGAGCTATTACTCGTTGGTTACTAGCAAAGTTTAATTAATGTGTAGAGACACGAAATTTCGCTAATCGCGATAATCAACCTCCCCTTCGTTATTAATTACTGCTTGAGTTTCTTCGCCAGCGATAATTATTATACCAAAAACGGTTTAGAATCTAACTTTCCAAAAGTTGTCAAAAACTCGTAGGGGCGCATGGCATTGCGCCCCTACAAATGCATCAAACCATTCCGAGAAAGAACAGTTGTTAGCCGTTTATAGTATAAATCGCAGTGCGATTATCAATACAAACCAGATGAACTGACACAAATATATTGGTTAGCGAAGCACATATTCTAAACTTAACATCTTCCTGCAAATTCTTGATGATGGTCGCGTGACGGATGCTCAAGGTCATACGGTGGACTTTAAGAACTCTATCATTATCATGACGAGTAACATCGGTTCGCATTACATCTTGGATGTCGCTGGTGATGATTCGCGCTATAACGTGTTAATAATTAACCCAGGCAATCATTATTAACCTAGTGGTTCACCACATTGAATTTGAGGGTTGATTGAAAAACCGCAGAGGCGCAGAGGGCGCAGAGGAAGAGAAAAAGAGGATGAGCTTGAACATCGTTTTACCCATTAAAACTTATGTGGTGAACCACTAGTAGTCTGTCAACTTAAAATTGACGAGTGAAAAAAAACACGATAGCGAAGCGTGCGTGCCAGCGCATAGACGCGAGGAGCACGAAGTCAGAGAAAAAGAAGAAGAATTTAAAAATTTCTCTACCTGGGAAAGTTGATGTGACAGACTACTAGTACAGTGCGGCGGAAATAAATAGACCATATTGTGAGAAAATTAGGAGCAAGGTAAAAAGCAGTTTGAGTGTGGTGATTGAGGAATTAGGCTGTGGCAAGATTAACTTCAAAAATATTAAACTTAAGCGATAGCGAGCGGGAGCAACTGCAACAGTTAAACCGACATAACACGTCACAATAAATAGTGTTGCGAGCAAAATCATTCTTATGACATCTAATGGTCTGCTTATTTATGCCGACCTGTACTAGTACAAAAGTTTCTTTAACACGGAAGTCAAAGGTTCTGACTTTAACTAAATTCTAAATAAGGGTAAAACTATTTAATTATGAAGCAATTTACTGACAAAGTTGTTCTAATTACAGGAGGTAATTCTGGTATTGGCAAAGCTACAGCATTAGCTTTTGCCTCGTGTGGGGCAAAAGTAGCGATCGCTGGTAGGAGAATTACTGAAGGTGAAGAGACTGTTAGTTTAATTGAAAAAGCAGGTAGTTCAAGTATTTTTATCCCTACAGATATTACTCAAGAAACAGAAGTTGAAAATTTAATAAGCCAAACAGTTAAAACTTTTGGTCGTTTAGATTATGCATTTAATAATGCTGGAACTCCTGGAATTTTAAAAGTCAATATAGATGATTCAGAAGAAAATTGGAATCAAATTATTAATACTAATTTGAAAGGAGTTTGGTTATGTATGAAATATCAAATTCCGGCAATGCTGCAAAATGGAGGTGGTGCCATTGTGAATAATGCTTCTATTAGAGGCTTAATTGCTGCTAATTTAACTAATGGAGCGGAAAATAAACCACAACACAATCATCATTTTTATTGTACTAGCAAACACGCTGTTTTAGGGCTGACTAAATCTTTAGCTGTACAATATGCTAAGGATGGTATTAGAATTAATGCTGTTTGCCCGGGAACTATCGTAACTCCCATGGTAAGGTCAGCTTTAAGTGAGGAAACCATCACGAATTATGGCAATCAATATCCTATAAAACGATTGGGTACACCGGAAGAAATTGCTCAAGCAGTATTATGGTTATGTTCAGATTCAGCTAATTTTGTTATTGGACATTCATTAGTTTTAGATGGTGGTTTAACTATTCAACATTAGTTTTTAGATGGTGATTGCTAACTGCAACAATTTCCAATTAACTCACAGCAAAATCTGTAGGTAACCCGACTACAGGACTGGACTCACCGCCTACGCGAGTTAATTAGATACATCTTTATATAGAAATGGTATAAGCAATGGATAAATAATTTGCCCATAGTTTTGCCAACACCATTTTATAAATATCAAGGTCATCGTCTTGTACGCGAGCTTAGAAAAGTGCAGGTTGTGGCAAGTACAATTTTCTATGGGCAATTCTATTAATTCGTTGCTTCCGGTTGTTGAGGTTGCTTAATCCTTGACAAAATTCCATTAATTCGATCTTTGCCAAATGCGCTGGATTTCGGCTTGAACCTGTGCTTTAGGAACTGGTACTGTTTTCACAGATGGATTCAGTTCCACGCCAGGAATATTTTGATTCCAAGGGCTGTTAGCAACTCCTTGCAAATTAACACCATTAATTGCTGGACGGAAACCGTGCTGTACAAAGACTTTTTGTTGTTCGGGTTCTCTAAGATAAGAGATAAAACTTTTTGCAGCACTGGCTGTTGCTGCATCTACATTTTGGCGAAGAACTGCTGCAGTTGCTACCGTTTCAATGGTGGGATCGAGATAGTAAATTTGATAGGGTTTTGCCTGATTCTGACTGGATTGCTGCCATCGAGATAAAGCTATACTTTCGTAAACAGTTGCTACATCCGCATCATTGGGAGCGCGAGCAATAAACTCTTGTAAAAGAATATCTGTAGAACGAGGTGGTTGGTAAACCGAACGCTTTATTGTTCCAAATAGGGAACTGACTGTAGGATTGCTAAAGTTTACATTATTAAGATTATTGCCACCAAATTTTGATAGCGACCACAAACTGAGGGTAACTTGACCGCTGTTAGAACGGCTGGGATCGGTCATCATAAAATCAAAGCTTCCCCAATCTTTTTGACCGCCGATCGCTTGCCAATTAGAAGCTTGCATGGCTTGTTCTACCCGTTGCCAAGAAAAGCGACCGTTGGGAAAAAGAACTTTACCTCGTTCCGACCAAGCAACACCAACTAGCAATGTTTTAGCAATTGGTTGTGGTGATTCTATAAATGGATCGCTGTTATTTTGTGTTGTATAACGCTGGCGCAATTCATCCAAAAATTCAGAGGAAGCAGGAATCAATATCGTCGGTTTTTGTTCATTTTTTTGGTCTATATAGTTATTAACAATATCTTGAGAACCTTGAAATTTTAATTCTATTTTAATGTTGGGATTGTTTTCTTGAAACTTAGTTGCTATTTCTTGCAATGGAGCTTGTAATTCTGTACCGCTAACAATTGCAACTGTCTGTTGCATTCCCGGTAGCGCAGCATAGGCTAAAGCAAGTGCTACAGAAGCAATCGTAATTGAAGTGACTGGTCGGTTGCGACGAATAAATTGAGAGTTTTTGATAGCCATAAATATCTTTTCAATGAGAGGCATAGAGGACTTATTAACTTTTTATTATCTGTTAAGGAATTGTAGGAGTGGTGCTTTTATTAGTAAATGAATTGAAACATAGGGCGCAAATAGAATCACCTTTGACTCACTAAAATTTCCATATTTTCCTGATAACTATTAAGTTCAGCACTTAAAGAACGCAACTCATTCATTTCCTCAAATTTACTTAAATCAGAAGTCCGCAGCTTATTTTGTAACCTCTGCAATATACCTCCAGTGTCTTGAATTAACATATAAAGATTCACAATTTGTGCTTGTCGAGTATCTTCACCTGCTTTTGCCAATTCAATATTGCGTTGTAAGCTGTTTGCTAATTGCTCCAAATGTTGGCGTGCAACCCCAGAACTTGCACCTAATTTCTTTTGCACTTCTAGCAATTGTTGCTGTAATTCTGTAGCAGATAGCAAGGAATTATGACCTGGTACGCGTCGAGATAGTTCGTCGATTTTTGTAGGTAGTTCCGTAGCACGCTCGCAAGCTTCTTCGACGATCGCCAAGAGTTCGATTTTAAAACTATCATCAGTTAACAAATGCTTTGCTTCCTGTCGCAAGCTTCCCGATTTATCAGCCAAAATTTTAGCAGCGTTCTGTAGCATATGTAATTCCTTTTGCAACTTTTGTTGTGCCAGTTTTTCCTCACTGGGTTCCCTAGATTTCAAAAAAGTTGCCCCTACTGTTGCTACTAAAGCAGCAGTAGGTAATATAACAACATTAGGAACTCTAACAAAACGAACGCCAACAACAAGAACAACACCGCCAAGCAATACACTTAATGGGTAAAAAAGAGGATTTGCTAATTTAATCATTTCCAGAATCCAAAATCTAAAATATACAATCTCAAATTGCTAAAACTCAACCTGTAACTCAGACATCAAAGTAGAAATTGTAGACGGATCGCCCTTCCGATAATAACCACCGTTCACTTGAGAAATTTTCTTCAAAGCTTCTGGATTAAATTCTCCTTCCTTGCCATACCCAACAGTAAAAAAGGCAATTCTTTTGTCACTATTAAAGTTACTTTTGCCAAGTTCTTGCTGTAATTTCTCTAAATTAATTGAAGACTCAGAATCTTCACCATCCGTCAAGATAACAACAGCATTAATAGCATCTTTTCGGAGGTTATATGCCAACCAATTACGTGCATAAAGGGCAGAATCATATAATTTTGTTCCACCACCAACTTGCAAACTGGCAATAAACTGCATTCCCCGTTCTTTACCTTCAGGAGTTCCGTCCACAACGATGGGAGAACGAATTGCAGAATCAAAATCAATGAGAGCAATCTTTTCTTTTGGTCCGAGACTTTCAATATATTGACGCAAGGTACTTTGTACAGCAGGTAATTTATTTCCTTGCATGGAACCAGAAGAATCTACCACCACAATCACCTGTGAAGGTTTTTTAGCAAACTCTTGCCAAGATTTCAGCATAGCAGCCACCACTTCTGGTTGTGGGGGACGCAAAGAATCATATTTAGCATTGGGATCGACACCATACTCGGGAGTAAATTTTGCTCCCAACGCCACCCCAGGAACACCCGGTCTCAAACCAAGTTCTGTTGCCATTTTCTGTGCGGGAGGGGATTGCAAATAAGCAATGACTTTTTCCGCCGCAGCTTTTTCATTTGCACTTACCCAAGGTGTATTGGGTACGATCGCCCGCATATTAGAGGTAAAGGTTGCTTTTGGATAAATTGCTTTGTAGCGAGTTTGACCGGGTTGTAAATTGGAATTTGCTTTGATTACGGACGATTCGTAAACCGAAGCGATGGATGCCCAAAATGACCCATTTTTGACCATGTCGGTTGCTAAAGCATCTGTAGAAACACCATAGCGAGTGATTTTGCTTTGGATATTTTGAATTTGGGTTTGGAATTTCTGGACATCCCCTGCTGTCATTTGTTCGGGACGCTTCCCAGAGACAGATACAAATTGTGCAACAAGTGTTTGCAAGCCCGAATTTGAGCGAGTTGGTGCAGATTGAACGAAGTAAATTGGTAGTGTGGGGCTACTAGCATCAAGTTCTTTGTGAGTTTTTGCCTTGACTAATGCTTTGTAGACATCTTCTTGCTTTTGCAATCCAGTTGCGACATCCGCAGGAACCATAAACACCATTGGGCTATTTGCCAGTAAAGGTGCATCGGTAATTTGAGGAATGTAGTTTTGTCCGGGGAAAATTTGATTGAATTGGGAGATTAATTGAGAGTGGTAAATTTCTCCATCTAAAGAAACTAAAGTAGGAAACTCTGGTGAGTCCGCTTGCAAGCTTCCAGATTGAAGTCGCTTGGCTTGACTCACTAGGGTTGTGACTACATCACCGCTTCCCATCGCCTGACAACTTAAGTAGAAAGCTTTACCATCACTCAGTTTGGGTTTTGTTTGATTGAACTGTTCTGCTGCTTGATTGCAAAATTGTTGTAAAGCACTACCGACTAAAAACTTGACTTCAAAACCATCTCTAGGCGGAGAACTCACTTCAGAAACGCAGCCAGTCAGTAAGAAAGTACCTAACATGGCACTCATATAAAATTTTCTTTTCATAGCCTAAGTTCATAAAGAGTGAATAGCAACATTGCAAAGGCACATTCGTATAGTTCCCTGAGCTTTACTTCAGGTAACAATTTTTAGTTAAGAATGCTTTATGTATTGGAAACCCTTTCTAGATAAAATTTTTGGGTGATTCTTTTACCTCCGTTATTGAGCTATTACTCAATCAGGCTTGTTGTCAGAATTTATGAAAAACGAGTTAGGGCTAAAGCTCACTTCATCTGATTGGGGCGATCGCTGAAAAATAAGTATTTTCCTCGTTGACTTTGTGTCTTGGCAGTTCAAGAACACTTTTTAACCGCGTTCTTACAGCGTATCCGCAGGACATAGACCAATACATAGACCAATACTGTCGGTTTTTCGCCACAACTTTAGAAGCAATGCGAAATCAACTCATCAGTCAAATGGGTACATCTACCGAATATATACCTACTTAGATAATTCATTATCGACAGAGCTAAATTACAGGTCAACCAGTCCGTTTTGAGTATCAGTACAACTAAGATGGAATGATGAGAAAGCCTGCTTTTACAGTTGGGGAAGATTCAGAGTCAAACAAATGATAATGATTAAGCTCTTGTTCTGCAAGTGTAAACAAATGACGGCGGTTAAAAACTTTAGTTAATGGTTCGGTGATAGCTATTGATGCGTGGGTAAAACTCCTCCATTTGATCTGGGTAAAATTCCCCAATATCAGTAATCTTCCTATTGTTGTTATCGAGAAAAAGTTATTACTATGATGTACACATGAAATTCTGTATCATGTCAAGCATAAAAATAAGGCAATTCTTAATGATTTTGTTATTTTTTAGAACTAACCTGAAATTATTATAATGAAAAAAAAAGATGTTTTTTGTACCTTAATTTACTCGGTTGTTGTGTCTGTATTTTTTGTTAGCTGTACTAACGTTAACAAAGAATCAAAGTTTACAACTTTAACAGTCTATGCCAGTACTAGCTTAAAAAGTGCGCTCTTAGATATTAAAAAAATTTACAACCAAGAACATCCAAATATTATTATTAAATATAAACTTGCAAATTCTGGGACTTTAGAAAAGTTAATTGAAGAGGGTTATAAAGGTGATATTATCATTACGAGTAAAGCTAAAGTTTTAGATAACTTACAAGCTAAAAATTTTCTTCTTGCAAGTACCCGTCAGAATTTATTAGGAAATCAAATAGTCTTGATTGTCCCAAAGGATAGTAAAAGTATTTCTGATTTCAAAGACTTGACTCACAGGCAAATTCAGAAAATTGCTGTAGGTGATACGACACAAGAAGCATCAGGTAAATATGCTGTGGAAATTTTCTTAAAGCTTGGAATTTTAGACCAAGTCAAACAAAAATTTGTGTTTCTGTCTAAAAATAGTGAAATATTGAGTTTTATAGAAAGTGGTAAAGCAAATGCAGGTTTAGTCTATGCAACAGATGCTATTTTATCAGAAGGAGTAAAAATTGTAACGCTTGCACCACAAGGGCTTCATTCTCCAATTATTTATCCCATAGCTATACTTAAAACTAGCCCACATCCCTCTGAAGCTAGGAGCTTTATCCAGTTTCTTCAAACCAAACGTGCTGAAGCTGTGTTTCTTAAGTATCGATTTATAGTTAATTCTAATATCTCAAATTAACAATAATTTCAAATCATACAAATAACTTTTCTACATATAACTTACTGGCTCGCTATGAAATGCAGTTTTTATCTTTCCTTAGGAATCTTATCTCTAGTTTTAGTCAGTTGTGGAAAACAGGAGACAAAAACAATTAGTTTAAACGTCTCAGCAGGTCAAAGTTTAAAACCTGCTATGACTGAAATCAAAAAAATTTATACTCAGCAGCAACCAAATGTATCCATTGCTTATCAGTTTAGTAGTGGTGGTTTCTTGAAAGACTCAATTCAGAAGGGAGAACCTATAGATATTTTCTTTACAGGAGGCTCTGAATTTTTAGATGATTTGCAGTCCAAAGGGTTTCTGCTTGAAAAAACTCGCAAACAGTTACTTAGTAACAGATTAGTTTTGATTGTACCTAAGAATTCTACTGGTATATCTTCATTCAAAGATTTGTCTGGTAAACAAGTTAAGACGGTTGCTGTGGGTAACTTTAAGACTACAAGTCCTGGTCAACACGCAGAACAAATCCTAAAATCTTTAAAGATTTTAGACCTGGTAAAACCAAAATTAGTTTTTACTGAATTTAGTTTTGGTGTAGCTCGTTTGATAGAGATGAGACAAGCCGATGCAGGTATTATTTATGCTACGGACGCCATAAACGCAAATCAAATTAAGATTGTTGCGATCGCACCTAAAGACTCTCATTTGCCCAGTATCTACAGTGTAGCAGTCCTTAAGGCTAGCAAGCATATTCCTGAAGCTAAAGAGTTTATCCAATTTTTAGGAAGTACTCAAGCGAGTGCTGTGTTTGTGAAATATGGATTTGCGATGGCAAAGGACGAGCAAGCTAGAAAATAGCTTATCTTTTATTCAAGTTGTTTTACTTATTTTTTATGTCTGTTAAGCAAACATTTATCTCGCTACTCACCTTTAAGTATAAATTCAACTTAAAATATTTGTTTAATCGACTGGGTATTCGACAAAAAATTACCTATGGATATGCTCTTGCTATTGGAATTGCAATGCTAGGCGCGACTGCTGGAAAACTTATAGAAAATTATTATCAGGAGCAAGCAAAAAAACAACTCGTTGAGTCTCAAGAAATTATCTTACTTCTAAATAATTTACAAGCATCTACATTACGAGCCCATACTCAAACACCAAAACTCATTTATTTCTTAGCTGAGCCAGTTAGGTTAGAGTTAGAATACTCTCGTTTTTTAGAATATATTAATGCTGTCAATGAACTGCTTTATCAAACTAAAACTTCTTTAAATTCTTTAGAATTAAATCCAAAGGACAATCGCAAAGAAGTGAAAATAAAAATAATTAAAGATTCAATCAAAATTTATATTGATTCCATTCAAGATTATGCTAAAAGATTAGAATTTTTAGAAAAAAAATCTCCATCTGATTTAAACACAAATACAGTTGATTCAGTATCTTTAAATAGCGCAACTAAGAAAAGCAAAAAACTTGACTTAGCAGTTAATAAAGTTTCACAAGAAATGTCATTGCTCATTGCCGAAATTCAAGGCAAAGAAGCTCAAAAAACTCTGAAAGCCTTAGATCGAGCTAAAGCAATAGGAACAATGATTCTAGCGATCGCTTTAATATTAGCAGCAGGGCTTGCTACTCTATTAGCTATGTACACTAGCTGGATGATTGCGTCTCCTATCGAAGCAACTACCAAAATTGCCCAACAAGTCACAAGAGAATCGAATTTTACCATCTTTGCGCCCGTGACAACAGAAGATGAAGTTGGTCAATTAACGACATCACTCAATCAGCTGATCCAAAGAGTTTCAGACTATACTGAAGAATTGAGTCTTGCTCAAAGCCAGTTGATCCAAACTGAAAAAATGTCCAGTCTCGGACAGATGGTTGCTGGTATTGCCCATGAAATCAATAACCCAATTAACTTTATCTATGGCAATATCGAACATACTAAAAACTACGTTCAAGATTTGTTAGACATCATAAATATTTACCAGGAGAAATATCCTCAAGTCGAGACTGAAATTGAGGAAAAAATTGAGGATATTGAGCTAGAATTTATCATTTCTGATTTGCCCAAAATTTTAGGATCTATGAAAATGGGTGTGGAACGCATTCGCCAACTTGTGTTATCTTTAAGAAACTTTTCCCGCCTTGATGAAGCAGAAGTAAAGTCTGTTGACTTGCATGAAGGAATTGATAATACACTCTTAATTCTCAGCAATCGTATTAAAGATAATATTGTAGTTGTTAAAAAATATGGAGATTTACCATTAGTAGAGTGCTATCCAGCCCAGATTAACCAAGTGTTTATGAACCTCCTTAGTAATGCAATTGATGCTTTAAGCAACGCTTCTCAACAATTAGAAAAACAAATTGTGATTCAAACAAAACTGATTAACTCAAACTCCATTCAAGTAGACATTCAAGATAACGGAGTTGGTATTCCTTTGGAAATTCAAAACAAAATTTTCGATCCTTTTTTTACTACAAAACCAGTTGGTTCTGGGACTGGCTTGGGGTTATCTATTTGCTATCAAATTATAGAAAAGCATCAAGGCAAAATTTCAGTCAAATCGCAACAAAACCAAGGAACAGAATTAACCGTCCTTCTTCCAATTCAACAGATACATTCTTAATCGGAATTCGATCGCACTGGATTAACGAACAGCTTTCAACGCATCGTAGAGTAACTTGTACCGCTTAAACTCTGTTTCATACAAAAGATTTGCTTGCGGCTGTACCACATGACTATCTTGGGGTAGTATCTTGAAAGCAACTTCTAAGTTGGGGTAAACACCTACGCCCACCATTGCCAAAATAGCTGCTCCGTAAGCAGCACCTTCTTCGGCTTTGGGAGCAATAAGTTCTGTTTGCAACACATTAGATAAAATTTGCAACCAAATGTGAGAGCGTGCTCCTCCACCTGTCGCCAAGAGTTGATGAACGGGTGCGATCGCACCAATGACTTCCAGTACTTCCCGCAGGCTGAAGGAAACTCCCTCTAAAACAGCACGAGTGATATCTGCTTGCGTGTGAGCCAATGACAGATTCACGAAAGCACCCCGAGTATTTGGATCGAGGTGGGGACTGCGTTCACCTGATAGGTGCGGCAAAAATAGAACACCACGCGCACCGGGCTCCGATCGCTCTGCTATTTCCATCAGCTCGGTATAGGAGAGATGTGGTGCAAAGGTATCTCGGTACCAACGCAGAGAACCACCAGCCGCCAGTGTCACTCCCAGCTGATGATAGCCCCCATCCACATGACAGAACAAATGCACCCGTCCTTCTGGATCGGGTACTGGGCGATCGCACGGTGCAAAAATAACTCCCGATGTGCCAATACTCAAACTCCCTCGGTTCAGGTTGCTTGAAGAAATACCCAAACCGATGGCGGCGGCTGCATTGTCACCTCCGCCTGCAACCACAGGTAATCCTGCAGGTAATCCCACCCGTGCAGCTATTTCCGATCTCAGCTGTCCGGCGATCGCAGTAGATTCAATCACCGGGGGGAACAAGGCTGGATCTATGTTGAGAGCATCAAGAATATCTGTATCCCATTGTCGATTTGCCAGTTTCAGACACCCAACACCAGATGCATCCGATGGTTCCGTCACAGGCTCGCCAGTGAGCACATATCCCAAATAATCTTTTGGCAAAAGAATCTGCCACAGTTGAGCATAGGCTTGTGGTTCTTCACTCCTCAACCATAAGAGCTTTGGCAGTTGGAACCCCGTAATTGCAGGATTTCCAGTCCGCTGGATTAACTCCTGACGGGGAATAGTGGCTTCAATCTCAGCCACAGCTTCACCCGTGCGCTGGTCATTCCATAAAATTGCCGCTCTAATTGCTTTGCCATCCCCATTTAGAGGAACCATACCGTGCATTTGTCCGGACAAACCCAGGGCAATTGCTCGGTGTCCCTCCAGCTGTTGAGTGACATCGAACAGAGCATCCAAACTTGCTTCGACCCAATCGGATGGATTCTGTTCTGTCCAACCGGGTTGTGGAGTACACAGGGGATAGCTTCTTGTCGTTTGAGTGATAATTTTCCCTTGTAGGTCAACTGCGATCGCCCGCACTCCTCCCGTACCCAAGTCTATGCCAACTACGATATCGGTCAATTCCCCCTCCTAAATTTTCAGAATTTGGGCTAATGTTTCGCGAGCGCTCAGCTCGTACAAACTGTGTAAATGGTTTGTCACTGAATCGACAAAACGCGACGACTGTGATAAGTCGCCAAAAATTTCAGTTAAGCCGAGCAATGGCTTGGGATCGGAGCCGCCGGAAAGAGCGAGTTCAGTCAAGATACCGGACATTGGGTCATCAATGGGAATGGAGTTACCTCGGTCATCCCGTCCGTTGAGGTAACGGAACCATGCAGCAACTGTAAAGCTCATGTAGTCGAGCGCTCCTCCCTGCTGTAACGCATCGCGGAGCGAACCGAGAACAAATTTTGGCATTTTGGCGGCACTATTGAGGCAAAGACGCGGCAGTTGATCCCGAATTTTGGGATTGGCAAAGCGTTCGATTAAGGTCTTTTTGTAATCGTCTAAATCAATTCCTGGCACGGGTTGGAGTGTGGGAGTCACTTCTTCCATCAAGTTATCAACTGCTTGGCGGATGTATTTATCAGCCATAACCTCATGAACGTAAGTGTACCCCGCTAAAGTGCCGAGATAGCCAATTAACAAATGACTGGCGTTGAGCAACCTGATTTTCATCATTTCGTAGGGATGAACATCATCTGTCATCTGAACGCCAACAGCTTCCCAATCGGGTCTCCCCGCACAGAACTTGTCTTCCACAACCCACTGGAGAAACGGTTCGGCAACAACTGGGAAGGCATCATCAATGTTAAACTGTTCCGCCACCATTTTGATATCTGCTGGGGTTGTGGCGGGAGTAATGCGATCGACCATGCAGTTGGGGAAGGCTACTTGTTCGGTAATCCAGTTTCCCAACTCAGGATCGCGCATTTGGGCAAATGCCGTTAACATTTTGCGGGCAATGTTGCCGTTACCTTGTAGATTGTCGCAGGATAAGACGGTAAACGGTGCTAGCCCCTGTTGGCGGCGACGAGCCAGTGCTGCTGTCAAAAAGCCATAGACTCCGATTGGCTCATGAGGATGCTGTAAATCGTACTGGATCGTCGGGTGATTGGCATCGAATTCACCGCTTCCTTCAATGTAGTAGTAACCCCCTTCCGTAATTGTCAGCGTGACAATGCGGCATTTCGGATCTGCTAACGCCTCGATCGCTGCTTGACGGTTATCGGGCGCAAATAAATATTGCGTAATTGCACCGATAACACGAGCGCGATCGCCTTCTGGTGACCGTTCTACTAATGTATACAAACAATCTTGAGCCTTCAGTGCATCCCGCATCCGCTTGTCAAAATCCAGCAGTCCCATCCCGCAAATTCCCCAATCAGTGCCGGGATGCTGGTGGAAGTAATTATCAAGGTATAATGCTTGATGTGCTCGATGAAACCCACCCACACCGATATGAACGATGCCATTGGTAATTTGGTGGCGATCGTAATTGGGTACGCGAACGTTATTTGCTAAACGAGACAGAGATGCTTCATTCAGCTTGATTGCTGAGCCCGTGCTGGTATTGCTGTTCATAAGATTTATCAAGGGTTAGGTGGTGACGATTGGCTTTGGGAAGGGCTTCACCGTTTTGAGCGAACAAATGGCAAAGTTCACCGTTAATGTCAATAGAAACGAAATCGTGTATTTTGGCAGGATTATCTCCATCTGTTTGCACGACTAAGGTGTCACCACCCGCAATCTTGACATAAAGATAGGTTTCTCCGCCCAATCGTTCTACAACTAACACCTCGCCATTCACGCTTGAGTTCGTGCGATCGAGGCGCAGATGTTCGGGACGAATTCCCAATGTTGCTCTATCTCCAACTGACAGGGTTTTAGGTTGCACCGGAATCATTACAGTTGCGTCCCCAGGAAGTCTAACCGTTGTACCGGAGTCATTGACGGCTGCTACCGTCACCGAGATAAAGTTCATTTTGGGCGAACCAATAAATCCCGCGACAAATAGATTGCGGGGATGGTGGTACAGTTCGAGTGGCGAACCCACTTGTTCTATAATTCCGCCTTGCAACACCACAATTTTGTCAGCAAGGGTCATAGCCTCAACTTGGTCGTGGGTTACATAAATCATCGTAGCTTGCAGGCTGTCATGCAAGCTAGCAAGCTCAATCCGCATCTGCACCCGCAAAGCAGCATCAAGGTTAGATAGGGGCTCGTCAAACAAGAAGACTTTGGGATTCCGCACCAAAGCACGACCGATCGCCACCCGTTGACGTTGTCCTCCCGATAGTTCTTTGGGCTTTCGATTCAAAAGCGGCTCCAGTTGGAGGATGCGAGCCACTTCACGTGCTCTTTCATACCTCTGGGCTTTCGGCATACCCGCAAGGCGGAGGCTAAACGCCATATTCTCTGCCACGGTCATGTGAGGATATAAAGCATAGGTTTGAAACACCATTGCTAAACCGCGTTTATCCGGAGGTACGTCATTGACTTTTTGCCCGTCGATTAGCAAATCTCCAGAGGAGATTTCCTCAAGCCCAGCAATCATGCGGAGCAAAGTCGATTTCCCACAACCAGAGGGACCAACAAAGACAACAAATTCGCGATCTTTGATGTCAAGATCGATGCCTTTGATGATCTCAGTCTCGGCATAGGTTTTATGAATATCTCTTAAAGCAACTGTTGACATAAGGAGTGAGGGAGTGAGGGAGTGAGGGAATGAAGATTCTCATGTTTGGCGGTGAAACTTGTTTCATTGGGACTGTCTTTTACTTCACCGCCCCAAAGGTAAGACCTCGAACTAATTGCCGTTGACTCAACCAACCAAAGATCAGGATAGGCGCGATCGCCAGTGTTGATGCTGCCGAAAGTTTTGCCCAAAACAATCCTTGAGGACTTGAAAATGAAGCAATAAATGCTGTCAGTGGTGCAGCGTCTGCTGTTGTTAAGTTCAGGCTCCAAAATGCTTCGTTCCAAGACAAAATGATCGAAAGCAATGCGGTGGATGCAATTCCCGGTAATGCTAAAGGTAACAACACGTGAACGAGTTCTTGTTGGGTGCTTGCTCCATCCATGCGATCGGCTTCAAGAATATCTTTAGGAACCTCTTTAAAGAAGCTGTAGATCATCCAGATAACAATCGGCAAATTAATCAGGGTATAAATGATAATTAATCCTATGCGGGTATCCAGTAACCGCAAGTTGCGACACAAAATGTAAATGGGCACCAGCACCCCAACGGGTGGTAGCATTTTAGTAGACAGCATCCAGAGTAAAGTACCCTTGGTACGCTTCGTGGGGAAGAATGCCATTGCATAAGCAGCAGGTACAGCAAGCAACAGCGCAAGTATGGTTGCTCCTAGGGAAATTGCTACGCTGTTAAAGGCATAATTGAAATAATTTGCCCGATCTTGGATGGCAACATAGTTTTCCAATGTCGGTTGAAAAAACAGCTGAGGGGGAGTAGAAACTGCTGCTACTTCCGTTTTAAAACTGGTAAGAAACATCCAGAAAATTGGGAAAAACAAAATGCAAGCGGTAAGCCAGCCAAGTAATGTCCACAGCCAGCGCTTTGAGGTTTTACGTGCCATTTTTAGGTATCCAAATTACGAGCAACACTACGCATGAGAAAGATAACTACGATGTTGGCAAGAATCACAGCAATTAATCCACCCGCTGAAGCACCACCTACATCAAATTCCAACAGAGCTTTTAAGAAGATGTAATAAGCAAGGTTGGTGGTTGCTAGCCCCGGACCGCCACCTGTGGTCACAAAGATTTCGGCAAAAATGGTCAGGAAGAAAATTGTCTCGATGGTAGCAACCACCGAAATGGCGCGGCTAAGATGGGGCAACATGACGAAACGAAAGATCGCGATCGCATTTGCTCCATCCATCCGGGCTGCTTCTAACTGGTCGCGATCGAGGGATTGAATAGCGGTCAACAAAATCAGTAAGGCAAAGGGCAACCATTCCCAGGAAACAATAATGATGATGGCAAGCAGGGGAACGCTTGTAAACCAATCAATAGCCCCCAAACCCAAAGCCCTGGTGATTTGAGCAAACAACCCGTTCACTGGATGCATCAGCATATTTTTCCAAATCAGGGCACTGACTGTAGGCATCACGAAAAAGGGAGAGATTGCCAACACTCGTGCAATTCCACGACCGTAGAAGTCTTGGTCAAATAGCACTGCGAGTAATGTGCCGAGACCGATTGTGATTGCCAGGACAGAAACAACCAAAACTATTGTGATGGCGATGGATGTCCACAGAGCTGAGTCACTGAGGATGAAGGTAAAATTTTCAATCCCAATGAATTTTCGTGCATCTGGATTCAGCAAGTTATATCGCTGAAAGGAAAACCATATCGTCATCACCAAAGGCACAACCATCCACAGCAGCAGGACAACAACTGAAGGAGCAACCAAAGGTAAGGTTGACACTTGTCGCCTGGTACGCTGCTCGGTAGGTGGTGGCGTTTCGCGTTGAGGTTTTACCGCTAATGAAGAAGACATAGAAAACTCACTCGATATAACCCGTGTGTTTCATAAAGCGTTCAGTCGATCTTTGCGATTGCTGCAACGCTTGGTCTATGGAAGTCCGATTGGTTAGTGCTGCTGCAAGGGTTTGCCCGACTGAAGAACCGATCGCCTGAAATTCTGGAATATCAACGTATTGAACTCCCTTATAGGGAGTAGGTTCTGCGGATGGACGGGTGACATCAGCTGATTGAATCGCTTTCAGCACAATTTCTGCAAAGGGTGCAGCTTTTCGATAATTGGGATTTTCATAGGTGGAAGTCCGAGTACCCGGCGGTACAGCAACCCAGCCATTTTCTCGCGCAACCAGTTGGATGTATTCTTTGGAGGTTGCCCAGGCAACAAATTTTTGAGCGGCTGCGGGTGATTTTGAGGTTTTGGGAACCGCTAGCGCCCATGCCCAAAGCCAGTTTGAGCCATTTGGATATTTTTCAATGGGCGCACGGGCAAAGCCCAGTTTGTTATAAACTTGAGATTCTTTTGGATTGGATAACAACCCTGCAGCAACGGTTGCATCCACCCACATACCGCATTTGCCTGTTGAGAATAAAGCAAGATTCTCGTTAAATCCATTAGAACTGGCTCCGGGGGGTCCATATTTGTGGAGCAGATCGACATAGAAGCCAGTTGCCTCTTTCCAAGCGGGGGTATCGATGGTCGGTTGCCACTTCATATCAAACCAACGTCCGCCATAGGTGTTGACCAACGTGGAAACAAATGCCATGTTTTCACCCCAACCAGGTTTCCCGCGCAGGCAAACCCCGTAAACACCACGCGCTGGATCGTGGATTTTGCTTGCCCATTCTCTTATTTGGGGATAAGTTGGTTGTTCGGGAACTGTTATCCCGGCTTTCTCAAACAAATCTTTCCTGTAGTAGAGCATGGAACTTTCTCCATAGAATGGCACGGCATAGAGTTTGCCGTTATGAGAAAGCCCTTCTCGTATGGGTTTGAGCAAGTCATTGACGTCGTAGTTTGCTCCCAATCCATCTAAGGGTGTCAGCCAATTCCGCCTAGCCCAGATTGGTGTTTCATAAGAACCGATGGTCAGGACATCAAACTGCCCGCCTTGGCTGGCAATATCTGTGGTTGTACGCTGGCGCAACACGTTTTCTTCCAGTACAACCCACCTGAGTTGAATACTGGGATTGACTTTCTCAAATGTGCGAGAAAGATCTTGCATTACCACCATATCGCCATTATTAACAGTGGCGATCGTTAATGTCGTTTTCTCTGCTGCTTGGGATTGCGGTGAACAAGCATGCAGCAGCGGTACCAGCATCACTCCAGCAAGGAATGCAGCCAGCACTCTAGCGAAGCGGGGAATACGCATCGCATAACTCCTTATCTAAAGTAAAAAATCAAACAAATTAAATTTTTAATTTTATGCTCTACTATTGGGCAAAAGCTCAATAATAGAATCATACCAATCTCACCTTGAGGAGAGGTATTTGCAACAATTCTTCAATTACTCCCAATTTTTAATCCAAAACTAAAGTTGTAGAAGAGGTTGAAACTATGACAGCGAAAGCAACTTACCAGTTTGCAGGCAAGACTATCCTCATTACGGGTGGTGCGGGAGATATTGGTAAAGCTACTGCATGCCGTTTTGCCGCTAATGGCGCGGGTGTAGCCTTGCTGGATTTGAATGAACCGAAGATGGCAAGTGTGGCTGAGGAACTCAAAGAATATAACGTTCCAATTGGCACTTTTCGTTGCGATGTTACGTCTGCTGATGATGTTGCCAAAGCCTTTACTGGTTCTGTAGAGCAGATCGGTCATATAGACTATGTCTTTAACAATGCGGGCTATCAAGGAGTGTTTGCTCAGACTGACGAATATCCCGAAGATGACTTTCAAAAGGTCATCGACATTAACGTTGTTGGCGTTTTTCAAGTTCTGAAGGCTGCTGCACGATATTTGCGGGATGCAGGAGGAGGAGTCATCGTCAATATGGCAAGTTATGCAGGGGTTGTTGGTCCGCCAAATATGCTTGCCTATGCCGCTTCAAAGTTTGCTGTCATTGGAATGACTCAAACGGCTGCGAAAGACTTGGCTCCTCACGGAGTTCGGGTGAATGCCCTCTCCCCTGCCCTCATCGGTCCCGGTTTTATGTGGACGCGACAAACAGAATTGCAAGCAGCCGTCGGTTCCCAGTACTTTGATACCGATCCCAAGGTTGTTGAGCAACAGATGATTCATTCAGTACCGATGCGCCGTTTGGGTAGCCTAGATGAGGTTGCCAATGGGGTGGCATTTCTGATGAGTGACGAGGCAAGCTACATCACTGGATTCAATTTGGAGATTACAGGAGGGCAGTAGAAATTGAACAACTTTTGAGCAAAAAATATGTCTTTGGGCATATACTCAAATTAATCCGCTCTTTCTTTTGGTAGCTACACAGTCTTTAAAGGTGGGATATGGGAGAACCTTTCTTAGAGGGGCACGATGCTAGCAAAACTAGCTTGCCTCCTAGGTCTCGCAAATTAGATCTAGCCGCTCATGCTGCTTGGCTTTATTACATTGCTGGAAATACACAGGAGGAGATTGCAGCAAAGCTCAATGTTTCCCGACAGGCTGCACAACGTCTGGTTGCACTGGCAGTCACTAAAAAATTAATCAAATTTCGGCTCGATCATCCCTTAAGTGAGTGTATTGCTCTCGCTGAGTCGTTACGCGATAAGTTTGGTCTGTCGCTTTGTGAAGTGGTACCAACTGATGCAGGCAAAAGCGATATATTACAAGGACTTGGGGTATGTGCTGCTACCCACTTAGAGGCTTACCTGATTGCAAAAACTCCAACTATAATGGCGTTTTCTTCAGGTCGGACATTGCGAGCAATGGTGGAGCAAATTCCCTCAATGAACCAACCCCAGCATAAGATTGTTTCAATTATTGGGAATATGTCTCACTGCGGGCGTGCAGGTCGCCACGAAGTGGTCATACATTTGTCGGATCGCGTCGGTTCCCAAGCTTACCCAGTACCGACCCCGGTTGTGGCGACTAGCATTGAAGAACGAGAACTCTTGCAGACTCAGCGATCGTTTATCACCGTCAAAGCTCTTGCAGAGCAAGCTAAAGTAACATTTGTCGGAATTAGTCATATTGCTTGGAATGCTCCATTACATCAAGATGGCTTCATTAATGACGAAGAAGTGGCTGAATTGATTGAACTCGGAGCCGTAGGGGAAATTGCGGGTTGGGCTTGCGATCGCTACGGGGTGTTGCTGCAAACAGGAACCAACAGCCGGGTTGCCAGTGTACCGCTCGAACAACCCGCACGCCGACTCATTATCGGTGTAGCTGGTGGCGTGAAAAAAGCAGAAGCAATTCTGGCTGCTCTGCGTGGCAAATTAATTACGGGGCTGATTACTGATGAAGTTGCGGCTCAAGCAATTCTTACTAAAATTTAGTACCAATTTGCCTTTAAAGTGGATAAAACTTTTAATGCATCTGAGTATTAACTGGTAGTTAGTGGCTCCTCTGCCTGATAAGTAAAGTAATATGGTTTTTTGCTTATTGAAATCAACTTTATTCATTTTCCCTAGGAGAGCAGTTGGCTGACAAATACTCACCTAAGAAATCGCTAGTATACTATATGATAACATCTCTAATTTACCAAAAAACCTAAAATGCCACAGTCCACTCCCGGCTCTCAATCAAACCTTATTCAAAAAATTGCCAAGTGGAAAGCTGGACTGGCTGACTTGGGACGGCGAAACCCTCTGATTAAATTTCGGCAAGATAGCCCTCGAATTTTAGAAATTCTGACACAGGAACCAGACCTTCTCTTCAAACACCTTATAGAAGGGAAGAAATTGCTTCATTTTCAGCTCGTTGATAGCGAGTATCAAGATATTTCCCAGTCAGGAAAACCCAAAGCATTACCAACAGAAAAAAATCCTCTTGAATTAAGAACTCGTCAAACAGGTAACGAGCAACTGAAACGGCTCAAAAAATTACGTGCTGAGGCGCGAAAATCATTTGAGGAACGAGGAGTAAACAGCTTGTTTCTTGCATTTGGAACTTTGACCTGGTACGACAAGGATAAACCAGACGATGTTTTGCTCTCCCCACTGATTTTGGTTCCCGTAGAATTAATGAAGGAACCTAAACGAGATATCTATAAACTATCTATTTTAGAGGAAGATATTGCACTCAATCCTACATTAGGACAAAAGTTAAAGCAAACTTTTGGAATTGAGTTTCCAGAGGGAGAATCTGTACAAGGAATAAGCTACGGTGAACTGTTTGCTCAGATCCGCAACCTGCTAGCAGAGCAAAATAAATGGCAGATTAAAGAAAACGTGTTTCTCTCATTGTTTTCCTATGCCAAAGCTGCAATGGTTCGGGACTTGATCGAAAATGAAGCTCGAATTTTTTCCCATCCCATATTGCAGGCGATGGGTGGTGATTTGAGCATATATCAGTCTAACTATAAAGAACCATTGCCTGCATCTGCTCTTGATTCACACATTAAACCCGAACAAACATTTCAAATTCTTGATGCTGATTCGAGCCAGCAAGTCGTTATTGAAGCAGCTAAGGCAGGTTCTAGCTTTGTTGTTCAAGGTCCACCAGGAACGGGCAAAAGTCAAACTATTGTGAATATGATTGCTGAACTGGTTAGTGATGGTAAATCAGTTTTATTAGTTGCAGAAAAAGAAACAGCACTAAATGTAGTCCAAAAGCGTATTGCTGAATGTGGGCTAGATCATTTGTGCCTCAATCTCCATCATAGCAGCACAACAGATAAACGGGAATTGGTTAATAATTTATCGCAAACTATTGCCTATCTTACAGAAATTAACGAGCTAAGCGATCGCTCTTTTTTCTTTGAACAACTCGTTTCTAATCGTCAATCCATAAATTCATATCTTACGAGGTTACATACCAAAGAGCAGCCTCTAGATAAATCACCATTCGAGATATTTGGGGAACTTTTGAGAAAACAACGTGAAGCAATACCAAGCTTAAATGTTGTATTTTCCAAATACTATGAGTGGAATCAAAATAGATTCCAAAAAGCCAAAAGTCTCTTAAATGAATTAGCGAAGTTTTTACCTTTCTTTAAAGGAGAAAAAACAACCGTTTGGGCAAAAAGTTCTCTCGATACTTATTCATATGAACTTGAATTGGAAATCAAGGATAAAATAGAGGAATTTCAAGAAGCGTTATTTTCTGTCCAAAAACTTAATCCACAATTACAAGAGACTTTACAAGTTCACTCTTTACAAAATTTAGAATCTCTGGAAAGCTTCTATCCAGCCTTAATCTATATACTAAAAGCTCCATCTAATCTGCCTGAAAATTGGGTTAAAGTAGATATTGCTATTGCTCGGGATGCTTTGACGCTTCTGCAAGAAGACGTAAAAGAAATTGAAAAAAATAAGCTTTCGCAAGAAGCACAAAATTTATTGAGTCGGCTTTCTTCATTTTTACCCTTTTTAAGAGGAGAAAAAACAACTGTTTGGGCACAAAGCACCTTAACATCTTTTTCTGAACAATTGGAATTAGAAATTACTCAAAAAATTAATAAACTCCAACAAGCAATTTCTTTGATTCAGATAAGTAGTCATCAACTTCAAATAATTCTAGGAATTGAGCCTTTATTAAATTTGGAAGATGCAGAAGCTCGCTTAACTCCTCTCAAACATATATTGAAAGCTCCATCGATTTTCCCTGCAAATTGGATTAGAACAGATATTTTATCTGCTCAAAATGCCTTTAATAAACTGAAAGAAGATGTTAATTTCCTACAAGAAAATGAGTTAATTTTAAAACAAAAATATAATGCAGAATTATTCTCTTCAGAATTGCCTGCTTTAGCCAACAGATACCAGAAATATAGTCGCTTTTGGCTTATTAGAGTTTTTAATCCCAGCTACAGGCGTGATGTCAGGCTTTTGAAAAAGCTAAGTACTAAAAAGGGGCAAATTTCTCACAACGAATTAAAACGGGATTTAGCACAAGCAGTTCAAATACAAGCCGCACGAAACGAACTATATCAAAGCAATTACCCAGCCAGTCAACTTTTTGGCTCTTTATTTAACCCAGAAATTTCTAGTGAAGCAGAATTGAAACCGATTGAACAGGCTTTAAGTTGGTTAATTGCCTTACAAAATTATTCATTTCCTGCTGACTGCGTTCAGCGCGTTATCAATTCTCCCTCTGCATTTAGCGAACTATCTGAATTAGTTAAGAAAATTGAATCCATTCCTGAAAATATTAGACAGGGTATTCATTTTCTATTGTTATACTTTAATGAAACTGATATTATTGGTCAATATCTGCCTCAAAATCAAATTTTATTTACGGAACTAGCAAGTTTTTTAAGTTTAGCTCTATCTGACTTAGCCTACTTCCAAGAATGGTTGATATACAAAGAAACTTATGGAAAACTTGAAAAGCTTGGAGCTAAAAGGTTCTTAGAAGCTTTGCGAGACAATAAACCTAATCCTATTGAGGATGTGCAAAATAGGCTACGTCTAGTTGATTACCTACCCCGTCAGGTTTTTGGCTCTTTGTTTAATCCAGAAGTTTCTAGCGAAGCGGAATTGAAACCCATTGAACAAGCTTTAAATTGGTTGACTGGCTTACAAAAGTATTCGCTTTCGGCTGATTCCGTTCAACGTGTTATAAATTCTCCCTCTAGACAACGCGATCTGGCTGAGTTAGTTAAGAAACTTGAATCAAGTCATAATAGTATTAGGAAAGGACTAGCGTTTTTATTGTCATATTTTGATGAAACTGACATTACAAGTTCTTACTTACTGCGTCATCAAATTCCCTTTGCCGAACTAGAAGCTTTCTTGAACTTGGTTCATTCTGAACTACCTTATTTTCAAGAATGGTTAATCTATAAAAAAACCTATCAGCAACTTGAAGAGATGGGAACTGATAAGTTTTTAAATGCTGTACGCGATCGAAAAATAGATTCTAAACTTTGGTTTCCAATTCTAGAGAAGCTGATTTACCAAACCTGTCTTGATGCAATTCTTGCTAGAAATCCTGAATTGAAAAATTTTAATGTTGAAGTACACGAACGGCTAATTAAGGAATTTGCCAAACTCGACTATAACCAATTAAATGTTGCTAGAGAACGTCTAAAAAAACTTCACGTGCAACGTTGGAAAAATTGGGAAAAAACTTCATTGGCTCAAGCTGAGTTGCCAAAGCTGAAAAAAGAAGCGACTAAGAAAAGACAACATTTGCCTATCCGTAAACTCCTCAACGACACACAAAAGGGGATACCAAATCTAGTCAAAGTGTTGAAGCCTTGCTGGATGATGAGTCCGCTTTCAGTTAGCCAATACATCAATGCAGATGTAGTTCATTTTGATGTTCTCATTTTTGATGAAGCATCTCAACTGCGTACAGAGGATGTAGTTCCTGCGATTATCCGTTCCAATCAAGTGATTGTCATTGGCGATAATAAACAACTTCCTCCCACATCATTCTTCTCAAGCGGAGACAGCGAAGAAGATATTAATGATGAGGATGATGCAAGCTATGAAAGTGTTTTGGATGAATGTTCAAGTTTTATGTTTAGGCGAACGCTGAAATGGCATTATCGCAGTCAAGATGAACGGTTGATAGCTTTTTCTAATAAACATTTTTATGACTCTCAATTAGTTACATTTCCCAACCCAGTACAGAGTTCCGATTTGGGCGTTTGGTTTAAGTATGTTCCTAATGGAGTCTACGATCGCGGTGGACGCAGAGATAATCGACGTGAGGCTGAAGTAGTTGCTCAGTTGGCATTAGAGCATTTTCAACAGTTTCCCGAGCAATCTCTTGGTATTATTGCGTTTAGCGAAGCCCAATCTGATGCAATTCAGGAGCAAATTGAGATTTTAGGAAAAAACAATCCCGATTTTGAGACTTTTTGCAGCGATAATTCACCTCAGTTTTTTCTGAAAGCACTGGAAAACGTTCAAGGTGATGAGCGAGATGTCATTATACTTAGCGTAGGCTATGCTCGTGACGAGCAAGGTAAGCTTTCTCTTAACTTTGGTCCCCTGAATCGCCAAGGAGGAGAACGACGCCTAAATGTAGCTGTCACACGGGCAAAAAGCAAAATTACACTGGTGTCTTCCATACAAGCTGGTGACATTGATTTAACACGCACTCAAAGCAAAGGCATAAAATTACTACGTGATTACTTGGAATACGTAGCAAGTGGGGGAGAAAGACTGCAAGGTAACTCCTACACAGATACGCTTTGTTTTGACTCCCCATTTGAAGAAGATGTCTATCATACCTTAGTCCACCAGGGATACACTATACGCACCCAAGTTGGATGCTCGGACTATCGGATTGACTTGGCCGTAGTCAACAATAACCGCCCAGGTGAGTTTTTATTGGGGATTGAATGCGATGGCGCATCTTACCATAGTTCACCCACTGCAAGAGATCGCGATCGGCTAAGACAACAGGTGCTTGAAAGGTTAGGTTGGAAAATTCACCGGATTTGGTCAACAGATTGGTTTCGTAACAAACCTGTTCAAGTTCGTCTTTTGATAGAAAGGATCGAACAACTACAACAAATGAATAGCTAATTTTACATCTCCAGTATTACTGGGAGAAGATACTAAACCAAGTACTCCTGTGGCTAAGAAAACAATCATTCTTTTGAGTAAAGTTTATAACCAGATGGTCGTTCATTATCTATGATTTCTTTAAAAGTTTCAAAAAATCTTTCCCTTTCTTTGACTTTTTCTTCTGATACTTCTTCTTCAATCCAGCTTTTCAATAAGTTCATGGCATCTTGATTTTTTAAGAGTTATTCTTCTGGAGTTTCACCCTTATGTTTTAAAAAGGGTTTGAAAGAATTTTGTAGAGTTTGAAATTCTTCTATTTTATAAGTTTCTGCTAGTCTATTTAACATCCAAAGTATAGAAGTTACAGAACGACATAAGTTTTTAGCGCTGTTGTTTCTTTAAAGACGGTTTATAAATATATTTTGCCATAAATATAAATTAACTGACATTATCAAAACTTAACTCTTCTCATCAAGCTCTTTCTTCCCGGCAAAACTGCCTGACAGCCCTTACAACAGATAAATCCGTCCCAGTTCTTCTTAACTGCAGCCACTGATTCAACTGTTCTGCACTAATTAAAGGAAATGCCCGACTAGTAGGTGAATCAATGTACTTCCCTTCTCGCAGTTGTTTGATTTTGATGGTTTCTTGTTGATAAAGCCACACTTCAGGAACTAACATTGCTTGATAAATGCTTAGCTTACTATCTGACTTGTTGGCAATATCAACCTCTAAAGCAAGATCTGGTGGGAAGTCGTCAGGAATAGCTTCATTAAGCCCTTGTCCTGCTCGAGCATTTTGAATGTAAAAACAACTATCGGGTTCAATACCCCTTGCTAAGTTTTGTCGATTCATGGTCATAGATCCCAGATCGTTAAAATCAAAACCGAATTCTTCTGCTAATGTAAGAGCGATAAGCCGGGTACGGCTTGCGCTTCGCGAACGCAGCAAGAACTCGGTTAGCTGCTTCATGCAATTGACCGGGCATTCTAATTTCTAATACTCCATTATCATAAGCAATACGTGTCGGGCGATTATCTCCAAGTTCCTTTAAGAGTGTGATGTAATTTTCCCAAGTCACTCTATCAATCTTGATAGCGCTACCAGGTGCTAACTCTATCTGGCTGATGGGTATAGCAATTGTTGCTGTCATTTTACACAAATTTAAACCTCTATAGCAATTTTATTCGATCTTTGAACTATATGTATGGTGGAAAATTCTATCACCGTAAAGACTTGTACAGATTATCTCATGGGAATAAACTCAGCTTTCTCGGTTAAGTTTTGCCCTTCTCTTGTTAACAATAAACTCGCGTAAGCTTCTCCGGCTTGTTCATCGACTTGACCGTTTTGTTTAATAATGACAAAAAGGCGTCGCGTCAATGGATATTCCCCATTTTGCAAAACCTCAAGGTTGAGCTTATTGTGTTGTCTCTGACACTTCTCTCCTGGTTGAGAACTTATTATTTCCGGAGAAATTAAAGCACTTCCTCTATGACGGCTGACGGGTAAAGTTTTCACAGTACACTGCTTGATAATTTCAGAAGCTGAAGCATAATAAATAGCTCCTTCTTCTGGAAAATTACCCACTTTGTTCAGTGCTTGAGTGGTTGTGGGAATAAAGACAATATTTGAACCAAACACTTGGTTTTCTAAAATATTTTCTTTAAAAAATTCACTTGTTCCGCTGTTTAATGGGCGAGATAATGGTGTTATTTTTAAATCGGGACCACCTATCTGACTCCAGTTAGTTATCTTACCCGTATAAATTCCTTTGAGTTGTTCTACAGTTAAACCTTCAATCTTTAAACTGGGGTGAACTGCGATCGCGATCGCATCAATTGCCACAGGAACTTGTTTGAGTTTCACACCCCTCGCAGCCGCCAGTTCATATTCTTTATCTAGAATCGGTCTGGAAGACTGAGCAAAAGAAATTTGACCATCTAATAACATCTTGATACCAGTTCCCGAACCGGGTGGTAAAGTAGGATGTTGAGTGTAAGTCAAGTTAAATTCGGGTAATTCCTGTTTAATTTTCTTATCTACCAAACCACGAATGGGTGCCCAAGTTGTACTTCCACCATACAGCCAAGTTCCAACTGGAACCGAGAGCGATTTGATGGTGGTTTGTTCGAGCTGTTGTGCTGATTCGGATCGCTGGTTGAGAACAATAGTCGCGGGAATTGCGACGAGCGCACAACCAAGACACAATCCCATCACCCCAGCCCATAAAGCGGCTTTTTGACTTTTAAAAATTGGGACATATGGGCGCTCGAATTTAGCAGTGGTTAGCTTTGAAGTTGGGGGTTTAGGAGAATTTCCGCTCAACCCGACCCAAGTCAAAGGTTCGACATTAGACGCAATGCAAATTGTGGGTAACCAAATAGCACCGGGATAACGGGACTTAAAATGTTCCAAACGTTTGCGGGCTTTCAAGACCGAAGCAAATAAAGATTTATTGCGAGTAAACTCGTAGAAAAAGTGTTTCAAAAATTCCACAGCCACGGGATCGGGGACGGGTTCCCGCATCACAACGCTTTGTGGCAAATGTAACTCAGCAAGTTGGTTGGCTAAGCCCAAACCATCGCAGGAGTTGAAAATTGCTAATTGCAATCCTTTGGCGATCGCTTCTTTTAATGCTTCCTTAAATTCCTCAATACTTAAACTTTCTCGGTCATTAACTTCTATCCAACCAATTTGCCCATCCTTTCGACTCCCACTGTGTCCGGTGAAAATGAAGATGTGATAGCCCTGTTCGTCCCAAAGGGCTTCACACAAATTTTTGAGATTCGGTTGCATCAAACAGACAACTTCAGCTCCAAGTTCCTCCAATCGGCGAACAACTTCTATGTCGTCCTTAGTATTAATCCCGTCACTTCTCCCCACAGCCACTAAAATTCTAACTTTTGAACTGTTGGGACATGCAACGCTCTTGTGGTCTGTTGTTTTAGGCGCACTTAAGGCAATTTCCGCTTGAGGATAGTGTTGCTCAAATAAACTCCACTCTTGCCAAGGGAGACGCCGCAAGTTAATATCTTTTGCATCCAAAATGACACGAATTTCTTCACCTGAGGAATGCAATTGTTGGGCGATCGCAATCAAGCCATCCCGAATCGGCTGCCATTTACTATCTCCCGAGTTCAACCACTCATTCAGGTTAGTCTTCAGCGCTTGGGTGTGTTCCAAGTTGGAATGAACTATCACGCTCTTTGGTGTTAAACGCAAACCCGGTGCGGGAGCAATGCAAGACCTTACATCTTCAATTTGACGATAAGCAGATTGCCATTGAGTAAAAGAAGTTTCTAATTCTGGTGGAAGTGGTAAAAGAAAGCCCTCCGTTTCATATTCACGATTTGTTGCTGTCAGAATAACTAGAAATCCCTCTTCTGATGTTCGCCTGATTTTAATCTTGACAATGCCCATACAGGTAACCTGTTATTTGATGCTCAGACAATAAACTTTTCAGTCAAACTTGTCCCTTCTAACACCACTTTGACACTAAACATTTCGTTTTGTTGGCAACTAAACTCCAATTCCATCCAACTGTCAGTTTTTTTAGATTGTGCTTCCATACAAGCACTTCCTACTTCATCAAACAAAACAAGCTGTAAATTTTCCGGCAAATAATTTCCATTCTTCCCTGGGTAAAGACGCAAGCGAATATCAACTGAGTCAGTCTCTTGAGGTGTCACTTGTACGACAAGGCGTAATGGGCGATCGACCAAATAAATTTCTTTTACCCGACTTACAAAATTGGTTGCAGGAGTCATGTGCCTAAAATTACCCGCAAGCGCCAATTCAGCAGGCTGCCAGTCTTGGTTAAAAATTCCCTCAAACCACTGACGCAAGTTAACGAAAAACTGTTCTGATTTCATTCTAGAACTGACAACTTCGTTGCTATGAACGGGGAAAATAGTCTCGATGAGAGCCTCTAAAGGCTGTAGCTGAGACAGTTGTACAGTTTCAAGAGATTCATCAGCAGTTGTGGCACGAGCAAATCCCAGTAATTGTACGGAATCCAGGCGATCGCTAAATTGAACTGCCACATAACCAATTCTATTTTCAGTGACCTCCATTGGTAACTCAAAAGCAATCTCACCAGGTAGCACCGGACGACATTCCAATGTTCCTACATTGGGGACAACTAAATCCGCAACATTAAAAATTGCCCGCAAACCCGGTTCCCAACTGTCACCACTGGTAAGGTCGGTTTCCACCATCAACCATTTTAAATAACTGTGAACGGCACACACAGCTAAAGTATTGAGATAGACTTGTTTGCCTTTTTGGGGTGTCGCTTGTTCTGAGGCAAACATCTCAGCCCAACGATGAGCATCTTTACCCAGAGGAACACCAATCGGTTCTAATTCTACGCTAGTCATGGTTTATACCCGCAATTTCGTCCAAGCTCTGCTAATAAAGGAAGGCATTTTTGCTTCCAGTGTGAATAAAGGGTTTGGTTGTTTATATCAAACTCTCTGGCAATGTCAGAAATTTTTTCAGGAGGTTCCTGCAATAGCAAACGCTTTGCCAATAACTGACAGTGACATTCTGGGTGCTTTCGCGGATGACTTGCACAGAGCGTCCCTTGGGTATCTTGTATAATTTGTGCCTTTATTTTTTGACCGAGATCCTGGCGTTCCCCTTCTTGCAGTTGAAGAATTTTAATATCTAATAAGTCTAAAGAAAGGCTTGTAAATTGTGGATCGGGCAAGAAATCGAGCAGAGCTATTTGGTCTCCATCATCATTCCGTATTGGTTTATCTAAACTGGTAACATATTGATTGTCCTTAGCGTACAAATCTACAATTCTCCACTTCAGGTAGCCATTAATCCAACTGACCAAGCTTTGTTGTACGGAACTCCGGCGTGGTTGAAAATCACAGATGCTGCGACCAACCCATTGCCAAGTATCATTTAAAGCCTGAGGATAATCTTGGTGAACAGACTTATAGATACCGGGTAGTTGCTGTAGTTGTACGAGCAGCCGATTGAGAGCTTTTTGCCGTTCCGCACTTAAATCTGCATGACGGCAAACCTCATGAATTAGATTTTGCAGTTGTTCATCCACAGCAATTTTTCCCCGCAACTGCCGTGCTTGTTCTGCGTATAATAACTCCCAGATACAAGCACTCGAACAGCTTGAGTTTAACTGATTTTCAGAAGATATAGTGGTCATCATCTCCATCAAACATATTAAATCAAATTTTGTAAAATGTTTAACTAAGTAATCATTTCTCTCCTCCACCAACTCGTTCCCAGGCTCCGCCTGGGAATGCAGCTCTAGAGGCTCCGCCTCGGATTAAAAAAGTATCTTTGTACTACAGGTGGCTTTGACAAGAATAACGCTCCTTTGTAAGGGTTCTATAGTTCTATCTACCCTCACCAGACTTTTTATGAAATGATGGCTAATGACCTTTGGCTTGCTGCAACTGCAATCTACTACAATCTAACCGTGGTTCAACCGAGGATGATTTTCAACGTATCCAACAAGTAAAACCGCTTACTCTAGAATCTTGGATTTCATTGGATAATCTAATTACTCCATCACTCTAAGACCAACTCTATGTGAAGTTGCACATTATTGCCCTCACCCTAGAAGGGTGGAGCTATACAAATAAAGAGGGCGCTTCGCAGGCTAATTGTATGCATCTTTATCGAAAATTGGTATAATTTCTTTCGCAAGTTGTTGCTAGCTCTTGCTACGGTATATTTAATGGCAATTCCGAATTGAACGATTAGTCGAAAAAGCGATCGCTCAAATGATGAAAATACTGGTGCTTCCCGAAATCATGTAAACGCTATGCTCTGAATAAGTGAAACAATTGCGATGTTAATATCATGAAAACCTTCACTGCTATCGTCGAGAAAGATTCTGATACCAAACTTTATGTGGGCTATGTTCCTGGATTTCCAGGCGCTCATTCCCAAGGAGAAACCTTAGACGAGTTACTTGAAAATTTGCGTGAAGTGATTGAGATGCTTCTGGAGGACGAAGAGGTCATATTCGAGACAGAGTTTGTTGGTACGCAACAGATTGTCATCTATTCAGCATAAGCAACATAGCCGTTCTGAAACCATAGGAAGTCGTTAAGATATTGGAAAGCCTTGGCTTTGTGGAGGTGCGTCAGAAAGGCTCATATAAGCAGTTTCGTTATGAAGACGGTAGAGGAACAACTGTTCCGTTTCACAAAGGGCGTGATATTTCTCCTAGGTTGCTACGCCAAATTGCAAGTGATATTAATTTGACAATAGAAGAAATGTTAGAGTTGCGGTAATTTAGTGCTCGCAGTTCGTCTACAAATGTTACAATACTTTTCATATTTTTGTTTCTTGTTTTTGGGAATATTATTACTTCTTATTTTTTATATAGCTTACTTGTATTTAAAAACTGTAAGTAAGTTAAATAAAGCTTTGCATGAATCTCAATTGCCAGAAGAATTAGTAAATTTTCCGATTTATATATCTACGATTGAAGAATATTTATTTGTTAAAAGTCTTGTTGATGCGGGAGTATCCCAAATTTACCAATTGCCCTCAGAATGGAATTCTGGACGGCAGGCGCTTCAACGGGGGGAACCCCCGCAACGCGCTGCCTCGGCTATACAAACAAAGTCCACCTACGTGGACTTTGTACACAGTCCGCGCAGGCGGTGAGTCTAGTCCTGCAGGCGGGTTTCCCGCCGTAGGGAACTGGCGAACCCGGAGGGACTTCGTTTGTGTAGACGTGATTTCAATCGCAAGCGTGTTTTTTCCAAATAGGGATGCTCCCTATTTGTTTCAGTGGGCGCATATGTGTTGATTAACCGGGAGGTATATAGATGAGGATAACTGTTGAGCAGTTGTTGCAGCAATATGCTATCGGGGAGAGAGATTTTAGTGGGGTTGATTTGAGTGAGGCTGATTTGAGTGGGGCTGTCTGGGATAAGTACGAAAACCCGATGGGTGCCACCGATTTGAATGGAATTAATCTCAGTCAAAGTAAACTGCGCCGAAGCCGTTTGGTTGGCATCAATTTTAGTGGTGCTAACTTGAGCGGTGCCGATCTGATTGATGCCAAACTGAGTTGTGCCGACTTGAGCGGTGCTGACTTGAGTCGTGCAAACCTGATTAATACTGACTTGATTCGTGCCAAGCTTATTCGCACCAATTTGAGGGGTTCCGATTTGGGGGGTGCCGATCTGACTGAAGCTAGCTTCTGTGATGCTATCCTGGAAGATGCCAATTTGAGGTATTGCAAGATGAGAGATGCCAAATTCAGTAGGGCCAACTTGAGAAATTCTGGTTTGGATTCTGCTCTATTGTTGCGTACTGATTTCGGTGATGCCAACCTCAGCGGTGCTGACCTGTATTCTACCTACGTGAAAGACGCTAATTGGAGAGGTGTTAACTTGAGCAATGCTATGTTGGACTGCGCTGTCTTTGAACAAGTTGATTTGACTAATGCGGATTTGACTGGTGCTTGGGATGCTGATGTTGATAGTTGCATTCTTTTCAATACCATTATGCCAGACGGGGGAATGGTTAGCAATAACCTCTAGGTTTAATGAGGAAGAAAAGCTGCTAGGATTAAACACCTCAAAACTTTCTAAATCTAAGATTTGTCAAAAGAGATGTCCTTGAGGTTATTTCAGGACTCAGTGTCCGTTCAATAGCATCTTGGATATCCTTAGAAATATTTGTGAAGAAATCCGATCGGTGAAGCTACCGTTCAGGGAGATTGCAGTTCCTTTGTTGACTGCAAAATCGTCAAGTGCGATCGCTCGGGGTGCGACATTGTTGACACTCAGTGAAAGCGTTTGAACGACAGATGTGCCCATTGAATCAGTCACTGTGAGCGTTGCGGTGTAAGTGCCATTGTCAACGAAGGTATGGCTAACAGTTTGTCCTGTAACAGTGGTTATCTTTGTATGTGTCGATTAATGCGGAGGTGTATAGATGACTATAACTGCTGAGGAGTTGTTGCAACGATATGCTGCAGGGGAAAGAGATTTTAGGAGAATTAATTTGGGAGCTTTCTTTGTCAGACCACCTTGGTTGATTGGTGTCAACCTGAGCAACGTCGATTTGGGCGGAGTTTACATCGAGAGCGGTGGTTTGATGAATACTAACTTGAGGAGTGCTAATTTGGAAAGATCTCACTTTACCAATACTCTTTTTATTAACACCAACTTGAGCAATACCAATCTCCGAAGTGCTAATTTGGATCGTGCTAATTTGACTGGTGCCAACTTGAGCGATGCCAACTTGAGCGGTGCTAACTTGAGCGGTGCAAACTTGACTGATGCCAACTTGGCTAATATTCAAGTCAACGAAAGGACTATTTTTTGTAATACCATTATGCCTGATGGCAGTATTGAAAATAGTGACACCAGAATTATTACCACAAGAGAATTGCTCAGGCGTTATGCAGATGGGGAGCGAAACTTTAGAAGTATCGTTTTGCATCGTGGTGACTTGAGCGGCGTTGACCTCCAGTCCATTGACTTGAGCGGCGCGAGCTTGAGCTACGTCAACTTTAGCAATGTCAAATTCCGTGCTTCTAATTTTTTGATGACCAAATTCATCTATTGTGATTTTCGGGATGCCAACATGGATATTTGCAACTTTGAAAGCATTATGCTGATTTATTGCGACTTCCGTGGAATGAATGGGGTTGGGATCGATTCTACCTGTGCTAATTATGTTTGTTCCAATTTCCAAGGCGCTAATTTTGGCGCTTCTGGTGAAGAACCTAGTTTCAAGTGCCATGTTACCTGGTGTGATGGCGTCTTCATTGACGAACCCACTGGGAAACTGCACCCCAGCAGCGAAAACATTTTCTTTGAAGAATAAATTCTCATTTTCTGTCTGAGCAATGAGAGGGCTTGAAAGCGAAGGATAAGGATTTTTGCCCTTAAGAATACTCCGAATCTCTTCAGGTATATTAGACAGAAAGTTAAATTGTTTGCTCTCGGATAAATTAATATTTCTAGAAAAACAGTATTTGTTACCAGTAAATTGTACGGAGACTAAGATAAGCGATCGCATCATGACTGGCAAAGGTAGACTGTGTGTCGGGAAAATTTGCGATTGACTTTAAGTAATTTGAAGTGCCCTAAATCTAAAAATTCTATAAATTTTAAAAACAAAGTGACTTTAAGAAACTGGGTTTTGCCTTTGATAGAGTCACCTAGAATTTCTCATGTAGATAGCTAGCGAATTACTAAACTTCTCAGACAAATACCTGTACTGTAATAGGAACCCAGTTTAATTTTTGAAATCCCCTCTTTCCTCCCTCAGCGCCCTCAACGCCTCTGCGGTTCGTTAAAATTTCCATAATTCAAATAAGATTGCCATAACACGCACATCACACCTAACAATCAAACAGACCAATGCACAAACTGTTGACATTCCGAAATGAAAAACTTTTGCGCCATGCTCTCACTCACCGTTCTTATGTCCATGAAAACCCAGATGCAGGAGAACACAACGAACGTCTGGAATTTCTAGGAGATGCTTTGCTAACTTTTTTAAGTGCTGAATATCTCCATCGCCGCCATCCAGATAAGGAAGAAGACGAACTCACTCGGCGACGTTCCGCACTTGTTGATGAAAAGCAACTGGCAAAGTTTGCTATGGAAGTTGGCTTAGACTTAAGGATGCGGTTGGGCAAAGGAGCGATTCGAGAAGGTGGGTACCACAATCCCAATTTGCTTAGCAGCACCTTTGAAGCAGTCATAGCCGCCTACTACTTAGACAACGATTCAGATACAGAAGCGGTTCGTCAAATTATAGAACCACTTTTTGATTCCGTACCACAAAAAGTTGTTGAATCTCGCTCTAGCATAGATTCAAAGAATAAGTTTCAAGAATGGGTACAGCGTAATGTGACTCAAACACCTCCCAAATATGTTACAGTCCAAGCTGGTGGTTCTTCCCACGCTCCTGAATTCACAGCCAAAGTACTTGTAAATAATCGCGTATACGGCGAAGGTAAGGGACGCAGCAAAAAAGATGCTGAAAAGGCGGCGGCTGAGGATGCACTGGCTCGTGTCAAAAAATGAATTGTGCTACTCTCACAAAAACTTTCCGAGCGATAAACTCAAAGATCATATGTGATAGGTGTCGCGTCCTTGTGCTTTGGCTTTATAGAGTGCTCGATCGGCAGTAACGATCAGCTTTTCCTGCAAAGACTCTGGTGTAGGAATCAAGCTAGCAATTCCCATACTAAGTGTTACGTGAGTACTTGCTCTAGAGCCTGCGTGAGGAATGGCTAACTTGGCAACTTGCTGTCGGATCTGTTGTGCTATGCAAATAGCGCCCTCTATATCAGTTTCGGGAAGCAGTACAGCAAATTCTTCTCCACCATAGCGAGCAACTAAATCTGCGGGACGTTTGCACGCACGCACGATCGCATGAGCGACTTCTTTAAGACAATTATCCCCTGCTACATGACCGTAGCAATCGTTATAGAATTTGAAATAATCGATATCGCACATAATTAATGCCAAAAAAGCCTGTCTGCGTTGAAGCCTTTGCCATTCCCGTTCCAGTACTTCATCAAAACAGCGCCGATTGTTGACTTGTGTTAACCCATCCAGAGTCGCCAAGCGCTGTAGTTCGTGGTTGGTGCGTATCAATGCTTCCTCTGTTTGCTTTCGCTGTATAAATTCAGCTAGCTCAATCGCAACAGCATTAACTAATTGTACTAACTTTGGATCGTAAGGCAATGGCGATCGCTTGAAAAAAACCAAAACAGCAAGCACTTGCTCCTGCAACACAATTGGCACACCAAAAGCCGCTTTCAATCCAGCACGATTAGCTGCTTCCGTCCTCAAAAAAACAGGCGCTTGCTTTTGTGAAACATCTTCAATCCACTCCGATTGCTGAGTGACCCAAACCCGACCCAGCAATCCAACACCATCAGTAAAGGTTATGCCCAATCGCGCCTGATGAAATTGCATAAGTGATAAATCGTGCATTGGATCGTGACAAGTTTGACTCAGTTGTAAAGTAATCGTACCGTCATCTAAAATCCAACCTTCGCCGTAATCCCAATCGATGGCTTGACGTACCATACATAAAAGGATTTTTAAAGCATCCTTAAAATCAGATGCTTGATGAACAGCATGAATTGTGGTTAACAACAGCTGAGTTGCTGCTTCAGCTTGCTTTCGCTCTTGAATCTCCTTTTGCAGCAGCCGATTGTGTTCCTTAAGTTGTTGGCGTTGCTTTTGAATATTAAGTTGATAGCGAATTCGGATCAAAACTTCTTCCGCTAGGAACGGTTTGGTGATGTAGTCTTCACCTCCAACCTCAAAAGCTCTAATTTTATCGACTGCTTCATCTAAAGCACTCAGGAAGATAATGGGAATTTCACGAGTTTGAGGAGATGCTTTTAATTGGGTACAAACAGCATACCCATCTATCCCTGGCATTTTAATATCCAACAAAATGAGATCGGGTGGCTCTAAGAAAATTGTTTTTAACGCGGCTTCACCACCGAGCGCTTTCCGAACTTTGTATCCTTGTTGACTGAGAATAGTAAAAAGTAGAGTAAGGTTAGCGATATTATCATCAACAATCAATAAATCAGCATGATTTTTGAGGGTTTGTGTATCCTCCAGAACTGCCAGGGTTACATCTTGATACTTATTCTCAGACTCCTGGTTTTGAATCAACATTGCAGTCAGAGCAAAGGTGTTAATCTAAAGAAATAGTTAAGGTAACCATCTTAACACCATTCTTACAAAACACCTTGGTATTTATGGCAAAAAAACTTACTTAATTGTAACCGTGACAGTTGCTGACATTCCGGGAGTTAAGCGCGATTCAAAACCGCGAATGCTCTGCGGCTCAAACACTATCTTGACAGGTATTCTTTGCTCGTCCAAATTTTTTGTAGATGATGATACCTGACTCTCTTGTGGCAAAGGAGTAAATTTACCAAAAGATGTAGGAGACATACTCTCCACCGTACCACGAAATTTGTGGCTGGGGAAAGCTGTCATCTTGATATCTACTTTTTGACCGGGCTGTATTTTTTCTAACTGTGTTTCTTTAAAGTTAGCCACAATCCAAGGATTTGGTTCTACAACTGTAATCAGGGTTTGTCCTGGTTGCACCTGCTGTCCTATTTGAACGTTTTTATTACCTACTTTTCCGGGTAGCAGCGCAGCAATCTTAGTGTAGGATAACTGGAGTTGTGCTTTTTTTAACTCAGTTTCTTTCTGCGCGATCGCAGCGAGAGCGGTTTTGTACTTTTGCTCGTCAATTTCTTTTTGCTGGTTAGCGGGTGTCAACTGCGAGACTTTCTGTATGCGCTCGGGTTGTTGGACTTGTTTGTTCTTGCTGGTTGATTTAGCACCCTGTGTTCCTGTCTTTGCAGATTTTGTGGCAATTGGTTCTGGAATATTAATTGTGTTAATAACCGCAGCTTTCATACTCTCTCGTACCTGTGCTGCTTGTTGTTTGGCTAACTCTAGAGACGCTTTTGCTTGGGACACAGAGACTTCATAATCGCGGGAATCGAGTTTCACCAACACCGCTCCAGGAGATACCATTTGGTTATCATTTATAGCAATTTCTGTGACTATTCCCGATACACGTGATGTAACGGGTTGAATATTTGCAGTGATAAAAGCATTGTCAGTGACTTGATATTTTTGAGCAAATTCCCAAGAACGATAACCGTACACCCCAGAAGCGATCGCTCCCGTACCTAACAACACGCCAATTGTCACTTTAGGGACTATATGGCTTGCAGAGGGCGAGACAGATTTTTTGTGATGAGTTGTTGTCTGAGTGGAATGAGTAGCGATCGCCTCTTGCTGCGACACTAAAGTTGTTTGTTCGTTTAGTCCTGTGACTTGCTGGGTTTGTTGTGAAGAATTTAGGCTTTCCATTAGCAACCTTCGTCTGGGCAACGATAACAGTTTTTTTAACCAGATTTATAAGTCGTAACAATTGTCAGCATCTCAGTAGCCTGATTTTGAGCAATTGTTGTCCGCTTTCAGGACGCGCTCAGTACTTCACTTGTTCCAAAAATATCCCATTCTCTTTTGTTCTGAGTTTTCAGTTAGCAATTCACAGACAACACGCAATATTATTTTTCTCCAAGATGTTTTCCTAAATTTATGTCAAATGGAAATATACCCACGCGAGGTACTATCTAAATGAATAGGGTTAATGGTAACGTCCAAACAGACCTTAGTGTAGGTTGAGTTTCGAGCTTTGCTCAACCCAACCTACACAGACAATTTATCAGTACCACAACAAGTCATGAAGATTAAATTACCAATAAAGCATATATTTGTCCTCGGGCTTACTCTTGGCTTGATAATAGTTACCAAACTTGCAGTCATACAACCGAGCATGGCACAGGGTCTATCAGTAGCACAAACTTACATTGAAGGTAAAAACATCACTGGTACTTTATTTTTCATAGAGCGAAAAGATGGATCTGTACAAATTAAAGGTGAGATCCAAGGAGATCTGACACCCGGTTTGCACGGGCTTCACATTCATTCCGCAGGCGTCTGCGATCCCGATGTCCAACCTGCTTTCACCACCAGTGGCGGACACTTTGACCCCGGTCCTTTTGGTTCGGAAGTTCCTGTCGAAGCCAACCATCCCTTCCATTCAGGTGATTTACCAAACTTATATGTCGATGAAAACGGTTACGCAAAGTACAATGTAGTAACCAGCCGCGTCACTCTACGTGAAAGCCCTGTCACTGTATTTGACGACAATGGCAGCGCAATTATCATTCACCAATTGCAGGATTTACAACAAGCAGAAGGGCTAGCAGCACAAGCAGGTGGAGGACGGATAGCCTGTGGAGTTATAACGCATTCCTATTCCTCTTAAGAATTGGGCAATTCTCTATAAAAGTTTAGTGGTGAATGGTTAGAAGTTAGTAGCTACTAATAACCACTCACCATATTTTGAACTACTTTTGTATCAATTTTTTACATCAACCCGTTTAAGTCCGGTTAATTAAAAGATGGCAATTAATCATGGATTCTGAGGCATTCGTACCAAAGTAAAATACCTTTATTTCTATATTTAAAGTTACTACATATACCTCTTCTAGTTATTGCCACACTAGCTTTTTCGCCATACCTGCAAAATGCCAGAAATTTAGGTTTGATAAAGTTCTTAGAGGTTGTTTGAAAAGTGGTTAGCTGTGATTTTAGGAACTTAGCGATCCCTATCTCCCCTTAATAAAGAGGGATAAATACTCTTAAAGTCCCCCAATTTCTCATGACATTTAGGGGGCTCTTAAATGTTTTGCTATTGATGAAAAGACTTTTCAAACATTCTCTTATATAACTCGTAGAATTTTATACTTTACAACTCTAAAATATATAATAAATTACAATAGTTATAGCATTCTAACACGAGCGCTTTATATTTTACTCAGGTAACTATTTTGATGTTAGTAGAAGAAATGTCTAAACCTACCATTGGAGAACTAGAAAGAGAAATTACAAATCGACTCCGTTCCTTTTATAATAAGGAATTGGGACATCGTCCAGGTAAAATTATCTGTCAATTTTTTGATACAGAACTAGTAATTTCTATAGAAAACTCTGTAACCCGCTCGGAACAAGTTTTAAAGACAGCAGGCTGCGATTCTTTAGCCGAACAAGTGCGAATAAATTTAAACAAAATTATCAGTCCTCAGATCAAAAAAATAATTGAAGAAGTTGTTCAAAAATCTGTTCTAGATTTAATAAGTAATACAAGTTTGGCGACGGAACGTACTGGAATTTTAGTTGTTTTAGAGGACTTACCAGAAGTACGGAATCGAGAGAGCATTCCTAAAGCTAATTAGAGGATTTCAGGTTACTAAAATAGCAATTTATAGCTATTTGTAACTCGTGAAGATAGAAAGGTTTACGAATATAGCGATCGGCACCAGCAAGAAGCAGATTATTTCCATCTTGTTCTTTTATTGAAGCTGTCATCCCAATGATAGGAATTGCCATTGTCTTTTGAGTATGCTTCAAGTAATGAATCACTTGTAGTCCACTTAAATCAGGGAGCGCAGGATCTAGTAAAATTAAGTCCGGTTGATGTGTTTGTGCCAAAATTAAAGCCTTGACTCCTTGTTTTGCACAAATACATGGCAACTTAAGTATCTTAAAATAAGAGTTGACTAATTCTAAATAGTGTAGATTTTGCTCTACAACCAAAACTAATGGCTGTCTATCCATAAATAATAGTTGCCTTTGAAAAGATTACATATCAAGACTTTATTCACTAAAACATCTTTTAGAGAATCTGTTTTTTGAAAGATGTACGAGGCTCCTTTCAAGCGGCTGTGCGCGGCTCAACATAGATAGAACTCGCCTTTAATTCACTAGGTACTGTATCTGCGCTAATTTTCAGGGAAGAATACAGCAGGCTAGCGGCAGCATCAAGCAAATATGATTATCTTAAACAGACAATTAGTCAAGAGGTATTGAAAAATTTAAGTGAACTTGAGAGTCAGGAGTGTTAATATTTATGGTTATCAGCTTATCTATTCTTTTCTCTCCAATAAGGTACGCCCAATGCAGCAGGAGGAGTAGACTTGTTCTTTTTTCCCATTAGGGCAAAGAGTGCGATCGCATAAGGTAGCATAATTAAAAACTGATAGGGGAGCTTTCCACCCAATGCTTGAATTCGCAATTGTAAAGCTTCAGTTGCGCCAAATAACAAACAAGCTAAAGCCGTTCCTATAGGATTCCACCGACCAAAGATAAGTGCTGCAATGGCAATAAAACCTTTGCCTGCACTCATTCCTTCAGCAAAGTATTTGACTTGCACTAAACTTAAGTAAGCACCACCCAACCCAGTCAGACAACCACTCGTTATGACAGCCAAGTAACGTACCCGTTCTACTGAAACGCCAGATGTATCAGCCGCACTGGGATATTCGCCAACAGCTCGTAAAGTTAGACCGTAGCTAGTGTGAAACAATACATATGTACTGAGAAAAACTAAGAGAAATAGTAAGTAGACGAGAACATCTTGTCGGAAAAGTAAAGCTCCTATAACTGGAATATCTGCAAGAAGAGGAACCCTAATTGGGTTAATTCCTGGGATACCTTGAGCATTCCCACCACCAAATACCAACCGAGACAGAAATGATGTTAAACCAGAAGCAACAAGATTGATTGCTAGTCCAGAAACTAACTGATTCACACGTAAAGACACAGATAAAAAAGCATGAAGTAATCCCGTCAATCCTCCAACACAGATGGAAGCAAGGACACCAAGCCAGACATTACCAGTGTAAAAAGTTGCAGCAGCACTTGTAAAAGCACCAATTAATAACATTCCTTCCAAAGCAATATTCAATACCCCCGACCTTTCTGAGAACAGACCCCCCAGTGCTGCAAATGCGAGAGGTACTGAAAGGCGCAGACTAGACACTAAATAATCGGAAAAGAAGTTAATCATTTTGTTAATGGCTAATGGCTAATGGCTAATAGCTAATAGCTAATTGCACCATTAGTAAAGCATGGCGGAAATAGCTATACCATTAGGATTGAGAGAAAAGATTCAGTAATAAGCGTTTGCGCCTTCTGCCCGCTCTACATACTTCTGCCTTCACGTACTAGCCATCAGCCATTAGCCCTTCGGGTATCTCCTTACGGAGACGCTTCGCGTTGCGAAGCTATGCCCGCAGGGCTATACGCCAGTTCCCAGGGCGCGGGAAACCCGCCTGCTTTCCCTGGACTCACCATTAGCCATTAGCTATTAGCCCTAATTTTTCCTTCTATTGCCAGACTAACAGCAATAAACAGCACCGTCAAACCTTGAATGACATAAACTACTGTTACCGGAACCCCAGCGCTGCGTTGCATGACGTTTGCACCACTCCTTAAAGCACCAAAAAACAGAGAAGCGAATACAACACCTGTTACACTACCGCGACTGAGGAATGCTATGGCGATCGCATCAAATCCATAACCGGGAGAAACAACTTCATATAGGCGATATTTTGCTCCCATCACCTCAATAGCCCCAGCTAATCCTGCTAAACCACCTGCTAGCGCCATAACAAGCACGATGGTGCGTTTTACAGAAATACCACCGTAACGCGAAGCTACAGGATTAAATCCCACGGCAGCAATTTGATAACCTAGAGGTGACAGCACCAACAATACCCAGACAATCCCTGCAACCAGTAACGCCAGTAAAATTCCTGCATGAGCAAGACTGTCTGGTAAAATTATGGGTAAATAAGCAGACTGAGCAATTTCTGAGGAATAAGGGCTGGGTGCATCAGGTGCTTTTAGAGGATTTTGTACGAGATAGCTAATAAAGTTAAAAGCAATGTAGTTTAACAGCAGAGTTGAGATTACCTCATTAACTCCTTGCATGGCTTTCAGGTAACCCGGTATGAAACCCCAAATTGCTGCAAACAAGAACCCAGAAGTCAATGCTAAAGGAATATGAATCCATGAAGGCAATCCGGTAACGTACAACCCTACCAAAGCACTTCCTAAAGCACCGAGATAAATTTGCCCTTCTCCACCAATGTTAAACTGGCCAGCACGTAGAGCGACTAAAACCCCCAAACTTGTTAACAATAATGGTGCCATTTTGGTTAGCGTATTGCCAAAACCAAAGTATGTTGTCAAAGACTCCTGAAACAAAGCCGTGTAAGCAGCAATAGGATTTGCTCCAGCAATTAAAATAAGAATTGCACCAACGAGCAGTGCTGCTGCGATCGCTAAGATAGGGGATAAGATAAGTCGTTTGTCATTGGTCATATTTCCTTAATTCTCTTTTGAATTTATCCAAGTTAAGTATCATACCTGTGATTCTCTCCTTGTCCCCCTTGTCTCCCTTGTCCTCCTTGTTCCCTCGTCCCCCCTCCCATTAAAAACCCAATTTCTCCTACAGTAGTGGTTCTTGCATCCAAAATAGCAACAAACTCACCCCCATACATCACCGCAATACGATCGCCGATCGCCATAACTTCCTCTAACTCTGTGGAGACGTACAAAATAGCAGCACCGCGATCGCGTTGGGCTAATAATCGTTGCTGTACTGCTTCAGTTGCACCTACATCGAGTCCCCGTGTTGGTTGCATAGCCACAATGAACATTGGTTCCCCTGCAAGTTCCCTTGCTAGCACCACTTTTTGTTGATTTCCCCCTGAAAGCTGACTGACTTTGACGGCTTCGCTACTCGCCCGGATATCAAACTCTTGCATAGCAGACTTGGCATGATTCTTTATCGCTTTACCCTGTAACAAAAAGCGACGACAGAAGGGCAATTTCCTAAAAGCTTTCAAAATCAGATTTTCAGCAATATTAAACTGCAATACTAAACCCATTTTTTGCCTATCTTCTGGAATATATCCTAAAATTCTTTGTGACAAAGAATCGGAACTCAACGCAATTTTTCCGTGCTTCACAGTTCGCAAGCCAGTTAATGCATCAGCCAATTCTCGCTGTCCGTTACCATCTACCCCCGCAATTCCCAAAACTTCCCCCGATCGCAGTTCAAATGAGACATTACGAACTGCGAGCGCACCTCGGTCATCTACGACGTATAATTCCCGTGCTGACAATACAACTTTCCCTGGTGTTGCAGCCAATTTATCTAACTTCAGAGCCACCTCACGCCCAACCATCAATTCAGCTAATTTTTGAGCAGTTATCTCTTGAGTCGTCGTATTTGCAACTACTTTTCCCCGACGCAAAACCGTGATTGTATCGCACAAGCTTATCACCTCATCCAACTTGTGACTGATAAAAATAATGATATGTCCGCTAGCTGCTAGTTGTCGCAAAGTCGCCACTAAGGATGCGACTTCCGACGGTGTCAAGACTGCTGTGGGTTCATCAAGAATCAATAATTTTGCTTTACGATAAAGAACTTTGAGAATTTCAACTCGCTGCTGCACTCCCACTGGTAAATTGCCTACTTTAGCCGTTGGGTCAACATCTAAGCCGTAAGTTTGGCATAAAGCTGCTATTTCTTGTTTTTTTTGACGGAAATTGAGACGCCAGCTATTTGATGTCCCCAAAATAATATTTTCTGTAACAGTTAACTGCGGAACTAGCATGAAGTGTTGGTGAATCATGCCAATACCCAATGTAATAGCTGCACTTGGAGAAGTTATTTTGACAGCTTTTTCCTCCAAATATATCTGACCGCCATCAGGTTGATACAGACCACTGAGAATATTCATTAACGTAGTCTTACCTGCACCATTTTCACCCAATATGGCATGAATGGTTCCATATTCAACACTAAAGCTAACGTTGTCATTAGCTACGAATGAGCCAAAGCTTTTGGTAATTTTTTCCAAGCACAAGTACGGCATTTTTACAGTTTATCAGTACAAGTCATCTCGATCTAAGATTGCATAAGTTTGTTACAAAGTAGAACAATAACGGGTCACTTCCAACAAAAATACAGGTATTTTCTGCTTTTATAGGAAATTTTACCCTTGCAGGCAAATACCCACAAGTTTCAGTCATAACTAGTATCTTTTATCTCTAAGAACATCAGTGTTAATCCTCAGCCTAGTGTCAGAATCTTGAACCATAATTCTAAATGCTGATTTCAATAATATGACTTCTTGAAATTACCAGAGAAATTAGCAAAATATATGATTTATCCTTTGGGGAAAATTTCACCAGAAATAGACATATATTTCAAACTGACAATTATATTTAGTTTTTTATGTTTGTCAATTTATTAATAAATTCTTTAGGGGAAATTGCAGCACTAAGTGCTGCTTCAATTTGGGCATTTACTGCGATCGTGGATAACGGCTTAGGTCAAAAAATTTCTCCTTGGAAAATGACCTTATTGAAAGCGTCAATTGGAATTGTTGCTATTGTTTTAACTATACTTTGGCAAGGAATTGGGTTCCCAATTTTAAATCCTGTAAGTATTGGATTTTTGTTGTTAAGCGGTGTAATAGGAATTTGTTTTAGCGATACTTGTTATTTTCAAGCACTTTACTGTCTTGGACCCAGGCGGGCTTTGCTCTTGCAAACATTAACTTCTCCTTTCTCTGCTTTACTAGCTTATGCTTACTTGCATGAGAGCCTCAGCCTCATTAACTGGTTGGGTATGGGAGTTACTCTTGTTGGGGTTGCTTGGGTCATAGGCGAAGAGAATTCTGAAAAGAGCCATAGCAATCGATCTCCCAAATTGCAAACAGGAATTATATTCGGTGTTTTAGCATCTATGGGACAGGCTATTGGAGCCGTCTTGTCTAGAGCTGCTTTAACTCAAACGAGTATCAATCCTTTATGGAGTACGCTACTGCGTCTAAGTGCAGGCGTTGCAGTATTGTTACTGTGGTATTTTCTTCAAAAAAGAAAGCATTTCCCGCACAGAAAACAACAGAAGATATTTGGTGGATTACCCATGGGTACAGTTACTATAAGTGCTTTTTTTGGAACCTTTGTGGGTGGGTGCTTGCAACAAACCGCTTTCAAGTACACGGCGACAGGAGTGGCGCAAGCACTTTGTGCTACCAGCCCCGCGTTTATTTTACCAATTGCTATGTGGATGGGTGAGAAAGTCAGTTCCCGTGCTATTCAAGGTGTGCTCATTGCCTTTGCGGGAATTGGTTTATTATTGGGACACGTATAATGAAGAAAAAATAAAGAATACAGGGTGAAAGATGAACTTTTTCATCCTTTCAAGCTGGTGAAATCCCTGGTTTTTGGGCATTGTTTCATTTTTCGAGCTTTATACTTTATTTTTCACGAAAAAAAAGCTCGGTCTTTTTCCGGAATGGTTGTGGCTTGAGTAGTAGACACTATTAGATAAGCAACTTATACCGAAACCTTACATCACTTATATAACGAACAGAAGGGGACTTACCCCAATCAAAAGCCCGGTCGATGACGATCGGGCTTTTGGCATAATATCAAGTGCAGGTGATTACTCATAATAAAATTCATTAACGTAGGTTGGGCTGACCGTGGAGAAACCCAACACAAGGGAGAATTCATGTTGGGTTTCGTTCCGAATGGCATGCTTGTTAAGGGAGAATCCCAATTTGGAACAAACATTGAGCGATTGAAATCGTGGTTATACAAGCGATCGTCCGCAAGACAAGGACTTCATATTAAGTCCACCTCCGTGGACGAGCGTTTGTGTAGCTCCAGAATTCTATTCTGAAGCTATATTTGCCAATATGGGATGATCGCTTATGCAGGAAGCAACACTTTGTCAATGACATGGATAACACCGTTATCAGCAGTAACATCAGGTGTTGTAACTATTGCATCATTCACCTTGACGCCACCATTAGAAGCATCAATTTTCACGGACGATCCTTCAACAGTAGTCGCTGAAGTTAAGTTAACTACTTCAGATGAAGTCACTTTGCCAGGAACAACGTGATAGGTCAAGATTTGTGTGAGCTTTGGAATGTCTTGAAGTAATCCGTCTACCGTACCTTCTGGAAGCTTAGCAAAAGCTTCATCTGTAGGCGCAAAAACAGTGAATGGACCAGCGCCTTTTAGTGTATCTACTAAATTGGCAGCTTTAACTGCAGCAACTAGAGTGTTAAAGGAACCGGCATTAACAGCAGTATCAACAATGTCAGCCATGTGTTTCACCTGTTTTCTTGAATCTGTTAAATACTGTAACATTATGAAAGTTAAAAATCTACAGTAAATCGATAGGATTTATGTAATATATTTTTATGCACCTACAAGTAATTTAAATTTACAAATTTAGGCTCTAAGGAATTGTTGACGGGTAATACTAAATCCGCCTCTTGTACCCCCTTTATGATTAAGTCCGTGTAGGCGGTGAGTCCAGCCCTGTAGACAAGTTTCCTGCGCCCTGGGGACTGGCATATAGCCCTTCGGGCATGGCATAAAGGCATCACGAAGCGTGTGCCTTGCACATAGCGTCTGTGCTCCTGAGATACCCGTATAGCCCTGCGGGCATAGCTTTGCAACGCGTTCGTCGCGGAGCGTGCGCTTTGCGCTTAGCGTCTCCGTAAGGAGAAGGGCGAACCCGGAGGGTTTTCTCACGTCCTGGCGACTGGTGAGTCCAGTCCTGATAGCGAAGCGTGGCACGAAGGTTCTCACGCTCCGCGTGGGAACGCCATAAGGAAGGCTCCACCTCGCTTGGCAGATGCCTGTAGGTTATAGCCTTGTAATCGCTACTTTTTTATTTAGTAGCAAGCAATCGGTAAAGAGTACTCAAAAGCAAGAAAAAGCATCTACACTTAATACAGGTAGTACAAAACTTGCTGCTAGAGATATAAAAGTCGTAAGAGTAGTACGCGCTAAATAACTGACTTCACTCGCAATCTTAGAAAAACAAGGCACTCTTTAAAAAAGATTAGAATATCTTAGATATAAGCTAGAATGCCCTGAATTTGCAGCAGATCCTCAACAATTAGAAGCTTTGAATGCAGGTGGACTTGATATTGCATCTACAGACGAATCGCCGCTAGTTTTTGCACAAGCGGCTGGAACACAGTTAGTTTATCTAGCTACAGCTTCGGCTAATGCTAAATCTATTTCTCATTTGGTTCCTGTTAATTCTTTTATGACTAATTAAAACTTCCATCTGCGGTGTTAGCTAATGCATCTACTTTGACTTTAACTGCATTTAAATATTCTTCATCACTCAAAGCTTGTGATGGTACTTTTCTGGTATTAACAGCGACTTGAACAATATCTTCAGCACTAATTTCTTTTTGTCGAATAGCCAGAAGAAAATCACTATAGCCAGGAATTCCTTGTTGACTAAAGTAACCTTGATAAGCTAAATTAACAAGCTCTAAAGGTTCTAGTTGAGTAATACTTGATTGAGTATTGCTCGATTCCACACGATTGACCGATGTCTTTTCAGTGGCAAAAACAGGCAGAGTAGAAGTAGAGAGCAACAACGCAGATAAGCTACCAAAAATTAAACGTTTCATGTTCTTATTGGAGTAAAGAATTGAGTTAAAAGCCGTATTTAATACCTTGTAGGCAGTGGCTTAAAATTAGCAATATGAGTTTAGCTTCTTGACTCTGACTTAAACTATCTTTTTGGAATTAGATCGGAATCTATTAGCTTGAATCTTTTTCCAACCAAAGTAGATTGAGTCAAAGTTAAGCTTTACTTAATTTCATAATGCCATTCTGCCTGCAAGGACTCTTCTTTCTCCAGTTAGAGATTGCAACTACCCCCAAATACTATCTTCTCCATTTATATTAAAAAATTGAGTTTTTAAATTTAGAAATATAGTTTAGTACTATTTCGATTAGCTCAGTTTATAAAAAATTGACTAATTTCTCCAAAACACTACATTTGATTTTATATCTCTTCAAAAGTAGGTCGGTTTTTCAGAAATAAAATACCAATCCTATATCTTATTAAAGATATAGGATTGTAGCAAATTACAATCAAATGAGTGTATTATGATTGATTCATTTATTAATTGCTTTTTAAAATAAGTAATTCTAATGCTTTGAAAGCAGTTTCTATGGCTTTTTGCTCTGTACTCTAGCAATCATAATTGAATTTTGAGTAAAATTTAATTCAGCCCAAGCGATTAGAAATCGCGGCTATATAAACGAAACCTCCGAAGGCAGGTTTTTTTAATATCTGTAGCTTACGAAAGTACTGGTTCTGCTTCTACCTTCTCTGCTTTCTTCTGTACGATGTTTGGGGCTTCGACACCGAACGGCTCACCTTCAACCGCTTGCGATCGCAAACGATTGACACTACTAATTTCAGCACCAATGAAACCAGTTACCTGTTTTACTTTTATGTGCTCGTTGCTCATAAGAATTTTTCAGAGTTTATTTCTATTTTACTATTATTCTATCAGTTTACCGTACTTTTTAAATTGTGGCTAGTTCGATTAACAATCCAACTTGTGAGAAGGGGTAAGTGTCGCGCAAACCAAACCGATTCTAAAAGGCAAACAATACCACTTCTGATTGTTGTATTAGGAGCGCCAATGTAGTGTGCTAGACTACCAGCTATTAAGTTACCTAAAAGTAACGTGCCAATCATAGCAAGAGAATAAAGACTCATCACCTTGCCACGCTTATCGTCTTCTACTAGGGTTTGGACAATCGTGTTACTGCAAGAAACCTGAAGTATTCCACCGCCGCCAACCACCACTAGCATCAACAACGAAAGCAAGACCTCTGTCGATAGTGCAAAGGCAATGAGTCCAATCCCGATCGCAATAGGACACAAGCTTCTAGCCCGTTACTAATAAAGAACGGGCGAGGACGCCCGTCCCACAAGATGAATAATTTATTTCTTGGATATCCCTAAAAAGCTGATTTATTTGTGATTGTTAGCTGTAACCGATATGATACTCTAATTATTAGCCTTTCAAACAATTAAAGCTTTGTTTCCCTGTTCCCGTTCCCTTGTAGAACAGCACCAAGCGCAAAACTTGAAGTAATTAGGTTATTGAATGCATGCTACGTTTAATTCTACGGGCGTTCGCTTTGCTCGCAACAAGTATCGCCGTATCTGTTGTCATCAGCTTAGCCACCCTTATTAGCCCTGCTCTAGCAGATACAGCCAAGGTACTGCCTGTTCCCCAACCGTTCTTTCAGGGTAAAATCGGCACCACTTATCCCGAGTCAACACCAGACTTTCCCGCCCCAATCGCTGCACCAGAAAAAGCCCCGAATGTGCTGTTAGTACTGCTTGATGATGTGGGCTTTGGGCAAGCAAGTACCTTTGGTGGACTTGTAGAAACACCAAATCTGACTCGCTTAGCAGAAAGAGGATTGCGTTACAACCAATTCCATACCACAGCCCTTTGTTCCCCTACACGAGCAGCTTTGTTGACTGGACGCAATCATCACTCAGTGAGTACGGGAGTTGTTGAGGAATTAGCAACAGGCTTTCCCGGGTACACAACTATCTTACCTAAGAGTGCTGCTACAGTAGCAGAAATATTGCGGCAAAATGGTTATAATACTGCTGCTTTCGGTAAATGGCACAACACGCCAGATTATGAAACTAGCGCAGCTGGTCCTTTCGATCGCTGGCCAGCAGGGTTGGGATTCGAGTATTTTTACGGTTTTTTAGGTGGTGATACCAATCAATGGAGTCCGGCTTTAGTAGAGAATACTAAACGGGTTGCACCACCAATGAATAACCCCGATTACCATTTGACTTCAGATCTAGTAGATCGTGCGATCGCCTGGATTCGCTCTCAACAATCCATAGCCCCTGATAAACCAACATTCACCTATTTAGCGACTGGTGCTACCCATGCGCCCCACCATGCCCCCAAAGCCTGGATAGACAAATATAAAGGGAAATTTGATGAAGGCTGGGATCGTTTGCGAGAAGAAACCTTTGCCCGTCAAAAACAACTAGGCGTAATTCCGGCTAATGCACAGCTTACACCCCGTCCTAAAGAACTTCCTGCTTGGGATTCCTTATCTAAAGATGAACAAAGAATTTATGCCCATGAAATGGAAGTGTTTGCAGGCTTTTTAGCACAGACTGACTTTGAAGTTGGCAGATTAATTAATGCGATCGACCAAATTGGTGAATTGGATAATACGATTATTTTCTATATTGTTGGAGATAATGGTGCTAGTGCAGAGGGCGGTTTAGCAGGTAGTATCAATGAATTAAGAGTTTTCAATAAAGTACCTGAAAGTCGAGAGCAACTGCTGGCTTCATTGAATGATTTAGGTAGTGCCAAAACCTTTAATCACTATCATGCAGCCTGGGCATGGGCAGGCGCTACCCCTTTTCAATGGACAAAACAAATCGCCTCTCACTTCGGCGGTACTCGTAATCCCTTGATTGTCGCTTGGGGCGAGCGCATTAAAGATCGTGGTGGAATCCGAAGTCAATTCCATCATGTAATCGATATTACTCCCACGATATTAGAGGTTGCAGGAATTACTGTACCGACTGAAGTTAACGGAGTAAAGCAACAGAAACTAGAAGGAACTAGCTTAGCCTACACCTTCGATAATCCTGATGCACCTTCCCATCGTAAAACCCAGTATTTCGAGATGTTTGGCAACCGCGCTATTTACGATCGAGGATGGATAGCCGCCGCTCGTCATCCTCGATTACCTTGGCAAGGTACAATTAATGCTGATTTCCAACAAGACCCTTGGGAACTGTACAACATTGAAGAAGATTTTAGTGAAGCCAATAACCTAGCGGCTGAAAATCCTCAGAAACTGGCAAAACTGCAAGAATTGTTTTTATCACAAGCCCGTCAATATAAAGTTTTGCCATTAGACGATCGCATTTCTGAACGGTTTGATGTCACCAGCCGTCCCTCTCCAGCCTCCGGACAGAAAACTTTTACTTACTATTCTGGTGTAGCACCCATTCCAGAAGGGAGCGCACCAAGTTTGAAAAATAGATCCTTCACCATCACTGCTGATGTGGAGATTCCAGAACGTGGTGCAGAAGGTGTGCTATTAACCCAAGGGGGACGTTTTGCTGGTTGGAGCTTTTTTTTAGAAAAGAGTAAACCGACATATCTCTACAACTTCGTCAATGCAGAACGTTATGTAATTCAATCTTCTGAAAAACTACTTCCAGGGAAATCAACAATCAGATTTGATTTTGATTGCGATGGCGGTGAGGTTGGTGCAGGAGGAACTGGGAAGTTATTTATCAACGATCGACAGGTAGCTGAAGGTCGAATTCAAAAAACTGTACCCTATCGATTGGCATTAGATGAAACCTTTGATGTTGGTCGAGATACAGGTACTCCTGCAAGTGAAACTTATCAAGTTCCATTTGCATTCACAGGTAATTTACAGAAAGTTACCTTGAATTTGAATTAAATCATAAAGAGGTAATACCAATTCTCTAAATTAAAGCGACACATTAACTTTCAGAAATTCCCCTTTTAAGAGTGGCTAGGGGGATCGTCTACTGCCAACATTTGGAGAAACGGTAGAATTCATCAATTACCTCTTTCTTGTGTCATTATCGGAATAAAAAAATATTTTATAACCAGTAAAAAATTAAAAATTTATGCATGAAATTATCCCAGTGCTTGACAAAATAGCCTTTCTAGCATTTGTTGTTGCTACAATGTTTGGAACAGGGTTAAAGTTAACTGTACAACAAATTTGGCAACCTCTTTGTAATGTTCGTTTGGTAACTTTCTCGTTGCTGACCAACTTTGTCTTAGTGCCACTTTTTGTGTATTTACTGCTGCAAGTCATACCTCTTACAGAACCCGTAAAAGATGGTTTAATTGTCATGGCATTAGCATCTGGTCCTCCAGCATTACCCAAACTTGCCCAAATAGTCAAGGGAAATTTAGCTTTTTCTACAGGACTGATGATGTTGTTAATGTTCGGTACAGTCTTTTATATGCCGCTCGTACTACCATTAGTTTTACAAGGCGTACAAGTTAACTCTTGGGATATTGCCAAACCCTTAATATTTCTGATGTTAATCCCCTTGGGAATTGGGTTATTAATTAAGGCAAAATATGAAGCGAACGCTTTTAATATTCAAACAATAGCCTTGAAAATATCTAATTTTGGCTTAATTCTAGGTTTAGTCGTGAGGCTGATAGTACACTTTAACGAGATTATTTTTTTATTAAAAACTGGTGTCATCTTTGTTTGTGCCATTTTTATTGTCTTCTCCTTTACTGTGGGTTATCTTCTAGGCGGTCCTAGTATTGATACCCAGAGAGTACTAGGAGTAGGAACCGCTCAACGCAATTTCGCCGCCGCATTGTTAATAGGTACGAGTAATTTTGAAGATCCAAATGTGGTGAGCGTCATTATGGTAACGAGTTTATTAATGATGGTAATAGTGATGATTTTGGGGCAAAAGTTACCAGCACTTGACCAAGTACAGACTCAAGAGGTCAAACAGGTAGAAGTCTCTTAAAGAAAATCAAAAAAGCATTCTCCGGGTATCAAAGTGATGAGAAAGTTTGTTGTAAAAGTTATGGAACTACAGATGAATGCGGACAACTACTTCAAAGATTTGTCTAGATATGCATAGTTTTCATCTGCCAAAATGCCCTCACTCTCAAAGAATGGGGCTATACAAAATTAGCCCGCAAGGCAAGGGCTAATGGTTTTAGCTCACGCGAGTGGGCTTCTTTTATATAGCTACAGACTTGGAGTCTGTAGGGTTTTTGAGAAATTGGCAAAGGTCTTGTCCCTAGTACTCCCTTTCCACTCTACGTCCAATATAGAATTTTGGCTTTTGGAAAACGTCTTTGAATCTCACTCTCAAAATAGCGGCGTAATGTCTTCATCGCGTCAGCTTCATAAACATACTTGGTTCCACCAAACTTATTGCGTTTAACACTGCGCTTATCTTCATCCATATCTAGCTTTGATTGGGGATACCAAGTTTGCAAAACTTCTTTCGATCCTGGTGTAAAGCGGTGCGAGATCAGTTCAAAAGTGAGGTCGCAATCAAAATCTAACGCTTCACTTATCTGGTCAAACAAGCGCTCGTAAGAAGATTGCCAATCATCTACAAGCATAATTGGTGCAATAACCAAACCAACGGGATAACCGCCACCACCACTCTCTTGTGGTAGGGCTAGCTTTCGCAATGCCATAAGTCGTGACGGTACTGATGCAGTCCCACCCTCAAATCGACCGGAAACAGGAGCAGCATTCACACTCATGCGAAAGCGGGTATGACCGTTATGCGGTATCTCAAGAAGTTTATCCACTGCATCAAACTTGGATACGCAACGTAAATAGGCGCGATCGCGAGTCCCAAAATAACGAATGCATTCAGCAAGGCTACCCGTAAGGTGTTCAATACCCAAGGGATCGGTATAACAGCTTGCTTCATAAGATGTTGCCTTATCCGGTTGCTCGTATCCTGCTAAATTCTCCAATATTTGAGGTAAGTTAGCAAATACGCGAATGACTGGTGGACCTTGCAAACTTCCTGCAAGATAACAGTATTGACAGTGCGCCGGACAACCTTCTGCAATGTGAAATTGCCAATCAGCAGATGGTGGGATGGGGCTAAGCTTGAAGGAACTAGGCGGAGCCGTCACAACTGCAAGAGTACGCTTGGCGATATCATAAGTTTCACGTTCGGATTCACCGCGCAAACCTGTAAGGCGATTTCGCGGTAACTCCTCTATCGGTAAATTATAAGACTGCAGTCGTTGAAGAATTTGCTGTCCCCAAGGTTCATCCAGAGCAGCTGGTGTAAACAAAACTCGTTCTGGCATCCATAATTTCGGTTCTCGCACGGAAGGTGCTTTTGGTGTTGAGACAGTACTTGCAATCATTTCAATGAGGGAGTAGAGAAGACGGGAAAGAAATGAAATATTATTGCGAGGGAATTAATGAAGAGTATTGAATAATAGTTTTCTTTCTGACATATCTCTATTGTAAAGGAGGAAAAATTCATCTTATTTCTACCCTTGGTACGGGTTACCCCAATTAAAAGTAGTAGTTTTGTGTTTTGACTGGTCACGAAATACTGTTAAGTATCTGCCACGTATCTACTGCTGCACTATTCCATCAATAATAAAGCTCGATGCCAACAAGCTGGCTACCAAAACCTTACCTTTGATAAGCAGGTAAAATAGCCAGATATCCCTCTAAGGTGGGATCGAAGAGGTTTAGTAGATTATCTTTATAGGTGTTAGTTAATGCAGGAATTGAGTTATGGATGGAGAAGAATTGTACAGGCGCTATGCTGCTCTTGAGCGAGATTTCTCTGGAGTTGACTTGAGTGGGGCTGTTCTTAGCATTGCTGATATCTGTGACTACGATCCCACTCAGAACGTTCTGAGCGATATTGACCTCAGTGGGGCTAATTTGTCCAGAGCTTGCTTGGCTTATGTTAATTTGACTGGAGCAAATCTGAGCGGTGCTGATTTGACTAAGGCTGAACTGGGTTGTGCCGATTTGTCTAACGCCAACTTGAGAGGTGCTAACCTGGAAATGACTGACTTTACTGCTGTCAACCTCACGAACGCTGATTTGAGGGAAACTCAAATGTCCCTGACCATATTTGACCGTGCTGACTTGACGGGAGCTAATCTCAGTGATGCTTTCTTCCAAGGAGTTAGCGGTGACGACGGAACTCTTTTTCGTAATACCATTATGCCTGATGGCGCTATCATCAACGATGTTTCCAACTGGGTAGACAGCCGTTAGCTCTGGATCTGCTAAGAGAGAAGCAAGAGAAATAACAGGTCCCATGTCGGACTCGATTATCTCCTCAACGTCGTCAGGAATATTTGAAAAGAAGTCGAGTGCTACTAAATCTTCAATTTCACTAACAGTTAACCGCCATGTTTGCCAATTTCTCCATTCGGCTTTGTTTTGTTGTTAATAACAGGGCGATATAGTCCTAATTGATTGAATGGGTGGGGAACTAAAGATTTGCTTAAAAATTGTTTCTAAGTCATATGGTGACTGCAACAGAGCTATTTTTATCAAAAATAGTTATGCTGCTGTTGGGGAATTTTCACCAAAAATTATAATACTGATATATTGCAAACGTACTTCAAAAAAAGCGTTGAAAAATTTTTCTAGTCTGTTTGTTTTTACTAATTTCCAGACAAAAATTTAAAAACTCGTTGCGAAGAAGGCTGCCCCCGTTGCTTTTGCCCCAGTATCTCTTGCTACCACAGCCCTGAAATTAGAGATCGCTACATTGCACTGTTTGCTATATCTGCCCCTTTCTATTTGCGTTTAAGTACGGATCTCGATTTAACCTCTTTTAGGTTAACAAGTAAGCAGCGATCAAAATTTAACAAATGAGCAACAATCAAAAATTTAAATATTTATCTCTTGCGTATTGTGCCTATCTTGCACTGACAATATATTGGCACTTTCACTATATTGGGCCAGTGCAATTTTTGGGAGAAATGCAAATAAGTCTATTTGGTAAGCAGTGGTCATCTGTAAGTTTAATAATCCTTCATATTCCAGTTATATCGTTCATAACTTATTTACGTAATCGAGTTCAAAGCCAAAATCCAGATAAAAACTTTTCTGCTGAGTGGAATGTAATTGATGATTTGACAAAAAACCGACTTCTACAAAATGCGCTTGTGCCGATAATTATTTTAATTATCGGGTTTGTTGTACTGAATATTACATTAGCGCAATCATTCGGCAAAGATATCGGTACGATTAACATCGCTCAACTAACTGACGGAAAAATTGCCGAACACAGTTTTTACGCCAATATTTCAGGCTATCCAGACCCCAATGTGTTAGTAACACAAAAGGGAACTAGTATGCCTAGAGTCTATATTCCATTGAGAGAAAATTCTCAGTCGAACGCCCCGGTTCATCTGATTATTTCATTAGACAAGGGTGATATTGAAGAGTATGTTCACCAAGATCCAAAAAGTGAAACAGTAACGGTGAGTGGATTTGTGACTGAGGGTGGAGAAGGAGTAGTGAAAACCTGGTTAGAAAAGCAAGGAACTGTCATTAGCGACAGTTATTGGACTATCACCCCTAAAGTTAATTTGAGTAGTCGCAGTCGTGCGAAGTATTTTTCGGGATTCATAGCTGTTGCCTTTAGCAGTTATGCTGCTTTTATCTTTTATAGAAATTGCCAAAAACAAACAGCATCACCACATTCAACGCACAGAGGAATATAACAACTGCGTAGCCGTAATAATTGATAATGAAGCACTAGATAAATTCTAGATTTGAGTCAAGGCTGCTAATTCATCTACAGTTTGACTTTGTGTACTTTTGAGTCAATATAACACTTGTAATCTTTCTTTGCTCTGTCCTGTTTTTTTTGAGGATATTAATTCTTTGAGTTCTTCTAAAGATGCTTTAATCTCTATCTTTAACACTCCTGACATCCCTAACTATCCTCTAAAATCATCTATTTGTAGCATGATTCTTTCTATTCCGTATAATAAACAATTCGTTTTCTCCAATCAATTTAATGAGCGGTCTCGAAGAAGCGGTTGGCAGGGCGGGCAAGTCCCAGATTTTCGCGCAGCGTTTTGCCCTCATAATCCTGACGGAAGATCCCACGTCGTTGGAGTTCTGGCACAACCCTGTCAACGAAATCATTCAGTCCTTCAGGAACAAAAGGAAACATGACGTTGAAGCCGTCAGATCCTTCCTCAATGAGCCATTGCTCCATTTCATCGGCGATAGTTTGGGGGGTACCAACAAACGCCAGCCCGCCGTAACCACTGATGCGTTGAGCTAGCTGTCGAATGGTCAGGTTCTCGCGTTGCGCCAGTGCGATCGCTCGTTCTCGCCCGCTCTGGCTGCCGTTGGTGTGCGGGATTTCAGGCAAGGGACCGTCCGGGTCGAAGCCCGAAACGTCGTAGCCAAGTGCGATATTCAGGCTGGCTATTCTACTGTCATAGTGTACTAAGCTATCCAAATGTGTACGCTTGGCATGCGCCTCTGCAACGGTTTCACCTACGATAACCAAAGCACCTGGAAGAATTTTAATGCTTTCTGGATCGCGTCCGATCGCCCGCCCTCGCCCCTTAATATCTGCAAATAACGCCTTGCCTGCCTCCAGATTCCCAGCTGGTGCAAACACAACCTCAGCAGTTTCGGCAGCTAACTGCCGTCCTGCTTCAGAGGCTCCCGCCTGAACTATGACTGGCCACCCCTGAACAGGTCTAGCAATATTCAATGGTCCCCGCACCGAAAAATATTTTCCCTTATGACCCAGAATGTGAAGTTTTGCGGGATCGAAATAAATCCCCGATCCCACGTCCTGGATGAACGCATCGTCAGCGAAGGAATCCCAAAGACCTGTTACGACATCATAAAATTCCCTAGCTCTGACGTAGCGTTCGTCATGCTCTAACTCTTCTTCCAAGCCGAAGTTGAGGGCTGCATCTGGATTGTATGTGGTAACGATGTTCCATCCGGCGCGACCGCCACTAATATGGTCAACAGACGCGAAGCGGCGAGCAACGTGGAAAGGCTGGTCATAGGTTGTGGAAGCGCTGGCTATCAACCCGATATGTTCGGTGACGCTTGCGAGAGCAGAAAGCAGGGTAAAAGGCTCGAACGAAGTGACGGTGTGGCTGCGCTTGAGCGCGTCGATCGGCATATTGAGAACCGCCAAGTGATCGGCCATGAAGAATGCATCAAATTTGCCCTGCTCTAGTTTCTGGATAAAACGTTTCAGCGCTGGGAAGTTGAAATTGGCATCAGGCAAAGCTCCAGGATAGCGCCAAGCGCCTGTATGTATGCTAACGGGACGCATGAAAGCGCCCAGTTTCAACTGCTTCTTACTGCTCATTAGCCCTCCTCAGGCATGGTCTAGCCTGCGTGTTATACTCCTACTTTTTTCACACAACGGGTATTTTTGCCACCTTCTTGACATTTTTCAAAAGTAATTTTCTTATTAACAATTTCTTGAATTGTGGTTAACGCCTTCTCTTGAACTGGTTTTGGAACCATCGTGCCAAAATTCCCTAACTTTAGTATATCTGATTTTTCTAAACCTATCGTGTAAATTTGACCTTTAAGTTGATTTTGTTTTGCTAGTTCTGCTAAAAAAGCTATTGCTAAATCCAACCGTTTAACAGCACTTGTCAAAACAGCTTTTGGTGCAACTTCTAACTGATCTAGAGTGTTACCAAAAGCATAAACTCCTTTTTCACTAGCTGTTTGCAGGACAGCAGGTGAGGCATTGTCCAACCACTGATAGATAACATCAGCACCGGAAGAAATAATTGCAACAGTTGCTTCTTTTGCTTTAGCAACATCATTCCAATCGCCTGTAAATGTAGAGCTAATTTTAATATTGGGTTTGACGGATTTTGCCCCCAATTCAAAACCACGAAATTCTTGTTGAGTTGCTTCAAATTCTTGTCCTGCAATATATGCTAACTTATTAGATTTCGTCATTAATGCACCGATAATTCCACAGACGTAGCTTGCTTGGAGGTGATCTATTCTCAAAGAAGCTATGTTGGTACCGCTAACAGCTCCATTGACACCAAGAAAAAAGGTTTTGGGAAACTTGGGTGCAACCTGTTTAATTGCCGCATCAAATTGACCTCCATGAGCAACAATCAGGTTATACCCCCGACGTGCAAAATCTGAAAGTGCTTCTGTTTGGTCTGCTTGTGGAACTTGTTCAACATAAGCCGTTTCCGCACCCAGTTTTTGTTTGGCTAGCTGTAAGCCCTCATAACCAGATTGGTTCCAGGCTTTATCTGCGATCGCTCCAGGAAGTGCGATCGCCATCTTAAATCCTCCACTATCTCCTGTGTTTGCTGTATTATTACTGCAAGCTTTCAATAATAAACTAGTGCTTAAGGTAGCTGAACTGTATAAAAAAAACTGACGCCTGCTAAAGTTTGCCGTCATAGATATACTCTCACGAGGTATAAAGTATAAAGAATAAAGGAGAAAGCCACAATTTTCCATCTAACGTAACGATCCATGACAACATCAAAGACAGTTCAGCAGTTACAGGCTCAATGGATAACCCCTGAGAACTTTCGCCGCTACGGACAAGTGATTTTTCCCAGCCAAGACGGGAAACACTTTGATGGAGAAGATGCTCAATTGCTATTAGATAAAGGCATCCCACGCTTTTATATCATGCAATTGCAAAGTAGAGGGCGGAAATTTCATAAAATCACCCGCCACGTTCAATGCACTCAATGCTTGGGTTCATTGGAAGGAAAAGATTGGTTGATGGGAGTTTGTCCTCCTAAGAATAGTGCGAACGAACCAGTCTTAGAGGATATTGCAGCTTTTCGTATCCCAGGAAATTGCTTTATAAAGTTAGAAGTAGGAACTTGGCATGCCGGACCTTACTTTGAACATGAAGTTGTAAATTTTTATAATTTAGAATTGAGCGATACCAATGTTGTAGACCATTTCACTCACGATTTTCTCAAGAGTCATAATGTGGAATTCGAGATGGTGTAATTTTGAATGCACCGTAAAAGATTGCTTAAATTCTGTTTTGAGAAGCACTTTCCTCAAGAACTGAATAAAAGCAGCATAGAAATATATAAAAAAATACACGCGTGCTAAGCTCCTCGCCATATATAAAGTGAGCCCTTAACTCCGTTGAGGGAGTTGGGCTGAAGGTGAGGGGGAGCGTTCCCGCCACTGCATCAAACGACTTGTAAAATCATGGAATGAAATCTTTGCCTTGTCTCAGCTTTTAGATATCGCTCTTGTAAAGGTTGCCATTGCTGCCATAACTGATAGCGATTCTCTGCTAGCAAACCTGCAAGTGCGGGTAACTGAGTTTGAACATCAGATTTCAAAGCATGACCGAGCCATCCTGCCAAAACAACGCTATCTTGCATTCCCCCCAAAATTTCTTGAATGCTTTTGATGTCTTGCATATACGCCGTGTAAGGCTCATCATATATGTCAGTAAATAGTTCCATCTGGTAGCGCAGGCGTTTGGCTTGTTTCCGCAAACTGTGAAGAGTTTCCCCATTGTCTGCCAATTGTTGCTCTACTTTTGCTGCTTTCAAATTTTTGGAAATAACAATTTCTGTTTCCTCTAACTGTGTTCCAATCAGCCATCCCGGATGCAACAAAAATTCACTAATTTCGGGCAAAAGTAAATCTGGTAACACTTGCTCAATTGCCATACATCCAAGTGGTTGATATATTGGTTCTTCTAACCACTCTTGCAATTTCTCTTTGAGAGACTTGTAACGTTCATCTTTTAAAGTTGCTTTTACGTCAGAGACAGCATTCTCACGTTGTTTGCCCAACACATCCAAAGCAGTTTGCAATTGTTCCTGTTCTTTCCGAGGTAAACGCGGTTGATACAGATTTTCCAAAGTTTCTTTAAGCACATCCAAATCTCTAAGATTGCCCAAGCAACGTGCTATTTTCCCAATATTTTTATTGCTAGCTGCTTTTGGCAAATCTAAAGCCGGAGCAAAGCTAGTTACACTAGTACGCAAGCGCCGCATTCCTACTCTCATTTGATGCAATGCTTCGGGATCTTTATCTTTTTTAACTGCTGATTCCCACTTTACGGTTTTCTTCAAATGTTTTTGAAGGGCTGAATGAGCACAATTTCCTAGAGTTTTTTTTAGTTTCGGTTTTGAAGCTAATGTCATAGTAGTTGATACACCTACAATACCAATATTTGATTGCACGAAATTATTGAATAGTATCATTTAGTTAAAAATGTACATAGTGCTTTGATAGCCGAGCCTATTATTTCTTTAGATTTTTTTAACGTATATTTTAGCTTTTTCTATTACTTTAGTGTCTTTTTCTATCAGTTGTACTCATCCATATGAAAGATTCTTAAGTTTATTCAACTACTTTATTGATTTGTGGCTTAATTAGGACTTCTACCAATTCCCGCGTATCTTTGAGACAAATGCGATTCTCCCAACCTCCTTTTATTTATAGGTACTAGGGGGCTCGTTGTGTAGCGATCGTTTGGTGAAATGGTATTACATATAGCTCACCTTTTTAAGGTGGTTTGGGAATCTACAACGCGTAGAAGCTCCACAATACCGTTGATATTGGGTAAGACCCATTCTTATAAAAAGCTTACGGTAAATACTGATGCTATAGTTGTACAGGCAACAACAAAACCTTTGAAGACCGCTCGATTCATGTAAAATGCAAAATACACCTTCTTTGATACATCAGGTCCTGCTCGCATTCAGTAACAATAACTTTACAAAACATAGAGACGATCTTTCTGCGGTTCTATTTACGAAAGAAAAATATCTATGGCTGGGTTCAGATGAAACCTCAACTCTTGAGCGTCTCTCTTTAAAAGAAAATAATCAATTTGGAGAACACAAACAATTTCGGGTGGCAAATTTTATAAATTTACCAGCGCCAGAAGAAGAAGAGATCGATATAGAAGGGCTTGCTCTTAACGAACATTATTTATGGCTTGTTGGTTCTCATAGCTATAAACGCAAAAAACCCAAGCTTGATAAATCAGAGGAAAAAAATATTAAAAGACTGGCCAAAGTTGAATCAGAACCTAATAGATATTTCATAGGACGTATTCCCTATATAGATGGAGAATTATTTACATCCCATCCTCACCCTACAGAACCCCAGAAAATATTGTCTGCAGCCAAATTGGAAGTCACTAAAAACGGTAACTTGCTAATGGAAGCACTAGTCAACGATTCCCATTTAGGCTTTTTTGTGCAAGCAGCAATTCCTGGAAAAGACAATGGTTTTGATGTTGAGGGAATCACTGTTTATCAAAATAAAATTTTTTTGGGTTTGCGCGGTCCCGTATTGCGGGGCTGGGCGATCGTTCTAGAAATAGAATTAGAAGACTCTAGCCCCGGACTGATGAAATTAAAAAAAATCGGAGAAGAAGGACAGAGGTATAAAAAGTACTTCCTTTCTTTAAATGGTTTGGGAATAAGAGATATCTTTTTTAACGGTCAAGAGTTTATTATCTTAGCAGGACCTACTATGGATTTAGATGGTCCCGTACAAGTGTATAGTTGGAAAAATGATGGAAATTTGCAAGACAATATCTTGCATTATCCAAAACTTGTACTTGATATTCCATATGGCAATAGAGACGACCACGCAGAAGGAATAACTCCATATCAAGATATCACTGGGGTTCCTTCATTACTGGTAGTTTATGACTCTCCCAGTAAAAAGCGGCTGGTGGGCGAGACAGGCGTGATGGCAGATGTATTTAAGTTAGAGGCTACAAGTTAGTTGATATTGCTTGTACCGGACAAGTGGGAATACACTGTTCGCAAACAATACAGCGCGATCGCGTAAATGTCAGCTTGTAACTATGTGTGTCTAGGTTCAGGGCTTCTGTGGGACAGACGCCCGTACACAAACCGCAATGAACGCACAAGTCTTCATCAATTATGATTTCTCCTAATGCCTGAGAAACATTGATATTTTGCGATCGCATCCACTCTATTGCTGCATCCAATTCATCAATATCGCCAGACAGTTCCACTACCAATTTACCAATTTGGTTGGGAGCGACTTGAGCGCGGATGATATTTGCTGCGACATTAAAGTCTCGCGCCAATCGGTAAGTAACTGGCATTTGAACGACACGTCTGGGAAAAGACAGGGTAACTCGTTTTTTCACGTTTTTTTCTAGTAATTTTTGCAAATAAATAGCACTGACTCTATTCTAGAAGTACCGTTTTGCTAACTAAACGCCCCAAACAACAAGTTAAACTGAAGATACTGGCACTTAATAAGTTTTAATAATTTTATTATGAGTACGGAATCACCTGTTAACTCAAAAGAAAAATCTGAATTCCCTCTCGGACAGCGCTTGCGTAACTTCTTAGTTGCAATAGTCGCGATCGCTCTTAGCGTTGCTCTGGTGTTGGGACTGAAGACAGAGACAACCTCCGCTTCTTTAACTCAGTTAGACGAACAGTCCACACCTTTGGAAGTCGCGTTAACCAACAACAAACCCTCATTTGTAGAATTTTACGCGAACTGGTGTACTGTCTGTCAAAAAATGGCACCAGATATTGCACAGCTAGAACAAGAGTATGCTGGCAAAGTTAATTTTGTCATGCTGAACGTAGATAATACCAAGTGGTTGCCAGAAATGTTGAAGTACCGGGTGGATGGTATCCCTCACTTCGTCTACCTGAGTAAAAATGGCGAACCTCTTACACAGGCGATTGGCGATCAACCTCGTACAATATTATCAAGCAATTTAGAAGCTTTAGTTGCCGATTCTCCTCTGCCATATGCTCAAGCAAGTGGCAAAATTTCCCAGTTTTCCGCACCAGTCGCACCAACAAACACTCAAGACGATCCCCGCAGTCACGGAAGTCAAGTTGTTAAATAAACTACTGTTCGAGGAAAAAACTAAATTAAGGTGCAATCATTTGTAAATTGGGAATTTCTAGGAAGTCTTTGATGTTGTGAGTGACTAGCGGTAAGTCGTAACGTAGAGCCGTTGCAGCAATCCAGGCGTCTTGGGGTGAAATCGGTCTTCCCGCGTTTTGTCGATAGGCACAAACCTGTGCCCATTCTCGACAAAGCGGTCGATCCACTGGAATAATAAGGTAATTCGATAGGTATTGTTCTAACTGGGTGAGACGACGCTCTCCCCACTGACGCAAGATTGCCCACTGAAACAGTTCAGCGACGCTCATGAATGACAATGCCAATTCCTGACCACTCAAAAGTGGTAGGTAAGGGTCGGCATAATTACTACCTTTAAGGATGAAGGAAGCAATGTCAGTATCAATCAGAAAAAGACTCATGGTAGTTTAGTTAGATTGCTTCTTGGCGCTGTTGTCGCAGGAAAGCGAGAAAATCTTCAATAGAGTCTTCTTCAGGCCAAAAATCGGCAGCAAGGTTTTTGAGGTTATCAACAGTTGTGGGAGGATGCTTGGCAAGTAGTTGCTTCAGTGTTGTACCTTGGAAAAACTGGGTACTAAGGGTTTTAAGATCGGGTTGAGAATTTGAGGATGAATTGCTTTGGGTAAGGATTTGCAGCAGTTGTTGGCGTTCTGTAGATGAGAGTAGTTGGATGGCAGCAATTACGGCTTCAAATTGTGGAGTCATAGTGTAGTTTTGTGGTTGTCTGCTTCTATGTTATTTGAACTCAATCAATTCACAAGCCTTATCTCTTTATTCCTGCTGTGACTCCAAAATCCCGCTACGAATTATTAATTGAGGCCAAATCAGTAAGAAAAATCCCATCCATACTAAGATGGGTATACTGACGAAAATAGTAAACCAAATAGTTTTAAATAATACCCAACTGCCACCAATCAAAGTCACACCTGTTAGAAGAATGGACCATGGTTGACACCACCAAGGTTTGTATTTCCAAGGATTGATAGAGTTTTGCTCAGACATTGTAAAAAATTAATTAAGACCACGAATTTTAATTTTACAATACTACTCCCTTGTCAGCCTTAGATAGCAAACTGTACTGCATTTAGAAGAACGATCGCATTCTTCAATCTATCCAAAAGCGATCGTGTGCCAAAATTATGAAGTGTCAATAGAGACCAATCATACCATGTTAGGAAAGTTACTAGATGGGCGTTATAGAATTGTCCGCGTTCTTAGCGCTGGGGGATTTGGTGAAACCTATATTGCTGAAGATACAAGAAGAGTGGGCAACCCTATGTGTGTTGTCAAACGCCTGAAACCCGCTAGTAACGATTCCAACTACTTGGAAACTGCCAGACGGTTATTCTACAGTGAAGCGGAAACCCTGGAAAAGCTAGGTGACCATAACCAAATTCCCAGATCGTTGGCTTACTTTGAAGAAGACGAAGAATTCTACTTGGTACAAGATTTTATTGACGGGCTACCACTGAGCGCCGAATTGCAAACCAATCAACGTTGGACCGAATCTCAAGTTATCGAATTCTTAAAAGATGTTTTGAGTATCTTAGAATTCGTTCACAGCTATGGAGTTATCCACCGCGATATTAAACCTGATAACTTAATCAGACGGCATAGAGATGGCAAATTAGTATTAATTGACTTTGGTGCTGTTAAGCAAGTGCAAACGCAACTAGCAACAAGTCAAACTCAAATGCCTCCCACCGTTGCTATTGGTACTCCCGGCTATATGCCAGCTGAGCAAGCACAAGGTAGACCACGCCCAAATAGTGACATATATGCTTTAGGTATTATTGGCATTCAAGCCCTAACAGGGTTGTATCCAACTCAACTACAGGTAGATCCCAACACAGAAGAAATTGTTTGGAAACACCAAGCTCAGGTTAGCGAAAGATTGACAGAAGTTCTCAGTAGAATGGTATGCTACGACTGTAGAAAAGACCGCTACCAATCAGCGACGGAAGTTCTACAAGTCCTGCAATATCTAGCAAATCCTTTCCCACCAACACAACCTGTAGTTAGCTACGAATATCAGTCAAAGAGGGAGACAAACCGTCCCAACTATACCCCAGCGCCACCAAGAAATCTTTCTCAGAGAAGACTTACTTCCACGCCACAGATTCAAGTTTCATCTGAGAGACTGCAACAGGTGGCAAAAATTGGACTTATTCCTTTCATTGTGCTGCCAATTGTATTTCTTTTGTGGGGTCTGTTTGTAAGATAGTGATACCAGATATATGGAAGTTAATTAATACGGTCATATGGTTAACTTAGTATTAAATTTAACAGATGTGCTAGCACAGGTGAACTTTGGGGCAAATTCGGCAAGTGTGTTAGGTATTGTTGTTTATTTTGCAGGTACAGCTTTATGTTCCCTTCCCTTATGGCGTCCACACCTTGCCCGATATTATGACATCCTCTTTGCTCAATTAGCTTTAATCTGTAGTTTGATTCTTGTGTTTCAAGGATGGCGGCTCGATCCGATTCTACAGTTTGGTCAACTTTTGCTAGTAGCATCAGCTATTTTCTCTACGATTGAATGTATTCGCCTGCGTTGAGCGGATAAATCAGTAAAAAGATATATTAAGCATTGCCAAAATGTAACTAGGAGGGTGAAATGGTAAACTTGGAATTGAGTTTGGGCGGTGTATTAGCACAGGTCAACTTCGGATCGAATTCAGCATCTTTGTTAGGTATTTTTCTTATGATTTTGGCATTAGTTATGCCCTTGGTTCGCGGAATACCAGCAAGAAGTCATGACACTTTTTTTTCTGTAGCTGCTGTAATTTCTGGTTTTATACTCATATTTCAAGGGTGGCGACTCGATCCAATTCTACAGTTTGGTCAACTTCTGTTAGTAGGAATTACCATTTTCTATACAGTTGAAAGTATCCAGATTCGCCGAAGTAATAGACCTTAAAGTATGTTCATTATTTTATTGTAATAAGTAGTACAAAATTGAAGATATACAGCAGATTTCAACTTGGTGAGGTACAAAAATTACCCCCCTCTGTCCCCCCTTACTAAGGGTGGATGAAAGGGGGGTGTACCTCATTCAGATGCAAAGCGCTGTAGGATTTTTATTTTATTGATGAACTATATGTAGGTAGAGCTAAAGCTCACCACTAAGGCTTTTGTGTGGGAATGCCCACCCTACAGTACTTAAAATTTTTCACATATTATTTATGATTCCTATAGCAGCTATTTTGCTCATTATGGGAACGCTAATTAGGTGGGATTTAAACCCCACCCAGTTGCTTGTTTTCACTTCTTTTCCACAAGATCGCGAACCAATTGAGCCAACCTGTCCGCACTGTCGGGAACAGCGATCGCTTTTGCGGCTCTCCTCATCTTTTGCAACTCTTCTGGATTTTGCAACAACTCCAACACTTTGGAACGCAAACGCTCATCGGTTAAATCCGATTGTTGAAACATAATTGCTGCACCAACCGAGGTAAAAACCTTTGCATTGTAAGTTTGATGGTCTTCTGCTGCAAAAGGAAAAGGAATCAAAATCGCAGGTGTACCGCAAACTGCCATTTCTGTTAAACTTCCAGCACCAGAGCGAGTGATTGCCAAGCTTGCCCTTTGCAACAGTGCTGCCATATTATTATAAAATGGTAAACAAATATACTGTGGATGCTTCAGGCTTTCTGCATCTGGGTCTTTATCACCGACTAAGTGAACAACCCAAGCACCAGCATCAAACCAAGCACTAGCAGACTGGCGTACTAGTTTGTTGATAGCAACAGCACCCTGACTTCCACCAAAAACAACGATCAAAGGAGCTCCTTCTGGAATAGATAAATCCAGCGATGCTGCAGTGGCTTCGTCTAAAAATTGCGATCGCACGGGAGTCCCGGTGCAAACAGTTTTGGCGCGAGACAAGTACTGACTCGCCACTTCAAATCCAACTGCTACCGCATTACACCAAGGTCCAAAAAAACGCGTCACCTTACCAGGTAAGGCGTTGGATTCGTGAAGAATGACAGGCAAACCTAAAGAACGTGCAGCAATGACAGCAGGTCCAGCAATGTAACCGCCCGTCGTAAAAACTCCCTGAAAGTTTCCCTGTTGTAAGATTTTCCTAACTTGCAAAACCGAACCGATAAGTCTTCCCAATACTTTAATGGATGCCAGCCCAAAGCCTTGCTGAAATCCTTCTACTGAAATAGTATTCAAGGGATACTGTTTGGGAACTAGCTGTGTTTCTAACCGATTTGGAACACCCAGCCATTCTATTTGATAATCGCTCAAGTGTTCGGCAAGGGCAATTGCGGGAAACAAGTGTCCGCCAGTGCCACTAGCAGCTATTAATAAACGTATAGGAGTATGTGCCATCTCACCATTTTCACCCCAAAAGCACCTAGATTAACTTAAGATTAAACAATTTCCTTGCCTACTGTAGATAAATTGTCGAACCTATCACCAATGCGTAATAACCTAATTCCCTTTCTGCACCAACGCAAACCGAGCCGCTTGCTAGCCATTTCCCTACTGGCATTTGGTTTGCTAACAAGTTTGAAATGCGCTCAAGCCAGTACGGTTCCAAATGCACCAGCCGAAGTCCAAAACTTACTGACACAAGTTGATACTGCAGCTAGCCGGGGCGATCTCAAAGGAGTTATTCAGTTCTACAGCCCTAATTTCACTCACAGTGATGGCTTAACCCGTCCAAGCATGGAAAAAGCTCTCACGAGCCTTTGGCATCGGTACTCAAAATTGAAATATACCACTCAGTTGCAATCGTGGAAAGCAGAGGGTAATGCGATTGTCGCTGAAACAGTCACCAATATTACTGGAATGCCGTCTGCTACCAGTAACAACATGGCTCTCAACGCCACCATTAGATCGCGCCAGCGCATTGCAGGTGGAAAAATTGTGCGTCAGGACATCTTATCCGAGCGCACTTTGCTAACCTCAGGTGCCAAACCACCTCAAATTGAGTTGAAACTCCCCCAACAAGTCAAAGTTGGTCAGCAGTATAACCTAGATGCCATTGTTCAAGAACCCCTTGGTGATGACTATCTTTTAGGCGCAGCACTAGAAGAACCAATTAAGCCAGAAAAGTACCTAACTCCCACACAAGTGGATTTAGAATTACTGTCCTCTGGGGGAATTTTTAAAATTGGACGCGCACCAATGGTTCCCGGTAGCCAATGGATTTCTGCTGTTGTTATGCGGGGAGGTGGAACGACAATGATCACTCAACGGCTTCAAGTTGTAAATAGATAATCATAAATTATGAATTATGAATTATAAATTATGAAATAATTAATTCATAATTCATAATTCATAATTCATAATTCATTATGTTTTCTCTGGAAAATCAGATCGTTTTAATTACTGGTGCAAGCAGTGGTATAGGCGCGGCTTGCGCCAAATTATTTGCAGCCGCAGGCGCAAAACTAATTTTAGCGGCAAGAAGGTTCGATCGCTTGCAGCAGTTAGTAGAAGAACTCAACAAAAACTTTTCTACTGAAATCTATTCATTACAATTAGATGTACGAGAGATAGCCGCAGTAGAGTCTGCTATTTCTCAATTACCTCCCCCTTGGTCTGATATCGATATATTAATAAATAATGCAGGTCTGAGTCGTGGGTTGGATAAATTCCATGAAGCCAGTATTCAGGATTGGGAGGAAATGATTGATACTAATATTAAAGGTTTGCTCTATTTAACTCGTTTTGTTGTTCCCGGAATGGTAAGTCGCGATCGCGGTCACGTGGTGAACATTGGTTCGATCGCCGGACATCAAACCTATCCCAATGGAAATGTCTACTGTGGGACTAAAGCTGCTGTCAAAGCAATTACTGAAGGTTTAAAACAAGATCTCTTGGGGACATCGATCCGCGTCACCTCCGTCGATCCGGGGATGGTAGAAACAGAATTCAGCGAAGTCAGATTTCACGGCGACGCCGAACGCGCCAAAAAAGTTTACCAAGGAGTGACTCCCCTGACTCCGGATGATGTCGCAGATGTCATACTTTTCTGCGTGACCCGACCAGCCCATGTCAATATTAATGAAGTGATCTTGATGCCAGTTGACCAAGCTAGCGTAACATTGGTCAACAGGAAACAGTGATATTTGGGGATTGGGCATAGTAAAATAAAGTTTATGTTTCCAAATTTTCTACCTACAACCGTTACCCAACTGACAGAACCCGCGTCAATTGCTCTCGCTCAAAGCATCCAGCAAACTGCGATCGCAACTCCTTTGACCACACAACCAATAACCACTACCTACGTACAGCAAGGGAGTGGGGGTGTACCTTTGCTATTGATTCACGGTTTCGATGGTTCCGTGTTTGAATTTCGCCGTCTCATACCTCCACTTGCAGGGCAAAATGAGACATGGGCGGTGGACTTGTTAGGATTTGGGTTTACGGACAGACCTGCAGGAATAAAGTTTAGTCCCAGTGCCATTAAAACCCATCTCTATTATTTCTGGAAAACCCTAATTAACAAACCTGTCATTTTAGTAGGTGCTTCCATGGGAGGCGCAGCTGCTATTGATTTTACCCTCAGCTACCCAGAAGTCGTTCACAAGCTCGTGCTAATTGACAGTACGGGTTTGGTAGGTGGTCCGCCGATAAGCAAATTCATGTTTCCACCATTAGATTATTTAGCAACAGAGTTTTTACGAAATCCAAAAGTCAGACAAAGTATAACGCGCACTGCTTATAAAAACAAACAGTTAGCAACACTAGATTCCCAACTCTGTGCATCACTTCACCTTGAATGCTCTGATTGGAACAAAGCTTTGATTGCTTTTACTAAAAGTGGTGGATATAGTGCATTTAGATTTACAACTCTATCACAAATCGTTCAACCAACGCTCATCTTGTGGGGAGATTCCGACAAAATTGTAGGTACTAGAGATGCAAAAAGATTTAAGCTAGCAATTCCCAATAGCAAACTGATCTGGATTAAAGATTGCGGTCATGTTCCTCATGTAGAACAACCGCACATGACCGCTCAAAATATTTTAGAATTTCGCTAGCTCTTTCAGATGGGGCTACTTTCTTGTACTAATCCAGCAACCACATTTGAGAATTAGTATTTTCAACAGACTCATCTTTTGGCTTGTCTGGCAGTTTTGGTATTGTATATGATTTTTTATATTTAGATGGTTGAATAATTCCTTTATCCGCTTGTGGTGATGGTTGAACGGGTCGTCGGTCTGGTGTTACCGATGGTTGAATGGGTCGTCGGTCTGGTGTTACCGATGGTTGGATAGATCCTCTGGCTGCAGGTGTTACTGATGGTTGAACGGGTCGTCGGTCTGGTGTTATCGATGGTTGAATAGATCCTCTGGCTGCAGGTGTTACCGATGATTGGATAGATCCTCTAGCTGCAGGTTTTGCTGATGCTTGAACAGTTTCTTTTTCTTGCTTTAAAACACTTATTTCTTCAGTTAACTTAGAATTGGCTTGCGCTAGATGAATAGCTGCATTTTTAGCTTCTTCTACTTCCGATTTCAACCGTTCCGATAATTCTTTCTGCTTTAATAAAGCAGATTGTAATTCAATAATTTTTTCTTGAAAACTGACTTCATTTTGTCTGGCTTTATCCAAAGAGTCTCTTAACTCTTTGACTGTCGCTTCTAACTGCAAATATTTTTTATCTACAGGAGATTCTAAAGGAACTAGGGGTTGCTCGGAGTTGTCATTTACTGTAGTTGCAGTAATTTCAATAGTAGGTGTAGCCCCTAGAGGTGAAAATTTTTGCGCTTCTTGTTGCAAATCAGAAATGCTTTCCTGCATCATTATTTCCCCTATAACCCTTTAAATTCTGAGCGACATGGCAGAATCTTAACCCCAAGGGAAACCGATCCACCATTCCTAAATCCTAACCTGTTATTGTTGGAGTGGCGATTATTTTTACTTAGCACAGCGGCTCATAACCCTTTTTTCATACAAAAGGTAGAATTGAGAAGCGCTTGATTCCATAATCTACTTATGCAAGGAATATACAATTTGCCAGATGGACCGAAAACGCCTCTGTTTGTGAGGTTAATGCAATTTATCTTTCAGCCACTGGAATATGTAGAAGGACTAACCAAAAACTATGGTGATAGCATCACAGTTTTTGGGGAAAAAGGAACTCCTATCGTATATTTCACTCAGCCTCAAGCGCTGCAGCAGATTTTTACAGCAGATGCTAGCTGTTTGGATGCGGGTAGAACAAACAGCAGTTTAACTTTTTTGTTTGGAACCAACTCCTTGCTCTTACTTGATGGAGAACGACATCAGCGCCAACGCCAACTTTTAACTCCTCCCCTGCATGGCGATCGCATGCGAGCATACGGAGAGACTATCCGCACAATTACTTACCAAGTCATGGAATCTTGGAAGATTGGCAAGCCTTTGGTTATTCGGGAGTCGATGCAAGAAATCTCCCTACGCGTCATTTTACGAGTTGTGTTTGGTTTGGATGAAGGACAGCGTTTGGAAGAACTCAGGCAAAGGCTCACGTCTCTGCTAGACTTTATCAATTCTCCCTTGATGTCTGGTGCTACCTTTTTTGACTTCTTTATGAAGGACTTAGGAGCTTGGAGTCCCTGGGGTCGGGTTTTGCGCCAAATACAAAAAATTGACACACTCATTTATGCTCTCATTCAAGAACGAAGAACGGAATCAAACCAAACTCGCCAAGATGTCCTCAGTTTAATGATGTCTGCTCGTGATGAAAATGGTGAAGCCATGTCTGATGTTGAGTTGCGCGATGAGTTAATGACACTGCTCGTCGCCGGACATGAAACCACCGCTTCGGCTTTAACATGGGCATTTTATTGGGTCGATCGCTTACCAGAAGTCCGTAACAATTTACTGGCAGAACTCGAAACTCTGGGTGAAAATCCAGATCCAACGACTGTTACTAAATTGCCCTACTTAACAGCAGTTTGCCAAGAAACTCTCCGCATTCATCCTATTGTGATGAGTGCTACTCCTCGTATTGTGCGCTCCCCAATAAAAATTATGGGTTATGACTTGCCAGAGGGAGCAGTCATTGTTCCTAGTGTGTACTTAGCGCACCATCGGGAAGAAGTTTACCCGCAACCAAAGCAATTTAGACCGGAACGCTTTTTAGAGAAGCAATTTTCTCCATACGAGTATTTGCCTTTTGGGGGTGGCAATCGTCGCTGTATTGGTCTGGCATTTGCTTTGTATGAAATGAAACTTGTATTGGCAACAATACTTTCACAATTTCAAGTTTCTCGAATTAACAAGCGTTCCTTGCGTCCTGTACGTCGTGGTCTGACTATGGCAGCACCAGCAGGAATGCGAATGGTGGTAACACCTAGCTCTATAAGACAACTAACAGCTTGAAAAGTTAACTTTTATGAGTACAATTAATCTACCTAACGGTCCGAAAAAGCGTCTTCCACTGCAATTGATGAAGCTGATTTTTCAACCAATAAAATATGTAGAAGATTTTTCTAAAAATTACGGCGACAACTTTACTCTATGGGGTGGTAAAACTTCCCGCATTGTCTACTTTAGCCATCCCCAAGCCGTACAACAGATTTTTAATGCGGATTCTAGTTACTTGGATGGTGGTAGGGGCAATGGAATACTTAAGTTTTTGTTAGGAGAAAATTCAATTGTTCTTCTAGGTGGCGATTCACACAAACGTCAGCGTCAACTTCTCGCTCCTCCCTTTCATGGCGATCGCATGAAAACCTACGCAGTAGCTATCCGTGAAATTGCTCGCCAAGTGAGTCACTCGTGGAAGATAGGTCAGCCATTTAACATCCGTGCTTCCATGCAAGAAATTACTTTAAGCGCTATCTTGCGAGTGGTATTTGGTTTGGATGAAGAACCCCGTCTGGATAAATTACGCTACCTATTGAGTTCATTACTGGAATCTATTAGTTCTCCTTTTGTATCGGCAATTTTATTTTTTCCATCCCTACAAAAAGATTTAGGTTCTTGGAGTCCCTGGGGTCGATTTTTGCGCCTGCAGCAGCAAATTGATGAGATGATTTATGCTTTGATTCAAGAAAGAAGAGCAGAGTGTAACCAAAATCGGCAAGATATTCTCAGTTTGATGATGTCTGCACGTGATGAAAACGGTGAGGCGATGACAGATGAAGAGTTACACGATGAATTAATGACTCTACTTGTAGCAGGACATGAAACCACTGCTACGGCATTAACGTGGGCGTTTTATTGGATTGACTTTGTTCCTGAGGTTCGTGAGAATTTACTAGCAGAACTCAATCTCCTCGGCGATGACCCAGATCCAAGTACCATTGTAAAATTACCCTATTTAACAGCAGTCTGCCAGGAAACCTTGCGGATTTATCCTCCAGCAATGGTTGCTTTTCCACGTGTGGTGCGATCGCCAATGGAAGTTATGGGCTATAACCTCCCAAAAGGAACAAGCGTTATTGTCAGTGTATACTTAGCGCACCATAGAGAAGAAGTTTACCCACAACCAAAGCTGTTCAAACCAGAACGCTTTTTGGAAAGACAATTTTCTCCATACGAATATTTACCCTTTGGTGGTGGAAATCGCCGTTGTATTGGCATGGCATTTGCTCAGTATGAAATGAAAATTGTATTGGCAACAATTCTTTCACAATTTCAAGTTTCCCGAGTCAACAAGCGTCCCGTGCGTCCCGTGCGCCGTGGATTGACTATAGCAGCACCCGCAGGAATTCAAACGATCGCAACTCCTACGCTCAAGCCTGCAAAGAGTCCGTTGCTCGTGTAATAAGTCCCCCAATACACACAGTACAAACTAAGTAGCAGCTTTTTTGGGACTTTCTAAATAGTAGTGCCATAGAATCCTTGCGGCGACAGCACGCCACGGTCGCCAAGTTTCTGCGATCGCTTCGAGTTCCTCTGGAGTTGGACGGTACGTCCAACCTTTGATTTTTTGTAAGGCTATGGCGAGTGCTAAATCTCCTTTGGGAAAGACATCAGGACGTTGTAACGCCATCAGTAAGTAAATATCAACAGTCCAGTCTCCAATCCCTTTAATGCGCTTGAGTTCGGTTCTGATAGTAGTTTCGTCTAACGTTTCTAGCCTATCTAAATCAAGCTGACCGCAGGTAATTGCGTTTGCTAACGCACGACCGTAAACTATTTTTTGCCGACTAAAGCCGATTTCTTTCAATTGCACATCGTTAAATGTCAGAAAATTGTCGGGTGTCAGGGGCACAATTATCCCACACAAACGGTTGAACACAGCCCTTGCAGCCGCTAGGGATACTTGCTGCTCTAAAATAATACGGAGCAGTGTTGGAAAACCTGCTTCTCTACTCCAAAGCGGTGGATGTCCAAAAATGTCTAGAATCCTAGCAAAATCGCGATCGCGACTGGCGAGTTCCATCAAACCCAGTCTCAGGTTTTCTTCTGTTAAAGATTCTAAGTGAGTCACCATAAAAGATACTTAAAGAATGATAGTACCTGAAGCTAAGCAGTAGATAGAACACATGACTAAACTTATTGAATACGAACAAGCGAGTGATGAAGTTCGCTCAGTGTACGATGACATTCGTGCTACCCGCAAGACCGATTACATCAACAACTTTTGGAAAGCTATAGCCAACCATCCCCCTACTTTACACCGGACTTGGCAAGCCGTGAAAGAAGTGATGACGGCTCCTGGTGAACTCGATCCACTAACGCGTGAGTTAATTTATATAGCGGTGAGTGTTACAACTGGTTGTGAATACTGCATTGCCTCACATACAGCCGCAGGACGTGCAAAGGGTATGAGTGATGAGATGTTTGGCGAACTTATGGCGATCGTCGCTACAGCCAATATGACAAATCGCCTTGCTAATGGTTACAGAATTCCAGTTGATGACCAGTTTCAGACTTAAGAATTAACTTTGGGGAAGAAGAAACATCAAAAAGTAGGAAAAACAGCAGCCAGTTGCTTCTAGTAGTTAGTCTTTTGCTGTTTAACAATGCCAAGTCATAATCTATAAATAGGCTGTAACAAGGTTCTACCCTAAGGGTATATCGCTACTCCCCAAATATTCCCTAGCCTAAAGGTAAGCTTTTTATTTAAGGATAGGGAAAAAAGAATATGACAACTAACGTTTCTCCTGAGATTAACAAAAACCCCAATAGCTCTTTGTGGATTGGTATTCTGTTAATTGTTTTGGGCATTAGCGCGATCGCAATGCCAGCTGTTTCGACAATTTTTGCAGAGACGTGGGTAGCTTTGATACTCATCTCTTCAGGAGCAGCAAAACTTTCCTACGCAATACAAACCCGCGAGCAAGGAGGCTTCCTTTGGAAGCTCCTATTAGGCGGTCTTTACATAGCAACGGGTATTATGCTGTTCATTTACCCCTTCACGGGAATCCTGACACTGACCTTGTTGCTTGGTAGCTTTTTACTAACAGAAGGTGTATTTGAGTTACTTTTGGCATTCCGCCTGCGTCCCCAAGAAAGTTGGACTTGGGCATTGGGTAACGCTATTGTTACCTTAGTACTTGGTGCTATGATTTGGTTTCAATGGCCTGTTGATGCGCCCTGGGTTTTGGGAACACTCGTTGGAGCTAGCGTTCTATCCACAGGTGTTTCACGTGTCATGATGTCACTGAATGCACGCAGTACAGTTAACTCCGACCAAGCTGCAGGTGCTTAAACTGTAAATGCTCTGAGGGATTTCCAAGAAATAAATTTTCCATCTTGTGGAACGGGCTTTAAAAATCTGCATCACCAGAAGTTTTGGGAGAAGTTTATTTGGAAGTCCCTATGTTTTGGATGCTGATTGGTTTGCTTTCTTTAAACGTTTTTGTTGGTACATTTGCCGATCCGCCTGCGTAATTAACTCACCCAGAGAGAGCGACTGAGTGCGATCGTAATACTGAATTCCAATACTCATAGAAATTTGAAATGATTGGTGTTGATGCTGATTAAAGTCATCGATTTGAGCTTGCAGCCGTTGTACTAATGTCTCCGGAGTCGGGTTAATTCCTTGCATCAGCACGACAAATTCATCACCTCCAATTCTCCCTAAAGTATCAGAGTTGCGAAAAGTTTGTTTAATTAAGTTCGCAGATGTAACTAGAGCAGCGTCTCCTAACTCATGTCCCAAGTTGTCATTGATGTGTTTGAGTCCATCTAAGTCGATGAACAACAGCCCTACAGGAATTTGTGTCAGTTGGGCTAACTGTAATTGTTGTTCGGCTACCACAAAAAAGCCACGTCGATTGTACAATCCAGTTAATTCATCAGTTAGAGAGAGGCGACGAACTTCAGCTTCCGCAGCTTCGCGTTCTTTGATTTCTCGTTGTAAGGCAATAGTACGGTCTTGTACGCGTTGTTCTACTTCTGAATAAATCCGTACATTCTCCATTGCTACGGATGTCGTGTCTGCTAGTGCTTGTAATACCTTTACCTCTTCTAAAGTCGGTTGATGATACATCGCCCAGTAAATTCCGATAGCACCAATCGGATCTTGAGTCCGGATTGGTACCATGACCATACTTTTAACAAAGGTAGGTTTGTAGACAGCATAAGGCACTCTCTCGTCAATTGCCACATTGGGAATAATTGCAGGTTGACGGTTTAACATAGTCCAGCCACTAATGCAAATACTCATAGGAAATTTTTGACCTTTCCATAGAGGGGCAATAGCATCCTCATCAGCGTAGTAACAGCAATCGTTTTCCCGAAGTACAAAACTAGCTCCATCTGATGCTGTTAGTTCTCGTGCAGCTACCCGCACAATTTCCATAATTTTGTCTAAATTAGGGGCTAGTGAAAGTTCTTGAACTACCTCTAACAGATGTTCCATTGCCTGTACGTATTGACTGGCAGGATTGTTGTTTTCAAATTTTAGCAGCGCTTGATAATACAATAGCAAGGAAAAATTTTTGGTCATATATCCCCTGGATTTCAAAAAAATCAGTCGAGGGGTGATATAGTAGCTAACTTGCGTTAAAGAAAAAAGTTTCTTCTATCAAAATAGTGGAAAATACAGACTACTGAATGATGGGATAATGACTGCGTTCATAGAACAACGGTCAAATCTTTTCAGTAGAGGGATAAGGGTAACAGATCGGCTATTTAATGGTTTGCGTATTTCTACCAACCCAATATTAGTCAATTAAAATTTTGAGCTTTAACAGACAAGTTATTGAATTGCTACTTGCACACCTTAATTAGAGTCATTCCTAACAAGTGAACAGTGCCCGCACTTTATCAGGGTGTCTTTTGGGAAGAAGCAAATATCAAGTCGTTTCTTGTAAATTCGTGATTGTTTTCCAGGCTTTTCTTGCCATCATTGTACTTTTCACTAGCTGGTGAACATAAAATACCTCTTAGGAAGCAGTTATAATTCATAAATACCTAACTTAAGGTAGAAGATCTTTAAATTAATTATTATACTCTTTGGACAAGGATTGCCAGCCTATCTCACTCACGTATCGCTAAGTGGTAATAATAAAAACCTAAAACTCATAAGTACACGCACGAAAAAGTACGTTTTTATACAAAAATTTTGTAAAAATTCGCAGACTTGAGAAATAAGCTTCTCGCTCAAACTCCATTGTTATTGATAATAAGCAACGGAGTCATGGGGATTGGAGTACTCGCGAGCCAGCCCTAATTAGACTTAAAATAAGATCGACTTCATTACAAGCGTTGAAAACCTTTAGCTGATTGCTTTTGACCCTTTCCTTTAGGCTTAGATTTACTAACTTCCACCACAGCTTCTTGAAATAGGTTGTGTAGGTGTATTGGTACGCTAGCAATATCTGGTAACTCTGGTTCTATGGGCTTGTTGAATTCTTGCAATAGTGTGTTTAAGTTTTCTTGCAGCTGAAACTCCGGACGTTGTAACACTGTTTGCACAACTTTTTCTAACTGTATGGGATACCGTTCGGCTAAGCGATGCCAAATAAAAGTGTTAATACTTTTATCTTCAAGATAAAAACGGATAAGTTTTTCAGCACCTTCTACACTTTGCCAATCTTCTGTTTCTAGAATTTGTTGGACTTTGGCATAAGTTGGGAGAAACATTTGTCCCCATCGGGGATGAGAAAGAGCAGTGACTTGCTCTGCTTTCTTGAGTTCAGCTGGTAAGTCAACTTTTGGCATTACCATTTTGCTAGAGTTATTTTGACTCCCAAACATTTGAGAGACTGTTTTGGAATCAGCGCCTAATTCCTCAGCAACTGCTTGAATTTCTTCTTGTTCAATACCGGATTCTTGTACGATTTCTTCCAGAGATTTTGAAGGGTCAATCCCTGCTGCTTCCAAGCGCTTTTGTGTCATGACTTCTTGAAATTCAGCAATCTTCTTGTTGAGTTGATACCCCGGTAAGGTGACTTCATCTCTTTCAAAAAAGTCTACAAATTGTTGGTGATATTGTTCTACTGATAACCAAGCTTCTTCTAGTAACTCGGGTGCATCTCCGTAGAGTTGGTTGCGATAATTGTCTTTAAAATTACCTATCGCAACTGCCAGTTTCGGTTTACCCAATTTACCCATAAGTGTCTGTGGTCCGGAAAACGTCCAGTAAGTGTCTGTCACGGGAGAAATGCGGGTAAGTATAATTTCTCCGTCTTTGACACGAGACAGTTCTTTTTGGATTTGGGTATTGTTTGGCTTGACTGTGTAATGCTTTGCAGTCAACCAATTCATAAGTTCAAAACCATCAGGTAGAATCTTGGTGACGGCAAATAAGCCAATAAATGTATGATGCCAACTTTTAATGAGTTTGCGATCGCTTTCTGAGAGATCGGCTTGGCTTTCTACGTACAGATCTAGTGGTGAGGAGTCTCCCACTCTTCCTTCTGTAATAAATGAGTCAATTACAAAATCCTTTTGGAAACTGTCACCGCTACCGCGACGCGATTTCTCAGCAGCATAGGTCTCCAAGGCTTGTGCTAGTTCATCCTCAGCATCAAACACAAAATCAGTTATATCTTGTTGTAGTTGGTGCGATCGCTCTAATATGGCATCCACAAGTTTATGTCACAGAAACCTACAATTGCACAATAGAGGTTTTGAAAGAATTTGAGTATCTGCGCTTGGGAGGAATTTTTAGAGCTTGCGCTTTTTGACACCTAAACCATCAAAACCCTTCGCCTTTTTCTGCTCATTTGCTACATCTGCTATACTGAGAACTGCAAACACTCGTCCTGATTCTTAGGAACAAATCTAGATGAATCGCTACAAAAGTTTGAAGCTAGGACTAAAACTGGGATTGGAGTTTTGGCTACCCTTAGTGCTGTTAGGATTTGTTTTGTGGGTAGGAGGAGGGTGTGTGATGGATGGAATCTTGAGTCAGCCAGACCACGGAGAAAGTCATTTAAAGGTGGAAATGCAGCCGATCAAGCCACGTCAAACGTTAAGACTTTTTATTAAGGCAGAAATAGACAAACAGAGAGGTATTTCTAGGGTTGAAGTCAAGACAGCTTACAAAGCCGTGAAAGGTTTGACGTTTGTGTTTCCAGTTACAGAAGCAAGCCAAGTGGAAGCAGCGATCGCGAAAGAGTTAGGATTGCTTCCAGAGGATATTAGGAGCGTGATGTACTATCAAAAAAAACTTAAGGATAGATATTAAAAGTACTACTAGTTTCGCGTGCATTTCCCTCAATAAAATTGGCTTGGGAACTTTCAAAATAAAAAATCTTTAGCTTTTTCTTGTATGGTTGGGAGCCAGGATGTCTGGTTTATTTTAAACTTTGTCTATGGTCTGAAATGAGAAAAAGTGCAATATTTAGAAGGAATATTATAGTGGTATAGTCCGTTTCCATGCTTGAAGAAGTTCGCCGCGCTAGCAAAGATATATTTGATGTACTGAAGGAAAACAAATCAACAACAAAGCTTGGATGGTCTTTGGATCGACGAGATCCAAAATTTATTCAACTTTTTATGCCTATATGGAAATGGCTGTATGAGTATTATTTTCGAGTAGAAACGAGTGGTTGGCACCACATACCCACTCAAGAAAAGGTCTTATTTGTGGGTTCTCATAGTGGGGGATTTGCAGCACCTGATATGTTTATGGTGATGTATGACTGGTTCCAAAGGTTTGGTGTGGAAAAACCCGTGTACGGTTTATTACATCCTAAGGTATGGCTGGCGTCTCCCCTACTGTCAGTGATGGCTGCAAAAGTTGGTGCTGTAGTGGCTCATCCAAAAATGGCAGTTGCGGCTTTGGATTCGGGAGCCAGTGTACTGGTGTATCCGGGTGGAGTTCAAGATGTTTTCCGACCCTTTTATTTGCGTAACAAAATTAACTTGGCTGGACGCAAGGGGTTTATTAAATTAGCATTACAGAAAAATGTCCCCATAGTACCTGTCATTTCTACTGGGTCTCACGACACGTTTCTGGTGCTGGCTAATTGCTATGATATTGCACAGCAACTCCACAAATGGGGAATGCCTTGGATTTTAGGGATCGATCCTGAAATTTTTCCTATTTATTTGGGCTTACCTTGGGGTGTTGCTTTTGGTCCTTTACCTCATATCCCAATCCCTGTAACTATTCGCACTCGCGTTTGTCCCCCGATTGTTTTTGAGCGTTATGGAAAACAATCGGCTCGCGACAGCGAGTATGTTAATACGTGTTACGAGATGGTTCGGAGTCAAATGCAGCAAGAGTTGGACTCGTTAATTCAATTTTCTTCTTTGTGAAAAACTCAAAATCTCAATTTGGTGCAGGAACTTCTATAGGTTGGGGTTCTCTGACTTGAGGTTCTTGAGACAAAGACGGAACTCTTACCTCAGGTTCTTCCTGAGAGTTGGCGTGGGGGTGAAATTGCGGACGAAATTCTACGGTGTTGCGTTTGATGGTAATATCGTAATTGCCAAAAAAGTCGTGTCCTAGGAGCCCAGTCTCCAATTCTGCACCTGCGATCGCGACTGGAAGTTGGCGTGTTTTTACCCCACCAACTTCCATTGAATCCACATAACCGACGGGAAATTCAACTGCTTTAGAACTAGCAGTGTTTGCTTTGGCTTTTGTCACTGGAACGACGCCCAAAGCAAGTGCCATTTTCTGAGTAATGACTGTCCCGCTTGCTCCGGTATCAAGAATCATCTCAAAACTCTGAAGCCCGTTGAAAGTCACTTCAATAATTGGCGTACCGCCCAATCTTCTCTTGATGGGAGCGCTATATACTGGGGGTTCGTTGGGTTTTGGAACTGCAATCGGAATTGCATACGCTTGTTTTTGTTTGACCGACACTACATTTCGCCTTGATAGGGGTAGAGACGGTTTTTTTGGTATCAAAACAGCAGTTTTTTGATTGAGATTTTGTTGTTGTGCAGCAGGGATAGTTGGAGCCAGACCGACCACTGTATCTGGTGGTGTGGGTATTAGAACTGGTGGAGTCACAGGACGTGTTGCTCGCTGTACGGCATATTTTAGCTGGCGTTGGTAATCCAGTACTCTTGCTTGGGCGCTATTGAAATAAGGGCTATCAACTGGCACTTTTTTCATCAGCGCGATCGCCTCTCGCAGCTCCGTTGCTACTAGCTTCCAATCTTCTGAGGATTGAGCAGACTGGCTGATGCTTAGAGCACCAACTGCTTTGTCCAATCCTTGCTCAAAATAACTCAATTCAATTTCAGACGGTTGTTGCCTGACTGGGTTTAGTTGCGGGATATTTGGCTTTTCTACCGTTGTGGCAGTTGGCGGGGCAACCTTTTTTTCAGTAGGCAGTTGGTGCTCATCTTTACTTATCTTGGTAGCAGCCTGTTGCCCTTGTTGACAACTAACTGCTACAACCGCCAGTGTTGATGAGACAACAATTAACGCTGCACGGGATAAAATGGGCTGAAGCATAATTAATAAAATTTTACCCGTCTGGTCTCCTATAAATCTACTATCACTCCTAATTTGTGTTTAAAGATTTTGTGTTTTAATTTCTTAAGTTTTTATTAACATAACTCTTTCGTGACGAAATCAATAATTTATGGCATAATAGTCCATCGCAGTCTTGAGAGGCAGGGGACTGGGGATTGGGGACTGGAGATTTAGAAAAGTTTCACATACCCAATCTCCAATCCCCATTGCCCCTTATCCCCAGAGGGGACCCCAAGTTCCCCAATCCCCTTTACTTTAATCGGCTATGCCCCTATCTGACGCAATACCCGCTATTCTTGTTTTGGCAGATGGAACAACCTATCGTGGTTGGTCATTTGGTGCTACCCAAACCACAATTGGCGAAGTGGTGTTTAACACTGGCATGACAGGATATCAAGAAGTGCTGACCGATCCCAGTTACTGCGGTCAGATAGTCGTGTTTACTTACCCGGAATTGGGAAACACTGGCGTTAATCCAGAGGATGAGGAATCAGATAGACCCCAGGTGCGGGGTGCGATCGCACGCAATATTTGTAACCGTCCAAGTAACTGGCGCTCAACACAATCTTTACCCGATTACCTCAAACAGCATGAAATCCCCGGTATTTATGGAATTGATACGCGGGCGTTGACTCGCAAAATCCGCATGGTTGGAGCCATGAACGGTGGGATTTCGACTGAAATTCTTGATGAGGCAGAACTGCTAGAACAGGTACAAGCAGCGCCCAGCATGAAAGGGTTGAATCTTGTTCGAGAAGTCACCACATCAGATATATATGAGTGGTCGGAACCGACAAACCCTGTTTGGGAATACAGTGCTGCATCCAAAGTCAACGATGGAGAGAGTTTCACCGTTGTTGCTCTTGACTTTGGTGTGAAACGCAACATCTTACGTCGATTAGCCAGTTATGGCTGTCGGGTCATCGTAGTTCCAGCCAATACCCCGCCTGAGGAAATCCTGAAATACAACCCGGATGGAATCTTTCTTTCCAACGGTCCGGGAGATCCAGCCGCTGTCAGCGAAGGTATTGAAACCACAAAAGCACTGCTTGGAGTGCAAAAACCCATGTTTGGGATCTGCTTGGGACACCAAATTATTGGTCGCGCCCTCGGAGCTGAGACTTTTAAGCTGAAATTTGGTCACAGGGGCTTGAATCAACCAGCAGGATTGCAACAACGAGTGGAAATTACCAGCCAAAATCACAGTTTTGCGATCGATCCAGATTCTTTACCAGAAGCTGTTGTAGAAGTGAGTCATCTTAACCTCAACGATCGCACCGTCGCTGGCGTCCGTCATAAATCTCTGCCTGTATTTTCAGTACAGTACCATCCAGAAGCCAGCCCCGGTCCTCACGATGCCGATTATTTGTTTGAGCAATTTGTACAACAAATGCGATCGTCTCGTTGAGGGAATCCCCACTTCCTTTATGCCAATTGGTCGTAGACAGCATATACTAAAACCATCTATACTGGAGCGTTCACCATAATTTATGAGGAGGGAATTATTGCTGAGCCACTTAATCTAACCGTAAGCCTGAGAGGCACTCGTGAAGTTCGAGATAACTGTCAGCTATTCCGCCTCACAGGTTTGTTAGACGCCTTTTCCGAACCGACGTTTCGCAAGGTGCTTGGTAGCAAGATAGAAGAAGGACCAAAGCACATTATTCTGGATTTGTCTCAAATTGATTTTGTTGACAGTTCTGGATTGGGTGCTTTGGTACAGTTAGCTAAGCAGGCTCAAGGTTCTGAAGGTACCTTGCAAATTGTCACGAATGCCCGTGTCACCCAAACAGTCAAGCTCGTTCGCCTGGAGAAGTTTCTAGCCCTGCAATCATCAGTAGATGCGGCTCTAGAGAACGTGAAACAATCTTGACGCTCGGACACAGTTTAAGGTGAATTTACATCTTGCACTACGCCACACCCAAGGCTAGAAGACTGTTGGCTCCTGCTGCAAGGTGTAAAGAGAACTAGATTCGCCAAACAGCCTCTCGCTATACCTTAGTTGGTGGAGAGACGGGCAGTTGCTGTGACTCTGTAATCCAGAGCGAGGAACTGCCCGTGTAAATTGGCGGAAGTTAAGAATTTGTGTCAGAATTGTTAAGTTTTTAGCCAAAAAATCCAAAAAATATGTAAAAATTTCTCTAGATAGCACTTGGTTCGCGTTATAATGTGCTATATTGTAATGATGAAGGTTTAGTATCATATAATGCTTGATACTTCAGCCGTAAAAGTATGTTATACCAATTTAGATTTTGGATTGAGAAAGCCTTAATGGACTTAACCTCACCTGACTATCTATAGCATTCTTTTTTAAAGTTGGTATTAGTGTGCGATCCCAAGATGCAGACTTGGATGGTTTCAAGATAGACCTCATGCACAAAATGGCAACCAAAAATTGAAAAAAAAGTTACAATTAGTGAGTTGATTTTTCAGCATTCATTATGCTTGAGTAAAGCTGCATGGCAATAGAAAGGGCAGATTAAGCTGAATAACTCGAAGGAAGCTTCCCAAAAATAGGTTGTGAGGAAAAGAGGGCTTGTGACGTCACAGGAGGAAGATCTACACGATGAACCCAGTTCAGTTCCCAATAAGGGTACTGATTGGTGTCAAATGTTGGGAGAATCCAGAACGCGATTATGCCAAGACTTTTCACAGACACAACTGCGACAAGTTTCTCCTACTGCCTTAGCCTATTTGGGAGATGCAGTTTACGAACTGTATATTAGAATGTTTTATCTGTTACCACCACAACGACCAGAGGCATATCATCGTTTAGTGGTGTCACAGGTCAGGGCAGAAACGCAGGCTGAGATGTTGCGATCTCTCTATCCTCATCTGAGGAGTAGTGAGTTAGAAATTGTCCGCAAAGGTCGTAATGCTGCTACAGGGCGTCCCAAAAGGATCCATCCCGAAACATACCAACAGGCAAGTAGTTTAGAAACCTTAATTGGCTATCTGTATCTTAGCGATTTCCAGCGCTTAGCCGAACTGTTACAAAAACTTCAACTGGAAAAATGATGAGAAATTAATCTGATGACAGAAAACTGATAGAGTAAGTTCGGTCATTTGATGTAAATAAATATGCCCATTTGTACGCGCTAGCACTTATTTCTACCATGATAAATAAACCAAGACCAACCAAAAATTCTAGTGAAATCAATGGCAAAATATCCCCGGTAAAGAAGGGAAAGCGTGTTATATCAAGACGCCCTTCCAGTAAGCCCGGAGCCAAAGTTATTCCCAATACGACTCAGTCCGGCGCTAAAGTTATACCCAACACACTTAAGAGACAAAATCGTGATGTCTCAGAGTTCATCGCACCTATTGGAGACCAAGAAGACGTAGATCTTATATACGGTCGTCATTCAGTTTTAAGTGCTTTGGAAAGCGAGCGAAATCTCAACCGCCTTTGGATTGTATCTCGCTTGCGCTACGACCACCGCTTTCATTCGCTTATTCTACGAGCAAAGGAAAACGGTACTATTATTGACGAAGTAGAACCAAAGCGCTTAGATCAAATCACTTCTTCAGCCAACCATCAGGGAGTCGCAGCACAGATTGCTCCCCATGCATATCTCAGTTTAAGTGATTTGATTGAACGGGCTAAGTCTGTTAGCGATCCCGTGATTGTCGCGGCTGACGGAATTGAAGATCCCCACAATTTAGGGTCTATTATTCGCTCTGCAGAAGCACTTGGAGCGCAAGGGTTATTAATCCCGCAACGCAGGGCAGTTGGAATTACTTCAACAGTGATGAAAGTTGCTGCAGGTGCTTTAGAAAATTTTCCCGTAGCAAGAGTCGTTAATTTGCATCGCGCTTTAGAAGAATTAAAAGCAGCTGGCTTTTGGATCTACGGAACTGCGGCAAATGCAAGCGAACCCATACATACAGTTAACTTTAGCGGTCCTACAGTATTAGTCGTTGGCTCTGAAGGCGAGGGTTTAGGTATTTTGACACAACGCTGCTGCGATTTTTTAGTGTCAATACCCCTACAAGGTAAAACTCCCAGTCTCAATGCCTCAGTAGCAGCAGGTATGGCGCTATATGAAATATACCGCCAACGTTGGGTGAATACACTGCACTTCGATAAATTAAAATTCACACCAGGAGAAGCATCCCTAGTCAAGGGAAGGTTCAATGGTCGTGGAAGCGCTAACAGTTAACAGGGGATAAAACGGTTTGGGTGCTAACTGCCGAGCAAAATATACACAGCAGTTATCAATCAACCGTCAAGAAACGATAATTTTAGAAAAATTTCTTTGAAAAAAGAAGAGTAAACAGAGTATAAAGAAATGTAAAAAGAACAATCTTCCGTTGTACCCATTTCATTTAAACCCTGTAACAAATTAAAAATCAGAGAAAACCATGAAGACTATTTGGCAAAACTTTAAGGAAGCGCTGATTAACGTATTTCAAGGATTTGGTTTGGCTTGGTGGGTCGAAGTAGTGACACAAAACCCTCGTTGCACTTACTATTTTGGGCCATTTCTAAGTTCTACTGAAGCGAAAACCGCAATCAAAGGTTATGTAGAAGATTTGGAGCAAGAAGGTGCTCAGGGAATCGCTATCAATGTTAAACGTTGTAAGCCAGCCGCTTTGACAATCGCAGATGACTTGGGGGAACGGATTGACCGCAAAGTCCAGCCGATCTTTAGCGGTCAAATGTAAGAGGCTAAGAGCTAATAGCTAATAGCTAATAGCTAATTGCTAATTGTGCCATTAGCCATTAGCCATTAGCTGTTACCTGCGGATGTTGTTCTAGCCAAAGTTCGATGTCGTTCAAAACTTGGTTGGGAATTTCCCAAGGAAACAGATGCGCTGTATCGGAATAACACAGCCATTGGGAATTTTTGAGAAACTGAAATGTTTCCAAACTGGAATTAGCTGTAATATGACAGTCTTGAGCACCAGCAAGCACTAAACTCGGACAGTTGATTTGCTCCAAGTCTGTTAGTCGGTCGTAACCGCTTTTAATGGCAGTAAACAAGGCGCGAGTCGCAGCAGATGAAGTTTGTAAATAAGCAGGTACTGCGTGTTTTGCTATATAACCGTATGCGGTGGGCGTATGTTGCCTAATAAGATACTTAAAGAGCGATCGCTTACCAAAAGTATCAATATTCCACATCCAGTCATGTTTTATACAACTTAGCAGTGCGGCAATACCAGTATAAAGATTTTCCTGCAAAGTAACGGGAGGATGATTGCTTCTCGGCTTAGCTGCTGTTGCTATCAGTATCAGCCCTGTGACCCGTTCGGGTAAGCGTAACGCCAATTCCATTGCTAAAATACCACCTAAAGACCACCCTAGGATCAAACACTTTTTAATTTGATAGCGGTCTAGTAGATTTTCGAGATCCAGCAAATGGTCGTGCATAACAAAATTTTGCGTGTAGCGACTTCTCCCATAACCGCGTAAGTCAGGAGCAAAAGTTTGAAACCGCTTTGATAAGCGATCGCTAAACACAGAAAGACTCGAACCAGAACCGGGATGACCGTGCAAGCAAAGGATCGGAAACCCTTCACCCTGAATATATACGTTAAGGTTTGCAGCGTTTAAAGATTTGTACATTGCTAATGGCTAATTGCTAATTGCTAATTGCTAATTGTAAGAACTACCATGAGCCATTAACCATTAGCCATTAGCCCTCCCTTGTTCGCCAGTCGCCAGGGCGCGGGAAAACCTCGCCCTGCAAGCTGGTCTCACCATTAGCCATGAGCCATTAGCCATTAGCCCTTAAACTCTTTATATCCACCCGCATAAGTAATGACACACATTTGCCTGTAAAAAGAGTGAATTCCAAAGGCAACACCTGCGACCTTAAAAGCAGGGTTAAACATATTAATTCTATGACCTCGATCGGGGACTCCATCATCGATAATTAACTGCATCACAATGTCTTGTGCTGTATGGGAGCCGTAGCTAATATTTTCCCCCGCAGTTAATTGCCATTTTCCATAACGATTGAGGCGAGTAAAGGGATCGCTCTTGTCACTGCCTTTATGACCAACGATCCCTAACGCTCCTTGGTCTTTGACATGATCTCTTGCAGCTAATGACATTCCTTTGGATATGCGAAGAGACCCTACAGGACGAACTGATTTGAGAAAGGCAATGGCTTCATCGACTGGTTTTACCCCTTCTTGTGTTTGCAAGTAAACACGACTCGAAAGCCTGACGCGATCGCCTTCAAAACGCTGTCTGTAATTTTCTAACACAGCAGCATAAGCAGTGGGATTGGTTCTCGCTTTATTCATCTCCACAATCACTTGTTGTTCGAGACGCGAAAGACTCCCAGGACGTGAATTAGAATCCTCTTGAGGAATTTTAGGTTCCTCAGGTTCGTATTGAGACAGGAAATCACAGGATGTAGCAAACAGGGCAATCGGTGTTAGTATCCAGAGCGGCGTCCAACGCATAACAAGCAAAATAATTCGTAATTCACATGACTAACTTAATAATTACGAATTACGAATTATGAATTACGAATTTCTCAATTTATTTTTCTTTGTATCCACCAGCGTAAGTGATCACGCACATGGTTCTGTATTTAGTATGTGTTCCATAAGCAACACCAGCGACGCTAAAGTTGGGATTAAAGAGGTTTTTTCTATGACCGCGATCTGGAACTCCATCGTCAATGATGAGCTGCATAACAATGTCCGTAGCCGTGTTGGGACCGTAACTGATATTTTCTCCTGCGGTAGAGATCCAGTTACCATAGCGATTTATCCGAAGTGATGGATTGCTACCATCCGTTCCCTTGTGACCTGTATGACCTTTTGGTCCTGAATCTTGAACGTGGTCTCTTGCGCCTAAAGACATACCTTTAGATATTGTCAGAGGGTTCAATGGACGAGCCGTTCTTAAAAAAGCCAAAGCTTCATCAACGGCTGGTGCTCCTTCCTGAGTTAGCAAGATAACGCGATCGGAAAGTTTGACTTTTTTCCCTTGAAAACGCTGTCTGTAGCTTTCCATGATGGGAATATAGGCTTGCGGATTCATCCGCACTCTGTTCATTTCGGCGACAACCTGCTGTTCCAATGTTGATAAATAACCGGAACGTGCTGCAACAACAGAATTATCTTCTCTAATAACTGTGGAATTTAAGTTTTTTGGCTTAGCTACTGATGGATCGAACGTAATGAATGGAAACCCGCAGCTAGCTATCAGGGCAATAGGGAAAAACACACCTAAACTATTGCGACGCATTAATTACCTCACGACTACTGTTCTACGAGTTAATTGGGTTGAATGGATGCACCATGTTTTGCTCAAGTAAATAAGATTTGGTTAGTAGAGCACTTTAACAAAACTTGCAACCTGCAACCTTTGTAACCTTTGTAACAACACACCGTAAACAGTGAACCCACTTAAAATAAGGTTTATGGGTGAATACTGAATGTTCCAGAAAATACTCTATGTATATAAGAGCACGAAATATTATACGATAATCTACTCAGCTTTTGCGAACGCGAGTTAATAGAGCTTCTATTTCACCAAGCTGTATGGCACCAGATAAAACCTCTCCATTCATGATGAAGAAGGGAGTACCGGAAAGCCCCAAAGTCTGGGCAAGCTGACTATCTTTTTCAATAGCAGCAGTGGCGAGAACGCGATCGCTTTTAAATTTGTCCAGATCGAGATTGAGCTTGTTTGCAGTATCTAAGTAGAATTGTTCGCCTAGTTGCTTTTGATTGGTAAACAGAGCATCCTGATACTCCCAGAATTTGCCTTGTTGCTGTGCAGCCCAGGCGGCTGTTGCAGCTGGTACAGCTTGAGGATGAATGTTTGTGAGAGGGAAATGTTTGTATACAAGGGTGACTTCATCCTGGTGCTCTACCATAAACTTCTTCAAAGTTTTGTATGCTTGAGCACAGTACGGGCATTCAAAATCAGAAAATTCAACCAACAAAATTTTTAAATCTTTAGATCCCGTGGTGGGAGATTGACCAATAACCGATAAGGGATCGGTTTTCATTTGTTGCACAAAGGTTTGCTGTGCTTGCTGGATTTGAGAGCGCTGTTTTTGTTGGTATGCTTGTACTGACTCGACAATCGCTTCTGGGTGCTCGCGGAGGATTTGCAACACTTGTTGTTCGAGTTGTGGATTTATGCGGGCTGCTTGCGCTGGAAGTGACCAACTCATGACCAGACCAATAAATCCAACCACTGCAAAGCTACGTAGCCATAACAGTAGTTTTCCGACCAAATAGGAGAATGCATACATACCAAATATTTTTTGTATGTAGGTTAAACGGTCTTCACATTCTCTTAGTATTGACTGATAAGGGGCAGAAAATCTAGGTATAAAGATTGAATTATCTTATACTTATCCGCACAATAGATAACGAAGTCTAGTTTTACACATTAAAACTCTACGGAGAAAAAAGGCATCCCTAGAGGTTAAAAGCTTGATGTTACTAGCATGCAGCCCCTAGAGATGGGTCTACACATAGGAGTAAATTATAATTTATATTTAGTTTTGTAACGAAGCCAAAATAGTATTTTCAGGTACTTGACAGCAGACGTTTTTTTTATCAATTTTTGATGGCAGTCAACAGCAAGGGAAAAATGCAACTTTTACCCTTTTCCTTTTGTCCTCAATATGGATGACATTGTTCGTTCAAGATTTATTGATAATCTCTTTCAACAACTGATTCATTTGATTGATAGTAACGGCAACCCTCACACGGTCCTTCAGGATTTACAGCACAACGGATATAACCAGAACGGGCATTATAGCAACAACTAATATCACCAATCAGGTAACCGACTCCTTCTAAGTAGTAGCGATCGCTCGGCTCAGATGTATTATTTTGCTCTATGCGTCTTCTTGAAGAAGCCATAGGGACTCGTGTGAACTGCAAGCGTGTTCTAGCCTGAGATTTACGCATCAACCACAGGGAGATCAGGGACGGTAAAAAACCAATGGCAATCACTAAAAGTGTTTTCACTTCAACACCTTCTTTTTAGATCTGTTAGTTGCCACATCACTTTTTCATGCGTTGGCAATCTCTAGTAGAGATGCAAGACTGAGTTGTCATCTGCTACTTAACTCAGCATAACTGCTACAACTTAAACTGTGGGTTATTACCAAAAATTTACCACTTAAGGTTTCTACGCCGAGCCACTAACCTGTGGCGCAGACAACTTGCACATTCTAAGACTTTGAGAAAATAAGGCAAACCCTCCCCCGCTCTCTTCCTGGAGCGACAAGAGAAAATGAAATACCTTATAATTTTATTCTTTAGCTTGCAAAAGGGCTGCTTATAGCATAAATGTACTATCAATACCGATGAGAAGCTCGTACATTTTCTATTAATAAATTTTTTTTATAGCTAAGCCGCCAATACTCAAGTTTATCTATAGACACTGCCTTGGTCATAACGTTCACACCGTTACCCCGCCAAGCCACCTCTGGATCTGTTGTAAAAACGCCGCACTCTAATTGCTCTAGATTAATATTCCAATATTCGCTAAATCTACTTTTTAAAGTTATAACCTGCTCAAAAACTTTATTTCTATGCTTGTTTCTTCTTTTTCTTTCTGTTGCTCCTGTTGCAGCAGTGTCAATAAATTTAGTTTCAATTATAAAGATTTTTTCGGATGATGTAAGATAAACAAAATCACATTTTCCTAAATCTGTATAATCTGCAATTGGTGATTTTTCAAATAATAACAATTCAGAACATAAAGGAAATATCTGTTGAATATTTAAAAACAAATAGGCTTGTAGTAAAAGTTCTTTATCATATGGAAATCCGACAACACCCTCAAAAAATCGTTTGATATCTTCTTGAGGCTGAGGTTGAATTTTTTTGCAATATAAAACAAATTTGTGAATTTCATCTGCGGTCATCTAACCTTAGCTCCTTCCTCCTTCTACACATACCCTCCCTGGCATAAAAATATACCATTATTTTTAGGAAAGCATCATCCGCAGAAGTAATGAAAAAAACTAATAAGCTTCTATAAAACCTCCGTTAATTTACTGACTTAGGCTTACTTATCTGCTTGCTGTAAATTCTGTACGTAAGCAGTAAATCGAGCATTTTGAAGAGAATGAACGGCAATTCTAGAATCTTGTACCCAAAATTGACGCCCCAGACGTACATAATAACGAGAATTTTCACTTTGTATAATTCCGACGACTGGGACTTTTGATTTTTCTTTGTCCCCTAGTTGTGCATTTATCAAAATGCCTCTCAGGCGATCTTGCTCCTCAATACTTGTTGCTTGGAAAGGTGATAATTCTACCATCACCATCTGTACTGTTTCCACTGGTTCAGCATCTTCTACAATCAATTGAGCTTGATCGTCTCGTCGGTCTAATTTTCCCCAGATAATTAATCTAACATCGACTGCCAGTAATGAATTAATTTTTTCGTAAATCTTAGGAAATACTACAGCTTCTGACTGTGCTGTTAAATCTTCTATCTGCAAAATTGCCATTGGGTCGCCTTTTTTTGTCATGACTTTTTTCACGCCATTAAGCATGACAATAGCGGTAATTGTAGAGTCTTCTTTTTGTTCTCCAAGTTGTGAAAGGTTAATTGGAGATAAAACTCTGGCTGCTTGACGTACAGCTTTTAAAGGATGGTCTGATACATAAAAACCTAAAAGTTCTTTTTCCATCCGCAATTTTTCTTGAGGGGGAAAATCAAGAACGGGTTTTGCTTTGGGTGCTGATTCAAAACCGTTGGGAATTTTGTTGGTACTTGTGGTAGAAAATCCACTCCCTAATAAATCGAAAAGATTTCCCTGTCCGCTTGCTCTATCTCTAGCACGGGATTGCGCCCAATCATAAATAAGTTCAAGATCGTGAACTAGCTGGTTGCGGTTGGAGTCCATTTTGTCAAAAGCTCCACAAGAAATCAGCGCTTCTAAGGTACGTCGGTTAACAGCACGCAAATCGACGCGATCGCAAAAATTAGCTAAAGATTTAAACTCGCCTTCCTTTTCTCTTGCTTCCAAAATACACGCTATTGCGTTTTGTCCCACATTGCGAACAGCTGACAATCCAAATAAAATCTTTCCTCCTGAAGGGGTAAAATCTACACCCGAACGATTGATATCTGGGGGTTCTATTTGAATCCCCATACTCATGCAAGTGGCGATATATTTCTGCACTTTATCTGTATCATCACTGTTAGCTGTTAACAGTGCTGCCATATATTCCAAAGGATAATTGGCTTTCAGGTATGCAGTTTGATATGTCACATAACCGTATGCTGTTGAGTGAGATTTATTGAAACAGTTGGATGCGACTGAACCATTTTTGATAACAAAATTATGGTCGCGTTCAACCCCAATGTCGTATACAGTTTGTTTACCTATAGATTTACGTGTAAGAATTTTAACCATATTTTTATAAAGGGAGTAGAGAGTAGCTGCTACCTCGTTCCCAAGCAGAGCCGGGAAATTCCTTTGAGTGAAGGCTCCGCCTCCTGTTGTCAGCTAGAAGCTGTTAAGTAGCAGCTCGCTCAGAGTTTGGGAACGGGAGAATGAAGTCTATATAATAATGTAGATGAAATCACACCCAGCAGAACGATCTCGCACAACTCAATCAACTCGGTGTGCAGAAAGCCCGATCGTGTATTAAAATCAAGAACTTGAGTGAGAAAGGAGCAATCATGGCATTCATCCGCGAGTTGCATACACAGTTAGTAAAAAAAGAACGTTCTGCGGTTGAAATTACTCAAGAGGCTTTAGACCGCATTCAGGCGGTGGAGCCAAAATTGCACAGTTTTTTGTGCGTGACTGCAGAACTTGCGATCTCGCAAGCGCGGAAAGTAGATGCTAAAATCGCAGCCGGAGAAAACATTGGCATTCTTGCTGGAATTCCCATTGGTATTAAGGACAATATGTGTACCAAGGGTATTCCTACTACTTGCGCCTCCCGAATTTTGGAAAACTTTGTTCCGCCCTACGAGTCAACGGTGACGCAAAAACTGGTAGATGCGGATGCAGTTATGGTAGGAAAAACCAATTTAGATGAGTTTGCCATGGGCGGTTCTACAGAAACTTCTGCCTTCAAACTCACTGCGAATCCTTGGGATTTGTCACGAGTTCCGGGAGGGTCTTCAGGGGGTTCGGCGGCTGCAGTTGCTGCTGAAGAATGTGTTGTGTCTCTGGGTTCTGATACGGGTGGTTCTATCAGACAACCCGCTTCCTTCTGTGGTGTTGTTGGGATGAAACCAACCTATGGGTTAGTTTCTCGTTATGGACTGGTGGCTTTTGCTTCATCTTTAGATCAAATAGGACCCTTTGGACGCACGGTAGAAGATGCTGCAATATTATTGAATGCGATCGCGGGATACGATCCCAAAGACTCCACCAGTTTAAAAGTAGAGATCCCCGATTACACTGTCAACCTAAAACCAGAACTGCCTAAAGGAAAGCTCAGAATTGGTGTTATCAAAGAAACCTTTGGTGAAGGATTAGATTCTGAGGTTGAACAAGCCGTTCGTAAAGCGCTAGAACAACTTCAAGCGTTGGGAGCAGAAATTCAAGAAATTTCTTGTCCTCGATTCCGAGATGGATTACCGAGTTACTATATTATTGCTCCATCAGAAGCATCAGCAAACTTAGCTCGTTACGATGGGGTGAAGTATGGATACCGTGCGGCTGACGCAGAAAATTTGCTGTCAATGTACACCCGGACTCGTGCAACTGGGTTTGGTGCGGAAGTGAAACGCCGGATTATGATTGGTACTTATGCCCTTTCTGCTGGTTATTACGACGCCTACTATCTCAAAGCGCAAAAAGTTCGCACTCTCATCAAACAAGATTTTGAAAAAGCTTTTGAAAAAGTAGACGTGTTGGTTTGTCCTACAGCACCCACGACTGCGTTTAAAGCAGGAGAAAAAACTGCCGATCCCTTAAGTATGTACTTGGTTGACTTGATGACTATTCCTGTCAATCTTGCAGGTTTACCAGGGATCAGTGTTCCCTGTGGTTTTGACACTCATGGATTACCAATTGGTTTGCAATTGATTGGAAACGTGCTGGGAGAAGATCGGCTCTTTCAAGTTGCCCATGCTTACGAGCAGTCAACCACTTGGCATCAGCAGAAACCAAAAATTTAGTAAGTGGTTAGTGGTTAGTGGTTTAAAGCAACAACTAAACAACCAACCACTAACTATTGACCATTAACAACTTCTGAGGTATACTTTACTTGCTTTACACTGCCCAAACTTCCTAATGGTGTTGGCTGTTGATTGTTTGTAGAAACCATCACTGCGCCAGCATTGCCAGAACGAATGACTAACTCTTTTTGTGCTGTCCAAGATTTTCGTTCTCCCTTGCTTAAGGTTCCCTCAAATTCTGTTTTGCCATCTACTTGGACTCGCAACCAAGACTCGTCTTGAAGTTCGATAGAAACTTCTACAGGTGAGGTGGCTCCTACTGAAGGGGAGATTGTGGGAGTAGGGGCGATCGCAGCATTTGGAGTCGCTGTTGGTGTTGGGCTAACGTTAGTTGTAGGTTTTGCGCCCGTTTGTGATGTTCTAGAAGTTGGAGCGATCGATACCCTTGATGTTGGGTTGGGAGAAGGTGTTTGCTGAGCGACTGGGAATACTTTGGGAGATGGATCTGAGACTACTTTTGAGGCTGTTGTCTTGTTTGAGGTAACTTGAGAAATTTTCTTTTGGCTGACAGATTCAGCAGATGGACGTGGAGGATTAAGTATATAAAAAAGTCCTAATGAGGCAGCTACTAATAGCAAAATATATGGTACTGCTAGGGGTATGTATATATTTGGTTTTTTATCTAACTCTCGATCGTCTTGGCTGGCTTCTGGAGGAGGAGAGCAAATACTCGCAAAGTCTTGTGCTATGGCTGTTCCATCCAATCCTATAGCATCACCATAATGGCGAACAAACCCTTGAACGTAGACAGGCTCGGGTAGTTCTTCAAATCTTCCCTCTTCTAAGGCTTGTAAAAAAACAGGGCGAATTCGCGTATAAGCTGCTAGTTCGTCTATACGTATTGCTCTTTCCTCTCTTACCTGCCGTAGATGTGCAACCACTTCCATGAGTTGCTCCTCTTGAGCCTTGCTTGACAGCTTCACCGTCTTCTCCTCTTTATTTGCTAATCTTAAAGCATTAATTAACCAATCCACTGAAAGAGTGATAGAAATTTGTACTATTTACTAATATTATAATAAATCATTTTTTCATAACGTATTCATAATTTTATTGAGATAAAGCTATTGAGTTTGACGAGTCATATTGTTTTTATAAATACTTCCATGATAATAAATAAGCTGCAACAACCAATACAATTGCTGTTCGTATTTACGCTCTTTGCTATAGTTATAGCTTACTGTGCTGTCTGCATATTACTTTTTCTACGGCAATCTCGGTTTATCTTTTTTCCCTCTTCGATCGTTGAAACAACACCAGAGTTTTTCAATCTCAATTATGAAGAAGTCTGGTTACCTGTCAGCGTTTCTTCTGGCAAAGTGCAACGCGTCCATGGTTGGTGGCTACCTTCTAGCCAACCTGACAGTAAAGTGCTGCTGTATTTTCATGGCAATAGTATCAACATTGGAGCCAACGTTGTTCGCGCACATCGGTTTCACCAACTTGGGTTTTCGGTCTTCCTGTTCGACTATCGCGGATACGGTTGCAGTGAAGGAAGCTTTCCGAGCGAGTTACGGATTTATCAAGATGCAGCCACAGCTTGGGAGTACTTAGTCAGTCAGCGCAAAATCTCACCCAACAAAATTTTTCTGTACGGTCATTCCTTGGGAGGTGCTGTAGCGATCGATCTAGCTGTTAAGCACCCAGAAGCCGCAGGCTTGATTGTAGAAGGTTCTTTTACCTCCATTCGCCAGATGATCGCACATCGGAACAATTTTTGGATGCTGCCAGTCAATTTAATTCTAAAACAGCGGTTTGATTCCATCGTGAAAGTGCCAAATTTAAAAATACCAGTTTTATTTATTCACGGCACTGCTGATGAGGTCGTTCCCGCCTTTATGAGCAAGACCCTGTATGAAGCTGCTCCCGCACCAAAGGACTTAGTTCTCATTCCAGGAGCAGAACATAACGATGTAGCAGAGGTTGCTCCTTCTGTTTATTGTGAAGCAGTGCAGTCTTTTGTCAAACACGTGCAGGATCGCAGTAGCTCGCAATTCGTATTGGAATAGGGTTGTCATGAAGGATGAAGGCTAAAGGATAAAGTCTTAAAAATTTAATTTTTCCGTCATTGAATTAAGTTACACACCATGGATAAATCTAGGGGCTAAGATTTATCCTCAATACATCTATTTTATACTCCGTGTTTTTCTTGATTGTATTAAGAAAAACAATTTACTGCGTAATTTTACAATTAATTCTTTCTTTGATTTTACCAAGTAGAAGAAATACGATCTCTCACCTTGCAAGACGTTTAAATAACCGTCTTATTCTTTTCAAATGTGGTTTTGACTGCATCCTTCCTGAGAGGTAGAAAAATGATACGTATCCATCCGGAGATGATAATAAACCGTAGAAGAAATTACATAAGTGAAACTTCGCATTGCTCAACTGCCGAAAGAGGCTTCCCACAATGGCTACCACATCCCTGTACTTATTACAATCTCCCGGTCATCCAGCTATAGAAATTTCTCAGGATGAATTGCGATCGCTCTTAGACGGAATAGAAACCGAATTACATCAAAGTAAAGTTTATCGTCGTGCTCTCGCTATGATGCAACAGTTGCTAGGTTCATCAGCCGAACAAGCACAAGCACTCTTTCAATCCATAGGTAGAGAAGCAATTGGTTTAGCTTTTCGCCAATTTGTGCAACACGCGCAAAAGGTAGAAGACGAAAATAACCAACCAGAAAACAACTATCAAACAGACAACAATAATATAGAAATTGTAGCGACTCTTTCTGAAGAAGCAGAGGTTGTTGATTTCACACCTTGCTTAACGGATGTTAGAGCACACGAAAAAGAGAGTGTTGAAACAAACATTCAAAATGATTTCCCCTCAAAACCAGAAGTTGTGCAAACCTTAGAAAACCAGCCAGCCAAGAAAAAACAAAACAGATGGTTTGGAAACAAAAAGCCAACAAAAGCTGAACTAGCCGAACAAAAAGCCCAACAACGTATAGAAAGCCTGCGTCAAGTTGGTCAAAAACTGCGGCAAGTAAGAGAGTTGCAAGGTCTTTCTCTGAACCAGCTTCACGTTTACACTCACGTACCTATCTATCAAATGGCTGCAATAGAAGAAGGTAACTGGGACGCATTGGCAGAAGATGTCTATGTTCGTGGCTTTATTCGTGTTATGGGTAATGCCTTGGGACTAGATGGAGCAAGTTTAGCTGCTTCTTTACCTGTTCCAGAACCCACAAAATTAGTGTTACCAACGTCTTATCAATCTCAACTTCAATCCAGTAACTTAGGATTTGGGATTAAACCAGTGCATCTTTATGTAGGCTATGCAGCCCTTGTTGCTGGTTCCTTGGGAGGATTGTCAATCATGTCTCAGCAAGCGAATGCAAACGCCAGCATGGATACAGGCGAAGTACCTGCATCCTCTTCTGTCAAGCAGTCCTTGAGAGACGAAAAACCAACTTCCAAACCCGGGTTACAGTCTAGCACGGCAGGAATCGCAGTTGGTTCCGATATTGCCCCACCAGAAGCACTGTAGATTTTGGATGCGTGGATGTTGAATGACCCACTACCCACTGTACGGCGGCGCAATGCCTTGCGCCCCTAAGAACCACTAACCATCCATATAGCAACTCCGCCTGAAGCTTTAAAATACAGACGGAGTTTTACAACACATTAAAAATTTTATTTGCTTTATTTTAAAAGCCTTGTTACCCTAACATCATATTCAGTACACTGTGGACGCTCGCTTCTAGCCTGAATGCGTGCCATAGCATTAGCTTTGAATTTTGATTCAGCGTCTATTTCGTAACGTGTTGTCTCGCTTTGAAAGGTACTGTGTAATTGGTCAAGACATTCTCTAGTATCGACTAATACTTCGTATGTGTGAACCATTTTAGGACCTCCAAATGCTCCGCAGAGCAAACTATGAGAATGTATTTAGTATATGAACTGAAAGAGGCTCCTGTTTGCGAACACATACAATTCTTTATTGAAAGCTACATAGTTAGTGAAAGTACACGTAACTTCATTAAATCAGTGACTTTACTATAGTCTTTAATTAAAATATGCAACTTTTATTGCAATTTAAAAACGTAGGTTGAGGAGCTACTCCCTTGCAGCGATCTGGAAACGAGGAGATCCCTACTCCCTATTATCAAAACAGCATTATACTGGTACTCCTAAAGATAGATAGTTAAACCCAAAGATAGATTAGATAATACTGTCAACACATACTCAATCAATGTTTTATAGATAACATTGTTTGCGGATATAGCTACCTGTAAATTTAGAGATCGGTTCTTCAAAATGGTAAACACCCCTCCCTCATTATTTTCCGAAGAGCAGTACAAAGTAGATGATGCTGGTGCAGAAGTCTCTGCCATTATTGAAACAACACCATCAGAGACAGAAATTGACCTGGAATTTCTGTTTACTAGGGATATTGAGTTTCGTCAGGAAACTCTTTACTTTATTGTCGTCGATCGCTTTTATGATGGTGATTTAGAAAATAGTACAGGTGCTAATGCAGAACTGTACGATCCTACCAAACAGGATTGGGGAAAATACTGGGGTGGTGACTTACAGGGTGTGATCGACAAATTAGATTATTTGAAAAACATGGGAGTGACTGCAATCTGGTTAACTCCTTTATTTGAGCAAGTAGAAGACTTATTTGTAGGCAATGCAGCCATGCATGGCTATTGGACAAGGGATTTTAAGCGGATAAATCCTCGATTTATTGCTACGGGGGAAGAACCGTCTTTAAACAAAACGCAGGAAACAAGAAATACAACATTTGACAAGTTGATTGAGGAACTGCACAAGCGTAAGATGAAGCTAGTGCTAGATATAGTTTGCAACCACAGTAGCCCCGATATCAGTGGTCGTAAAGGCGAACTATACGACGATGGAGTCAAAATTGCTGACTTTAACGATGATGAAGCTCACTGGTATCACCATTATGGTGAAGTACAAGATTGGGAAAATGAATGGCAAGTGCAAAACTGCGAACTTGCAGGTCTAGCAACCTTTAATGAAAACAATATCGAATACCGCAGCTATATCAAAGCAGCAATTAAACAATGGTTGGATCGGGGTGTTGATGCACTGCGAGTCGATACTGTCAAGCATATGCCCATCTGGTTTTGGCAAGAATTTACTGGTGATATGTACAATCACAAACCAGATGTGTTTATTTTTGGCGAGTGGATTTACAGCCATCCCCAAGACGATCGCTCTGTAGAGTTTGCCAACAACTCTGGAATGACTATTTTAGATTTTGGGCTGTGTGTCGCTATTAGGCAAGCTTTAGGTGAAAGTGCTGAAGCGGGATTTTATCTAATTAAAGACATTTTTGATTTAGATTATCGGTACAGCGGGGCGACAGAACTCATCACCTTCATTGACAATCACGATATGCCCCGCTTCCAATCGTTGAATTCCGATCCAGCGAGGTTAATGCTAGCAACTGTCCTCATTATGACCTCTCGCGGTATTCCCTGTATCTATTACGGTACGGAACAATATCTTCACGACGATACCAATGGCGGTAACGATCCCTACAACCGCCCGATGATGGATAAGTGGGATATAGATACGGAAATATATCGTTATATCAGGTTACTATCTGGTTTGCGGCGACTCAATCCTGCTTTATCAATGGGTAGCCAGTGGGAAAAATACATCACCCCTGATATTTACTGTTATGTACGCCGCTATCGTGACTCAGTGTGCTTTGTTGCACTCAATAGAGGTGGTTCTACGACCATACCAGAAGTTGCTACAGACTTACCTGATGGAGAACATACCTGTGTCATGACTCGCAATAAGTATGAAGTTAAAGATGGTAAAATTTATGACCTACAACTAGAAGAACACGGTGTAATTGTACTCAGCCGTGTTGGAGAGCGAGTCAAAGGGCAAACTATTGTACGCGCACAGCTTAACGGAGTGCGTACTCAACTAGGTGAAAGAATCGTAGTCATTGGTGACTGTCCGGAATTGGGCAATTGGGATATCGCCAAAGCATATCCTTTGGAATACATAAACGAAAACACGTGGTTTGCCGAAATTCCCTTTAATGAAAGCGCTGGTAAGCTCATCAGCTATAAATACGCGATGTTGAGAGAAGGAACTTCCCCCCTTCGAGAAAATCTCATGACTCGCCGTTGGGTTATTGCCAAAGAAGGTACTGTTAAGTGGCGCGATACTTGGGCTTCAGGACGAGAATCTTAAGTCTAAGTTTTACCGAAGAAAGGCAGAGGGCAAAAGGACTTTGAGAGTATTTCCCCCCTTTTTTAGCTACGGTGGTGTACAGATCTCTAGAAAAGAGATGAAACATAGTGAAAAGGGAGAATTGGAATTCAGTTCCCCCCTTTTTTAAGGGGGGTTAGGGGGGATCGAAACCGCAATGAATGCACTATTGAAGAAAGGACTTTGAGAGTATTTCCCCCCTTTTTAAGGCTTACGGTGGTGTACACAAGTCGAGTTGGGAATCAAATGGACGGAAAAGAACGGAAAATGATTTTTTGAAATCCTTGATTTTCGTTCAACCTCTATCAATATACTGGCACTATTGAGAATCAGGAGGCTCAACTCAAAATCTTACCTACTAAGGTTTTTATCCCACATTCCGCACAGATTAAAGCGGATTTAATAATTATGAATTTTAAAAATAAAAGCTTGTAATGATTGACTAGTAATTATTACAGACTTTTTTGGTATAAAATAATCGAGTTAGGTAGCTATGTGGAAAAAACGATGAATGAGCCAATAGAAGCAATAAAAGTCCTAAATATAGACCATTTAGGAATAATAGCTGAATGATTAAGTAAAATTCCTGAACATTGGACAATCTTAAAACTAGGAAGGTTGTGTGATGTCACAAAATTGACTGGATTTGAATATACAAAAAATTGAACTTTAAAATGTATTACTCTTACTTACAAGGGTACCAATACACTATCGGACTTCATTAGACATCCAACAGGTAAAATTTTTTCTAAAATTCGAGAAGTTGGGGAACAGCAAACAGTCAGAATAGCACTTGACAGTCTACAGGTGAAGGCAGAATGTTCGCGCTGCTGACCCGATAGGTTCATTCTTCAAGACAAGTGATGTACTTGGACTTTGCGGACTTGTAGAAAAAATATACACCATTCTACATATTCCAGATAAAAGCGATCGCGGTGAAACAAGAATCGCAACCCAAAACCCCCAGTACTCGCCACTGTAGGTTTTGCTTTGGTTGCGTCATCCCGACCAATTGCCGTATTCGGGTCAGGGAGGAGCGATAGGTACTAAAAACACAGCAAATCACTTTTCAAACAACCTCGTAGATCGTGTTGTTTAATTTCATCTTAATTTCATTTCTCTTTGTAAAACTGATAGTAGGTTGTGTCAGAGTCTCATTTAATTGTAGGAAGGGATGTATTCTAGTGGGAAATGCTTGCTAGATTTTTGTTTGCTATTGCTCAAATTATATAAGACTACATGGGGAAAACATAAGTATTTTAGAAAGCTTATAACTATTATTTTTTCAAATTCAACAAGGAAGTCTGTAATGAAATCATTAAAATCCAAACTTATTCTTCTAGGGCTTATAGGAATGTTATTTCTAGCAGCATGCAGCAATAGCAATCGCTCCACTGATTCAGAATCTTCTACAGCAAAAAGTCAGACTAGCACGACCTCAAACAACCAGCAATCCATTCCTACAGCCTCAGCTACAGCAGCCAAAAAAACAGAAGAGCAACATGGCAAATCTCATGGGGGAACAATTGTAGAAACAGGAGCTTATCACTTGGAATTTGTTCCTTTAAACGAAGCGAATGGAACACACTTAGATTTTTACCTGCAAAAAGGAGATAATCACGAAGCAATTACTAATGCCAAAGTAACAGCCTTAGTTCAGTTACCAGACGGGACGCAAAAGACAATTCCCCTCACCTATGATGCAAGTGGAAAACACTACGAAGGAATGCTTGCAGAAAAGGCAACGGGTCAATATCAAGTAAGAGTTACATCTAATATTGGTGGTAAAAAAGTAGATGGACGTTTTACATTTAATAAATAAGATGATAGTGGTTAGTGGTTAGTAGCCAACTAACCACTAACAACCAACAACTAATTAAAGAATATGAGACTTTTACTAGTAGAAGATGAACCAGATTTAGGCGCTGCGATGAAGCGAGTTCTCAACCAGGAAAAGTATGTTGTAGACTGGGTGATGGATGGTTCCGAAGCATGGGATTATCTCGAACGAGGTTGGACGCAATATACTCTCGCAATCTTTGACTGGTTGCTTCCTGGATTGTCGGGAATCGAGTTGTGCAAGCGGTTGCGGGCTAAAAAGAATTCTTTACCTGTGTTGATGCTAACTGCTAAAGACAGTATGGAAGACAAAGTCACCGGGCTGGATGCAGGTGCAGATGATTATTTGGTCAAGCCCTTTGGGATGGCAGAATTGTTAGCAAGATTGCGTGCTTTACAGCGACGTTCTCCTCAGTTTCAACCTCAACAATTACAGGTTGCTAACCTAACGTTAGATTATGGCGATCGTACTGTTTACTGTTCGACGGCAAATGGTAACAAAAAAGAAATTCTTTTAACTAATAAGGAATTTCAACTCTTAGAATATTTTATGAAGCATCCCAACCAAATTGTAACAACCGACCAAATTCGCAATCAGCTTTGGGAGGCGAATGCAGATACTATAAGTAATGTTGTTGCCGCACAAATACGTCTGCTGAGACGACAACTAGCACAAGTCGATAGTACCCATATCATTGAAACGGTTCATGGTAAGGGTTACCGTCTCAATACAACCGATGAACCAACATAAGCTTTTTACTCAAACTCGTTTGCGGCTGGCTGGCTGGTATGCTGTAGTTATGGGCTTCATACTGAGTTTGTGCGGCTTGGGGGTATACGAAGCCATCGTTCATGCTCACTGGGAAACTGTGAATCGGGAATTGGAAACTGTTGCTGGAACTTTACACGACAGTGTTGAAAATGAGTTGAAGCAACCAGAACGTCTCGAACCATCCGCCCGACAGCTTTTGCCAGAACCAGAACCAAAACGCCACATTCTGGGTGCGGTTCACCAAGGTAATTACTACGTCCGGTTGCTAGATCGTTCCGGACGGGTTGTTGCTACTGCTGGTTTTGAACCGGAAAAGTTACCTGTAACCCCTGGTGATATCGTCTGGAAAACTCTTACAGATGCAAGCGGAAATCGCTATCATCAGATTTCTCTAGAGCTGCATACCAGGGATCGTCAACCTTGGGGACATATGCAAATGGGGCGCAGTCTTCAAGATGTGGATCGCTACTTAGCTAATGTGAGGTTAGCTTTATTATTGGGATTGCCATTGGCGATGATTTTGGTAGGTGGTGCAAGCTGGTGGTTGTCTGAATTGGCAATGCTACCAATATACAAATCTTACAGGCAAGTAGAACAATTTACGGCGGATGCAGCTCACGAGTTACGAACACCTTTAGCTGCAACACAAGCAACGGTGGAGTCTGCGCTGTTAATGAGTGATTTGGATGACAAAGAAGCACGGGATATATTAACAACTGTACAGCGTCAAAATCAGCGTTTAACGGCTTTGGTGACCGATTTGCTTCTACTAGCTCGCATGGATAGACAAGCTGTGTCGGTAAAACGAGAGCGTTGTTGTCTTAATGACATTGTGGATGATTTAATTGAGGAGCTGGCAGCTTTGGCGATCGCATCTCAAATTCATTTGAAATCTGAAGTCCGAAAACAGCAAATTTTGCATGCAATCGGTAATGAGGAGCAAATTTATCGTTTGGTTTCTAATTTGATTGTGAATGGCATTCAATACACGCCAATTGGCGGTCAAGTTCAGGTTATTTTGGATAGTGATAGCTGTCATGCCATAATTCAAGTTCAAGATAGTGGAATAGGGATTGCACCTCACGAACACAAACGAATTTTTGACAGATTTTATCGAGTGAATAGCGATCGCTCTCGCAGCACGGGCGGTTCTGGATTGGGATTAGCGATCGCACAGGCGATCGTACAAGCACATAAAGGTAGCTTGAGCGTACAAAGTGAGTTGGGAAAAGGCAGTATTTTTACGGTTCAATTACCTTTAACTTAATTTTCACCTAATTCCCAAATAGTAAGTGAGCTTAGTTAACTTTCACTTTACAGATGGACTAAATGTAAATCCACAAGGGGAGTTGTTACTTGACCCGTCCAGAGTCCTTCTATTAACTTTGTATCTGTACTCACAGAACCGTACATTGTTACCATTGCCTTTAGATTGTTATACGTAAACCGGAACTGATAATTACCAAGCTTAAAAGGTTGAAAAATCCATTTACCACCTTCTCCGCTATCCATGCTAAGTCCAAGCCTTTCGCCCCAAATCCAAAAGATTTCTGCATTAGGAAAGAAGGCCACACTTTCTCCAGGTATGACAAAAGGAAAATCAGATTCTAAGGGCGCTCTGGGGCTAATACAGCCCCCTTCAAAGGAAATTGGACTATCTGGACTATCTACACTCACAATTTCCGGAAACAAGGTGAAATACAAGCTAAATCGAAGAGGAGTTGGGGTGTTATTAGTAATACGAATACCAATCTTTACAGAATATCTAGGGGAAAAATACCCAGGTGGTATTGGTAATAAAGGTTGTAATACGCACAGCAGTTTCTGCACCAAGGTTCTTTTTGGTACGTTGAACACTGGCTCCAGCACTATAGTTTCAAAACGGACGCCATCTACTTCAACAGCGTTGTTATCATTCAATATACTTGATGTCATATTGACTACCGTCTCAATAACTATATTTTCTGGCGCTATCTATCATAACTGCACATGACTCTATCCACCCAGTCCAAACCTTATATGGAAATATTACTTTTTGTTGAAAAATATTTTCATATATATAGTTTTTTAGTAATTTTTAAGTACTGAAATCAAATATGTTTTTTTTTGAATTAGTTGATAAGAAGATAAAAGAGTATATAAAAACAAAACAATGTATAGAAGATGAAGAAATATATTGTCAAGCTGTATTAGAAGTATTTAATAATTTAATGGAAACTAGTTGTTTAGATATAAATGAAAAAGATGAAGATGGAAAAACTATATTAATGTGCCTTGTTGAGGTTGGTAATATTGATTATGTTAAACTTTTGGTTGAAGCAGGCGCAGATGTTAATGCGGTAGATGGCGGTTACGACTTTGCTTTACAAATTGCTACTCGTATGGCTTGGCAAGAGGCTTTTGATTACTTAGCACCATTAACATCTCCCGAACTTCGGGAAATCTCAGAAAAATCATTACCGAAATGGTTTATTTATCATCAAAAAAAGAACAACTATGCTGTTGAAGCATTTGTTGATGATGCTTTCTTCGGGAATATTAATGTTGTTTCTAATGCAATTTCTCAAGGCATAGATGTAAATGCAATTAGCTCTAATGGTGAAGCAGCATTGCATAAAGCTATAAGAAATAATCAATTATCAGTTGTTCGTATTTTATTAGAAGCTGGTGCTAATCCTAATCTTAAAGAAGAGAGTATACAGGGATATACACCGCTAATGATTGCTTTAAATTCTGCGAAAATTAGCCATGAAATATTCCAAGCATTACTTGAAGCTGGAGCAGATATTAATAGCAGTTCTAGCCAAGGTGAAACTGTTTTAATGTTAGCAGTCTTTAAGTTAAATACAAAAGCTGTTCGGCAATTACTTGAACTTGGTGCTGACTTTAATGCAAAAGATGAAAATAACTTTACTGCTCTTGCAGTTGCAGAAGAATTAAGCAAACAAGGTTTTTGGGATGACACCAAGTTGTCAGAAATAATTCAACTTTTAGAAAGCTATGGAGCAATGGAAAATTAACTAAGGTAGTCGATATTATTGGTGAAACGACCGCTACCCATCCCACTCTACCAGCACCCCATCAACTACCAATGACCACTGCGGAAATTTCGCTACCAGCTTTTTAATCAAAATCAGCACTTGCAAGGTCATCCTTCCAGCATCAGATAGCTACGGTGGTGTACACAAGTCTTCTAAAGTGCATTCTTGCGGTTTCGATCCCCCCTAACCCCCCTTAAAAAGGGGGGAAATTTTTCAAGTCCCCCAATTTATCGGAGGTTTTAGGGAGATCTCTAAAAATGTGTGTACACCGTAGGCATCAGATAGGGGGTCTACGCACTTAGAAGGTGATGCATTTGTCAAAATAATAAGGTGTTGATTGACAGTATCACGAAACAGATTGCGGGCGCGATCGCCAAACTCACGAGCCACTGCGACAAGAAGGAAAGCTGAATTATTAATGATTGTAGTTTCGGATACATCACCAATTTTTTATCTTTGACTGATATCGATTAACTGTCTCCAGCAAACCACCTTTTGAGCTTCATCTCAGTTGATTCAGACACTGTTACAAAAGTACCAAAATGATTTAAGCGATTAAACTGAACTTAGATTCAGGCGAACTCACCTAAAAATTAAATTTACATAACTGAATTAAATTAGATTCTTGTGGGATGGGTATCCTTACCCGTCCTCATTTGTACAGTTGTTAGGAGGAAAAATGGCAGTCACACAAAAACTTCAACGTTTTGGAAATCATCTGATCGTTGGTATTTCTGGAACTACGCTCAATGATGATGATAAGCGGATACTGAATGAGTTAAAACCAGTTGGAGTTATTTTCTTTCAAAAGAACTTTCGTTACGATGCTCCTTATGAAGTGTGGTTGCAAAGCTTTAGTGAGTTGATAGACCAAATAAAGCAGTACAGCGATCGCGATTCAATGTTTCTCACCCTAGACCATGAAGGTGGTCGAGTCCATCGCACCCCACCACCCCTAACCCGATTTCCTCATGCCTTACTTTACAAATCTAAATCCCGTGAAATCGCAGCAGCCACAGGAGTAGAACTGAAATCTTTGGGAATTAATGTCTCTTGGTCTCCTGTCGCCGATATTTTTTCCAATTCCAACAACCCAGTTATTGGACCTCGCGCTTTTGGAGAAACTCCGCAAATGGCTGCTCAAGGTATTATTGATTACTACCTTGGTCTGCAAGACTCAGGAATTATTGGATGTGCCAAACATTTCCCAGGTCATGGCGACACCAGCACTGATTCTCACTTAGAGTTACCGACTCTCAATTTATCTATAGAGGAACTGCGAAATCGCGAACTGATCACCTTCAAAGCACTGATTGAAAAGCAAGTTCCCATTATGATGACTGCTCATATCTTGTTTTCCAAAATAGATCCAAATGTCCCAGCTACCCTATCAAAACCAATTCTGCACGGTATTCTTCGAGAGGAATTGGGTTTTGAGGGGGTAGTTGTGTCTGACGATTTGGATATGAAAGCTGTCTCAGATATGTATACTCAAAGTGGAACTGTGGGACAAACTTTTCATGCTGGCTGCGATCTATTAATCGTATCTCGCAACCTTCCTTCCTCATCCTCAGAACGAATCCACAAGATTGGGCGAGATTTTTCAGACTCTCTTGAGAGTGGTAGTCTCTCTGAATCGGTAGTTGAAGCAGCTCGAGTGAGAATTGAGAAACTACTCGCTGCAACTCCACAATACAAACCCTATTGTCTCGATCGCAATACACTTTTACAACACTCTGAACTTGCGATCGCTTGCTCGTTTCAATCCCATTAAACTCTCGCCTTTGGGCTGTATATGTTAGAATATGCCGACAATATGCAAAGGATTGCGTCGGTATCATATCTCCAAATTTCTGCGTCCTCAGCGTCTCTGCAGTTAAATAAATTATTTTTGAACTGCAGAGTACGCACTTGAGCGCAGAGGAAAAAGATCGGGAATGACTGCTGGAATTAAAAAATTAGTTCAAACCAATAAACTCTGCTTCGTTATCACAAACTCAACCTGGTAACAATGAGAAGTGACTTGCTCAATCCAATTTTCCGTTGCAAAAACTTGAGTGTTCTCATTGTGGTTGCTTCCTTGTGAGTAGCTAAAGCGAATCACGCGAATACCATCAAGGCTCCGAAACCAAACGGTTGAGCGATCGTCTGCTGAAGCGATCGCCGGATTGGAGTGTTGTCTCGCGTATTCGAGCAGGAGTTGCGGATCGTCTGGTGCTACCTGCAGTACGTCGATTTGAGCCATTAAACCATCGTGAGTTTGGATCGTAAAAGGCTGTGCTGTCATTAATGCCGTTTCGTAATAGCGCAAATCCATCCGAACACCAAGCTCTTGGTAGCTGGCAAAACTAGCAGCAATATCTGGATTATGGTGAATTGCCCTGCTTGCTTCCACACTTTCCCATTGCACAAGGTTCACTACTTTAGAGCCATCTAAACTGCGGTGGACAATCGCCCTGATAAATCCCGCCTGTTTGCAGATCGTAGTTTCTGCATCAAACTTAATGCGATTGACAAGTACGTTCTGTCTGAACGGTTCGACCGTAAATACATTAATAAAGGTAGCAACATCAGGATTGATTGTTAAGGGTGCCATCATTAGCGTTTTTCCCATTGAAATAGTGGAATACGCTGAGTGTAGCGATCGCCCCTCACCCAATGCTTGACAAGTTTTGCTTCCTCTGTGCAAATCTTGCTGCGATCGTTACCGCGACGCCCTAAACGTCTTTGGCGTCACGCCAGTGTACTGTTTGAAGAGGCGAGTAAAAGAACTGTGATTGTTGAAACCAAGTTCAAAGGTAATTTCTGTAATCGTTAGTTCCGTATTTAACAACAGCTGTTTTGCTCGGTCAATCCTGTATCGAGTCAAATATTGATGGGGAGTTACGCCCGTTGACTGCTTAAACAAACGACAGAAGTGATACTGGCTTAAGTTCAACACTCCCGCCATCTCTGACAAGGAAATATCCTGGTTGAGGCGATCGTGGACGTAGTCCGCGACTTTCTGCAATTGCTGCTCTGATAAACGACCTTCTGAATGAGAGGAAAACTGTGGTTGCCAAACCGAGTAATTCTTGAGGAAGTGAATAACTAACCCAGTTGCCAAAGATTCACCAAAGACTCTTCCTGCTGGATGTCCTGCTTCCACATCAGTCTTAAGAGCAAGCCCAACTTGCTGAACGAAGGGATCGACTAGACCAATCTGGGGAATCAGTTCAACCCGCCTGACTCGAACAGATTCATGGACGATTTGCTCAAAAAACTTGGGAAAAAAGCCAATTAAGGAAAAATTTCCTGCCTGTTGCCAATTAGATGAATACCGGACTTCAGCAGGAATGAAAAGCACTTCACCTGGCTGGCAGTAACGAGTGTACGCCCGACCATCAATCCGATGCTCTGACGCAATGGAATGCCCGCTCCCTGTAATTCCAATAATGTGTTGCGTACACTGAAATTCCGGGCTTTTATGAGCAGGGTGACCGTAGTGATTGAAAAACATTCCTCGCCATCCCGATCGCTCACTTGACAAGATAGGATGCTCGGATAACGCAGGATGAGGATATCTAGTCAAATCTACTAGCGGTAGCTCATTCACAGAAGCCATTATCAGGAAGCTATGCTGTTCACTCTAACAATTTAACGTAAAGATTGGACTTTGGACAAATGAGCAATCGCAAAACAGGAACAAAAAAGTCATCAAGAGCATAATACTTCAGTTCCAATGCCTAACTTCGCGGGCGTAAAGTCATGAAAATACCGTTGCGTGGTCGCAAAGTTATCATTGGTTGTGGAACCACAACATGACCGGGTACTAGCTCTAAACGATACCTTTGGGCAACGTCAGCGATCGCTAACTGGGCTTCCATTAAGGCAAAATTATTACCAATACAAGTCCGTGGTCCACCACCAAACGGAAAGTAAGCATATTGCGGACGACCAGCAGAAGCTAGAGGCGAAAACCGTTCTGGGTCAAAACCTTCGGGATTCTCCCAAAAATCTGGATGTCGATGAGTCACGTAAGAACTCAAAATAACCGTGGAATTGGCGGGAATATCATAGTCGTCAAATTTGTCTGAACCAATACTTTCGCGTCCGATTTCCCAAGCAGGTGGATACAACCGCATCGATTCGTTTAGCACCTGTTGAGTGTATTTTAAATTTTTTAAATCAAATAAAGTGGGAACACGTCCGCCAAGCACCTCGCTCAACTCGGCATACAAACGACGTTCCACTTCTGGATGCTTAGACAGCAAATACCAAGTCCAAGACAAAGCATTCGCGGTTGTTTCATGTCCGGCGAGGAAAATTGTCATGACCTCATCGCGAAGTTGTTTTTCGCTCATCGTCTCGCCAGTTTCTTCATCGCGAGCAAACACCAGCATCGATAGCAAGTCGCCAGTATCTTGACCAGACTGTCGCCGCTCGTTAATTAAGCCATAAACAACACTATCCAGAGTTTTGAGTGCTTGTTGGAAGCGAGCATTTTCTTCGGTAGGAAAGTTTTCTGGTAGAGCAAACAAAGAACTAATGCGATTGTTAGCGTGTCTGAGAACAATCGTGAGCGCTTGTCCGACATCGCTGGCTTCATCGCTAATATCAGTAGTAAATAGCGTGCAACAGACGATTGTTATGGTAAGGCGCATCATTTCATTAGTAATGTTAATTGGTTCACCACGTTCGGCAAAACCTTTCCACCGTTTCAGCATTGCTTGAATTGCATGTGTCATTGTTTCAGAAAAAGCACCAATCCGATCCCGGTGAAATGCAGGTTGCATTAACTTGCGCTCGCGCCGCCACAAATCATCTTCACTGGTCAGCAAACCTTGACCTAAAAAAGATTCTAGCCTACGATAACCAAAGCTTTTGCGGTAATTCTTATTGTTATCTTGAAGTACGTGCTTGATATGATTGGGATGGCTGGCTAAATACAAAACGCGAGTTCCTAACCTAAAGCGCACAACATCACCATACTCGCGTCTTAAATTCAGTAAAAAATTGAGCGAGTCTGTTTGAAAATTAGGTAAGCTTCCAATAATTGGCACATCTTGCGGACCAGGAGGGATATTTTGTAGACGTTCTTTTTGATAGGACATATTTTGCCTCCTGTTCTACTGTAATGACTTTCATAACACAGTAACGATAGCCAACGTTTTTAATTTTGTTATCTCTCCAAAGTGTTTCAGTCTATAGGGTGAGAAAATAAAGTATCGGATTTTACAAATGAATTTAATATTTAGCCTATTTAAAGGTAGTTAACATTCGATACTGCAAGGGTGGAGAATTTTTGTAGTAGGGTTGAACGATAGTGAAACTCAAAAAAGCCTGTAAACGTTAGTTAGATTTCGTGCCTCAAACCAATCTATATATTTTTGTATTTTTAGGCAGAAATTAAGCAGTAATAGATGTAAATTTTATAAGTTATAAAACTTTTAAGTTGTGTATTTCCTGCAATATTTTTGTAAAAAGATGGTTTTATTCAACCCAAAACAACTATTTTTTGTTATACTTTTAACGTAAAAAAATTAGATAGGGATGAAAATTGAAGTAAATCTTTGTTATTTCAATTTATCTTCAAGAAGCTGTTAATTTTCAAATTAAAGTGATTTTAAATCAATTTTCTTGATAAAGTATTCATTGTATTCCAGAACACAAGTTGGCTTCTAATTCGAGACATTCTTTAGATGGAAGTTAGGTGGATTAGCAAGATTTATGCTTGTACTATACAGCGCTGATTTTCAACCTCTAACAGTCACAAAATTTGTTAGAACATATTGTCACGCAATCTTGACTATTGCCTTTCTTAAACATAGATTCAAATATCTACTAGATGATTATGCGTACTTCCTTTCTGTTGAGTCTCGCTATACTGCCGATTGTGTTTAGTAGTGGGTTATCAGCTCGAGCTGAGACTGCAAAATCTGCCAATTCACGGGCGATCGCTTCTGTAGAAAATCAAAAGCTGAGTTTTCCAAAAACCGCGCCCCAATCTAATTCCACTACAACGCTGGCTCAACCAGTCAGTCCGATCGCTGTTAATTCTGCTGCCAAGCCTATCCCAGGAAAGGCTCTGACTTCTGCTTCTGCTCTCTTGGCTAAGCCCTCTAAAAGTGTAGTTCCTACTATGGCTCAAGCTGATACGACTACGCCCGGTACAATTACACCAGGTCAAACCATACCCGGTACCACTACTCCAGACACGACTACACCAGGCACAACTACCCCAGACACGACTACACCAGGTCAGACTATACCCGATACCACTACTCCAGACACAACTACACCAGGTCAGACCATACCCGGTACAACTACTCCAGGCAGAACTACTCCAGATACTAATGGTGTTTCGCCAGGAAGATCTACCCGTTCTGGACCAAGCTATTTCGGGATTGGTGGCAACATTGGTTTGGGTTCAGGAGACACTGCTCTCGGCGAAGGTAGCTTTGCTATCTTTAGCAAACTTGGACTTGCAAGATCTTTTTCTGTGCGACCCAGTCTCTATGTTAGCGATGATCCAACCTTGCTGATTCCAGTAACATACGATTTATTACCTATAGGAGTGCCAGGAGGAGGTAGATTTAGTGTCGCTCCTTACCTTGGAGCCGGAGCAGCCATATCGTTTGGTGACGACACTTCAGTTGATTTCCTAGTCACTGGTGGTGTAGATGTTCCTTTGACACCCCAATTTACAGCAACGGCTGCCGTAAATGTAACGGCTTTTGATAACACTGCTGTAGGGCTGGTAATCGGTGTAGGCTACAACTTTTCAGGATTCTAAGTCAATTGCTAGGGGATGAGACACATTCCATGTCGTGGAAGTCCACTACGGTCCTTTTCAGATTGAAGTCCCCTTAGTCGTTACTATCGGCCGCGATCGTAACGAGCCTCAACGCGATCGCGGTTTTCTCTACCAAGAAACCTGTTAAGTTATTAGAAGGCATAGGTACGCGGAGTACGTTGCACTGTCACCCAACGATCGGTCGTGAACTCTGCAACTGCCCAACTACCACCAAACCGTCCGATGCCGCTATTCTTCTCACCACCAAAGGGAGCATTCGGAAGATCGTTGACCGTCTGATCGTTAATGTGCGTCATCCCTGCTTCCATTTGCAACGCAAAATGCAGTCCCCGTCGCTCATCGCGGGTAAACACGGCACTCGATAAGCCATACTCGGTGTCGTTGGCAACTTGCAAAGCTTCTGCCTCATCACGGACTTTAATAATGGGGGCGACAGGCCCAAACAACTCCTCCCGTGCCACGGACATCTGATTGGTAACATCGACAAAAATATGCGGTGGTAGCATTAGCCCGTCCGGATCGCCACCGAGCCGTTGACGCGCACCATCCTGATGTGCTGCTTGAATGTGCTTCATGAGTGAATCTAACTGAGATCGATCGACAATCGGACCAATTACGGTATCTGCATCATTTGGGTCCCCCATCTTTAAATTGCCGACGCGATGGACAAAGCGATCGACAAACTCATCATGCACCCGCCGATCTACAATCAATCGATTTACACTCATGCAGATCTGACCCTGGTTCAAGAATTTGCCAAATACGGCAGCATTCACTGCTAACTCCAAATCGGCATCGTCCAATACCACCAACGGACTGTTTCCACCCAGTTCCAGCGACACACGTTTCATAACCGGGCTGTCCATTGCCTGCTTTCCAATATGCCGACCTGCCTTGGTCGATCCGGTAAAAGTAATTACACGCGGAATAGAATGACCAACAAAAACATCGCCAATTTCATGTGCTGGACCTGCAACCACGCTAAATACGCCAGCAGGCAGTCCGGCTTCTTCATAGATCTTGGCAAGGATGAGACCGCCAGAAATGGGGGTATTGGAGGGCGGTTTTTGCACAACTGCATTACCCAAGGCGAGAGCAGGGGCAATCGAGCGATTGGCAAGATGTAGGGCAAAATCCCACGGGCTGACGACCCCCACCACACCCACAGGTTGACGATACACCCGGCTTTCCTTACCAGGTATATCAGAAGGCAGTAAATGACCTTCAGCCTGATAGGGAATTGCAACCGCTTGTTGCATGAGATCGTGCGCTGCCTGCCATTCCAGCATTGCTTTCGTGCGAGGGCTACCTGCTTCGCGGATCAACCAAGAAACGATCTCTTCACGACGAGCTTCCATAATCTCAACAGCACGCTGCATGACACGCGATCGCTCACTTGGCAACGCTTTAGCCCACTCCACCTGAGCTTCCTTAGCTGTCCGGTAGGCATCATCAATGTCTTGCTCATTTGCCGCCGGAATTTCCATAATTGTAGTTTGGCTGTATGGGTTGATTGGGCGTACTTTGTGTTCGGAGCGCCCCGCTATCCAACGTCCACTGATAAACAGGCGATCTAACCCCGTGTAAGGAGCAGGTGCATTATCAGTTGCGTGGGTTGTTCGGTTAGAAGTCGTTGCAGTCATTAAAAAATCTCCGTTGCTCTCGCCTAATTAAAAACGTGTAAAACAGCTTTCCTACCAAAGCATAGGTCTAGAAGTTGTTGTGCGATATCTCTCACGTGGCTGGGTCTAAGGTACTTCCACATCAATAAAGAAAAAGTTCAAGACTCCACAATTGAAAGTACTGTTTGTATACTCTCAAAGCATCTGAAGACCACCACTAACAGGTAAATACGCCCCTGAGATAAATCTCGCTTCCTCTGACGCTAACAACAAAATTGCACCTGCAATATCTTCTGGCAGTGCATTTCGTTTCAATGGAACCATTTGAGCAGAAGCGTCTTTGCGCTCTTGTGGTAACTGAGCCGTTGCATCAGTCAGCACCAATCCTGGTGCTACGACATTAGCACGAATTCCGTGAGGACCTAGTTCTAATGCAAGGCTTTTTATAAAGGCATCTAATCCAGATTTTGCCGTGCTATGGGCAGAGAACCCCCGATCGGGATAGCGAGACAGTCCACTGCTGACTGCAATGATGGAACCCCGGTTTTGTTCAATCATGGATGGCACAACTGCCTTGCAAGGAAAAAAAGCACCTTTGAGTTCTCCAAGCAGTTTTGCTTCAAAGTCTTCCCAGCGATAGTCTATGAAGGGAGCAATAGGAAACCCAGCATTGGCATTGATAACTAGCGTATCAATGAGACCAAACGCCTCTGCAACCTGTTGCACCATGACTTCCACTTGTTGAGGATCTTTAACATCTGCTTTAACGGCTAGCGCCTGACCTCCAACTGACTCAATCGCTTTCACCACTTGCCCAGCCGCTTCTTCACTGCCATAATAATTAACACCAACGGCGGCACCGTGACGTCCTAGCAATTTAGCAGTGGCTGCACCAATCCCGCGACTTGCTCCTGTAATCAGAACGACGCGATTGTTCATCAATTTGTAATTGTCTAAAATTTGCTCCCTTTGAGAGTGTGTAGCAACCATAGTAATTTCCTTTCACGCTGTTGAGTATTTAATGGCTCTTGACCAGTGGTGAGCGCTGGTTCCACCTGCTGGAGAAAACAAATTCTTCTAAGGGCTTGCGAGTACGGGGGGCTAACTCTCGTTGCAGCAGCCTCTGGGATAGAGTTTGTGGATCTCCTAAATAACCCAGTGCAATTGCCGCAACTGGCTCGTATCCTTCAGCAATGTCGTACACCTCTCGTACTTTGGGTACGTCAAACCCTGCCATTTGATGGATAAATAAACCCAATGCAGTTGCTTGAATTGCCAGGTTGGCTTCTGCCGTTCCGACATCGTGAAATGCGTGTCGGTTTTCCACACCATTGCGCTCAAAGTAAAGCTTTGCTACAGAAACTATTAGCACCGGGGCATTTTTCGCCCACTCTTGATTTCCTTCTGCTAAACAGTTCAATAGACAATGAAATTCAGTCTGGTTGTCTTTAGTAGCAACAATAAAGCTCCAAGGTTGTTCATTGAAAGAAGAAGCTGCCCATCGTGCTGCTTCTAAGACACTGCACAATTTTTCCGGCTCAACTGGTCGATCTGAGAAAGCCAGAGGGCTCCAGCGTTGCTTTAGCAATTCTTCGATTGGATATTGGGTATCCGATGTTTTGTCTGCGGTCAAACTGTTTTTAACAACATTGTTTATCATGCGTGTACCTCAATCCTACTTATCTCTATAGAAACCTGTTCATCATGTTTCTCAAAGGTGCTTACTGGAGCGATCGCCTCTTGGGGCTACTCCAAAGGAGCATTGTTCTTGACAGAACTGTACTCTGCCCTATCTCCATCTGCCTGGTCTACTGGAATCTCGTTGTTCCGCCGTGCTGCTCTGTGGCTCAGATACAGCAAATTCCGATGTTATGAGGTACAATAACAGCACTTAGTGAACCAATTTTTTAAATGTTGAGGATTCATCAAGTCGAGAGCAACAGAGATAACTTTATCAACCATTTCGGTTGTAGTTGGAGAAAAAGTACGTAAAAAAGATTTAAGTTGTGACCACCATAATTCAATGGGATTAAAATCAGGAGAATATGGAGATAAACACAAGACTTTTGCACCTACAGATTCAATCATTGGTTCGATTGATGCTAGTTTATGTGCCGGTAAATTATCCATAACTACTACTGCTCCCGGCCATAATTGAGGCAATAAGAACTTCTCAATAAATCCTTCAAAAGCTAGGCTATCCATTGAGTTATTTATTGTCATTAATGCCACAACTTTTTTAAGACTTATTGCTCCAATCACCGTAACTTTTGCTCCCCGGTAAAATGGCTTCATTTCATATACTCTTGTTCCCTTTTGTGAACGTGCATGCGTTCTTGCTAAACCCAGTATTACCCCTGTTTCATCTAAAAATACCAAGTTTTCTGGCTCTATCTCCTTGACTTTTTCCCAATATTCTACTCTGAGTTTTTGAACTCTTGGAGTTGCTGCTTGGCTACTCCGCAATGTTTTTTTTTGCGATTTAATCCTAATTTTTGTAAAGAACGACACATTGCCGTCTGACTCACCCAATTACCTGTCTTTGCCGCAAATAATTCACAGAATTCCACTATTGTTGCATCCGGATTCTCTGACACTAGTTCTCTTAACTCTAATTCCGCATTTGTCAGATGACTAAATCGTGGCTTACCCGGTTTTAATGGTTGTAAATTACCATGACTTTTTTGTTGCTTTACTAGCTTTTGTACTAAACTTTTGCTCACTGCAAATCTGAGTGCTACTTGACGAATCGAGATTTTTTCCTCAATATGCGCTGCCACTATTTTTTCTCGAATATCTACTGAATATGCTTTCATGACAGTATTATCTTTTGATTTTATTAATACTAACTGTACCTCATAACATCGGAAACTGCTGTAAGTTAACCAAGAGGGCGACAAAAATGAGTGGCTGTCTTTTCCAAAAGCACGCTCTTTACCAATGCCACCCGATGCAGGTAGCAACCAATTTACGAAACTGAGTAGATTGGAAAATAACCCTGGAAACAGAGCATAGAACTTAGCAGAAATCCAAGCTGGAAGCGGCACAATCAATTCTGCATCACCCCGTCGAGCCGCCGCTATGGTTTGGCGAGCAACATTCTCAGCGCTGGTCGAAATGAAGGGCAATGAATCGGCAATACTGAACCAGGCAAACTCTTTACGGTGCTGACCTTTCACAATGACATGCTCCACAACGCCTGTGCGGATGAAACCGGGACATACGGTTGTGACAGCAATCCCTTCTTTTGCCAGTTCTGTCCGCATCCCTTCGGATAGACCGGTTAAGGCAAACTTACTGGCACAATAGGCCACCATATGTGGGGAAACGACTTTACCACCAATCGAAGAAATATTAACAATCCGTCCAGCCTGCCGTTGTCGCATGGACGGTAGAACGGCATAAGTGGTGTAAAGCGGTGCCCAAAAATGCAACTTCATTGTGTCGTCGTAGTCCTCCATCGTCATGTCATCCATTGGACCCACAATGTCAGTACCTGCATTGTTAATCAGGATGTCGATCGCTTTGGAGCGATCGCGTACTTGCTGCACCATCTGCTCAACCTGGGTTCGATCTGTCACATCACAAGGCAAAGCCAGAACCTCTGCGCCTCGTTGTTCTAGCTCAGTACGCGCCCGTTCCAGTTCTGTTGTGTCACGCGCACAGATTGCCAACCTTACTCCTGCTTGAACCAACTGACGTGCCAGAACCAGACCTAACCCCCGTGAACCCCCTGTAATGAGTACGGTCTTGCCATTTAGATTGTATATTCTTTCCCGCCACCAGCGATCTAACAAAAGCGAACTTAGCAATGTACCGATGATGGCTGCTGTAAGAATAAGTAAATTCTGATAGTTTGCATTCATAAAATAGGTAGCTCCTGATGATTTTGCTTCGGGTCATTAGTAACGTATTTAAGGTTATGGCGTATTTTTCAATAAACTTAATGACTGAAAAATACGTCATAACCCGTGGTAGAAAACATCATTGCTTGGGTTAGCAATTGTTCAAAGGGCGTTGGGAATTAACAACCCACTTTTTAATTAACTAACCTAAATCAGTGCGCTATTTTTGAAGGCTTGTACTGCCAGCACTCCCAACGCTACAGTTCCTAAGGCTACAATACTCCACCTTGCTGTTGGATGTGTTGCTAACCACGTAGAAACGCTTGGTTGTGTTTTTTCGCCAAAATCACCATGAACCCGATTGAAACCTGAAATAGGCTCAATTAGATTGTCAGGCGCGTCTTCTGTCTTGGGTTCCGATGTCTTTTGCAACTTAAACCCTATTTGCACCAATAAAGCATCCATTAACTGGGGTGAAAGCCGTTGTAGGAAATTCATAACTTGTCCTGCATCGCCAACGACGATATCACGCGTTGGGTTTTCAGCAACATAAAGAATCGCGTCTGCTACAGCTTCTGGCTGATAGAACGGTGGTAGCCCCTGCGGTTTCACACCCAACTTTGTGCGGGATTTGTTAAACAAGGGCGTGTTAATTGAGGCGGGCATGACATTAGTGACGCTAATGGGCAATTTTTCGTGCATCAACTCAACCCGCAAAGCTTCTAAAAAACCATCGATTCCATGCTTGGATGCACCATAGGCACTGTGGAATGGAAACGATCGCCTTGCTTCTACTGAAGAAATATGAATCAGCGCCCCTCGCCCTTCGCGTTTAAGATGAGGTAATGCCGCCATCGCTCCGTACACCTGTCCCATTAAATTTATATCAATGACGCGCTTAAATTCCTCTGGAGTTGTCTGCTCAAAGGTAGCGTAAAGATTGACGGCAGCACAGTGTACCCAAGTATCGAGCTTTCCATATACTTGAATAGCTTTGTCTGCAATAGCTTTAACTTGCTCGAACTCAGACACCTCAGCGGGTACAGCAATTGCTTTGCCACCTATGTTCGCTATTTCGTTTACTAAGGATTCTAGCCCCTCTTGGCTGCGAGCAGACACAACCAGAGATGCTCCTTTTTTGGCAAATTTCCGAGCTGTCTCCCGCCCGATGCCACTAGAAGCTCCCACAATTGCGACAACTTGCTGATTTATCGGCTTGAGTTGCATTCTTTATGACTCCTTTAATACTGAGTTGCTTGAAAAAGAGTTTGTATCAGGTATAGGGTGTAGAAGTACAAAATAATTTCTAAATAGAGTTAGGCAGTACATGAGAATTATGATTGGCAAATGACTCATTATTCTCCTTACACTTGTACGAGAGCTAAGTATTGCCCCAGAAACAAACAAAGAGTAGCTCACCAAAATTGAAAATACTAAAACTTAATAAACCATAAATGAAAAAGCAATCTCAAATTTTTATTCAGTACAAAAACTTTTGCTTATAAATTTAAATACATAATTTAGTATATGCTTGATTTTGTAGCCCTAATAAGTATCATAGATGCCTCTAGATTTCCCAACTTCTACCAGAGGAATAGGTTCATTATTAAGTTAGCTTGTGTGTAGGGATACAGTTAAGTAGGTGCAGGTAAATAAACTAAAAATGACTGTATGAGAAGATAGCTATTTAATAGAAGAGCGTGCTAACAATACTCAAGTTAGCGGAAGCCAAATTAACTCCCCTCAAGTTAGCCTCACTCAAATCGGCACCACTGAGGTTAATCCCGCTCAAATCGGAAGTAATTCCCTGGCGATAGGGTTCGTCATAAGCCCCAACATCAAAGCGACGGTGGACACCACTAAGATTAGCTCCCTTGAGATCGACCCCGCTAAAATCTCTCTCTCCGGCAGCGTAACGTTTAAGCAATTCTTTACCGTTCATAATTTACTTTTTGTACCAATTAACACATATAGAAATAACCTACTAAACCTCTTCGATCCCAATACTACTTAGTTAAGCCATTGTTTCCTCCCCTACGCCCCCTGCTTGTCCTGATGAAAAATCTTGTTAACTCAAGCAGTATTGGAATGGGATTTAAGTTAACTGCATTTCCCCCCTCTAAATACTGCTTTTCAAGCAATCGCTCACCCATTGGAAATTCACAACTTATTAATATAGACGCTAAATGCCTTTCGTCTTCGCTTTTTTGCGTCAAGGATTCAGTGATATTGCAAAAATCTTAAAATCCTTAGTCTGCCTATTATGCGGCTGGAACTGTTCAATATCACATTAATGCAGATATCATGTATGCTCTGAAAAAGTATGTTGAAACGACAGGGGATGAGAAATTTCTCTTCAAAGAAGGGGCAGAGATGTTAGTCGAAACGGCTCGGATGTGGTAGAATATTAGGCTATTTTCTCAGCGAAGGGGCGGTCAGTTCTGCATTAATGGTGTTACAGGACCCGATGAGTACAACACTGTGGTCAATAACAATACCTACTGTGGGAATTCCGGTATCGGTAGAACTGAAACCTGTTTTTGAACTTGAGGACTGATTCTTGGTTTTGGTGCATTAACTCAGGCACAGCTCGATCGAGCCTTTGCAAAACTTAAAACATTCTCTCTTAGCACTAAAGGCGATCGCAGCCAACTGCGTTAAGTTACCGGTTATTCCGTGGTTTTTGAGAAACTAGTTTGTAATTTTTTACAAACTACACTTGCTTTTGCTATAAAACTATGCAAAATTATTAGAAACAAATTACGGCAACTTTATCAAATTACCGTATTTTTTAAGTTTAATAACACAGTAACTGACATAGAGTTTACACGATATACATTGTTGGAGGTCTTTTTTGAGATGGATTTTGAAACTCGTGGAATGCATTTAAAACTGGAAAGGCTAAAGAAGTCCTTTGGGGCAAAAACAGTCTTAAGAGGATTGGACTTGGATATCATGCCAGGAGAGTTTGTAGCCATTGTAGGTCGCAGTGGCTGTGGTAAGAGTACAATGTTACGCCTAGTTGCAGGGCTGGATGCTCCCACGACAGGGAAAGTGTATCTAGATGGAAATCAAGCGCACGGTCGTCTTAATTCAAAGGTGCGAATGATGTTTCAGGATGCACGCCTTTTGCCTTGGCAGAGGGTACTGGCAAATGTGGAATTGGGTTTGTTTAATTCAAAATCTAAAGTGTATGCAAAACAGACTGCCTTGCACGTTCTTCGATGTGTAGGTCTTGAAGATCGCGCTCATGAATGGCCATCTGTGCTTTCCGGCGGACAGCGCCAACGGGTAGCTTTAGCAAGAGCATTAGCTGGTAAGCCCTCGTTATTACTTCTAGATGAACCTCTTGGAGCCTTAGATGCTCTTACCCGTATTGAAATGCAGCAATTGTTAGAAGATTTGTGGCAAGAACAGAAATTTACTACCCTCTTGATTACCCATGATGTCGAAGAAGCCGTTGTTCTGGCAGATCGAGTGGTATTAATTGAAAACGGGGCGATCGCATTGGATCAAAGAATAGCCCTTCCCCGCCCCAGAGCAAGAGGAAACGCAGTGTTTGCTCAGACAGTGGAACATATTCTGCAACGCGTGATGGGTCAGCAGCAAGAACAAAAAAGCGATCGCGAGCTAGTGGAAGTGATTAATTAGCTCAAAAGACTGAGAGAACAAGAGTCATACCAATGCTCGATATCCAATTATCAGTCATTACAACAACAGAGGAATTGGTTAATGGTTCAACTCCTAGATACTCAAGAGTTTCAAACAGTCAAAGATTGGCTTGCAATTGCTTCTTCTCTATCTCAAGAACTCGCTAAAACAGCAGTTGAGCGAGACGCCCAAGCAGGATCTCCAGATGTAGAAGTGCAGCGACTGCGTGAAACTGGTTTATTGCCCTTGATAGTTCCAAAGGAATACGGTGGTATTGGAGCGACTTGGGTAGAAGCTTTGAAAATAGTCCAAGAACTTTCTAAGGCTGATGGATCTATTGGGCAGTTGTATGGTAACCATCTAAATCTCACAGCTTTAGGTTATGTTGCTGGTACAGCCGAACAAAAAGACAGGTATTATCGGGAAACTGCTGAGAAGAATTTATTTTGGGCTAATGCGATTAACACGCGTGACACCCGCCTAAAAATTAGTCCAGATGGCGCACATTTTCGTGTTGATGGTGTAAAGAGTTTTGGTACTGGTGTTGGAATCTCCGACTTGCGAGTGTTTGCTGCAATCCAAGATGGTGTTGAAGTACCGCTAACTTTTGTGATTCCCAAAGAGAGAGAAGGTGTCGTGTCTCTTCAAGATTGGGATAACTTTGGACAAAGGCGAACAGATAGCGCTACTTTTACATTTCATAACGTTTTGGTCTACAACAATGAAGTTTTGGGATATCCTACTCCTCCTGATAATGCTTTTGCTACATTTTTGGGAATCATCGCTCAATTAACAAAAACTTATGTATATCTTGGTATAACTGAAGGAGCTTTTACAGCAGCAAAACACTATACATCAACCCAGACAAAACCTTGGATTACTTCAGGGGTGGATAGAGCTACATTAGATCCTTATATTTTGCACAACTACGGTGAATTTTGGACAAAACTTCAAGCTGCTACCACCTTAGCCGATCGCGTAGCTCTACAAGTCCAGCAAGCATGGAATAAAGGAGTAGAGTTAACGATTCAAGAACGGGGAGAAGTTGCGCTCGCAGTTTTTTCTGCCAAAGCCTTTACAACCACAGTAGGGCTAGAAATTGTCAATAACATCTTTAATGTTACGGGAACTCGGTCTACTGCCAATCAATATGGCTTCGATCGTTACTGGCGGGATTTGCGTACCTTCACCCTTCACGATCCAGTAGATTACAAGTTTCGCGACATAGGGAATTGGGTACTAAACAATGAGTTACCGATTATTACTCAATACAGTTAACAGCGAGCAGTAATTAGTAACTAAAACATCACTTTTGCTTTTTCCTTTGCTCTTCCAACAAAGGGTGTTTTTAAACCACCCTTTTTCCTACATTTTAATTTTTTTAAGCAGCAAGAGATGTTACTTAGAATGATGAAAGTTTCAAGAGCAGTCATTGCGTTCAAAAGATGTTTTAACAGTATGAATGTTTAACTACTTTCCCCAAAGGACTGTTATTTGTTTTTAATTAAGAAGTTATAAATCTATGGAAAATTTCGACTAACTCAGGATTGTGATAACACTTAAAATAAATAATGGTACAATATACTTGTTATTCAAAAAGCGATCGCACACATATTTCATCTTTTTGGCTAACTCTTACAGCTTGTCTGTTTATGTGGGTATTGCCTCTAACAGGCTGTAGCTCGCCAAGTCGTAGCAATACTCAGCCTCAACAAACCAAAGGCAACTCCAAGCTAAAAGTAATTAACATCGGTCATCAAAATGGAACTCCAGGTCTGAACCTTCTAAAAGCAAGGAAAAATTTAGAACAGCGCTTTATCTCAGAAGGCATTGCTGTTAAGTGGATCGAATTCCAAGGCGGTCCACCTATGATGGAAGCGATGGCAGCAAATAGTGTAGACATAGGTAATGTCGGTAATTTGCCACCGATTTTTGCTCAAGTGGGAAATAATCCCATCGTTTATGTTGCGGCTACGGGTTCTAATGCAGGTGCTCAAGCTATTATCGTCAAAAAAGATTCACCTATTAAAAGCCTTGCCGATCTAAAAGGAAAAAAAGTTGCAATACAGAAGGGAACCGCTCTCCATTACTTAATTTTAAAAGTGCTGGAGAAGGCGGGATTAACTCTCAATGATATTCAACCTGTTTACCTCAGCATTCCAGAAAGTCAAGTAGCTTTTGAAGGAGGTAAAGTTGATGCTTTGCCTATTGGAGATCCATATCTAGCTAAGAAAGAGTTAGCACAAGAAATACGCGTTCTTGTTAGGGGAAATGAAGTTGCTCCTCAACGAGCTTTCTATATTGCTACACGCACTTTTGCAGAAAATCATCCCGAGCTTGTACGGGTGATATTAGAAGAGCAAAAAAAAGCGGAAGAATGGGCAAAGGCTAACCCAGGTGAAGTTGCCAAGTTATTAGCAGAGCAAACTAAATATGACACCACTGTTGTGGAATGGGCTTTAAAAAAACGGCCTTATTTTGGTGTATTTGATATGACTGATGAGTATATTAACGAACAACAACAAGTAGCCGATCTGTTTTACAATCAAAAGCTGATTCCAAAACCAATCCAAGTTAAAGATGATGTATGGGTAGCTCAGTTCTCAAAAATTATCCCAAACACTTCTTCTCAGAAAAATTAGATTCTGAATTATCCTTCTTAAATAGGAAATCAGAGAACATTCAGTTGTAATTTATACTTTGTATGAAAAAGGAACTCAATTATGGTAGCCTCTTCTAGTGTTTTCAAATTGCAACTATTTCCTAAGAAAAAGCCACGGCGGGTTGAGGATGAAGTTTTGCTTAGCCCCATAAACGAGATTTCTGAAAAGACAAAAGTAGGAGAAGTAGAAGAAATTTCCTCCTGCGATCGCATCGATCGTACAAACTCAATGTACCAGTTAGGGTTAGGTAATCTCACTCTTTTCTTATTTGACACTCATCCCATGTCTTTACAAAAAAAATTGTCAAAAGAGTTAGTGCAATTGCCTGCTAATAAGGGGGAAGATATTGGAATAAATTTCATTTTTAGCGCATCACTTTTAGTGATACTAGGCTGTTTAATTGCACCTTTAGCTATACCGGGGCTGAGCCAACAAAATCAAGCCTTACGGAAGCCAGATACAGTCATGATCCATTAACTCGAATTTGGTGTTGGTGGAATTCTTGGAAAAAAATGATTCATGTTATGAAAATAACAGACTTATATAGCAATTCTATTTGAGATCGGAACAAGGAGGAGGTGTTTGTAAGTCAGTTAGGACTGCTATAGATCTCAGAGTTAGAAATTATTAATGACGAATATTGTTGCATTGTAGTTTTGAAATTATTGGATTGGAATTAAGTTCAGTATGCAAAATTTGAAAAAAAAATTTAAATTGTGGTGCAATTCGCCAGTCACTCGCCGTTCTCTACTTTTTGGATTCGGTTATAGCTTAGTACTTTCTACAACTTTGCTAAGTTGTAGTTCGCAACCACCAACGACAACTCAACAGCAAGCACCAGCAACTAATACCAGTGCTCAGAAAGTAACTGACACTAGCAGCGGTAAAGTCATACGTATTGTTCGTTCAAAACAACTGACGCCTTTAGCAGTTTTAGAAAAGCAAGGTACTTTAGAAAAAAGATTGGAACCTGAAGGTGTTAAAATCGTATGGTCAGAGTTTGCAGCAGGACCGCAACAACTAGAAGCCCTTAACGCAGGTTCTCTTGATATTGCTTCGACTGCTGAGTCACCTCCCGTTTTTGCTCAAGCCGCAGGAGCACCGCTCGTCTATCTCGCGACAACTCCTTTTAATGGCAAAACAGTTTCGCTACTAGTTCCTACTAATTCTCCTGCCAAAAAGATTGCCGATCTAAAGGGTAAAAAAATTGCTTTTCAAAAAGCATCTATCGGTCACTATCTCTTAGTCAAAGCACTGGAAAAAGACGGGTTAAAATTAAGCGATGTGGTGTCTACTTATTTACCGCCACCTGATGCTAATGTGGCATTTAGTCAGGGAAAAGTAGATGGTTGGTTTATTTGGGAACCATTTGTCACAAGAACTGAACAGAAGAAAATAGGTCGCGAGTTACTAAATGGTGGTGAGTTAAGGGATACTGGTAACTTTTACTCCACATCACGCAAGTTCTACCAAGAAAACCCGGAACTGATAAAAATATTTTTTGAGGAACTGCAAAAAGCAGAAATTTGGTCTAAAAACCATCGTAAAGAAATGGCACAACTTCTTGCTCCAGTGACTCAACTAGATGTTCCAACATTAGAGAAAATGCACGGAAAATATGAATGGGGATTGAAACCAATTACCGAAAAAGTCATCAACAAGCAACAAGAGGTTGCAGATATGTGGTACAGTCAGGGCTTGATACCTAAGAAAGTCAATGTGAGAGAAGGCTTTCTCAGTCCTGAAGAGTACGCACAAATTACTCCTCAAGAAGTTTTAGCAAGACAGTGAAGAATTATTAGTTGACAGATCATCAAAATAGGGTAAATATCATGCCTGCATTAACCTTAACAGAATTTAAAATAACTGCACTAGATGCTCCTTTAGGTGCTGTAGTCACTGGATTAGACGCTAGCAAACCTGTTGCGCCAGAGGTGATATTACAACTCAAACAAGCTTTGCGCGATCGCCACATTCTCATTTTTAAAAATCAGAATCTTACTGATGACGAACTCTTAAATTTTGCTTTTTACTTTGGTTCTCTGTTCATCCCACCAGATGACATTCCAGTACTGGCTTCCGAACCAGGGGTGACTCCAGTTGTCATTCCCATTTCTAATGTCGATGGTGGATACACTGGTACTGGCGAACTTGCTTTCCATTCAGATCACCACTGGACTCCTTACCCTTCAAGTGGATCGTTGCTCTACGCTCTTGAAGTCCCTCCTGAAGGTGGGGATACCTACTGGTTAAATCTCAATTTGGCTTACGAAGAGTTAGATAAAGCAACAAAGCAAAGAATAGCTAACTTACAGTTGATTACATACAACCCGTTCTTAAGAGATCGCAGCCAGCCAAAACCAAAGTACCGTTTTGATAAAAGCATCCCCCCGATCGGCCCTGTTTTTCCCCATCCCTTAGTTAGAACTCACCCTGAATCTGGTAAAAAGATTCTTTACCTAGACTATGCAACAGAGGTAGAAATTGTGGGCTTAGATCCACAAGAAGGATCGGAACTCATTGAACAATTAAGACAACATCTCAATCAGCCCCAGTTTTACTACAAACACAAATGGTCTGTAGGCGACATTGTTTATTGGGATAACCAAGCTACGTTGCATTACCGTCAAGCATTCGATCCCAACTACCGACGTGTTATGAAGCGAGTCAGCCTTGCTGGTAGTCGTCCTTTTTAAGGTGGGAATACAATGATTGTCAAATTTGTTCAGTCAAAGTTGCCCTTAGTTTTATTACTGATAACTCTTACAAGTTGCGGGACAAACACTGGCAGCAATTCAAATCTTCAGAGCGTACAAAAGAGTCAAAATCCAACAGCCGAACAAGCTTCCGATAAGGTTAAACAAACAGAAATTCGCATTGGATTCCAAAAAGGAACAGCTTTTTTAAATATTGTTAAAGCTAGAGGTAGTTTGGAAAAAAGATTGGGTTCTTCAGGCGTTACTGTCAAGTGGAGTGAGTTTTCTCAAGGACCGCCCATGATGGAAGCGATGAATGCTGGAGCGGTAGATATTGGGGTTGTAGGTGCGCCACCTCCCATTTTTGCCCAAGCAGCAGGAACACCAGTGGTTTATGTTGCTAGCAGTTTACCCAATAGTAGGGGACAAGTCATTTTAGTAAAACCAAATTCTCCCATTAAGACAGTTACCGATCTCAAAGGGAAAAAAGTAGCTGTCGGTAAAGGAACAGCGGGGCATTATCTTATAGTAAAAGTTTTGGAAGCAGCTGGACTGACACTTAAAGGCATTCAGCCAGTTTATCTTTTACCGCCAGAAGCTCGGACTGCTTTTGAAGGAGGAAACGTTGATGCTTGGGTAACATCTGACCCTCGTTATGCTGAAGCGGAACGAACAGGAAAAGCACGTCTTCTTGCTAATGGTGAAAAAGTGGCAGAACAACGTTCTTATTTTATTGCCACTCGCTCTTTTGTTGACAAGCATGCAGATCTTGTCAAGGCAATTCTTGAGGAACAGAAAAAAGATGAGGATTGGGCAAAGAGTAACCGCAAAGAAACTGCCAAAATTCTAGAAACAGCAACAGGAGTTAAAGCAGAAAATTGGGAATGGTCTTTTCAAAGACGACCTAATTTTGGTGTGGTCTATATGGATGACCAAATAGTGCAAGAACAACAGCAAATGGCAGATCTCTTTTTCAAGTTGAAGTTAATTCCGAAACCAGTTCAAATTAAAGAGGCTGTTTGGACACCGCAATCTTCGTAAGGAAGTGGAGATGGGTTTAGGGACAAGGAGGACAAGGGGGACAGAGGGTAGAACTTTATTCTTTGTATACCTCTGGTGGTTATTTCCCCAATTACTGGATTTTTCAATAAAACTGAATTAAAGTGAGGAGTTTCATAACAATTATGGACGAACATTTTTTACAACAACGCCGCAAATTTTTAAAAAACTTTGCACAATACTCTTTATTAGGATTATCTAGTTTTTCAGTTCCCCTTATTGGGGATTTTATAGAGAAAGGGCAAGCACAAACAAAACCTTCTGGATTTAAGACAAATACAGTCCGAATGGGCTATCAAACTTCTGGGGATATTGTTAGACTCAAAGGAGTCTTAGAACCACGTCTTCAAGCTTTAGGAGTTTCTGTAGACTGGGCACCATTTCCAGCCGGTCCTCAGTTGATGGAAGCCATGAATGCAGGTAGAGTTGATATAGGTAGTGTGGGGGAAACACCACCAATCTTTGCTCAAGCGGCTGGCGCACAACTTGTTTATATTGCAGGGCGCAAACCCAGCAAAGGTGAAGGGAGTGGCATTATAGTCAGGCAAGATTCTCCTATTAAGCAAGTTGCAGATCTGAAAGGTCGGAAAGTGGTTTTTCAGAAGGGTTCAGCTTCTCATTATTTATTATTAAAAGCTTTACAAGAAGCAGGCTTAAAATTTAGTGATGTTCAACCCATTAGTTTGACTCCAGCAGAAGCCCGTGATGCTTTTCTACAAAAGAAAATTGATGCTTGGGTGACTTGGGACCCCTTTTATGCTTTTGTACAAAAAACAGCGAATGCTCGCACTTTAAGAAATGCGGGTGGAATTGCAACGCAAGGTGGTTTCTATTTATCCAGACGTGATTTTGTGACACAAAACCCCGAACTTGTGAAAGTGGTTTTGGATGAGATCGACAAGTTAGGACGATGGGCTGAAGCTAACCCCAATGAAATTGTCAAATTGCTTGCTCCCGAACTTAAGCTCGATCCATCTATTCTGGGAGTTGTCGTTCGTCGGCGAACTTATAGTTTGAGGAGATTGACACCGGATATTATTAACCAACAACAGCGTATTGCTGATGCTTTTTATCAAGAAAAAGTGATACCTAAAAAAATTGATATCCAGCAAGCGATCCTCACACCACAGCAATATGCAGCTATTACGCCTCAAAGATTGTTGAGTCAGAGGTAAGGGACAAGGTAGACAAGGGGGACAAGGGGGACCAAAGGGAGACAAGGAAGACAAGGAAGACAAGGAAGAAAGTTCTACTTCATCTACCCCCTCTCCCTCATCTCCCCAATCCCCAATCCCTCAATTTTGAACTAAATAGGGGAAGGATAACAAAATGGTAGATGTTTTTTGGTACTTGCCAACTCAAGGGGATGAACGCTATTTAGGCACAAAAATTGGTAGAAGGGAAGCGACTTATCCTTATATGTCTCAAATCGCCCAAGCTGTGGATCAACTCGGTTATGGCGGGATGCTGATTGGAACGGGACAAAAACAGGATACTTGGATTGTCGCTGCTTCTTTAATTCCTGTTACACAACGTTTGCGGTTTCTCGTGGCTTTTCGTCCATCGATTATGTCACCTTCCTTATCTGCGCGGATGGCGGCTACTTTTGACCAAATCTCTCAGGGGAGAATTATTCTCAATGTGGTGACTGGTGGTGATGCAGAAGAATTGGCTAAGGATGGAGTGTTCTTATCTCATGATGAGCGTTATGAATTAACTGATGAATTTTTGACTATTTGGCGATCGCTCATGCATGGAGAAGAAGTACACTTTAGCGGTCGTCATGTGAAGGTTGAAGGAGCAAAACTTCAATTTTCACCCGTACAAAAACCACATCCAACTTTATATTTTGGTGGTTCTTCAGATGCAGCAATTGAAGTAGCAGCAAAACATACTGATGTCTATTTAACTTGGGGTGAACCACCACAACAAGTTGCTGAGAAAATAGCGAAGGTGCGGCGATTGGCTACAGAACATGGCAGAACTGTCCGGTTCGGTATTCGTCTGCACGTTATTGTTAGAGAAACAACCCAACAAGCTTGGGATGCGGCTAACGATCTGATTAAATATTTAGATGAGAAAACTATAACTGCTGCTCAACAAAAGTTTGGGCGATCGCAATCAGAAGGTCAACGCCGCATGGTGGAACTCCATAAAGGCAATCGCGAGCAATTAGAAATTAGCCCTAATTTATGGTCGGGTATTGGCTTAGTACGTGGGGGTGCAGGGACTGCTTTAGTAGGAAATCCTGACACAGTTGCTGCACGAATGTTGGAATACACTGACTTAGGAATTGATACCTTTGTGCTATCAGGATATCCTTCTTTAGAAGAAGCTTATCGAGTTGCTGAATTAGTCTTTCCACGCCTTCCTTTAAACTCTCTTCCCACTGTCAAATCGCAATCTGAATTCGATCCTTACAACGAATTTGCTTCCGCATCTAATTCCACATCGAATTTACTCCAACCACAACCAACAGCTTCCTAGAGGTAACAATGACACTCGCACTCAAATTAAAATCCAATTTTTGGCACAACCGACACGTTCAAACCATCATTCCTTGGGGCGTACCCGTACTCATACTAGTCGTTTGGCAGCTTTTATCTACAATAGGAGTGATCCCTGCTAGAATTTTGCCCGCTCCTTTAGGTGTTGTGGGTGCTGCTATTCAACTTGCTAAAAGTGGAGAACTGTTCAGAAATATCAGTATCAGTGCCATTCGGGCTATATCAGGCTTTATAGTAGGTGGAAGTATTGGGTTTACTTTGGGTTTGCTGAATGGTATCTCCCCTGTTGCAGAAAAGTTGTTAGACACCTCTCTTCAGATGCTCCGCAACATTCCCAATTTGGCTTTGATTCCCCTAGTGATTTTATGGTTTGGGATTGGTGATGAAGCCAGACTATTTCTCGTGTCTTTGGGTGTTATGTTTCCCATTTACTTAAATACATTTCACGGGATTCGCAGCGTTGACCCAGGTTTAATTGAAATGGGTAGAGTGTACGGTTTAAATCCTTGGGCTTTGTTCTGGCGAATTATTCTTCCTGGGGCAATGTCTTCAATCCTAGTTGGTGTACGCTTTTCATTGGGAATTATGTGGTTGACTCTGATCGTAGCTGAGACAATTGCAGCTGATTCTGGGATTGGTTACATGGCAATGAACGCCAGAGAATTTATGCAAACAGACGTGGTAGTACTGAGTATTTTATTATACGCTCTATTTGGTAAATTAGCAGATGTGGTTGCTAGAGCGTTAGAAAGATATTGGCTGCAATGGCATCCCAGTTATCAAAATGTTTAGGAACAAATATTGCTGACCGATAAACGATCGGTCTATCATCCCTGTTGAGACGCGCTATGGCGCGTCTTGTTGTATTTGCTACAATTAGCAAGAATGCGAAAAGCCCTTGATGAATAGCACGATTGTGGAGAAGTAGTTCATAATTGTTTTAATGCTTTCAGGTTGCTACAGTGTCTGACTCTTTGCCATTGCGCGATCGCTACCTCACTTTAATTGATGAAATTGTCCAAAGCACCCTTAAGGGCAAGATTAGCTCTCAAGAACAAGTGTATCAAATGTTACTAAAAGGGGTGACTGCAGGGACGGGAGAAGTTTTTGAATTGGTTTTGAGCGATCGCCTCAACTCCACTCAGCAACAAGTCGATACTGAAAAAGACGAACTCAAGCAAGCTAAAGCAACCCGCAGTCTCAGGGCAATGAAGACTATTCAGAGTCAATGGCAACGCGCCGAGCAGCAAAACAAAGTCGCAGAGGCGATTACGTCCGCAGTCAAAGAAATTACTTCGGCTGACTCAAGCGGGCGTTTAGCTGCATTCTTAAGAGCAAGCGATCCCAATCGGAAAAATCCCCTCACATTACCGCAAATCCAACAAGTTTCAAAATCTCTACAGCAATTTGCCCAAGCCAATCCCGATTTTAAGCAAATTTCAGAAGGCATTACCCGTGGTGTTACATCTTGGCAACGGCTACAGGATCATTTGATTAGCTGGATGTACGAACAAAGCCGAGGAACATTGGGATTTGGAGGTGTACCGGGAGAACAAGGTCCTTGGGCAACTTGGGCGAAGCAGGTAAACAGTGAGATACCCCAAGCACTGTTTCGTACTTTAGCTATGGAACAGTCTGCCATTGATTTTGCCCAACATAGAAGTGGTATGAGCCTCAGTGATTGGGTAGAAATTGCAGTGATTTTGCAGTCTTTACAGAAAGGGTTAGTGAATTGGTTCGATCAACAACCCTACAATGTAAAAGCTGGATCGAATTTGTCAATTTCAACTTACTTAACCTTTGCAGTCATTTGGAGTTTACTTGCAAACGGATTTAGCAATACTGCACCCGTGTATAGCGCTGCTTGTCATCAAGTCATGCTCCAGATTTTACGAACCTTTGCACAACGTCCGTATTTCCCTCTATATGGAGGAATTTTTGCTTCCTTCTCTGGCAGCTATTTACGAGATGCCCTAGATTATTTGAACGAACCACTACAAAATGCAGAAGGAACTCAAGAAAAAGCCAGGGTATTGACACTTTTAGGTTATTCGCAGCGTGCAATGGGTCAGTACCGACGTTCCTCAGAATTTCACTCCGCAGCGCTGGAAATAGCACGCAATGCAGGCGATCGTGCTTGTGAAATCGCCAATTTCAATCACCTCAGCCGTACTTGCGTTGCGGAAAAAATGTACGCAGAAGCAATTAATTACAGCCAACGGGCATTAATACTGAGCCGTCAGACAGGCGATCGTACAGGGGAAGCAAATGCTCTGGTGAATTTAGGTTACAGCGAAGTCATGCAAGCACAGCAGACAGAACAAACAGAACCAGAAACCTATGAAATGGCGATTAACTATTTGCAACAAGGCTTAGCATTATCAGAGAGATTGGGCGACCTACAAAGTAAAGCTTTATGTTTCAGCAGTTTAGGTATTGCTTACTTAGTTATAGGACAACCGCAAGCAGCAATTAAACATCTAGAAGACGGCTTGCAAACAGCACAAATATCTGGTGATTTATACCTTCAAGGTTTGAATTTAGCTAATTTAGCAGAGGCTTACTATCAACTGCAAAATCCAGAACAAGCAGTTTATACTGGGGTTTTGGGAATGTATTTGTTAAATCAAATTGCATCAAATGAATGGCGAAAAACGGCGGGTTTACTTACAATTTTGCAGGGACAGATAGGAGCAGAAGCATTCAGTCAGTTACTACAGCAAAACCGTTCTAAAATTATTTCTGTCATTGGAGTAGATGGTTACGATTACATTCCTCAATTGTTAGATGAATATAGAGGTTAATCCGAGATGTGAGATAGCTATAGAAGAGGAAATTAATCCTGAAAAATTATATTTTGTCTAAGTTTGAGAATTTGTTACTTTCTTGTACGCTTGGCTGTACTTACCGTGTCACTTCCAATTTTAAGGTAAGTTCGACGGAACTAAAACACAGCAGGAGGCAGTGCAGGTAAATCTTTTGGGTAAATGTCAACAGAAGATTTTTTGGGCAAATAGGTATAAGCAGCCAAACCAGCCATTAAATTCACCAAAAAGTTAAATTGACGTTAAATGGACCCTTCGGGTTCGCAGTTGCTTCAACGGGGGGAACCCCCCGCACCGCACTGCTCACTCCGATGCCGAGAGTGTTCTATTTGACATTCCGCGTATCCCGCTACAATGCTGGTAGCTCCCAGTGATTCCCTCTTAGTAGTTCTTATGGGCAGAGCTTCCCAACTAAAAAAAGAAATCCGTGAAATTGATAACGAGATGCACAAACCAGTTACTGATGACTGGACTGACTGGCTCTGTGTTATGCCCACGGTCCCTGACCAAGTTCGGTTGTGGCATAATCGTCCGTTGCGTGCAAACCTTGACATTATTGCTGCTTGCAAATCTGAGAATTCAAATACACAGAACTTGTTTGAAAAGGTAAACAAAATTCTTGCGAGGCTAGCACCTATTCCAATTTATGGCTACTATTATGGCGGCTACAATTATACTTACCAACATCAAATCATTTGTACTACCTCATCTAATAAAATAAAGGCTATTGAGTTGGGATTGCGAGCTAGTGGAATGTTTGCTGTTGATGAGTCACTCTCAGACATAATTAAATATCCCAAGGGTGAGCAAGTCAGACAATTTATGCAAGAGACACTTCAAGATTGTAAAAGTTACATTTTCAGTTTTTGGGAGAGTGGATATATATACAATCTGGGTTATCTTCAAACTGGCGATTGGCTGGGATTTAAGCATAGGTTTTGGTGCGAATACAATCCCTAAAACCCTAATATAACAATGCTGTTGCACCCCAACTTTGTTGAGATTGTTGGTTTGCAAAAATAACTCAATCGTAATTATTACCGATCTCGCTAAAGCCTCTTATTTATATCTTTAACAGAATCAAGTATTGTTGACGATTGCTATCATTTCAAAAATGATTTATACAGTAGTTAGAGCAATCAGCTGATAAAGTAACTGCTTGATTTTAACTAGCTAACGAGGAAGGTGTTTTGCCACCATACCTATAACGTCTAGACAAAACCGATCGACTAGAGTATTTTATAAGTACAAATGTTCTAAAAACGGGGGCATGAGTGAGACAACTACTGTCTTCTTCAATGACCCTGGCTGCATCATTGTGGAAATCAATAACTGGGGTAGGGCGCAATGACGAATTCTTGGCAAAATGGAGCTGACAATGCCATCAGTGACGGTGAGAAAAAATTACATATCGCTCTTATAGACCAACTGGATTTGATGCTTCGCGCCCGCTATCCCCTACTGTACTTAATTGCAGTCGAAGAAGAACCTGTTGAGGAAGTTCTGCTGCAAGTTGCTTCGCGTTCTCAACCCAAGCGTCAACTGTTGTTTTGGGACGTTGTACGTGGTTGGAGCGACAATGCTACAGATAAAGGTTCGGTGATGGCAGCACTTTCACGAATCGCCAAAACCGATGACAAGCAATCTGCTATCTTTGTGCTGCGCGATTTGCACCCATTTATTAAAAGCCCTACGAGTGAAAGAAATGCCCCTATTGTACGTGAGTTAAGAAACTTAGCACGGGAGTTAAAGCGATCGCGCAACACTTTAATATTGCTTAGCAATACTCTAGAACTTCCCACTGAGTTACAAGAAGAAGTGACAGTTGTTGATTTTCCTTTACCCGACACCTCAGAAATTGATTATCTCATCGAGCAGTTAGTTGTACCAGAAAAACTCAAGGTGACTGGTTTGGCAAGAGAACAACTCGTCAAAGCCTGTCAAGGTTTAAGCCGCACGCGGATTCAAAAAGTTTTAGCAAAAGCTCTAGCAGCAAAACAGCAGGTCAATGAGTCTGATATTAGTGGTGTTTTGGAAGAAAAAAAATTAACGATCCGCCAGACAGGAATTTTAGAATTCTTCACACCACAGGAATCATTGAAGCGAGTTGGTGGATTGGATCAACTCAAGCAGTGGGTGCAGTTACGCCAAGATACCTTTACAGAAGAAGCAAGACGCTACGGAATACCAAACCCTAAAGGTGTTTTACTTGTAGGAATTCAAGGTACGGGTAAATCCTTATCAGCTAAGACCATTGCCAATGAATGGCGATTACCCCTCTTACGCTTGGATTCTGGGCGATTATTTGGCGGGATTGTAGGGGAAAGTGAAAGCCGCGTGCGGCAAATGATTCAGGTGACAGAAGCAATGGCTCCTTGCGTGCTGTGGATTGATGAGATTGATAAAGCATTTGGCAACATTACGAGCGGAATTGATGGAGATTCCGGAACTTCACGGCGCGTATTCGGCAGTTTGATTACTTGGATGCAGGAAAAGACTTGTCCCGTGTTTATTGTAGCAACAGCTAACAACGTGCAAATTTTACCTGCAGAGTTACTGAGAAAAGGGCGATTTGATGAAATTTTCTTTTTGAATTTACCAACAGAAGTTGAACGTCAAGACATTTTTAAAGTTCATTTGCAACGCCTGCGTCCAAACCGTCTGAGAGAATTTAATTTGTCTTTGTTAGCCAAACAGACAAGTAATTTCAGTGGTGCGGAAATTGAACAGGTGATTGTAGACGCCATGCACATAGCGTTCTCTGGTAAAGAAAACGGACACAGACGAGATTTTACAACAGAGGATATTTTACGTGCGATCGAGCAAACAGTTCCTTTAGCATCCATAGCTCGCGAACAAATTGAAGGTTTGAAGCAATGGGCAGCACGAGCAGGAGCAAGAACAGCTTCACATGATGTACAACTTATACAGGAGTTAAAGCAATATACTTTACAGCAAGGAATTAAGCCACTGGAGGTGGATTAGCTAATGGCTAATGGCTAATTGTTAATGGCTAATTGTTAATGGCTAATGGCTAATGGCTAATTGTTAATGGCTAATGGCTAATGGCTAATTGTTAATTTTAAGATTAGGAGTTATGTGTCAAGACCTAATTTTGAGAAACTAGAAGTTTATAAATTAGCGGAGAAATTAGCAGATGAAATTTGGAGAATTGTTAGTCAATGGGACTCTTTTAATAAGGATACGATTGGAAAACAAATTGTTAGATCTGCCGATAGTATTAGCGCGAACATAGCAGAAGGAGAAGGAAGGTATAATTTTCAAGACAACAAACGTTTTATAAAAGTTGCAAGAGGTTCTCTATATGAAACAATAAGCTGGTTAAGACGTGCCTACAAACGAAATCTTCTAACAACTGAACAAATCCAATGCTTACATACACTCATTCATGAGATTTCTCCTAAACTCAACGCCTATCTGAACTCTATAGGCAAAACCTCAAACAACTATTAGCAATTAGCCATTAGCAATTAGCAAAACCATGTCACACTTTACAACAATTAAAATCCAAATCAAAAACGGTGAATTTTTACATCAAGTGTTGCAGGAATTGGGTTACCAAGTAGAATGCAACACTACAGTACGTGGATATCAAGGCGATCGCACTCATGCTGAGTATGTCATTAGGCAGAAAAACGGCTACGATTTGGGATTTCGCCGCAATGAAGAAAATTATGAGATAGTAGCAGATTTTTGGGGAGCAAAAATTAATCAACAACAGTTTGTGAATTCAATTACCCAAAAATACGCTCACAAAACTTTGAAAGCGACGATACAGGAACAAGGCTTTAACCTTGAGGAAGAAGAAGTCTTGGAAGATGGAACAGTGCGAGTTGTCGTAGGCAGATGGGTCTAGTAACCCCTCAATCAGCCATTAGCCATTAGCCATTAGCCATTAGCCATTAGCCATTAGCTATTAGCCATTAACCATTAGCTATTAGCCATTAGCCATTAGCAAATCATGTCACATTTTACTAGCATTAGAACTCAAATTAAAGATGCAGGCGCACTGATTAAAGCGTTAGCAGACGTAGGTTTTGAAAATGTAGAAATTCATGAAGTCGCTCAACACCTTTTTGGATTTCAGGGTGATGTGCGTCTGGAAACAGCAGAAGTTATTATCCGGCGTAAATACGTTGGTTCAGCAAGCAACGATATTGGTTTTAAACGACAAGAAGACGGACAATTTCAAGCTATCATCTCTGAATACGATCGCCAAAAATACGGACAACCTTGGTTGAATCGCTTAATGCAGCGCTATGGTTACCATGCTTTAGTAGCATCAGCACAACAACAAGATTTTACTATTGAGGAGGATGAAGTTTTAGAAGATGGAACGGTACGGGTTGTTGTAGCGAAATGGTTATAATGAAGGAGGACACTAACTCAGTTGCCAAAGCAGTTCGAGAAATTCTTAACCAGCATAGCGAATATGAACAATGGTTGCACCGCGATTTATTTGTTGCTGCTAGTTATCTTGCGGAAAATTCCAAAAATTTGAAAGTTGGGGATACTGGCTTATTAGAGGAAATTTTACAGGCTTTGGTGGAACTGGAAGTAACCCATTTACCACAGGTAAGTGACAGAATTCGAGAGCAGGTTTTTCAAACTCTTTGTAGTTTCAAAGAAACTGCCTTGAAAACTAAAGTCTTGCAATTGTTGAAAGATAAAGCTGAGCAAATAGATCGACTCAGATTTCAAGAATATCGTGCCGCATTTGGTGAAAAAGAACAGGCAACAGCCACCCTGTTAGCGCTACTTAAGCATGAAAGCTTTTCTATTTGTTCTAGCGCCGTCGAGGTTCTGGGTAAAATTAGTTCAGAAACAGCAATTGCTGACTTAATTACGCTCCTAGAACACCCTGAATTGCATTCAAAAGCTGTAATTGCGCTAATTCAAATCGGTTCAGAAGCGGCAATTCCTGGTTTAATTACACTCCTAGAACAACCCAAACAATCTGTAGGTGTTAGGGCTTTATTTACCCTTGTAAAAATGCGTTCAGAAGCAGCAATTCCCAGCTTAGTCACACTTTTAGAAAATCCCGAACATTTTGTGCGGCATAGAGCAGCATTTGCCTTGGGTAAAATGCGTTTAAAAGCGGCCATTCCTAGCTTAATCAAGCTCCTAGAACATCAAAAGATTGAGGTGCGTTCTGAAGCTGCGGATGCACTGGTTCAAATCGGTTCAGAAGCGGCAATTCCTGGTTTAATTGCACTCCTAGAAAACCCCGAATCTGATGTGCGTTTTAGAGTCACGTTAGCACTGGGTCAAATTGGTTCGGAAGCGGCAATTCCTGGTTTAATTACACTCCTAGAACACACTGCACCCTCTGTACGTTCAAAAGCTGCTGAGGCGCTAAATAAAATTGGGTCAGGAGCGGTCATTTCTGATTTAATTAAACTGCTAAAAGATCCTGAAGATGATGTGCGTTTAAAAGCTGCACGGGCGTTAGGTCAAATTGGTTCAGAAGCAGTCATTCCTGACTTAACTAAACTCCTAGAAGACTTTGAATACAATGTGCGTTCAACAGCTGCAGAAGCGTTAGGTCAAATTGGTTCAGAAGCGGCAATTCCTTATTTAATTAAACTCCTAGAAGACCCTAAATCCAATGTGCGTTCAACAGCTGTAGAAGCGTTAGGTCAAATTGGTTCAGAAGCGGTTATTCCTTATTTAATTAAACTCTTAGAAGACTACGTATCCGAGGTGCGTTCTGCCGCTGTAGAGGGACTGGGTAAAATCGGTTCAGAAGCGGTTATTCCCAGCTTAATTAAAGTCCTAGAAGACCCTGCGTCTAGTGTGCGTTATGAGGCTGTGAAGGTGTTGGGTAAAATCGGTTCAGAAGCAGTTATTCCCAGCTTAATTAAACTTTTAGAAGATCGCGAATGTGGTGTGCGTTCTGCCGCTGTAGAGGCGCTAGGTAAAATCGGTTCAGAAGCAGTTATTCCTAGCTTAATTAAACTCCTTGAAGACCCTGAATTTGATGTGCGATCTAATACGGCAGATGTACTAAATCAAGTCGGCAAAAAAACTCCTACTTTGGTCACGACTCTTGCTTTATGGATTGAGAATCATCAGGATTCAAAATATATTGGCAGTGCTATTGATTTGCTGTGGGATTTGGTAAAAGGTGAGTAATCAACTCGTGGTTATCAAGTTCACTCGTTTAAGTTTGGGGCTGACGCAACCTTAACGCTATTTAAGGGTTTCACACGTTGTCGCTCCCCTCATTTTCCCCCAACCCCAGAGGGAACCCCTAACACCCCTTTTTAAGAGCGGGGGCTATGCGTAAGTTTTAAGGAAATTAAATTCCCTCCCCAATGCATCGGGGAGGGTTAGGGTGGAGTAACACTCCAGATCGAACTTAGATTTGCAAGCTATTTCAGATTTTTGCTGACCCTGTTTTTTCCAGAGGAAAGATATCAACGGTAATCCTGGCGTTGAATATCACGCAGACGGGCTGCATTGCGAATACCGTATTCAGGACGAGTGAAGCGATTTAACTGAGCCTCAAAAAAGTCTCTATTAGCTTGTAAATGTTCGGGATCGGGATCGTCTAAGGGATGACAAAGCGCCGTCCGTAATGCTTGAATAACAGCCGAGGTAACACAGTACATTGACCGTTGAAAACTAATTCCCAACTGAATCAACATGTCTTCCTCTCCCCGGCAATATTGCTTGTAATAATCAACAAGATATTGTGGTAAGAAGTGCAACATATCTTGCATCAGCAATGTGGGTGGAATGCCTGCAGTACCGACTGGAAAAACGTCTGCATAGAGAATTCCGTAGTGGAAGTCTTTTTGGTCTTCTGGCACTTGATTTGCTTGAGCATTGTAGGATTTTGTACCTCGGAAGGGTGCTGTACGATAGAACACAGCTTCTACGTAAGGTAATGCTGCTTCATACAGCCATACAAATCCTTTAGATTTGGGGATGATTTCGTAGCATTCACCACGGATATAAACATGATGGTAAATCGGACGATTTGCAACTGCAAAAATCCCATTTACGATAAAGTTCATTGCCTCTGGGACAGTTGTAATTTTTCCTTCGTCATACAAATCTGACATTTCAAAGAAGACAGGAGCCATGACTTCCCAGAACAGCCCCAAATTAGCATAGTAAGACATCTGACGGCACTGTTCGAGAAACATATCTGGGAACAGCTTGTAGAGCCCTAACATCAATGGATTGCCTTTAAAGTAAGCTTTAATTGCTCTATCGGCGTTAGCTTTGTATTCTTCTGTATCCAAGTAAGGGTCAAATTTCCCACCCATACCTCTATGCCAAAGCATTGCTCTCATACACGCTTCGGCAAATTCCATGTTGATGCGATCGTGGAATAAATGATGCAATAGCTTTGGCATTTTGAAGGTTTCTCCCTTCTCCATAAATGCCAGCAATTCTGGGTGAGCATTGGCTTCCCCACGCCAAACTCTTAACTCAGCATCATCACCAGCGTAATGATTGTGACGGTCTAAATATTCCTGAGAAATAAAGTATTTAAAAAAGGGAAAAGGATTTAAAAAAACATGTTCGGCAATATATAATAGGTCCCGCCAGTAAAAGTCCATAGGGACTGCATACGCCTTGTAAAGACCGATAATTTGCATTAAGTTTTCTGGCGTATCGGGTAACATTGCACCGCCAGCTTCCAAACGATGAATGATTTCTGCAAATTCATGGGTTGAAGGAGGTAATTTCGCTTGAACTTTCTCTGGAGTTTGTACCATGTTTTTGACTTCCTTGAACTTGACTATATCGTTAATGGTTAGTAGTTATTAGTTAATTCTTCAACAGAAGTTTAAATGACTACCTACTAACCAATCCCTTCATTCTTTAAGAGCGACTTGAGGCGCGATCGCCCTTGGCGCAAGCCGTACCTGGCTTATCGCTCTTTCAATAGGAGGAATAGCAGTCACCATTGCTGTTGTTGGCTCGCTCCAACGCACTAACCACTTAGGCTGTACTCCCAAAAATATAATCAGTGCTGCCAAGACAAGGGCAGGCATTTTCTCAGACCATAAAACTCTGGGATAGTAAGCTAAGTTGTTGTCAAGTTTGCCAAAACAGGTACGGTTGAGAAGAATGACAAAGTAAACTGCGGTCAAACCACTAGAGGCGACACATAACAGCGTTGGAATAGGAAAAACTGAAAAACTACCTTGAAACACGATAAATTCAGAAATAAATCCTGTCATTCCTGGAATACCAGCGCTAGCCATTCCTCCTAAAATGAGTAAGGTGCTAATCATTGGTAACCCGCGTATCGGACTCATTAAACCATTCAGTTTATCCAACTCGCGAGTTCCGACCTTAGCTTCCACAACTCCCACCAGATGGAAGAGTATTGCCAGAATAATTCCATGACTCACCATTTGGGCAATAGCACCAATAAGTGCTAGAGGGGTGCTAGCAGCAGCTGCTACTAATATGTAACCCATGTGACCGATGGAACTATATGCTACCATGCGCTTGATGTCTTTTTGTGCTATGGCAGTTACCGCTCCGTATAGAGCACTGATTGCCCCCCAAATTGCTAAACTTGGTGCAAGAATACTCCAAGCTTCAGGAAACAACGCCATCCCAAATCGCAAAAGCCCGTAAGTTCCCAACTTTGCTAACACGCCACCAAGAAGAATAGCAATGGGAGCTGAAGCTTCAACGTAAGCATCCGGTAACCAAGTGTGTAGGGGGACAAGAGGAATTTTGATACCAAATCCCAGTACGATTCCGGAAAGAAGAATGATTTGCAGCGCTGTGGATAGAGTTTGAGTTGAGAGTGTATTGTAATTAAAATCAGTTGAACCCGTGAGCCATACTGTTCCTAAGAATGTTGCCAGAATTAATGCTCCTGACACAGCCGTATAAATCAGAAATTTGATGCCAGCATAAGCTCGCTTTTCACCGCCCCAAATAGAAATCAGCAGATAGAAAGGGATTAATTCTAGTTCGTAGAACAAGAAGAAAAGCAAGAGATTTTGTGCTGCAAACGCTCCTGCAACTCCTCCACTGACTAATAAAATAAGGGAATAAAAAAGCCGGGGACGTTCGGTCTGTTGACTGCTACTGTAAATAGCAATCCAGGTTAGCAAACTATTTAGTATCAGCATCAATATGGAAAGCCCATCAGCTCCTAATTGATAGCTTAAACCAAGGGTTTCATTCCAAGGTAGATATTCCTGTAACTGTAACCCCGAATTGGAAACATCAAATTTCAGCAGTAGAAAAATATTCCAAAGAAGAACTATTCCTGAAGTGGTTAGGGCTGTTAAACGAATATTACTTGCAGGTATAGTTTTTGGCAAAAGACTAATAACAGCAGCACCTAAAATAGGTAGCCAAATCAAAGTACTCAACATAGATAAGTTCAATCTAAAAGACGTGTTTTTGTTTTTATTTATAGATTGATGGGGTTCGATCGCTTTCTATCAATATCAAGCGTTATTCGTCCCCAAGAATCTTGAAACTAAAAAAACAAGTTCATAAAATGAACTCCCCAGTATTCCCAACTCATCAGCGCTCCTAAAACACCGACTCCTAACAGCACGGTAAATGCATAAAACTGTGTTTGTCCGGAGGTGCTGTATTTCAAACCTTGTCCGCTTAAGATGGAAATTAAGCCAACTAAGTTAACAATTCCATCAAATACGAAACGGTCGATAATGTCTGCTAGTTTTGAAATTAGGTCAACGCTCAAAACTATACTTCCACGATACAGTTTTGGAGTGTAAAAATCGTGTGCCAGGAGATCTTGTAATATCTTGACAGGGAAGCGAATAGGTTTGGCAATTATGTTGCTTAGATACATGACGCCACTGATGCTGCAACCAAAAATACTCGACCAGATAAGTAGTAATGCGACATCTTTATTGAGAGTTGCCCAATCAGGTAGCAGTGATAAACTTTGCAACACCAAAGGTAAATGAAGATTAAAAGCAAACAACACGATTGTGGGTAGAGCCATTTGCCAACTGACTTCTGGCGATCGCTCGCTCATTTGCTTTGGTTTACCACCAAAAATTAAGCTGAATTCCCTCGTTAAGCTGAAACCTGTTAAAGCATTGACTACTATGATAATTCCTACAAGCCAAGGATGAGTTTCCCACAATCCGGAAGCGAGTTTCAGTAATGCCCAAAAACCGCCTAAAGGTGGAAAACCAATTAACCCTAAAATTCCGACTACATAAGCTATGCCCGATACCGGACGGCGCGACCAAAGTCCTCCCAGAAGGGTGACATCCTGAGTAATGCTATTCCATACAACAGAACCAGTACTCATGACTAAAAGCGCTGCGGCTAAGGCATGGGTAAGAACTAACAACAATGCTGCTTCATCTTGTTGAGTTCCTACAGCGATAAACACCAAACCCATATAAGCACTAACAGAGTAAGATAAGCAGCGCTTAATATCAATTTGGGCGATCGCTATCAAAGAACCACCCAGTGCTGTAACTGCGCCAATTGCTACCATAGCAGAGCTTGCTACAGGAGACAAGGTAAGAACAGGTTGCAGCTTAATCAGTACCCAAGCGCCAGTAGCAACGACCACGGAGTTCCGTAGAATCGTACTGGGAATAGGTCCTTCCATTGCTTCATCCAACCACAAATGCAAGGGAAACTGAGCGCACTTACCCATTGGACCTGCAATGAGTGCCAAACACGTTAAAGTCAAAAAAACAGGGTTGACATCAGCTGTCTCTGCCCACCGAGCTAAATCTGTATAATTCCACGTTCCAGCCACAGACCAGATTGCCAGAACCCCCATCAGCAAAAATAAATCTCCGACCCGCTTTGTTAAGAAAGCATCTCGAGCGCCAGTTACAACTAACGGTTGACTAAACCAAAGTCCTACTAATAAGTAAGTTCCCAGTGTCAGGATTTCCAGAATCACATAACTGAAGAACAAAGAGTTGCACAATACAAGAGCACACAGACCAGCTTCAAACAAGCCCAGCAGAGCATAGAAACGCGCCCAGCCCCAGTCCATCTCCATGTAGCCGATCGCAAAAATTTGTGCTAAAAAATTTAAGCCAGTGATTACAATTATCGCACCTACACTTGCAGAAGAGACGGATACGTCAATAGAGAGATTTAAACCAGCCGTACTCAGCCAAGGGATAGATACTTCATACGGTACTTGATTCCAGGTTGCTGGAAATGCTAAAGCCGCATGAACAAACGACAAAAACGTCATTACTAAGTTAATATAACCTGCCGGTCTTGGCCCTGTACGCCTAATGATTCCCGGCGACCAAAAGATGGCTAAACAAGAGCCAACAAGAGAATAGCAAGGAATTAACCAAACACTTTCAAGCAGAAAAGAAGCCATTCAATCTCCTTTAAATTTGCAGCACAATAGAACGCTGTTATCACATAACAACTGTTACTTTTTCTCTCCTCCACCAAAGATGACTTACTTGAATAGACCCCCAAGCATCAAAGGACTCTAAAAAAGAGGAAATCAAAATCGGTCACCTTGTGGTAAGGAGAGTGTTTTCCCGAAAATGCAAATATGCATTGAAAATTTAAGTGTTGTTTAATCTTCTTAATAGATTATCTTCTATTGTCATCAAAAGTAAATTAGTGAACTACACAATTAATAGATGCTTACTCTAAGAAAATCTTATAATTGTAAAATTTCTTATTATTGTTATTGATTTTTCTCTATGGCAGCCATAAGTTATCTATCTTTTGGCAGAAACGCTTTGCACCGAGGCTAATTTTTATATGCTGCCTGAATATACTATGGGACTCTTATGTGATTTTTGCAATGCTAGTAGGGTAAGCAATGCCCATCAAAAGTCTTAGTGGTGGGCATTGTCCCCCGACTATCTTTTAAAAACTTTACTAAAGTTAACAATCAAGAGCTAGCTTTATCATTTATCGAAAGAAATGCGTCAGTTCTTGCGAGGACTAAATACGTGTGTTGACTATAAGAATGCGCCTGAATTTTTAACCACGTCCAAACGCAAAAAGCTACGTAATTATACTAAGAATTTTTATTTAAAAATTTAATTTATACTATTCTTATAAGATTAGGATACCCACGAACATCTCTTGAAACTTGCATATTTCAGTAGACCGACATTACTACAACCAAAGAAGCAGCTCGTTCAGATCGGAGCCATCTTTCTGTGCTTTTTATCACCATTATTGATAGCAGATACAACGCTAGCGCAGCAGCCCGCACAGCAGCAAATTAACTTTTACATTCAGCAGCTTAAGAGAGGTCCGCAGCAACCGGAGGCTGTAAAATATTTGGTTTCTATTGGTAAGCCAGCTGTTCCCGCTTTGATGACAGCATTGCAAAATCAAGATGTGGAAGTTCGTAAGAGTGCTACGAGCGCCTTATCATTAATGGGTGAGGTTGCTGCCGAAGCAGTCCCCGTGCTGATTGTCGCTTTACAAGATCCAGAGCAAGATGTTCGCTTTGGCGCAGCTTTCGCTTTAAGCAGTATTGGAAAAGAAGCCAAAGCAGCTTTCCCGGCTCTCATTCAGGCGTTACACGACAAAGAAACATCCGTTCGTTCTGCTGCTGTCATAGCTCTTGGGAAGATTGGAGTAGAAGCCAAAGTTGCTGTACCAAAAATTATTGCAGCTTTGCGAGACCGGAATGCAGAAGTTCGTGCAACGGCGGCTTTTACTTTAGGTGAAATTGGCGAAGAACATAACCTAGCTGTTCCTGCTTTAATATCGGTATTATATGATAAGGATGACGAAGTTCGTCGGAATACTGCCATTGCTTTCAGCAAAATAGGTAAAGACGCAGCCCAAGCGATACCAACACTTATTGAAGTTTCTCAAAAAGACAACAATTCATCTGTTCGAGCCATTGCTGTCTCTGCTTTAGGGGTCGTTGGGCGAGACAATTCTGAAATTCTACCCGTCGTTATGAACGCATTGCAAGATAAAAATGCAATTGTTCGCATTCATGCAGCTTCTGCTTTGATAGTCGATATTGGTTCGCACACTGAAACCGCATTTGCTTTACTGATGAAGGAATTGCAGGGTCAAGAACAAGGGAATCGTATATACACTACACATATCTTGAGCAATATTGCTCAGAGCTTTCAGCAAAAAGCTAGCCTGCTTCCTACCCCTGAATTAGAGCGAGCGATCGCTAACTTAGACAGTACTCTCAAAATTATCAATAATTCACCCTTACAGTTTTTAGATGTAGCAACGTCTATAGGTAAATCTTTAGAAACCTTAAAAAAAGAAAGACTAAAGCGTTAATTGGTAGCGGATTTCAATTAGGTGAAATACATCAAATAATTAAGGAACCGCAGCCTGTAGCAGATGAACGCAATCTTTTTTAGGTTCTTTGTGATTATTTATCATTGCACTCCAGTTCAATAAAGAAACGCTACAGCGATATAACTAGGAAAGATTGTTTAAAGCCTTTTGAACCATTTTGCAAACTATAGAGCTTTCATCCTCCAAACATTGATTAAACAGTTCAACTGCTCTTGAATCTCCAAGATTACTCAGAGCTAAAGCTGTTCCAGAACAAACATTAGGATTATCATCATTTAGCATCCCATTGAAAGCATCAGGTAAGGTAATTTATCCAAAAAAGTTGAATAATATAATCTAATAATATATTCTGGATTTATTTTAGGAATATAGCAGTAACGACTTTTCCTACTTTTCCTACAGAAAACCGAAAAAGTAGCCTATTTGAAGAAAGTTCAGGCTTTTTTTAAATTTTATCTTTGAAAAAGCTACAACAAAGGCAGTTAAGACAATTAAGATAAATAGGAGGGGTAAGACAATATATTAACAACATGATTCAATCCAAAATCAGACGAAAACGGGGTGTCTCGCTGACCAATGCAGGGTTACAACGGTTGCAAGCTGCAATTTTGGCTCTTGAGATGGCACAAAACAATGGAGAGCGCTTTACCTTAGATGAGTTAAGCGATCGCGTAAAAGTTTCCAATAAAACATTAAGTCGATTATGGTCTTTGAATACAAGTGTGGACCGGAGAACTCTAACACTTTGCTTTAGTGCCTTCAATTTAGAATTACACAAAGAGGACTACAGCATTGTGAGCGAGTTAGATGGGGAGGATGGGACTGAAACGCTTTCACAGGAAGCGGACGAAAAAGAGATAGGTCTACTCGAAGCAAAAGCTCATTCTTCCCTTAACAAAACTCTTGACAGATATCAAGATATATGCCACTATCCCGATGGTCCAGTTCCCCTGGATTCTCCATTTTACATAGAAAATCCACTGATTGAGAACACAGTTTATCAGGAAATATCTCAACCGGGCTGTGTTATCCGCATTCGATCGCCAAGAGGCATGGGGAAAAGTTCTCTAGTATTGCGGTTGTTAAACTTTGCTCAACAGCTAGATTATCATACAGTTAAGCTGGATTGTCAGCAAATTGATTCACTGAACTTGAAAAGTGTCAACCAGTTTTTGCGTTGTTTTTGTTGGCGAATGGCAAAAGACTTAGGGATCGAGCCCAATTTAGATGCCCACTGGGATGAAGAAATAGGCAGTAAGTTGAGTTGTAGCTTCTACCTAAGAAACTACTTGCTCGAGCAATCTAGAAATCCGATAGTTCTTGTCTTAGAACAGGTTGACTGCTTGTTTGAACACCCTCATCTTGCTCAAGAGTTTTTTCCTTTGTTGCGATCGTGGTATGAAGAAGCACGCCGGGATAAGAACTGGCAAAAATTAAGACTTGTTGTGGTTTACTCTACTGAAGTTTATGTTTCCCTGGATATCAATCGTTCTCCGTTCAATATTGGGCTACCATTACGCCTACCAGAATTCACGCAGCAACAAGTTCAGGAACTAGCGCAACGGTACGGGCTGAATTGGAATTCTGGAAAAGAAGCTAGGAATTTGATGTCTCTGATAGGCGGGCATCCAGCACTCGTGAGGATTGCTTTGTATTATATATGTTGTCAAGGAATGGCTTTAGACGATCTGCTCGCCGAAGCACTTGCCAATGGAGGAGTCTACCAACATCATCTCTGGCAACATTGGGTAGTTCTGCAAGAAAAGCCCACACTAATACGAGCATATACTCAGTTGCTTGAAGCAGAACAAAGCATTGCTCTTTCCCCCATTGAAGCCTATAAGCTTCATAGTTTAGGATTGGTTGCATACGTTGGCGAACGTCTGGTTCCGCGTTGCGAACTCTATCGTGCCTATTTTCAAAAACAACTATCTATATTGCATTAGCTATCATTTCATTATTTGCGTTCCCTTTAAGAATTGAAAGTCTAAAAAATATTTTTCAGATATCGGCTAGATATAACGCTTCTTTTGTGATGCGGGCATTTTGCCCGCTTAAAACAGACTAAACTGTCTATCTGCGTGCATGGATGTAATCTACAAAGTAAAATCTCGGATAAAGCCAGAACTTCAGCCAAGCAAAAACTCCCAAACCTAGTAGTGCGATCGCAATTAAGGGTAAACCGAGAGATAATCGCCATTTATCGGGAAGGATAGCAACAGCACAAACATTAACCACAAAGTAGATTAAAAGCACTGCTTGCAAGCGTTGCACAACCAAAAGTGCTTCTCGACAGCTACGACAATGTTGAGTGTGTTGCGTGTAGCGATCGAGGATTTGTTGGCGACGAGCGTTTATACTCCGTGTTTGTGGAACACTGATTCCAACTTCGCTCCAAGGTAGTTGTCCGTGACAATAGCGATCGAACCAATTCCTAAACTCAATGATTAAACGATCTGCACTTGTCGGTAACTGATATGCAGTTTTCCAGCTTTCAGTCGATTGCCTTTGTTGGAGAAAGTACTCTTGCTGCTGTAGAAGAACCATATCTCCATCAATCACCAAATGACGTTCGCTAATATGATCCCACCAACGAGGTTTGAGACGATAGAGTGTTTTGCCAAAGTTTCGGGCAAATTGGATGATAATTCTAGACTTACCCGGACAGACAGGTATACAGTAAGAGACAAACCCAAAGCGTTTGCCATTATTACCAAAACTGAACGCATACTCCAAACGACAAGGTGGTTCAAAAGTAATTGTTCTTTGAGAACTTCCTTTTGTAGTCGCTTCAATTAAATCGGGTGTCGATCGCACAATTTCAAGCGGAATCGGTTTTGCTCGATTGCGATCGCCTTGCACGCCGTGATGGGCAAAAGGAACGTGACTCGGATCTGCCACATTTTCCACAAGAGTTTGCCAGTCGTACTCTAAATCTCGTACAAAAGAAGTCCAAACAAAGCCAATAGTAGCATCTACTTGCGGTGATAAAGGTAAGGGTGTACTAGCGGCTTGTTCGCTTGATTTTGCATCTGGCCAAACCCAGAGTAAATCTTGTTGCTGACGAACTGGTAGTGCCATAGCACATAGATTTTCTTTATTCTTGCTTGCGAGTGCAGGACTTTCTGCTTGGGGAATATGAGCACAGATGCCTTGTTTATCAAATTGCCAACCGTGATAGCTACACATTAAATTCCCCGTTCGATCATCAATGCGCCCTTCACTTAGGGGAGCAAGGCGGTGAGGACATCGATCTAAAAATACTTGGAAAGTTTCAGATGATTTGGGTTTCCAGATGACTAAACGAAGTCCCAAAAGTGTCACTGAAGTTGGTTGCTTGGGATCTAAGTCTTTGACTGGCGAAAGAGGATACCAATGTTGAAAAAAATTGAATTCCTGTTTCATTTAATAAAAATTAGGGTGTTAGGGGTGTGAGGTGTAGACAAACTTTATAGCAACTTGCACTCTATTTGTTTGTAGATTCCCACACTCCACACCCTGGTGGAGATTTTGAATCTACTCAATTAAGCCAAAACTTCAGTCTGTAGTAGCGCTTTACGTAGTGCAGTGACTGCTTCTTCTGTCTCTACCAATCTATGAAGAGCAAGCGCGATGTCATCCTCGACTTTCAAGAGCTTAGCTGCTTTCTTAACAGCTTTTTGCTCTTCAACTGAGTAATTCTCATCGGCGCGAGCCATTTGAATTGCGTGATACAGTAATGACCTCGATTTTGACCAAGTAGGAACATCGACTGTAATCTTAGCAAGCAAATTTTCTAAGTCAGCCTTTTTATATTCAAATGTTTTGTATTTCTCGATTGCATCTTCAGGAGCGCCAGCCATACGCTGGTGATTTAGTAACCAATTAAGTTCAGCTTCTGAGACTTCTCCATCAGCTCCAGCAATAGCAAGTAATGCATATCCATAGTTGAGGTATGCTTCAACAGGAATTTCGGAAATACCTAAGTTCTTTTTTAGAAATTCTGAAGCAGGTAGTACTTCTTTAATGGTGCTCACTAATGACCTCTTTGATATTTTGATAATTGATTGTCTAGCAGGTATATATAAATGAAAGAATTCTTTGCTAGGTTTCTAAGGAATATTCACCTACTGAATTCTTTCTAGAATCGCTGATACGCTGCTACTGGTTCTATAGGTTTAAATATCTCAATATTGAGAGTGAAAATGCAAGGACAGTTAAGACAGTTAAGTAAACTTACAAAAAACAATGACAAATGACATTACTATAAATCTACTGGCTTACGTATAATAGGCTAATGTTTTATAGGACTCATTCTCTAAATCACATTTTTATATGCGATATCAGGTTGGCGGCAGTCTCCCAAGTAACGATCCGACCTATGTTGTTCGTGAAGCAGACGGAATACTGTATAAAGCATTGAAAGCAGGTGATTTTTGTTATGTCTTTAACTCACGCCAGATGGGTAAGTCATCTTTATTACAGCGAGTCAGTTATCATCTGGAACAAGAAGGCTGTGCTTGTGTTTACATAGATGTATCTAGATTGGGTAGCGATGAAACCACGCCGTTGCAATGGTATAAAGGTACTATTCTCAGCTTGTTCCACTCTTTGAACTTAGCACAGCAGATCGATTTCCAAGAGTGGTGGCAACAGCAAACAGACCTTTCACCCATACAAAGATTGCATCAATTTGTGGAAGAAGTGTTGCTCCGTTACGTGCAACATCAGCGTATTTTCATCTTCATAGATGAAATTGATAGCTTGTTGAGTTTAAATTTTTCTGTCAACGACTTTTTTGTTTGGATTCGTCATTGCTACAACCAACGATCTCATAACTCGCAATTTGACCGTCTTGGATTTGCCTTATTTGGTGTAGCCAGTCCCTCGGATCTCATCTCTGACAAACGCCGAACACCTTTTAACATTGGTACAGCTATTGAGTTATACGGCTTTCAAGTGCATGAAGCTAGACCTTTACTCAAAGGTTTAGAAGAAGTGGTAAACCAAAGCGAAACAGTGCTGCGAGAGATCCTAGTCTGGACTCAGGGACAGCCGTTTTTAACCCAAAAACTTTGTCAGTTAGTTTGCCAGGTTGCCTTAGAATCTGCCACGGGAACAGTCGCCTTACCTGTAGGAACTGAGAAGTTTTGGGTAGAGCAACTCGTGCGATCGCGCATCATCCAAAATTGGGAATCACAAGATGAACCAGAACACTTGCGTACAATTCGCGATCGTCTGCTGTTCGACGAACGAAAAGCAGGACGTTTACTAGGGCTTTATCAGCGCATCTTGCAAGCAGAAGAGCCTTATGACGTCACACTGGAAACATGGAGAAGTCAAGAAATCACCAGTTATAACGATACACTTTCCTCTGCTCCTTATCTTCTCGTACCAACTGATGACAGTCAAGAACAAACAGAACTGTTGCTTTCTGGTTTAGTTGAGAAGCGTAATGGCTATCTCCGCATCAAAAATTTTATCTACCGCAATGTTTTTAATGCTGATTGGGTTATCAGGCAATTAGATAATCTCCGCCCTTACTCACAGACATTCAATGCTTGGGTTAAGTCAAGCTATCAAGATAAATCGCGTTTACTTCGAGGACAGGCATTAAAGGATGCTCAACAGTGGGCGCAAGGTAAAAGTTTGAGCGACCTCGATTATCAATTTTTAGCTGCCAGTCAAGAATGTGAAGCCCAAGAGGTGCAAATGGCACTAGAAGCAGCCAGGGCAAAAGCAGTAGAAGCACAACTCGAGCAACAAAACAAAGTGGCTAAACTGCAAAGATTTCTGTTGATTGCAGTGTGTATCGGGTTAGCGATCTCTAGCGTATTAGGGGCAGGAGCCTTTAGTTTATACCGTCAAGCCACCAGTAGTGAATATCAAGCAAGAAACAGCGAAATTCAAGCTCTAATATCCTCTGCTGAAGGGCTGTTTGCTTCAAATCGTAAGTTAGATGCCCTTGTAGAAGCAATTAAAGCTAGAAAAAAACTACAAAAGCTCGGGATGAAAAACACAAATATCCAGCAACGAGCGGAAAATATACTACGCCAAGCCATTTACATGAGCGATGAATATAATCGTTTGTCAAGCCATACAGCAGCTGTTATGGCAGTAGATGTCAGTCCCGATAAATCTCTCATTGCCTCAGTAAGTATGGACAATACAGTTAAGCTTTGGCAAGTTGATGGAATGGAAGTGGCGACTCTCAAAGGTCACACAGCAGGAGTGAGAACAGTGGATTTCAGCTTTGACTCTCAGATGCTTGTTACTGGAGGAGACGATCGCAGCATCAAACTCTGGGAAAAAGACAACAAAAACACCTGGCACGTCATGTCAACTATCAAAGGTCACACTGGAGGGGTATGGGGAGTACAATTTAGCCCAGATGGAAAATTCATTGCCTCTGGTAGTTATGACAAAACAGTCAAAATTTGGAAGCTTGATGGCAGCCTGGTGAAAATGTTTCAAAATGATACTATGGGTTTTACAGGAGTCAGTTTCAGTCCTGATGGTCGAACGATCGCAGCGACAAGTGCAGACCAAACCATAAAAATCTGGAAGCGAGATACTAGAGACTGGCAAACAGCAAAGCTGGTACAAACACTTGGAGGTCATAAAGGTTTTGTTACAGGATTAGCTTTTAGCCCGCAGGGTAATACTATTGCTTCGTCAAGTGACGATCGGACTGTCAAACTCTGGCAGCAAGACGGCACAAATGGCAAGTATCGCCTTTCTAGAACTATTCAAGGTCACAGTGCAGGTGTTTGGGGCGTCGCCTTTAGTCCCGATGGTCAGAAGATTGCCTCTGCCAGTCTTGACAAAACAATTAAAGTTTGGAACATTGATGGTACCGAGCTAAAGACTTACAAAGGACATAGTGCCTCAGTTTGGGGAGTGAAATTTAGCCCCGACAGTAGTTTTATCGCATCAGCTGGAGGGGAAAGCGTTGTTAGACTTTGGCAAAATGAGAATCCATTTCAGAAGACCATCACCGCTCATAATTCGGGAATTTGGTCAATAGCCATTTCTGCCGATAGTTCGACAATTGCTACAGCTAGCCACGAAAAAACCGCTAAATTTTGGAGTCGCGAAGGTACATTGCTCAAAACTTTGACTGAGGATGAGAGTACCGTATTTCAGGTATCATTTGCTGATGATAACCAGTTTATTGCTGCTACTACTGATGAGGTCATCAAACTTTGGCAATCAGACGGTCGTTTAGTCAAAATTTACAAAGATCCTAACAGTCGGCTCTTAGCAGCAGTCTTAAGCCCTAACAGTCAAACAATTGCAACAGCAAATGTTCACAATCTCGTTCAGATATGGCCAAGGAATCGTCCTGTTCCCATTGATATTCGAGGACATCAGGCGGAAGTTTGGGATGTTGTATTTAGTCCAGACAGTCAGATAGTTGCCTCCGTGAGTGCTGATAAGACTGTAAAGTTGTGGACTCTGGAAGGCAGCTTGCTCACCACTCTCAAAGGTCACACGGTATCGGTATGGAGAGTTGCCTTTAGCCTTGACAGTAAAATGGTAGCATCTGGAAGTGGCGACAATACTGTGAAGTTGTGGACGCTGGACGGTGAACCAGCGACTGGGGAAACCCAAAGAGGCAAGTTGCTAAGAACCTTGAAAGGACACACAGGTGCTGTGTGGGGAGTAGCTTTTAGTCCCGACGGACAAATTGTTGCTTCCGGAAGCGTAGACGCCACTGTTAAACTTTGGAAGCTTGATGGCACAGAACTCACAACCCTGAGAGGACATACTGCTGCCATTCGACGGCTTGCTATCAGTCGCGATGGAACTTTGCTAGCTTCAGGAGGCGATGACAATACACTTATTCTTTGGAATTTACAGAAAATTCTCAACCTAGATGCAGTCCATTACGGTTGCAAGTTTGCAAGAGATTATTTTAAAACTAACGTAGCACTAGAGGAAAGCGATCGTCACCTTTGCGACTCCACCTCAAAATAATCGTGTTGCAGACATCTCCAAAAATTAATTATGTATTGCCGGGTGCTTGCCGATACACGTGCATTCCGGGGACACGTTGCACCATCCATCTCCATATCGCTCAAGTCATCGTCAAACCGTTTGAAATGACAGTTTGGACATCTTTATCACCTCTTGCAGAACAGTTAATAATAACGCAAGGGCTATTATCTAATTGAGGACAAAGAGTTTTTAAGTAGGCGATCGCATGAGCTGTTTCTAAAGCTGGGATAATGCCTTCTAATTGCGAAAGTCTTTGAAATGCTTCTAATGCCTGCTTATTAGTCACGCTGTAATATTCAGCCCGACCAATATCCTTCAAATAACTATGCTCTGGTCCTACGCCTGGATAGTCTAATCCAGCACTTATCGAATGCGTTTCGACTACCTGACCGTCGTCATTCTGTAATAGATAGCTCATCGCACCATGTAAAATTCCAACTTTTCCTCGCGCTAAAGTTGCTGCGTGTTTTTTCCTATCTATACCTTCACCTGCAGACTCCACACCAATTATTTCTAAATATTCTTAACTTTTGAAGAAGCAAATAAGCAAATTTTGAATTATTCAGCGTTGGAGTTGAATCTAGTTATTGAAAACACATAAACTCCTAATAAGGGCTTTTCTCCGGATATAGCAGCTTAATACGCTTTTGACGTAATGCTAATTCTTCTTGGTGTAGCTGCTCTAACTGCCCTACTATTTCTTCTTTTACTCCTATAATAGAAGCCATTTCCCGAAGTTTTTTTCTTTCCTGTTCATGAGTTTCTCCATCAGCAGCACAAGCCCTAATTGCTGTGAGAAGTAAATCTCTTTGTGCCATAGACACTTGAGGAGAGCGAGCAATGACCTCTTCTAAATTTTCATCTGCCTCGTATGCTTTTAGCTCTTCAATTACCCAGTCTGCTACTCCCCAGGATGCACAAAATCCAATAGCCCAATTTTTTTCTTCACTTGAGAGAACTCCATCTCCTTTAGCGCAACATAAAACTGATTTCATATAAATACAACAATCTTCATCTGTTGGGACTTCGCTGAAGCCAAAAAACCAATTGAATACCCAAGATTGACCAATTTTTTTGATGTCGGACATAATTTTTTCCCTCTATTTACTAAACTTCTATATGTCTATCCCTGCGTGGAATAATGCTAGAATATTCCCAGTACTAAAGCAAAAACACAAGGATAGTTAAGACAGTTAAGACAGTTAACAAAAAATACCTGAATCTACAAATATTTACCAGTGAAAAGCTTGATATTAAATATATATAGCAATCCTAAATTATTTGTAAAAAATTTGGATTGCTAATTGCTAATAGCTAATGGCTTTTTGACCATTAACCCCTCCGGGTATCTCCTTACGGACACGCTACGAGATGCCGCAGCTATGCCCGCAAGGGCTATACGTACTTCTGCCTTCATGTACTAGTATCTCGGCAGACACCCTTGCCCAAACATCTTAGTAGAGGCGTGGAACGGGTGACCTTAACCCTACTAATGGAATATCAACTCTTAGAAAAACCAAAAATTTCAATTTCTTCTTGACTAAAAGTATCTTTCAATATCCTACGAAGAAGGCGCTGAATATGAAGGTGTTTTCCTGGTTTTACCTTTGTCAGCGTCAGCAGCAATAAATTATTCTCCCCAAAATTTTCTATTCCAGCGACTCGTGTAGGTTCCAGAACATCCTGTTCGTCTATCTTTAATTGCTGTCCTACATTCTCGATCGCTCTATAGACACGATCCAAATTAGAATCATGAGAAACGCTAATTTCTACTCTTGCATATATATACTGTTTAGAGTAATTGATAATCGATCCAATATCCCCATTGCGAACAATCTGTAATTGACCATCAGGATGACGGACGTGAGTCGTTCTCAGTTCAATCGCCTCTACAATCCCCTCAATATTTCTCTCTTCCACTTTCCCGACTTCAACATAATCACCAACCAAGTAATAGTTTTCAAACAGAATCAAAAATCCACATACAACATCATTAATCAGATTTTGCGCCCCAAGACCAACTGCTATACCCACAATTCCTGCACCTGCTAAAATAGGTGCAGGGTCGATACCAATCAGCTTGAGTATAGTTACTCCGGCAGTAAAGTAGACAAAGTACTTGGCAAAACTTCGCATCAAGGGAATAAGTGTCAGCCGCTTTTGTCGCTGTGAGTCATCAAGATCTATAGTTTTTACATAGAACTCATCAAGAATGAAGTAAGCAACTTCAACTAAAACATTGCTGATAAAGAAAATCCCAATAATCTGCACAATTTTAGGAGTATACGAACCGATCCAAGCGATAGGTTTTATTTCTGGAACAATAAAATCTACTATACCGACATAGAGGACGTACTCCAAACATTTCTTGAATAGGGGTATGAGATGACGCAAACGTTCGTATAAATTCAGGAGATTGTTAGAGCTAGAGTATCTCAGACTTAGATCGTCAAGAGTATCAACAATAGTAGCAACAGCTTTGACAATGAGTAAACCGCTCGCGATCGTAATATATATTTTTAAAGCAATGTAAATATATTTGGCAACAACTTCTGGAAGATAAAGAAAGTTAGCACACAAAATAGCAGAAATTCCCCATACACCATGAATAATAATTCTTTTTAATACCTTAAAAAAAGCCTCGACACTCTCATCATTAGCCTTAATTTTATCGACTTTCTTAGCATAATCACCAACCCAGTCTATACCGCGACTTAAAGGTGGTATGCTAACTTTAATTAGCATCAGTAAACTTACAGTCTTCAAACTTGCTGTAAAAAACTTGCTCCAAAACTGAGTAGGAAGATTGCGAATAAGACTGATCTGAAATTCTTGAATGTTTTCACCTCGATAAATAACTGCTCCATTTATGCCAATTAGAGCAAGACATGCGATCGCACAAATAAAAATTAAAATTTTGCTAATATGACGTTGGAGAGAAGTTATATTGACATTCTTTTCTTGAAGCCAAGAGAGTTTAGCAACTTGTTTGAAAACTATGCTAATTAGCCAGTAAAATAGCGAGAAAATAACTATCAAAAATATAACTTCGCCCAGTACAATCAGTATATTCATCTTTTGAGTATAAATTATTAAACTTCGTACAATTTTACTATCTCTAATTCTGGTGGTAGGGGAAATCCGAACTTTTCGCGATCGTGAGAAAATTTAATTACAAAAAGACATAAAGGTTGATTTTGATAAAAAGCAGTTAAATAAAACACCCGGATCGCGACACCTTCTCTATCATCTTCCTTTGACATGGAAAAATTGCCAGGGAAAATCTCGTCAAAGCAAATTTCAAACTGCCTTGCTGTAGCTAAAAAATGCTTTCCAATTATTTTAGCAGCATTATCATAAGCTGGGTTAGGAATAAACTTTCTGTAATGGCTTTCGTCAAATCCTGCTTGCAAAAGAAATTGAAAAAACTCATAAAATAAATTGAATTCTACGCTGCTATTAAAATCTTCCCAACCCTTTGTTAAACTCTCGTTAAGTTTTGCATATATCTTTGAAACTTGCAATTTTCCTCCTAGTTCGGTTTATACAAAAAATCTTTTTCTATCTTCCCAATGGAAGAAAAATGGCATTGCTAATTCAGATATAATTTATAAAAACACGTCTCAAATAGCGTGTTTTCACAAATCATACCTCAATCAGTAGTAAACCTGAATTGTTAATAAGGGCTTTTTTGAGGATATAAGAGTTTAAGACGCTTTTGTCGTAATACTGATTCTTCTTTTTGTAGCTGCTCTAACTGCTCTACTACGTCTTCTGTTACGCCTAAAATAGAAGCCATTTGTCGAATTTTCGCTTTTTCTTTTTCATGAGATTCTCCATCAGCAGCACAAGCCCAAATTGCAGTGAGAAGTATATCTCTTTGTGCCATTGATACTTGAGGAGAGCGAGCAATGACATCTTCTATATCTTCATTTGCTTCATATGCTTTTAGCTCTTCAATTACCCAGTCTTCAACTCCCCAAGACGCACAGAATCCAAGCGCCCAATCCTTTTCTTCTGGTGAGAGAACTCCATCTGCTTTAGCACAGCATAAAACAGATTTCATATAAATATTACTATCTTCATTTGTAGGAGTTTGGTTAAAACCAAAGAACCAATTCATTATCCAAGATGAACCAATTTTTTTGATATCAGACATGAGTTTCGTTCCTAAGATCTTAAGAAGCTAGGAAAATTTTTTGTTCAAGCTAGTGCTTACAGAAGAATACTGAGAATAGGTAATACTAAGCTTTGTGCTTCTTAATATCTCCGACTTTCAATCAAAATGCAAGGACAATTAAGACAGTTAAGCATCACTCAGACAACTTTCCCAATACCTTGGGGAGATACTACAGGTAGTGGGGTTCTAGCGCTTCTGTTAACGGTGACATAAAAATTTGTAAATGGTGGGTGAAATAAGTTGGAAAGCGAGAAGGAAACTCAACTGGTTGGCGCTAATGTAGTTGGTAAGGTAATGGTAAATTCTGTGCCTTCACCTACAACCGAGTAACAAAACAATTTACCACCGTAGGTTTCTTCAACAAGTTTCTTCAACAATTTGACGGGCGATCGCCAACCCCAACCCCGCGATCGAAAGGGGGGCTAGGGGGGATCGAGTCTTATCTGAACCGGATTGCGATATAACTAGGAAAGTTTGTTTAAAGCCTCTTGAACCATTTTGCGAACGATAGAGCTTTCATCCTCCAAACATTGGTTAAGCGGTTCAACTGCTCTTGAATTTCCAAGATTACCCAGAGCTAAAGCTGTTCCAGAACGAACATTAGGATTATCATCATTTAACATCCCAATGAGAGCATCTACAACTCTTAAATCGTTCAGATTTTCTAGAGCTTGAATTACCTCCAAACGGACATCCGCATTAACGTCTTTTAGAAGACGAATCAAGGGTTCAACTGCCCTTAAATCCCGTCGTTCCCCTAAAGATTGAATTGCTGCTTGACGCAACAAAACATCGTCATCTGCTAATCCTAAGATGAGCAAATCTACTATTTGTGCATCTGAGATGTAAGCTAATGCTAAAAGAGTATGAGAGCGAATATCCCTCTCGGAATCCTGAAGCAACTGAGTCAAAATTTCCATCAACTCGGAATGCTGGCGTTTTAAGAGCGTTTTTACACAAAGCTGAGTTACTTGTATCAATTCTTGCCAGGAACTTCCTTGAGCTTGTAAAAGGCTCTGTCGATCTCTCAAAACCTCAACCAAAGCATTTGTTGTTTTGCTATCTTCAATCAAACTTAATGCATTTACTAAAGAAACTCTGACACGATGGAAGCTAAATGCATTTGTGAGATTTTGACCGTTACTACGTAAAACTTCAATGAGGGGAGCGATCGCTCTAGGATCTGCAAACTTTCCAAGTGCTGTAGCGATCGCACTGCAAGCTGTAGACTGATTTTCTTGTCTCAATGCCTCGATTAAAGGTTCGATAGCTTTAACATCTCCTAGTTCTGCAAGTCCCCATGCTGCTTTAACACGTACAAAAAAGTCTGAGTCTTGCAAGCACGCAATTAGCGGATCGACGGCTTGATTTGCGCCCAATTTCACCAATGCTTCAATTGCCTTCGCCCTGACTTCGCTAGAACGATCTTTTAAAGCTTGTAAAAGTGGCTCAACAGCCCTTCTATCTCCCAATTCACCCAACTTTTGTGCTGCTAGAGCATGACCTGCACCATCGTATATGATGTTTTGTAAAGAAGAAATCAGTGGCTGAGCTCCTATTTCCTGAAATAAACCTAGATTGGCAAGATTATCTAAAGTCTTAGCCGCCATAGCTTGCAAAGTAGTAGCATCAGGGCTTAAAGGTGATGCCTGCAGAGCTTGTGTTAGCTGTTCCAAGGCATTTGGATCGGATAGATTAACTTGACTTGCCGCTGTTGGAGGATAGGAATTGTAAGATTCATCTGGGTTAATTTGCTGAGTTACGCGATAGTTATGTTTGCGCTGAATCTCCGCAATCTTTTGCCGATCTTCCTCCAAATATCCCTCTTCATTAAGATAATAAGCGCTTGTATCGTAACACTCTGCTGTTGCTAACATTAAATCAGTCAGGCTGTCCCAACGAATTTCTTTCGTACAGCCCTCTGGATCGATGTACCAAACAGGAGCTGCTTCCTCGCCTACAACAACAGCATACCTATAATCACCATTACCATCCAATATTGGTAGCCAGTGTGGGTTCCACCAGTCCCAACTCAACCAGTATTGATAATCCCTCAAAACTTCTTCTAAAAAGAAAAAATTATCGTAGTAAGGAATTATGTAGCCAAAGCTCGTACAACCGTTATGCCAACCGTAGAATTCGTAGAGTTCTTCTGGAAGTCGAAATGGAAAATTCACGAGCAATGCGTCTATTTGTTCGCGAGTTAATCCTGGCTGTAAACCCAAAGCAAATTCAGGCTGGTTTTTTACAAACCAAGTTTCAATTCTGTTGAGTGCTTCTGTTAACGGTGACATAAAAATTTGTAAATAGTGGGTGAAATAAGTCGGAAAGTTAGAGGGAAACTCAACTGGTTGGCGCTAATGTAGTTGGTAAGGTAATGGTAAATTCTGTGCCTTCACCTAAAACTGAGTAACAATACAATTTACCACCATGGGTTTCTTCAACGATTTGACGGGCGATCGCCAACCCCAACCCCGTTCCTTTCCCCACAGCTTTCGTAGTAAATGAATGGTCGAATATTTTTTGTTGAACTTCTTCACTCATTCCCTTGCCATTATCAGCAATAGCAATTTTTACTATATTATTTTCGACTGAAGTTGTAATTTTAATTCGGTTTGGACTTGCTTGAATTTCTGTCAAAGTGCGTCCATTGTTAGATTCTTCTAAAGCATCAATAGCATTCGCTAAAATATTCATAAATACCTGATTTAACTGACCGGGAAAACATTCAATTTGAGGTACATTACCATAGTTAGTGACAACTTCAATTAATGGATGTTGTTCATTTGCTTTGAGACGATGCTTCAAAATTAAAATCGTGCTATCTATACCTTGATGAATGTTAAATGGTACTTTATAGTCTCGATCGGCACGAGAGAAAGTGCGGAGACTCGTGCTGATGTTTTTTAATCTGTCACATGCTATAGACATGGAATCAAGCATTTTGGGTAAGTCTTCTAAACTATATTCCAAGTCAATTTCTTCAGCATGAACGAGAATTGGCTCGCTCGAATCGGGGAAAGTTTCTTGATAGAGTTTCAAGTGCTCGACAATATCAGTAAACATTGGTTTAGCTTGTTTAATACTAGCAGCAATAAAACCTAAAGGATTATTCATTTCGTGAGCGACACCAGCAACTAAATTACCCAAAGCAGACATTTTCTCACTTTGGACAATTTGTAATTGGGCGTTTTGCAAGTTGTGTAATGCGTGTTCTAATTCCAGTGATTTTTGTTGTAAGGCAAGTTCTGCTCGTTTGCGATCGCTAATATCAATCGTTGTTGTAATAATTCGGCAAATCTGTCCGTTTTCGTTTTTGAGCGGGTTGTGGGTCGCCAGGAACCATTTTTCCTCGCCCTTCATGGTTAACAAATTTTCTGTGGAAATGGGTATCCTACTTTCTACACAATCAACCAAGATGTTTTCGATAGCTCTCCCTACTTCTTCCCCATAAACTTCAAAGGGCGTTTTTCCTAAAACATCAATCTCACGAACTCCGCATATCTTTTCTGCAGTAGGATTCAATCCGGCATAGCGAAAACTGCCATCTTCCATCACATCTGTCACAATAATGAGTATTTCAGATCCATCGTAAATACTGCGGAGAAATTGTTCTTTCTGTTGCAGAGCCGCTTCGGTTTGTTTGCGATCGCTAATATCCCGGAAATACCAAATCCGCCCCCAGTTTTCTTGATTCCCAGAGTTTACAGGAACCGATGTCCGTTCGATCGTTCGTCCATCTTTCAGGAGCAGTTCACAGTGGCTTGATTCATTAATATGCTCGTATAAGTAGAGAACTCGGTCTAAAAAGGCTTGTGGATCGGCAACTTTCTCAACAACAAATGCCAGCATTGCGCGATCGTCACGGGTATTCCTAAGTTCTGGTGGAACTCTCCATAGATCTAGAAAACCCTGATTATAAGAACTGATTTGTCGGTCTTTATCAACAACCAAGATTCCATCCAGAGAAGATTCACGTTGCGCCTCTAGGAAAGCGTTACTTTGCTGGAGCTTGATTTCAGCTTGTTTGCTTTCATAGAATAGTTTGGCATTTTCTAAAGAAATAGCAGCTTGAGTGCAAAGTAAATTCAGGAGTTCGACGCAATTGTTTGTAAACGCTTCCTTTGCTAAATTATTTTCTAAATATAAAATGCCCATCAACTTCCCTTGATGCAAAATCGGGCCACACAAGATACTTTTAGGCTGCTGACGAATGATATACGGGTCGTTGGCTAAAGTTGGATCTGCCATTGCATTATGGAGCACAACAGTCTGCCTGTTGTGCTTGACTTTGTAAATCAGTTTCAAGGGAACCTCTTGAGTGTCCTCAACCACAAGGTGCTCGAATACTACTGGCTCCCTCCCCTGGGTAATCGATCCTTTAATTAGCAGGTGATTATTTTGCAAGAGCATTAACACACACTTCTCGGCTCCCGCATTTTCAATGACGATAGAAAGCAACGATGACAGCAGTTTTTCGAGTTCGATTTCACTTGAGAGAGTTTGGGAAGCTTTGAGAATCGCTTTTAAATCTAGGAGATCTGAGACACTGTTGCTAGAAGTAGCGGAACTAGTGGATATGGCGCTCCCCAATGCGGATATAGTTTCGTGAAGTGAGACGGAAGAACGTGTTTGCTGTAATATAGGAGCCAGCAGTTGGGGATAGCGGCGTTCCAAGTCAGCAACCTTGGCTTTTGCACCCCATCGGGCATAGTCATAATAGGCTTGGGTCATGTATTCCCGAGCAATGCGCTGTTTACCCCACCCCAGGTAAAACTTTGCCGCTAGTTCATTAGCTAAAGCTTCTTCCTGAGTGTATTCGTTGGATTTGGCTCCAGAGATTGCCTTATCGTATAGCTCAATCGCTTGTGCTATTTGTCCTAATACGCGACATTTTTCGGCTTCAACTAAGTCAACTTTATGCTGGTGATTCATCGGAGCATAGTGCGCCCAGTACTGTAACTGCGTTTGGTTTTGCGCTACCCGCTCTAATACCGTCGAGCCGTGATCTGACGGTTGACTCAACTGTGCTAGAGCAATCAAAGAATCGTAGAAATAAAATGCAGGTTCACCAACAAATCCTGCACCTGCAATTAAATAGTTTCTGCCTAAGAGTGCATGGTTGTTAGCTTGCTCAATTTCCCCAAACAAAAAGCAAAGCATCAGCTTAGACACATAGAAACAATACAGGGCAAACAAGTCATTAGCAGCTAGCAGCACTGGCAGAAATTCTGTTTCTTGCAGGGCTTCACCCGATAAAATGGTAGGATGCTCTGCACAACCCAACAGATTTAACACCGATTGCCAAAAGATTCGGCAGCGATTAGCTGATGCCAAATGGTGCAGTTGAGCACAACCATTGCTGTATGTGCGAGCCTCCTGCTCTAAGATGGCAAGCGGCTGACTGCACCAAAAAGAATTGTTACAAAAATTGATCGCATTATTTCCAGCGAACTCCAAGTTTCCAACTTCCAGTCCAATCGCGTAACCCTCTTGCGCTAGTGGCAACATTTCTTTTATATGAGACTTGCGGTGCAGGAGAAATCCTCCCAGCACAGCTAATACTTCGGGCTTAATCGCTTTGGCATCAAGTTTATAGACAACCTGGAGAGCTAACCGACCAAACTTGACTGCTGTCTCTACATCGTTGACCAGATTACACAAAACCATTCCATACATTACATAGGTATAGGCTGATACCGATGTATTGCCGTATTGAATAGATAGTTTAACCGACAACAAAACTAGCAATGGAAGCAATGGAGAGCCAATGATGTGAGCTGTTGAGAGAATGCTACTGGTAACCTGGAGAATTGCCAATTTCTCTGCTTCGGTCATCACGTTTAGATGAACCAAATCTTCAATTTGCTTGTCTGCAATGAGTTCTTCAATCTCTTGTATTGCCTGTTGAATATCTGTCGGTGTAGGTGTGTGAAACGTTACACCTAGTTGTTGCAAAATAGTTTCGCAAATCGCGATCGCAGAGGAAAATTTACTTTGGGAGGCATGAGATTGAATTCTAATGCAGTAAACATGAACCTGTTCAAGTAAAGAGTGCGCCTGGGCGATAACAGCATCAATAAATTGTTCCATCGCCTCAAAGTCACCACATAGCATGGCCACTTCTGCTGCTAATTCATGGAAGGCGAGGGTCATTTCATAATGGTGTTGCCAAGCTTGTTCTCCCAACAGGGACAATCCCACAGCAACATATTCACGCGCAGCTTGATAGGCGGTAGCGGCTCTGGCTTTGCGACAGGCGATGAGGTTCAGTTGTGCGAGTTGCTCTCGTTGTGTTTGTTGGTTAATTAAACTCACTCCGTGATTTAATTGATTCACCACTTCAAAAATCCGCTCTTCTAGTGCTTCTGGGGAGATCTGTTGCAGGAGTAGTTGTCCGATTTGGTAATGTGTTGTCTGTTTTTGGTTGTCAGCAATTAGGGAGTAAGCTGCTTGCTGGACTCTATCGTGTAAAAACCTATATTTAGCTATTTGTTGAGCGCTCTCCTCATGTTTGGGTACCAACCCAATGCCTGCTTCTGTTTGATAAAATTTATATACATCACTTAACGGTACAATCAACCCTTCTTGCAGTGCTTTCCACAAAGTCGCAGCTGTTTCTACTTCTGAGTGTTGGCTGACAATAGCCAAAGTTGCAATATCAAATTGATTGCCAATACAAGCGGCTAGCTGCAACACCTGTTGAGTTGATGCTGGCAGTTTTCCTAATTGCAACGCCATAAAGGCAACAACGTCATCTGTGACTGCTTGAGTTGTCACTTGTGCAATGTCACATTGCCAGCAGCCCAACTCAAAATTAAATTGAATGAGTTCTTCTTGATGCAATGCTTTGAGAAACTGGGTAGCAAAAAACGGATTTCCTTGAGTTTTTTGATAGAGCAATGGCGATAATTCCCATGCTAAAGTTTCCTGACATTTTAATGTTTCGGCAACTAACTGATTGATTTGCTCTCTATTAAGTGGTGCTAGAGTAATCGTCTGAATCTTTGCTCTTGTTTTTTGGAGTTCGCTTACAGTCAACATGAATGGATGTGCTGGGTTGATTTCGTTATCACGGTAGGCACCAATTAACAAGAAATGACCTGTATCAGCCATTAATAACTGTATTAACTTTAATGATGCTAAATCAGCCCATTGCAAATCATCTAAAAAAATCACTAATGGGTGTTCTGCACTCGTAAAAACTTGAGTAAATTTTTGAAACAATAAATTAAAGCGATTTTGTGCCGCAGTTCCTGATAATTCCACTACTGGCGGTTGGCTGCCAATAATTCTTGATAATTCGGGAATGACTTCAATGATAACCTGACCATTTTCACCCACAGCCTCTAAAATCTTATTTTTCCATTGCTCTAGTTGGACATCACTTTCGCTTAACAATTGCCCCATTAAATCCCGAAAGGCTTGTACAAATCCAACGAAAGGAATGTTCCTTTGAAATTGGTCATATTTTCCTTTGATGAAATAGCCGCGTTGCCGCACAATTGGTTTCTGAACTTCGCTGACAACTGCAGTTTTTCCAATTCCGGAACAACCCGCTACCAGAATCATCTCTGTTGCACCAAGGCTAACTCGCTCAAATGTTTCCAGTAAAGTCAAGACTTCGGTTTCTCGTCCATAAAGTTTATCGGGAATCATGAAGCGCTCGCATGCATCCATCTGTGCGATTGCAAAATCTGAAATCCGACCAGTTTCTTGTAGCTGATGCCAACACTTTTCTAAATCTAATCTCAGTCCTAAAGCACTCTGATATCTATCTTCCGCGTTCTTCGCCATTAATTTTCTGATAATTTTTGAGATAACTAATGGAATTTTTGAATCGATTTCATGTACTGAGGGTGCAATTTTGGCAATATGAGAATGTATCAACTCCATTGGCTCAGTTGCTGAAAATGGTAACTTTCCTGTCAGTAATTCGTAGAATGTGACACCCAAAGAATAAAAATCTGTACGATAGTCTATACCGCGATTCATTCTACCTGTTTGTTCTGGAGATATATAACTGAGCGTCCCTTCTAGGATATGAGAATTACTCGGTGTTTGATTTTCTTTCGGTAATAAAGATGCAATACTAAAATCAATAATTTTAACTTCTTTGGTTTCGGGATTAATTAAAATATTGCTGGGTTTAATGTCTTTATGAATAATGCGCTCCCGATAGAGTACATCTAAGGTATTGCACAGCCGGATCGCGAGCACTAAAAATTCCTCTAGAGATAGACGCTTTACCTTGAGGCTCCATTCTTTCAAAGAAATCCCCCCAAAGTCTTCCATTACCAGCGCATAACCATTTTGATATGGTTCTAGGCTATAAGTTTGGACAATCAGAGGTGAGTTAAGATTTTTAGTGATGGTGTACTGATTGCGAAATAATAAGAGTTCGTTAAAAGTGGGATAAGAATTTTTCAGTAGTTTGATCGCTACTCTTAATGAGTCAATTTCTCGGTATCCACGATACACTAAGGTTCTCGAACCATTGTATAGTTCTTCAGTTATGCAATATCCGGGAATACTGACAAGATCGCTGACCATACCGCTAAATTCTCAAGACTTCCAAATTTAGTATTCCCAGAAATTTGAAGTTTCTTAACAAAACTAGATGAAGAAACCAAACTGCGTTTTAACATTGACTGAATTTAATGCCTAGTACGCTTGATATAGACAAATTGTCAATTTGGCTCCAGATTATGTTTTTCCTCATGAGTTTGACGATGTTCCTCTAAGGCGATCGCGGTTACTAACTGAATCTTCCTCTTAGCGATTTATTGAAGTTTAGCGATCGCCTCTCTCTCCACCAATACCTTTTTAGTCAGCAAATCCTTAACCGTTACCACCAAAACCCGTTGTTCGTTCACTTCAAATAACACTTCTATCCTGTCTACTCCCGTTTCCCCTGGTGGATCGAGATGCGCCACACACACTTGTTGGTGATGATTTTCCAAAGAACGATAGGTATCTTGCTTAACCAAATGCGTACTTGTCATTCGTCCGCTAGCATCATAAGTAACCTCCGCCTGTGATACCTCTGCGACTTCCCCTATATCCAGACGTATCTCTCGCTGTCCTTGTGTTGCAACTTGTAACGTCAAAGGTTGAGAACGTGCTCCCGGATAGCGCATCCCTTTTTCAATTAATGTCAGATAAGAATAAGTTTTGCTGTGAGGTTCCCAAAGCCGGATAGCATAGCTGTGACGCAAATAATCATCTACAGCCGCCATCTTGCTCAAAGCTAACGCACCGTGTGCTACCGCTTCAAATGGCTTGTCTAACTTCACCTTTTGTCGCCCAAAATAAGAAGTGACAAGTTGCTGTACTGCGGGAATTTGACAAGTACCGCCTACCAGCAACACCTGTTCGATAGACGATTTGTTAATTCCCTTAGTTAAAGCGATCGCAAGAACTTCATCCAAAGCTTGTCGCAACACCTCCAACAACTGTTCTGCTTCCAAAATCTCTGCTAACTCATCTCGGTTAAGCTGCAATTCATGGGACATAAAATTCTCATCATCAAACCAAGCTTCCTTAGCTTCATCAGCCGTCGATAGCCGAATTTTTAGTTTCTCCGCCACTTCCAGCAAATTTTGCCAACCAATTTCTCCTACCTCAGTTCTTGAAGAACCAATTTGCTTGAGATAATGCTCGACAATCCACGTATCAATATCAACACCACCAACAAAAGCATCAGACTTAGCGAGAACCTCAGCCCGTACTACTTGATGTTCGGAAGTAACACCTACAGTTCTCACAAGACTCAAATCGAGGGTTCCACCGCCAAAATCTACCACCAACACCACAGAACCAGGGCGTTGCACTGCATAACCAAGAGCAGCTGCGGTAGATTCATCCACAATTTGTACTTTAGGAATACTCAACTTGTCTGCAAAAGCGCGAAACCAATCGAGATAACGCTCAAAAGCTCCTACAGGAACCGTAAAAATAACATGGCTGGGTTGCAATTGTTCTTCAACCATCTGCCAAATGTTTCTCACAAACAGTTCCGAAACAGCTTCCGCACTGTAATTGTTACCATCCAACAAACGAGGAGGAGGAACAAAATCTGCAGCTAATTCGCGTTTAAAAGCTCGAAAATATCGCTCCGGTTGAACAAATCCCAAACGCTTAGCCCGTACTTGTTCGCCAAAAAGTATGCGATTTTCCCCTTCTACAAACACCAAACTTGGTACAACACTAACTTGCTCTCCCCCAACTTCAAACCGACGTGAAATTAAGTCAAACTTTAAAGTTCGTGGTGTTTGTGTAATTAAATCAGTTGTACATACAACTGTGTTACTCGTACCAAAATCAATTACTACGGTTGTCATTGGTTAGTTGTTTGTTAGTGGTTTGTTCGCTATTCTTCCTTGTCTCCCTTGTCTCTCTTGTCTCCCTTATCCCCACCCTCTACCTTCCTCCTACAGGCAAAGTGCGGCTGACTTTAGCCGGACAGAGAATGTCTTCTTTATTTCTGTAACCTACAAATCGGATGTAAACCATCTCGCCTTCCGTCATGTCAGACGCATCTGGCTGATGAATTTGAGGATTGTAAGAGACTTGTTCCCAAGGTTTGCCAATCTGTTCGTAATCCCATTCCTTCAACAAGTTCTCTAAAGGAGTAAACATCGAAAGAACATTTTTTGCTGGTAGTTCTGGTTTCACACTCACCATTTGGTAAATGCTGGGGTAGTTGGAGAGCAATGTTTGCAACTTTTCAAACGTGGCGGTACGAAACTCGTTTGTTAGTTCAGTCCGTTGCTGTTGCAATTCTTCATGCAGTCGCATTCCTTCCTGACGCAGTGCGTCTTTCTCTTTTGCAAGCGATTGCAACTGCTTCTGTAACTCCAAACATTCTTTACGCCGTGCTTCTAACTCTGGATGTGGTGGCAATACATCCAGTTTTTCTAGAAAATCATAGAAAGGTATTGACAGCGCTTTGGCAACTTGTGCTAGTTCGCTTAACTTTATGGAAGCCACCTGTCCATCCCTAAGTTGCCAAAGGGTAGTGCTGCTGATTTCTGCTTTCTGCTGCAAAGTTTGCCAGTTGGGAATACTTTCTTGCTTCATCAATCCCAAAAGGAAGGTATCTTGCGGGTTACCAGTAGCGTAAATGGCTTCAAAAAGAACGCGTAAGAATGCGATCGCACCCGTGAATACCACAAGACTCCCAAGCAGAATTATGATGATGTTAAAATCAACAAACATTCTCAACCACCTTTTTGCTCGATGGATTGGTTTTCTGTGGAGCTTAAGTTCTCTTCACCCTCGTAGTACTCAGGCAAAAGCTCTTGGTTTTCTATTTCTCCTAAAGCTTGTTCAATACCTGAAGTTGTTGTTGTACAGCTAGAACCGGAAGCATTCATAACTGTTTCCGTAATTTTACCATCTTTACCAATCCGATATTCCACTTTTTGATACTCAGCCATAGCAGTTTCTCCAAGTATAATTGAACTCTTTGGTGTCAAGAGAAAAAGGTATTCTTTTTCCTCTCACTCAACCCAATATCAGCAATAACCTAATTCTTTAACTTTCGCCAAGACTTTAGTGACACTCTTATCAAGAGTTTCACAATCTGTTTGACATTCAACTTCTGGATGGAGTGGTACTTCATATGGTTCATCAATACCAGTAAAATTTGTGATTTCTCCAGAGCGTACCTTTTTATATAAACCTTTTACATCCCGTTGCTCGCAGACGGCAAGAGGCGCATTGACATAGACTTCGATAAAATCTTTAATGGAATGTCGCATTGCATCTCTTTGAACGCGATATGGAGAGATAGTAGAGACTACCACAACTTCACCTTGAGACGTAAGAGTACGTGCAAGAGAACCAATACGCCGAATATTTTCCTGGCGATCGCTTCTGCTAAATCCCAGGTCCCTATATAGGGTTTGGCGCATCACATCACCATCAAGGGCTGTCACTCTGTAACCTTGGAATTGTAATTCCCGTGCTACAGCTTGACCAATAGTTGTTTTGCCTGCACCACTTAACCCAGTTAACCAGATTGTGAATCCTTGCTGTTTCTGTTGCATACTATACCACAATTTCTCTATCCCAATCAACAGGTATTCTTTCCAAAATGCTATTTCCAAACACTTTATCTAGTTGTAAATACTCTAAATGTACGTAACCAATATGACAGTGACAAGTTGTGTTGGTACAGGGTCGGTCATACAATGCTTCTTCAAACTTGGGGTCGTAAATGTTTCCAATTGGTTCTTTAATAAAGTGGCAGCGTCGTATAGTGCCATCACCATCAACAGAAATCACAGATTTTCCAGCACGACAAGCATAACCAAAGCTGGGGTAATGGTGAATATTTATCTGAAAAAGCGGGTCGATAGACTTGAAAAAATTCATGTCTTCTTTAGACAAATTGCCAAGTTCTCGCTTAACTGCATTAATCCACAAGTAGATGTGTTGTGGTAATTCATGACGTAGAGCAGCAATCTCATCTTTAAATTGAGGGAAACCAACAACACCCGTACTGAAACGGATACCCCGCTTATCAAGTTCCAGACACTTAGCGAGGAAGCGCTGGCGCGACACCCATTCTGGATGAAACGTTGTCCAGAGTGCAAGACGGTTCTTGTTGCATTCTTCCACCCAATCGAGTTGACACGAAAGATTCGTTTGAATTGCTGCCTTATGGACGTGAGGCATTTGTGTTAGTCTTATCAAAGCTTGTTGATACCACTGATGGATCAGCGCTTCACCCCAAGGCGTGAACAAAATTGAGAAATTGTGCTGTGAATGTTGGGCAATCCAATCTGTAAACCTTTCCAATTCTTGTTTATCAACAGCTAATTCTTTTGGTGACTGCTGTCGTTTAGCAAAGGGACAGTATTCGCAACCGTAGTTGCAACTAATTAAAGACCCGCGATAGAGAATAGTAAGATGCATTGATAACCTCACTTATGAGTTTAAAGGTATAATTTAAATTATTCAGCAACAGAACAATAGCGCCAGGTATACTGTTTTTGAGGGATAGCAATCGTTTCAATTTCTAAATCTTGTAATCGAGAAAGCATCGCACGAGTTAAACAATTGTTAGAAACGTTAAGAGTATCAAGTTGATTGACTGCTGGACAATTGAGCAAGGCTTCAGCACCTTCATCTCCTAAATTTCCCATAGAAAGGTCTAACTCTATCAGATGCTTAATAATTGGAGAATTCACTATTGCAAAGGCAATATCATCAGAATATTCGCTGTTACGCAGCCCTAGATACTTAAGTTTAGGAAACACTCCAGAAAGAATTGGCATTAAGTCAGAAATAGATGAACTTCCACCATAGTCATCTCTCCCCAACCATAATTCCAAATACTCCAGGGCTGGTAGTTCAAGGTTGCAAATTTGAGAAACTACTTCATGGCGCAATCCACCAGATTCTACAATGAGCGCTTTTAATTTATCATGTCGAAGTGGCTCGATTTCGAGTCCTCCGTTATAAGGTCCGCGATAGCGATCGCCGCGAATTTTCAAAACTTCTAAATTAGGATACGCTACAAAGATAAGACTGATATTACTCTGCTCTATTGAAGAAATCATGTCTTCCGAATCCTCAATATCACCAATAAATAAAGCTTTTAAGTTAGTGAGTTCTTCACAAGCATCAACCAGTGCATTGACAATAAAAAGGGAACTGTATTCTCCTGTCCCATTGAACCAATTGCCTACAACCAATGCTTCAACTTCGTTTGTACGAGAATCCTGTAGGAATATCTGTAGCTTATCTGTTATATTCATATCGGGTTGACGCCTGTGAACCCTTAAAGCGTATGCAGTTCCAATAGTGTCAGTTATACCTACTGATGGATCGAATTCTATAACTTTTCGGTTGGCAAATGAGGTTGCATGACTTGGTGGAAGACCGTTTAAGCGTTCAAAACTACTCCAAAATTTGTAATTGTATAGCGATAACTTGGCAGATGGTTCGTCTCTTTGCTGCAACAATTGTACTGCTGCGCGTCGTACCTTTCTAAACTTGGATTCTAAAGCCCCAATAATTAAATCTAACCCAGTTTCCCCATAATTCATTGCTTCCTGAAGTGCTGATACTCGTGCTTCAAGGATAGGACTCGATAAACGATTTTTAACACCTTCAATTCCACCCAAGATAGCCCCTTGTACTGGTGGTGGTGCTTTTCCTCCAAGTACTGCGTCAGATTCTTTAGGTTGATTCGATTCATTAATCATTACTTTTAAATTAAGGTTTTTGAATTCAATTTGTAGTTTACTTTAAATTGTAAGACTGAATTATTTGCTGATTAGCTATTAGCCATTAGCTATTAGCCATTAGCCATTAGCCATTAGCCATTAGCTAGTTTACTTCAAATTGTAAGACTGCATTAATTGCTGAACCCTTTGAGAAAATAACCAAGCGCCAATAGTATCTGAACGTTCAATTCCAACTTCCGTCAGGTGCAAGATTTGTTCATTCTGTGTCGCTAGATTAAGCGAGAAGAGTTGAGAAAGTTCTGGAAAATCCTCAAACATATCTGTACCAAATTGTTGATAGTAAGCGTCAAGATTAAAACCTTCATCGGAAAGTAGAGATAATAAAATGTAGCGTCGGCGGCGTTCTTCTTCATCTAGTTCAAAGCCATAGCGAACAAAATCAAAGGATTCATCAGGTGTTTCGATGAACGCTTGGAGAATATGACGAACTTCTTTCGCTCCTACAGCATACTCATTGGAGTAATGTAAGGTGTTTGTGTAAGAACGTGCGCCGCAACCCAGACCAACCATACCATCTGCTTGACAGCAGTATATGGGGCTATCGGGGGACAAGGGAGAGGAGGGGGAAGCTTTGAACATCCGCATGGAAACTTGAGTGTAACCAGAAGATAGGAGCAGCGATCGCCCTTCCCGATAACAAGCCAAACGGATATCATCCCATTCTTTATCGGAACACCCCAATCCTGTTAGGGGTCTTACATAGAGAGGATACAAGTAAATTTCTTCTGGTTGAAAGCGGAGAGCATGATGTATGGTTTGCAACCATGTATCAACAGTTTGTCCGGGTAATCCATATATAAGGTCAATGTTAATCGTGGGAAAGCCAACTTCTTGCATTCGAGTCAGGGCTGCTTCCACTTGAGCGGTGCTTTGGCGGCGGTGAATTGCCAGAACTTCTGATTCAATAAAACTTTGGACACCAATGCTAGCACGGTCAACTCCGCGATCGCGTAACAGTTTAAGTTTATCTTGAGTTGCTGTCTCTGGTGACATCTCTACGGAAACGGGAATATTTTGCAAACTTGCACCCATTGTTTCCTCAGCAACATTAAGAATTGCTTCGAGTTGGTGGATGGGTAACTGAGTTGGTGTACCGCCACCTAGTGCAAAACGAGCAAATGATGCTTCTCCTAATGCAGATCGGACTCTCTGTGCTTGTCGTTGAACCGTGCGGACGTATTGGGTAACAAAGTCCTCATTGTGAGTGACAGTGGTAAACAGGTTGCAGAACCCGCAACGCATTTCACAAAAGGGGATGTGGATGTAGAGAAACAGCGATCGCTTATCTTGTTGGGACCATACTTCGTTGAAGGGTAGAGGTGGGGTAAGAGGACGGTAGGCTGTTTTATGGGGGTACGAGTAGACGTAAGCTTGGTAGGGGGATTTTTCAAGCAGGGTTTTTAGATTTGGGGTTTGGGTTTTGGGATTTTGATTGAGTAGGTTTGTCATTGGTGCATTTAATAATTTATTTTTTTGAACCGCAGAGGACACAGAGGAAAGAGAGAATGGGGATTTTTGGTATTTAATTTAGGTAGTTATTTTGAGGAATGTGATGGATAAAAGTTATTAACCGCAAAGACGAGCCAGTGCATTGCGGAGAGCAGCGCCGTGCGGGGGTTCCCCCCGTTGAAGCATCTGGCGTCGCAAAGAGCACGAAGAAAAGAGGGAAGAGTGAATTTTACGAATGATTTAGGTTGTTGTGGGTAAGATGAACTCCGTGTAAGGAACTGTCCATACTAAAGGGTGACTCACGCGATGACCTGTATAACCATCCTCACCGTAGGTTGTTCCGTGATCTGAGCAGACAATACAGAAAGTGGAAGCACGTTGTTGGAATGCTTCCCAGAGTTTGCCTAATTGACTGTCAACATATTCCAAAGCAGCAGCGTGAGTTTCTAGGGTGTCTGTTTTAGCACCAGGAAGGTAAAAGTAGTTGGGTTGATGCAGGGCTGAGATATTGATAAAGAGAAATACGCGTTGGTTTTGAGGTGTGTTGGCTAAGATTTGTTGGGCAAGTGCTACTTGATTTTCTGTAGAGTTAGGGTTGGTGACTCCCAACTCTGGACTCCAGTGACTTTCAGCAAAGAGGGACGGAAAAACATTTCCCAAGCGGTTAAGTTTGTTGAAAAAGCCAACACCACCAATACAAATTGTATGATAGCCTTTTTCAGCAAATCCACTGATAATATTAGCTCCTTCTAAGACACACGTTTTTTCCGTGGTAGTCGTACTTCCCTCAAATCCCAAAGCAAAGAGCCTTGAATGTATCCCTGGTGTTGCTGGTGTGGGCAAAAAACCTGCAAAAAAGGCTTGATGGGAAGCATAGGTGAAGTTTCCTGGAGAATGGCGTTCTTCCCAACCTCCTTGAGGCATAACGGTTGCTAAATTCGGGGTGCGTCCTTGTGACATCAAGTTTTTAGCAACATCGTATCGTAGAGTATCTAAGGTGAGAAAGAGAATGTCGTGAGTCCCGACGATTTGATTCATGTTAAGCATGGGGTTGTTTTTGCTAGCATTGCTTTGATTTCACTGGTATACGTATCTATTCCATTGCATAAAATTCCCGGTAGTAAATCGCCAAAAGCATTGATTTCCAAAATGGCGCGATCGCGAAAGTTGGGAGCGATGAGTAAATCCACACCACAGTATAAGGTGTTGGGAAACAAGGCGGCTGCGGCTTCACAAGTTCGTTTCATGCTTTCCCAGTTCTCTTGTCCAACTGTGGCTAAAAATTCCTCAGTGTCACCTCGCTCATTTCCCAAATGCAAATTGGTCATGGGACTTTTGCCCAAACGCACAACGACGTGCTGTGCTTGACCGTTAATGACAACCACGCGTACATCGAATCCGCACCCTTGCAGGTGTGCCTTTGGTAACCATTCTTCGACCTGTACGCCCTCAGCTGTTAAGATGTTAATAATGTCACTAATTTCTTCTCTGCTTGTGTAGTGGCGAATTTTACGTGAGTTGTAAAGCAGGGTTTGACCTTCTTCTCGCACTCTTTCTACTGTAGTTATAGCGGATTCACCTCGTGCTGTAGCACGGTAAGCAACCACTCCAGAAGCAGCAGAGCCGTGGGCAAGTTTCACGAATACGCGATCGCACTCTTGCACCCGCATTTGTTCGCGCAGTTGTTCGTAGTTTTTAATTATTCCAAGCGATCGCGGTACTGGAATTCCGTAGCTGCTGAATCTTTCGTGACATCGGGGTTTATCGAACATTACGGCAATATCTTCGGGATGATTCATTGTTGGGCATTTGAGTTGCTTTTCCCATTGTTGCAATAGATACTGCCATCCTAGATACCACTGGCGGTGGTAAAGAATCAGCCCCTTGTCGAAGCTTAATTTTATTGCATCAGCAGGATGGATGCGTTGGTACTGACCGTCATCTAGTACATTTGCACCCGCAGCAATAATAGCTTTATCAACCTCAAAGTTTTTCTCAGGGGAATCAAACCGGATGATGGTGTTGGGTGCATCAAAACGTTCTAATGTTTCTCTGCCTGCGATCGCGTCTTCATAAGATACAACAGTTGCAGGTGGTAAACTGAAATACTCTAGCGCCTGTTGCAAGAAACCAACCCGACGATTTTCTGGATTTGCGATGATGACCAGTTCTAGCATATTCTCGCCTTTGGTTTATTCATACAGGACAGAGTACCGAGCACTTCCACATCCTAGGTCATATACCTCTACTTGTGGCTCTGCAACGACTCGACAATTCAGTTGAGATAATTGTGAAATTCCACTTGCAGACACGCAATTATAAGCAACGTTGACTGTGTGAAGACGATCGATTGCAGGGCAGTTGAGTAAAGCTTCTACTCCCTCATCGGTTAAGTCGCCCATTGATAGATCGAGCACTGATAGGCGATTGATGAGTGGTGACTGTGCAATATAGCTGACAAGTCCATCCGTATAACTACAACTACGCAGTCCTAAATAACTTAAATTAGGAAACAGTTCATCAAAAAGAATTGGAGCGAGATCGAGACGGTCACTTCTGCCAATCCACAACTCAAAATACTCCAGTGCAGGCAGTTGGAGGTCATAAATTTGGTCTAGGGCTGTATCACTCAGGTACAAAGTTTCGATAATGAGTGTCTTGAGATTGTGATGGTACGAACTACACTGTAAATCTCCACAGAAACCCCGAAGTTGCAGCACTTCCAGATTGGGGTACCCGTCTAAAATCAAACTGATATCACCTAACCCAAGGTAAGATTTCATATATCCTTGTGCTGAAGCGTCACCAATGAATAAAGCTCTCAGTTGAGTTAAATGCTGGCGAGCATCAAAGAGAGTCTCGACGAAAGCATAGAATTCGTCAGTAACTTTGTAATAAGAGCGCTCCCACATCTCGCAAATTAAAGCTTCAACCTTGCAAGCTTGGGGATCTTGCAAAAGTAACTTTAGCTGCTCGCAATTGACAACATACGCAGTTCCGCTTGGGTCGGTAATGCCAAAATCGGGGAAAGCCTCAATTTTCCAATCTTGGAACGTGGTAAAAAACAGACACGGGTCATGGTTAAGCAAAGCTTGCTTTCCTTTAACACCTCCATATTGCCGCAGCAACCGCGAAGCAAAACGTTGCACCTGTTCTGCGGTATCCTGCAAAGCATCAATTGCCACATCTAAACCTGCTTCTCCATAGTTGAGTGCTTCGGAAAGAGCTGCAATCCGTGCTTCTAGAGCTGGGTTTGTCAAACGGTGTTTTACCCCTTGGAGTCCTCCCAAAACAGCACTCTCAATTGGAGGAGGTGTTTGTCCGCCCAAAATGGCATCAAACTCTTTGGGTTGATTTTGATTGTCTGGCATTGCCCCCTCACTTGCCCACTACACTAAGGTTATGATTCCCATAACTTATGGTTTGTAACACACCTCTGGTCTAAGATTAATACTACGGTACTCTTCTAATAGTACAATTGTTCTAATTAGAAGTCAAAACCCCCGTTAAACGCTCGGCGATACGGCTTCAGATGTCTCGCTTGTTTATCGCTGTCCTCAAGTCATTAGGAATACCGAGTAGTCGTATCAAAAATAAAGGTGCGATATACGCAGCGCACTGCAGTGCCTGCTTTTACACTTTGAATTTACTCCCATACAGAATCATAGCGGTAGTCATCTTGAGGTTGGGCAATGACTCGACAACTCAACCGAGAAAACCGTTTCACAATTTTCCTTGATATGTAGTTACAGCAAATTCCGATGTTATGAGGTACAATAACAGCACTTAGTGAACCAATTTTTTAAATGTTGAGGATTCATCAAGTCGAGAGCAACAGAGATAACTTTATCAACCATTTCGGTTGTAGTTGGAGAAAAAGTACGTAAAAAAGATTTAAGTTGTGACCACCATAATTCAATGGGATTAAAATCAGGAGAATATGGAGATAAACACAAGACTTTTGCACCTACAGATTCAATCATTGGTTCGATTGATGCTAGTTTATGTGCCGGTAAATTATCCATAACTACTACTGCTCCCGGCCATAATTGAGGCAATAAGAACTTCTCAATAAATCCTTCAAAAGCTAGGCTATCCATTGAGTTATTTATTGTCATTAATGCCACAACTTTTTTAAGACTTATTGCTCCAATCACCGTAACTTTTGCTCCCCGGTAAAATGGCTTCATTTCATATACTCTTGTTCCCTTTTGTGAACGTGCATGCGTTCTTGCTAAACCCAGTATTACCCCTGTTTCATCTAAAAATACCAAGTTTTCTGGCTCTATCTCCTTGACTTTTTCCCAATATTCTACTCTGAGTTTTTGAACTCTTGGAGTTGCTGCTTGGCTACTCCGCAATGTTTTTTTTTGCGATTTAATCCTAATTTTTGTAAAGAACGACACATTGCCGTCTGACTCACCCAATTACCTGTCTTTGCCGCAAATAATTCACAGAATTCCACTATTGTTGCATCCGGATTCTCTGACACTAGTTCTCTTAACTCTAATTCCGCATTTGTCAGATGACTAAATCGTGGCTTACCCGGTTTTAATGGTTGTAAATTACCATGACTTTTTTGTTGCTTTACTAGCTTTTGTACTAAACTTTTGCTCACTGCAAATCTGAGTGCTACTTGACGAATCGAGATTTTTTCCTCAATATGCGCTGCCACTATTTTTTCTCGAATATCTACTGAATATGCTTTCATGACAGTATTATCTTTTGATTTTATTAATACTAACTGTACCTCATAACATCGGAAACTGCTGTATTACTAACATTGAGAGTGTGTAACCGATTGATTGCCGAACTTTTCAGTAAAGCTTCTGCGCCCTTATCACGTAAAGTCCCCTTAGAAAGGTCCAGCACCTTGAGGTGATTAACTATTGCAGAAGGTGCAATAGCATAGGCGATCTTATCGTCATATTGGCTACCACGCAGTCCTAAATACCTCAGTCTTGGAAATAATTTGCCAGAAAGAATCGGCATTAGGACATTAGTAGTATTTTTATTATCGTAACAATTGTTACCTAACCACAAATCAAGGTATTCTAATGCTGGTAGATTGAGACCGCTCAGTTGATCGATATCGTCCACCAAGTTACTTACGTCAAGAATCAGCGTCTTTAAGTTATCGTGCTTCACCTGCCTGAATTCCAAGCCTTTGCTGCCACATACGTGCAGTACTTCCAAATTGGGAAAAGCTTTCACAATAGGGCTAAGATTGCACAGTTTGAGTGAAAAACTCAGGTACTCAGGTTCGTAAAGAGCGCCGATAAATAGAGCTTTGAGACTGGTCAGTTGCTTGTAAGATGCACACAACTCATCAATAAAAAGGTCGGCGGAATGATTGCAATCCCACATCTGACAGATTAACGCTTCTATTTTGCAAGCTTGAGGATCTTGTAAAAGTAACTTCAACTGCTCAAAATTTACAACATATGCAGTCTCGCTTGGGTTGGTAATGCCAATATCAGGGTGAAAATTCTCAGTTTTCCAATCTTGAAATGTAGTGAAAAACAGGTATGGATCGTGGTTTAACAAAGCTTGCTTTCCTCGAACACCTCCGTTTTGCCGCAGCAACCGCGAAGCAAAACGTTGCACCTGTTCTGCGGTATCCTGCAAAGCATCAATTGCCACATCTAAACCTGCTTCTCCATAGTTGAGTGCTTCGGAAAGAGCTGCAATCCGTGCTTCTAGAGCTGGGTTTGTCAAACGGTGTTTTACCCCTTGGAGTCCTCCCAAAACAGCACTCTCAATTGGAGGAGGTGTTTGTCCGCCCAAAATGGCATCAAACTCTTTGGGTTGATTTTGATTGTCTGGCATTGCCCCCTCACTTCTGCATTACACTAAGGTTATGATTCCCATAACTTCATGTTCGTAACACACCTCTAGTCCAAGATTAATACTACGAAACGATATAATAGTACAATTGTTCTATAAAAAAGTCAAAACCCATTTATTCCGAGCGGACAGGATGTTGAAAATAGGTTATCAAGTCCTTGCGTAAATGTCTGTACAATGCTTATTTCACCCCATTTAATGATGGCTAAATCCGTCTAACGATAAGTTAGAGTGGTAAAATTATCGAACAATGCTTCACTTGTAACCGCATACGGTCAGAATAGGAGTCATAGTGGAATCAACGTTCTTGCTTCACAAGCCAGTCAGTTACGGAAGCTCCCTTGCCAACTATGTCTTCTTGACGATGCTTTTACTCCACATCATTGCAGGGGCGATCGCACCGATCTCCGCTATTGTGTCTTTCATAGCGCGAAAGGGCAGCAAATCGCACGTGCGCTCCGGACGCTTTTTTGCTTGGTCGATGGTCGTCGTGGCACTTACCGGTGTCGTGCTCGACGTGGTTCGACTCTGCTTTTTCGTGAAAGAGAACCATACAAAATACGCAGGTTATACCATGCCCAGCACCTATCCGGCACGCTTGGGCTTCCTGTTCGTGGGTCTCTGCATGCTCTACATTTTACGAGAGGTTACACCGCCACGTGTATTCCGTCGGCAGAGCGGTGGTCCGGCTGTCATGGTAGTACCTGCGCTGCTCGTCGCGACCGGGCTAGTACTCACAGTTATCATCACTTTGCGACTCAATCCGTGGACTGGTGCGCTGTGGATGATCTGGACTTTCATCCTCATTGTTGTCGTCGTTGCGCGAACAACCTCATCCCCCAATCATAACCGTGCGACGGCTGTGGCGCAACATCGCTTTGGCACTAGCTGCTTGGCAGCATTCAGTTGGTGGGGTGCGCTTCAGGGGTTTGGACCGGCTATCGGCATCGCGATCGCGGGCGACGATCCAACTACCAACGCATACCTGGGCAACCAGCCTGGTTCGTTTTCGCCAGCGTTTTTTCTCTTCCTCGTTGGCTGGGCACCGTTCTTTTTCCTTGCAGCACATTTAATCCGCCGCTTCACCAAGCTGCGTCACACCTAACAAGTCCTAACTGTCTTAATTATTTCTCGTCCCCTGTCTACCGTATATTTGCGGTTTGTAATGTAGCAATTTTACTTGAAAATGCCTAACACGAGCCCAATGACTGCGTTGCCTCACTCGTATAATACCCAGTAACGTGAGGCTCCAAGCCCTCTTTCAGCACTTCTTCCTGTCCATTCGCTATGATTCGACAATTCAGTTGAGATAACTCTTGAATCATATTTGCAGATACGCAGTTGTTAGAGATGTTAAGAGTGTGAAGTTGATTGGTTGCTCGAGAATTGAGCAATGCTTTTGCTCCTTTGTCTGTTAAATTCCCCATAGACAAGTCCAGTACTGCGAGGCGTTCAATTATTGGAGATTCCGCAACAGCACGAGCAAGTTCATCAGCATTTTTACTACTACGCAATCCTAAATAACTTAAGTGTGGAGAGGACTCATTAAAAAGAAAGGGAAGCAAACTATCAATTAATAAGTTTGATCTGTGTGAGGATTCGTAATATCGACCAAACCACAATTTTAAATACTCTAATGCTGGCAAATCATCTTTCCGACCTGCAACTTTGATAACAATAACTAACAATACATCGTCTTCTATTTCATAAACTACTCGATAACTTCCAATTTTAATTCGATAGGTATTTTCTTCGCCTTTCAACTTTTTCACCCCATTAGGCCGAGGTTCTGTGGCTAAAGCATCTATTTTTGGTTGTATACGGTCTTGCAAGTCTTGAGGTAATTTCTTAAACATCTTTCTTGCACTAGGAGAGAATTCAACTGTGTAAGTCATCAATTAAGCCACGTCTTGTTTTCTCTCTTCAGCAATTTCTTTTTTAATTTCTTCCCAAGAGAATGTACCGTGTAACCGGATCTCTTCTCTGGCTTCTTTAACAGATTTTAAATCTTCTTCATCTTCTTCATCTTCAATGTTTTGTAAGATTGCGAGTATTTCATCTAAGGTACAGTCAGAAGCTTGATTTAGCAGTACGTTGATAGCTTTGATTATTTCTTGTCTTTCATGTTCTGTTTTCATTATTTAATCTCCTTACTTTTTCTATATCCTCCTCTAGTTTTACCTAAGGGGTGTTCATTTGCATCAATGATACCCATAGCTTTCAGAGAATTAAATAAATAATTTTCTAACCAGCTATTAACCAGCATTGTGCGATCGCATTACAGACTACATTTGTATTTTCGTATGCAGTACAAATGTACTCATAATAATCAAAACCCTATTACCCCGATCGCATGATGTTAAGCTTTGCTTATCACTTACCTCAAGTAATTGGGAATACTAAGTAGTAGTGTCAAAAGTAAAGTACAATGCCAGAAAGTACGAATCGACCCAGAGTTGATGACGCTGTCCTTGGTGGTCAAGCAATATCCCCAGCCCCAGTTAATGGTGTTGTGTTAGGAGGATTGGAAGGTGTTAAAAGACGGTTTGCAAATCCAGAGGTCAAGCAAAAAATCGCTGCTCTAGAAGAGGCGCTGAAATATGGCGAAGCAGGTTTGAATTTAGTCATTCAGGCGTTGGAAGATAGATTATGGATGGTCAGGAACGCTGCTTATGTGCTACTTGTCTATCGAGAAGAGCCTGCAGTGAAACAGATACTTGAGGAATACACTCAAAAAAGCAGTAGGTATGACACTTTTGTCGCTATGGGACGTGCTGGAGGAGAGTCTGATGTCGATACATTAATGGAAAGTTTAGAGAATGACCTGAACAGCGCGACTTGTAAGCTTGTTGACTATACTCTCAGTTTGGTCAATACACCACACGGACAAAAACGAATTGAACATTACCTTTTCAACGGTACGCAAAGGCAGAGGAATTATGCAGCACTTTACTTTAAGCGACTTGGTGCTAAAGACATTTTAGCTTCTGCAGTAAAGCAGGGCTGTATTGACCGAGTACAAGCATTTTCTAAATAAAAGAGTTTGGCAGTTATCGATTGTAAACAAAGTCACTGCTGAGATAAATGCCCGTGCGATCGCCTGACTGAGTTTCGCCAATTATGTATAAAAGCATCTACAGTTTACTCTCTCACACAGCACTTCCCTTTATGGTTTGGTTAATGGGACTTCATCAGTTTCAGCACTAAAAGCTGCTACCAGTTCGGGGCTAGAGATGGCAATTGCACTTTCATGCCATTCATGGATGAGCGCGTCAATTATCTCCCATGCTATGGTTGAGGAATCTATCAACCGAAAAGTCTCACTTAGCTCCTTAATAAACTCTTGCAACTCATCTGAATCAAACACGCTCAACCATCCATAAGGATGTTCAAAGCCAATTTCTTTCCCTAGTAATAGAGAAAAAGCTACGGTTAATGCTTCAAAAACAGTTTTACTTTGAGTAGCTACCTTCACCAGAGAAGTTACTTCCTCCCGCCGCAGCAACGCAAAAGACCGATCGTTACGAGTAATTGTCACTGGACGTTCCAAAGCCTTGTCTAGAACTCGTCCAGGCTGACGATTTAACTCAGTGGCAGTAATTAGCTCATCTGAGTAAATATTGCCAAAATTCCCCAGAACCATAGGTTATGCGTTTTCAGCCTACGCTGATTTGCTCGTGCTAATAAGTTAATACGTAGAATGGTACGTACTATTTATTAATAGTCAATAGGAATAAACACTTTAGGTATTTAATACAAAAATATGAAATGAAATATAAATCCTTATTGGAGAAAGAAGTAGTGAGAGTAGAATTTCATCTCAATGGTGGTTACAGTAGGGTAATCTTTGAGCGTATACAGTTTTCTATAGAAATACTTACTAGTTTAATCCCGTCTCATCTTCGAGTAATAGGTTCTCGTTTTTTAGTCTCTTTATATGCTGTTCAACCTGACATAGATGATTCTATCGAAGTAGTGAGGAATGCTATTAAGTTATCTGTCCAACTTGAAGAATTAGAGACTGATAAATCAACCTAGTATTTTGTTCCTGTTTTTATTGCTGGTATGAGCAAAGGGATATCTAAAGCTTGTAGCTACCGAATAACCAGAACATTATTAAAGATCCTCTATCAAGATAAAGTTGTTTTATTTAAACTATTGCTGGTAACTAACGTTTCAAGCGTCGTTATCAATACTACTCTGATAAGAATTTTTGTGGTTTGGAATCGCCATGGAGAAACTCAACAAATGTCTGTAAATGTTGGGTTTCGTTCCTCAATCCAACCTACGTATTTTTGTAACATATCCCTTACTCCCATGCTGTATAATAGCGAGCGCTATCATCATCAAAGCGATAACTGTCATGGAACTGAGAATTAGCAATGACTTGACAATTGATATGAGACAATTGCTCAATTGCAATTGGACGCAAACAATTTTCAGAAACATTGAGAGTGTGTAAGTTCTCGATTGTAGGGCATTTGAGTAAATCTGTAACACCAGCAACGGTCAACTTGCCTTTTCCCAAATCTAGCACCTTTAAGCGTTTAATAATCTCCGAACAAGATATAGCTCTAGCAATTGCATTTGTATTTTCACTACCAATCAATCCTAAGTAAATCAAATTGGGACACGATTTACCTGACAGAAGAGGAGCTAAACTTTTAACTATTTTCTCCGTATCTCTTCTGCCCAGCCACAATTCAAGATATTCTAGAGATGGATACTCAAGCTGGCAAATTTCAGCCACGTGTTCGTCTGTTAAATCTGCTCCTTCAATAATCAATGTTTTTAATTCTGTGTGTGTTTTTTTAGAAACTACTGGAGAACCATCACGATTGCGAATTTGTAATAGTTCTTGCTTTTGTTTGTTTTTTAAAATTGGATTGCTAGCATGACCAAAGAATCCGCAAAGATGCAATACCTGCAAATGAGGAAAGGCTTTAAGAATTGGATTAATATTACTTAGACATATTTGGGAGTATCCTCGCTTCCATTGTTTGGAATCGCTTGGGTCTCCCATAAATAATGCTTTAAGATACGGTAACCTCTCGGGAGTAGCAACCAGGACGTTGACAAAATCTTGAAATTTCCCATATGAACCATTCTTCTCAATTTCACACACTAAAGCTTCTAAAGTGGTTATTTGCGGCTCTTGCAACAAATTTACAAGTTGTTTTGTTGTTCGCACTGCTGTGTATTGATTCCAACCCTCTAATGTTGTGAAAAACAACCAGGGATCGCAATCTATTAATATCTGCTTTTCCTTTTGGCTTCCTTTCTCCCGCAACAGTCGAGCCGCCGTAAGCCGCACTTGCTTTGATTCATCTTTCAGTGTTTCAATTATCAGGTTTATACCTGCTTCTCCATAATTGAATGCTTCGCCAAGAGCCGTAAGTCGTGCTTCTACAACTGTACTTTTCAAGCGACGCTTCACTCCTTCCATTCCTCCCAAAACAACATCTCCTATGGGAAGCGGGGCTCTGTCACCCAATACTACGTCAAATTTACTGGGTTGATTTTGATTGTCTGGTATCACCTTCTGACTCCTTGCCCTCAAGTTGAAATTCTCATAACCTAAGATTGGTTGCACATCTGACTTAGACATGCGATCCGTCAATCGCAGTTTTTGTAGTACAAATATACCATTAAAGGATACTACTCCGAAACAGAGCAGTAACGGGAACTAATGTAGTCGTCTTCGTCTTCTTCTTTTTGCTTGTTGGCGATCGCTTGAACTTCGATCTGAGACAAGCGTTCGATCGTTTCGTCTGAGAGAAAGTTTTCTGAGACATTGAGGATGTCGAGTTCATTCACAACCGGAGAGTTGAGTAATACTTCAGCCCCTTCATCACTCAAAGTCCCCATTGATAAATCAAGTACGCTGATGGAATTCATTAAAGGCGATCGCACAATCGCATGAACCATTTCATCAGAAAACTGGCTGTTGCGGAGTCCCAAGTAAGTCAAATTCGGGAACACTAAATCATCAAGAATAGGGCTCAAATTTTCAACCCAGCAATCTCCACCGTAGTCTTCACTACCAAACCACAGTTCAAGATGCTCTAGGGCTGGTAGTTTCAAGTTACAGATTTGAGCAACTGTTGTCCGACTTAACCCACCCGTTTCAACAATAAGTGCTCGTAAGCGATCGTGTCGTACAGGCGGGCAAAATTCTAAACCATCTCCGCCACGAACTTGCAATATCTCTAGCTGAGGATAAGCCCTTAAAATCGGGCTAATATCCGTTTGCTTAATCCAAGAAATTTCACATTCATCGGAGGGAATATCTCCAATGAAGACTGCTTTGAGATTGGGAAGCTGATTTTTTGCATTCACTAAAGCATTCACAATGCTGGGTGGACTTTCACTATATACTTCCTCACTCCACATTCCAAATACTAAAGCTTCCAATTGTTTTGCTTTGGGGTCTTCTAAAAGACTTGCGAGTTTTGCGATGGCATATTCTTCCGGATCGTAAGTCCATCGAATCGCATAAGCTGTACCAATGGGATCGGTGATGCCAACATTAGGGTCAAAATCCGCCACTTGACGATTGGCAAATCTCGTAGCGTGCATACCTTGATACCCCGGGTACTGAGCTAACCGTTCAACCAAATCCCATGGTGTATATTGTTGTAAAGCAAGCTTGACTTTTTGTTCTTCCCTTGGGCGCAATAGCCGATAAGCAAAACGCTGTACTTGCTTAGCTTCATCCTTCAAAGCCTGAATTACCACATCTAATCCAGCATCGCCATAATTCAGGGCTTCTTCAACCGCAGCCCTTCTAACGTCAACAACCGGATTCCACAAACGACGTTTAACGCCCTCGATTCCTCCTAAAACTGCTCCTTCTACTGGAGGTGGCGATTGTCCTCCGAGTACTGCATCATCTTTTTTGGGTTGCTTGTGATTATCGGGCATGACACTTTCTCACTTCTGTACTTCCTACAGAATTCCCACGATCGCAGGTAAGTTAACATATGCGATTCCTAAGTGTTTCTTGCTTGGCGTTGAAATACAATCATTTCAGTACCAACAACAGGGTTACGCGCTACTAACCTACCTTGAGAGTCGATAATTTCTAAATGGCTAAAATCCAAGTCCTTTGATCGCTGTAGTATATCAGCCGCGAGTTTGTCCTGTTGCGATTGTTTCAGATTGTACCATTCGTTACTAATTTTGACAGTCAGATTGCTGCTGCGGAAGTTAGCTTGAATGGACTGTATCAATCCTGAACCAAAGCGATCGCTAATCTCTGCAACCTGATTTTCGATAGCTGCAATCAAAGTTTGTTCTGGAGTTAATACTATCTCTGGTGTTAGAGTGGGAGTAGGTTCTGGTAATGGGCTTTCCTCAACCTGTGGGGGAACTTCTCCCGTCACTGGTGGAGGTGTTTCTTCTGCTTGTGGTGTTGGAATTTCCTCAGGTTGTGTAAGTGGAACTTCTCCTGTAACTGGTGGAGGTACTTCTTCTGCTTGTGGTGTTGGAATTTCCTCAGGTTGTGTAAGTGGAACCTCCTCTGCAACTGGTGGAGTTGTTATTGTTACAGGAGGTGTTTCTTGAGTTGGTGGAACAGTAGCTACCTCAGTAGGTTTACCAGAGAGGAGAGAGGAAGTTGTCCAGAAGCCAATGACAGCAATCCCAGCAATAATTCCCGTTAAAGCTGTATCTGATAGCTTAGTTGATAAATTTTCTGGCAAGAACGAGCGAATTTTTCCTAAAACAGCACCCCACCCTTGTGAAGATGCTCCACCTCTCGTCTCTACAGCCCCAGCGGGAGATTCAGCCTCCAGTCTGTTCGCTGTTGCTTCTAAAATTCCAATCGTTCCTCTCAGAATTCTGATAATAAAAGATTTCCAAGCGGATTGAACTCTTATGTCCGGCTGAGTGACTTGCTCAACCCTTTGCTGGGACTGGCTCCCCTTTGGTTCGGGAGAAGAAGGTGGTTGTGGATTTGGATTGTCTTGTGACATAAAACTTCAATTAAAGCCACCGCTCAAGGTTGCTACCTCCTCAGCTAATTTAACACTGCTTTGCGTCTGAATATTCTCTCCGCGTCATAGTTAGGGTCATGGTTAGTTTTAGATCGACAATTTCAGTAAAACATCACACAGATAACAACATGTAAATTTTTTTGCTTGTAGTTGCACTTTAGGGAATAGAGCGCAAGAACAAACCAGGAAATTAGTTTTTTTGAAAATAATAATAATTCTTTATAGAACTGATGTTCTAAAGGTATAAACTGTTGAATGCATTGTAAATCAGACAGATAAACTCAGCAAAATGCCTTATGCGTCGAGATTCGATCTTTTACAAACTATTTCAGCAATCCCCAACTTTACTCTTTGAACTATTGACAGATCCTCCAAAAAATGCTGACTCATATCAATTTGATTCCGTTGCTGTCAAAGAACCGAAATTTGAAATTGATGGCGTCTTTCTACCACCAGAAGATAGAGGTGCAGGAGTGGTCTATTTTTGCGAGGTGCAATTTCAAAAAAATGAACGACTTTACGAAAGGCTCTGTGCGGAATCTTCACTCTATTTCTACCGCAACCGTGACAGATTTAGCGATTGGCAAGCGGTGATAATTTATCCGTCACGCAGTACCGAACAAAGCGATAGTCACCCTTACCGCGCATTGCTCAACAGCGACCAAGTACATCGGGTATATTTAAATGAGTTGGGGGATATTCGTCAATTACCTTCATGGGTAGCTCTGATGGTACTCACTACCTTAGAGGATGAACAAGCCATTGAAGAAGCAAGATATCTGTTAACCAGAACCCGTCAAGAACAATCTCAACCATCAAATCGCGCCATAATAGAGATGGTGACAACAATTATGGTGTATAAATTTGAACAATTAAGCCGAACAGAGGTAGAGTCCATGCTAGGAATAACACTAAAGGAAACTCGAGTTTATCGAGAAATCAAGGAAGAAGGAAGAGAAGAAGGAAGAGAAGAAGGAAGGCAAGAAGGAAGAGAAGAAGGAAGAGAAGAAGCAACAGTCAACCTCGTTGTCCGACTGTTGAACAAGCGCTTTGGAGAAATTTCTGAGGAATTGCGACAACGAATTTCCAATTTACCCCTACCCGTTGTGGAAAATTTAAGTGAAGCACTTTTAGAGTTTACAAGTGTGGCTGATTTACAAGCTTGGTTAGAAGCTCGATAAATTAGACCATCACTAAAGATGCGATCGCTTGAGAGTGTTGAGGTCTAAATGACTGACAGCACTAGTAAGTTTGAACAATTAAGCCGAACAGAGGTAGAGTCCATGCTAGGAATAACACTACAGGAAACGCGAGTTTATCGAGAAATCAAGGAGGAGGGAAGAGAAGAAGGAAGAGAAGAAGCAACAGTCAACCTCGTTGTCCGACTGTTGAACAAGCGCTTTGGAGAAATTTCTGAGGAATTGCGACAACGAATTTCCAATTTACCCCTACCCGTTGTGGAAAATTTAAGTGAAGCACTTTTAGAGTTTACAAGTGTGGCTGATTTACAAGCTTGGTTGGAAGCTCGATAAATTTTCTAGGGAAAGACTAGGTTATGGTAGTCCATGAAATTCTTCTTGGACTTAAATTCTAATGCGTTTTCGGCAGTTTTTTCCGCAAATCTTTTTTGGAATTGCTTTGGGGCTGTGCCTTTCTTTAGGATTGCATAGTTGCCAATCGGTTAGATCGCCACAAATACCCGTCGCAGTACAACAACCGCAAGAAACTACTGTTTCCCAAACTCAACCTCAAACAGTTTTACAGTCATCTTTACCTCCAGAAACATCTGCCATTGTCAAGAGTGCTAGATCGGAGGGTTTGTTCAATCCGAAGCGCGGTGATGTGCGTTTGTTAGTTATTAGCGACCTCAATAGCGCTTATGGTTCCACTGACTACGATCGCGAAGTAGATAAAGGTATGGCGTTGATTCCCTTTTGGCAACCAGATCTTGTTCTATGTGGTGGAGACATGGTCGCCGGACAAAAAGCAACCCTATCAGAAAAGCAAATTCGGGCAATGTGGGCTGCTTTTGATCAACATATTACAGCCCCTTTACGTCGTGCCAAGCTTCCTTTTGGTTTTACCATTGGAAATCATGATGCTTCAAGCTCCTTAGGAGCCAAAGGTAATTTTATCTACCAAAAAGAGAGAGATTTAGCAACAGAGTACTGGAACAATCCCATACACGATCCAGGTGTTCAATTTGTTGACCGTTTTGAATTTCCTTTTTACTACACTTTTGAGTACAAAGATATTTTTTTCCTAGTGTGGGATGGTTCCTCTAGCCGCATACCAACAGAGAAGTTGGAATGGGTAGAAAAAACTCTTGCGAGTTCCAAAGCACAAGCGGCAAAAATGCGAGTTTTACTCGGTCATTTGCCTTTATATGGAATTGCAGTTGGTCGTAACAATCCCGGAAATGTGATGGATAATGCAGATCGACTGCGGGCAATGCTAGAACGCTACAAGGTACATACCTATATTAGCGGCCATCAACACGCTTACTATCCCGGACACCGTGGTAATTTACAGCTACTGCACTTGGGGCTTCTTGGTTCTGGACCTCGATCGTTAATTGACACGAGTCCCCGTCTTTTGAAATCTTTAACCGTACTAGATATTAACTTTAATTCGCCAGAATTAACTACTTATACAACTTATGACATTCAAACACTAAAAGTTATTCAATCCGAGCAATTACCACGCTTTTTGGCAGGTCATAATGGTATCGTTTTACGCCGAGATGTGGAATGGAATAAGTTAACATCTGAGGAGAAATCTTTTTGTATCAATCGTTTAAGTAGTAACCTGTGCAGCGCATAAGTTTTTTTCCGGGCAAATCTTATGTTTGTTGAAACGTATATTGTCATTTGTCATTGGTCATTTGTCTACTAACCACTAATCATGAAACTCAAACGCCGTCAATTTCTCTTTTTTGGTAGTTTAAGTACCCTTAGTGCAGGTATTTTCAGTTTTTTAAGGAGTAAAAATAGCAATTATACTTATACTGCTGCTGTGGCAAATACAGTAGTTGCGGCTAAACCAAAAACAAAAGATTTGTTGCTTCGTTTTGTTTCTGTTGCAGATACAGGAACTGGAGATAGCGGTCAGTATTCTGTAGCTCGGGCAATGACTAAATATCACGGCCAAAACCCCTACGATCTCATTCTACTTGCTGGAGATAACATATATACCAACGGCGAAATCGAAAAAATTAATGAAGTTTTTGAGCGTCCCTATGCCTCTTTGCTTCAAAAAGGCGTGAAATTTCAAGCTGTTTTGGGAAATCACGATATTCGCACGGATAATGGCTATCCCCAAATGAAATATGTTAACTTTAATATGTTGGGTCGCTTCTACACGTTTCGTCGCGAGCGCATACAATTTTTTGCTTTAGATACTAACAACAATGCCGATTGGAAAAATCAGCTAGTATGGTTGGAAAATGAATTAAGCATCTCGAACGCGCCTTGGAAAATTGTATACGGTCATCATCCGATTTATGCATCGGGTGTTTATGGTAGTAATCCAGATTTTATTAAAATATTTACACCACTGTTTCAAAAATACGGAGTCCAACTCTATATTAACGGTCACGAACACCATTATGAAAGAACAAAATCTATTAATGGAACAACTTACTTAATTTGTGGTGGGGGTGCGGGAACCCGTCCTGTAGACCATTCAGAATGGACGGATTATTCTGCATCAAAGCTGAGTTTTGCAGCGTATGAAGTTTATCCAGATAGAATAGAAATCAGTGGTATCGACACCGATAACCGCATTTTTGATAAAGGTATTATTTCACTTAAATCTACTTAATGCTATGAAAGTCAAACACCTAAAAATGTCCTCTTTCCGTGGGATCGGTGATTTAACGTTGGATTTTTGTGGAACGGGTCCAACTGTACTTATCGGTGTCAATGGTGTAGGAAAATCCAGTATCCTTGATTGTCTGGCTATCCTTTTGTCTCAAATGACAGGAAGAATTCAAGATTCTATAGAATTTATGCGTTCTTTAAGCGAACAAGACATAAGTAATGGCAGTCAAGAAACCCAGATTGAAATTACAATTTCTCTAAATGAAGGACAAGATTTAACTTGGTCTTTAAGTGAGATTAAAGCACAAGATCTATCTCCTGAAAGTTCAGCAGCCAGGAGATTGGAAGAAATCAAAGCTTTACTAGATACAAGAGAACAACCTTTACAAAAGCGTGCGGGACAGAAAAGTTTAAAACTGGCTTTAGAATCTTTGTTAGAAGACTTTAACCAAATAGAAGATCGGGGGACAAGCGAAGACTTTCTAGAAGATTTAGAAAAAGCAGTTCATGAAATCAGAAATAAGTTGTTAGCAAAGGAAAATGCTAACATACCCTTAGCAATTTACTATCCAGTGAATCGTGCTGTTCTTGATATGCCTTTAGAAATAGCTGAATCATTTTCGTTTCAGCCAACAAATGCTTACGACCAAGCATTAACTGGTGGCAGAATTGATTTCAAAGGCTTTTTTGAATGGTTCCGAAATCGCGAAGATTTAGAAAATGAATTGCGCCGGGATATTTCCGATCGCACAGACAAACAGTTAGAAGCAGTGAGAAATGCAGTTTCCTCAATGCAACCAGATTTTTCTGACTTGCGTGTAGGGCGTTCTCCCTTGCGAATGACTGTCAAAAAACAAGGTAGAGAATTCATCGTCAGTCAATTATCTGATGGCGAAAAATGCTTGCTAGCCTTAGTGGGAGATTTAGCAAGGCGGTTGGCAATAGCCAATCCAAGTTTAGACAATCCACTGCAAGGGAAGGGTGTGGTTTTAGTTGATGAAATTGAACTCCACTTGCATCCAAAATGGCAACGGGAAATTATTCCTGCTTTAACCAGAACATTTCCCAATTGTCAATTTATTATCACAACCCACTCCCCACAAGTTGTCAGTCACGTGCAAGCTGATAATATCTTTCTTTTAGAAACAACACCTGATGGTATTATTGCCCAACAGCCAGAAAGTTCTTTTGGCAGAGATAGCAATACCATTTTAGAAGACATCATGGGTGTTGCTGAAAGACCTCAACAAATTAAAGATGCTCTGGTGCATCTCTTTAGATTAATCGATCGAGGGAATCTCGATAGTGCCAAACAACTGCGCCAAAATTTGGCAGATGAAATTGGAGAAGACGATCCGGAATTTGTACGAGCCGATGTACTGATCCGCCGCAAGGAAATTCTAAACAGATGAAACACATCCAAAAAAGCCGAGAACCAGATAGCTTAACGAAATGGAAGCAAAAGCTTGGGAGCCGAATACCTGACTGGAAATCTTTCTCTAAAGGAGTGAAAGATGATGTGTATTTCTCTCTTTTGCAAGAGCAAGGTTATATTTGTTGCTACTGTGGTAGACCCATTTCTAGAAAGCAATGCCACATCGAACACTATAGACCCAAAAGTGTATACAAACATCTCACATTTGAATACACAAATCTTATAGCTTCGTGTCAGGGAGAAGATGAAGACAGACCTCGCGTACCAGTTCATTGCGGACACAAAAAGCAGGCTTGGTTTGACGAGGAACTGATGATTTCTCCTTTAGATCCAAACTGTCCGGATTACTTTAAGTACTCTGGATTTGGAGAAATTCTGCCGACAGACGATCCACAAAAGCAAACGTCTGCTAAAACAACCATTCAAAAACTGGCACTTGACATTAATAAGTTAAGAAAGTTGAGACGTGCAGCCATTGATGCAGCCCTGCAAGCCACCGATGGCTTAACAGGGGAAGAAATACAATTGCTGGTTCAAGCTTACGATCGGCAAGATTCGAGCGGACGGTTTACACCCTTTTCTGCAGCAATTACGTATATACTCAAGCAGTATTTTTGAGCTTAACAACAAGGCAGTGAAAAGGGAAAATTGGAATTAAGTTCCCCCCTTTTTTAAGCTACGGTGGTGTACACATCTTTAGAGATCTCCCTAAAACTCCCGATAAATTGGGGGACTTGAAAAATTTTCCCCCCTTTTTAAGGGGGGTTAGGGGGGATCGAAACCGCTTTTAATGCACCTAGTACATGAAGGCAGAAGTACGTAGGCAGATGGCAGAAGGCGCAAAAGCCTTTAAGATAAGCTTTTTGTTTATGACAAATGGTTGCCTTATTTACGCCGACTTGTACTAGAAGACTTGTGTACACCACCCCAGCCTAGGAGGAGAGGGACCAATACTTGTCGGATAAGCCGTTTTTTCCTCCCCTGCACAAAGGTGCAACCCCAGCGTAAAGGTAGCTTGTCTCCCGCGAAAATTTTCGAGAGCCCTTGCACTATTAGGAGAGGGGCTTCAAACCCCGATTTCTAATGACCCCATTCCAAAGTAATCTCGATATTGGCATTACTTGCACCCTTGACCACTAAAGCTGTTAATTTACCAGATTCAATAGCAATATCGACACCAAACCTGACAGTTGCTCTATCTGGTTTAACCTTACGTACTGATTCAGCAATTTCCTTCGTTAGAGATTCAATAGCAGTTGCAACTTCCTCAAAAGGTCGAGCCTGAAAATTGATTTTACGATCGCCTATCTGTGTAGCTTCTACTCGAACATTTGTACCATCAGAAAGTTCTACTGTAATAATCTTGGTTTGAAGTTCCATTTTGGCTTTACTGGATGATTATGCCTTTTTACCATTCAATCACCATAAGTTAATATCACTATAGTGTTCAGCAAAATTTTTTCCTCATCCCCCTCCAACGTTCATAGCTGCTAAAAACGCCTTCTGGCTAACATCTTTGTAAACTGCATCTAAATACTTCATGACGACATCAGCAGCAGTCAAGTTTGCAGTTTTTTCCTCTTCTTTGGCTAAAGGAATTGCTCCTAAAGCATCCAAAACAGTTTCGCTACTTGATGGTGCAATCACCACCAAAGAAGATTCAAGGGGTTCGTCATATTGCCAAAAAGAACTCAGTGTGTGTAACCCAAAGATGGTATGTCGGGACAGATCGTGCTGAGTTTCTCCATTATCTGTGTGTAACGTCTCTGCACTGCCATCGCCGCGTAACTCACGCAAATTGCGGATAATCTGCTCTTTAGTACGTCCTCGTAATTGAAACAAAACAAATGGGTCTTCACTAAAACGATCGCCTAACTGATAATACACTGCAGCAACGTGTTTGCACGGATTCGCCTTATCAGGACAAGAACATTTACTGTGAACATCAGACAAGGTAAAAGGGAACAGAGAAAGACCATTGGCAGTAAAAACCTCTTCTATATTTTGCGGCATTTCTCCTGCCAGCAATTTTGCCGGGAAAATTGCCTTTTGAGACATAGTTTCAGCGACGTAACCCCATTCCTCATTACTAAAGGGATTGAGGGAAAGAGAAACTTTATAAGGTTCTGGCTCGCTTCCTTGAACTTGAGCTAAAACCCTTGGACCTTTAAATTCAATACTGCGGACGTTTCCCTCACGTGCATAGATTCTGCCACGTTCCAACCGCTTTTTAAAACGATAAGAATCTAACAAATCGAGCCACCTTTGTGACCACCATTCTCTACTAGCTTGGAGGGTTTGATTTGACTGCATAATTGTTAATTGCTAATTGTTAATTGCTAATTGCTAATTGCTAATTGCTAATTGCTAGTGTTCTATTAGCTATTAGCTATTAGCCATTAGCCATCAGCCAATCACTCTTCATCTTCTTCAATCACGGCATTGCGATCGAGAAGTAGTAAGTTGCGGAGTTGGTTGGTATCCATTTCTGTTAACCAATCTTCTCCTGCGCCTACAACTTGTTCCGCAAGTTGTTTTTTACTTTCAATCATGTCGTGAATTTTTTCCTCAAGAGTCCCGGTACAGACAAATTTATGTACCTGTACGTTGCGTGTTTGACCTATCCGAAAGACTCTGTCTGTTGCCTGATTTTCTACTGCTGGATTCCACCATCTATCAAAATGGAAAACGTGGTTTGCTCTTGTCAAATTTAATCCCACTCCTCCTGCTTTTAAGGAGAGAATCATCACTGGTGGCCCTTGGGGATCGTGTTGGAAACGGTCTATCATTTCCTCTCTTTGTTTTTTACTGGTACTGCCATATAAAAACAAGGTTTCTCTCTTTAATTGTTTCTCTAAATAAGGTTGAAGTAACTTACCCCACTCTGCAAATTGCGTAAATATCAAAGCTCGATCGCCTCCCGCGATCGCAACATCTAGCATTTCTTCCAAACGTTGCAGTTTACCGGAATGGAATTTTGCCAAGGAATCTTGCTTCAAATAGTGAGCTGGATGATTGCAAATTTGTTTGAGCTTGCTTAACAAAGCTAAAATCATTCCTCGCCGTTGCAAACCTTCCGCCGATTCAATTTCAGCTAGAGAGTCTTCCACCACTTTTTGATAAATTTCTGCTTGTTCGGCTGTTAACCCGCAAAATATTGTCATTTCCTGTTTTTCTGGCAAATCTTGAATAATTTCACGATCTGTTTTCAAACGACGTAAGATAAAGGGTTGAACTAACGAACGCAATTGAGTTAATGAAGCAGTATCACCATATTTCTCGATAGGAATAGCAAAGCGTCTTTGGAAAAATTGTTTGTTTCCTAAATATCCGGGATTGAGAAAATCTAAGATTGACCAAAGTTCTTGCAATCTATTTTCTACTGGTGTTCCTGTTAAAGCAATTTTAAATGTTGCTTCTAATTGCCGCGCTGCTTGGGACTGTTTTGCATCAGCATTTTTCACATTTTGAGCTTCGTCCAAAACTATCATTTGCCAAGAAACTGCTTGTAAAGATTTAACATCGCGATGAACTAGTGAATAACTGGTGATGATTAAATCTTGCTTTTTCGCGACTTCTGCAAATGCTTTCCCCTTTGGTCGCTTGTCCCCGTGATATTGTAAAACCTTCAAGTTAGGAGCAAATTTTTTGACCTCCCGTTCCCAGTTTCCCAATACTGATGTAGGGCAAACTAGTAAAATTGGATTTTCTAATGCTTCTTGTTCTTTTAGGTGAAGAACGAAGGCAATGAATTGGATTGTTTTCCCCAATCCCATATCGTCCGCCAAACAAGCACCCAAGCCCCAACGTTCCAAGAAAGCAAGCCACGCGACTCCACGTTCTTGATAGGGTCGCAATTTTCCTTGGAAGGTTGCAGGTGCGGGAATTGGTTCAACGGCTTTGTTATTTGTTAGAGTCGTAACAAGTTCTTGCAATGCCCCAGATGCTTCAAAGCTAACCACTGGTAATTTTTCAATTACCTGCGTATCACCCATACTAATTCGCAAAGCATCTTCTAAAGACAATGCCATTTGTTCTTTGCGAGAGGCAAAAAAGGTTTGTGCTGTTTTGATATCTTGCGATCGCAATTCTACCCATTCACCGTTAATCTCAACCAAAGGACTGTTTAACGCCACTAGTTTGTCAAACTCTTCTTTAGAAAGAGTTTGACCGCCAATTGCTAATTCCCACTTAAAGTTTAATAAACTCTGCAAACCCAAGCGTTCCTTTGCTTTTTTTGGTGTTTGAGCAGTAATTTTTAAACCCAAACGATTTGCGATATTTCCTCGGTTTTCCAAACTAGGGGGTAAAACGATTCCCAAACCGCTATCCTCAAAACGCCAAACCATGGATTTAATAAATTCATAAGCTTGTACGGGATTGAGGCGGCAAAATTCAGGATTTGGAGTTTCTAAACTGGATGCAATAGGTAAATAAAATCGCGAAGCTAACCCCAAGCCCCGCAAAAAAGTTTCTTGTGGTTGTTCAATAGTCCGGTTTTGATAAACCAACTTTTCTACTGACTGGTTCCAAATTGTCGCCGCATCTAGTAAAAAGTTGGGGTCGTCAGCAGCTTGGAGATAATATGCCAAAACCCAATCTTGTTGGTTTAACTCTGGAGGCCTCAGTACAAAACAGGTGCGAAACTGATATTTTGCCCCCACTTGATATTGTAGCGGCAGAGTCCAAGCTTTCAGTGCTGCTGCTAGTCGTTCCACCCCAAATGAATCCCCACTAACTGTGTTAGTGGCGGCTGTTAAAGAATGCAGCCACTGCCGTATTGTGGATGGAAGGGATGCCATAATCCTTACTTCCACAGGCACTTGAGAACCTACCATCTCTCGGATTTGGGAATCTACTGCGCTATTAAGAAAATCTAGCAGCAATTCTTGAGGTTCAATTGGTAAATCAACATAGGGGTAACAGGACAACGTGGAATTTGCTTCCTCATCTCCCCCATATGTCTGGTAAGTTCGGCAAGCGAGTGGCATTAATTGAGAAAACTTTTCCAAGCGAGTTCCATCTTGGGCGCTGTCTAGGAGAGCTTGCCATTTAGCGACTGTAGTATTATCTGATTGCTGTTGAAGTACAGGCAAAAACTTACAGCGAGAAATGAGATCCAAACTCCAGCGAGAAATTTGTCCCCAAAAACGTAAATCTCCTCCTAAAAATTGACTGGTCTCGTCACTTATATTGAGGGGGAGGGAAGTGAGAAATTTTGTTGCTGCTTCGGAGTTAAGACAAAAGCCTTCCACTTTCCAGGGTTGTAAATATTTTGGAGTGTCATTGCCATCTGTCTCAAATGTTGCAGAATGTGTGGGAGAAATCGATAGTGATTCCTCGTGAGCGTCATTTTGAATGCAAGTTGGTAAGGCAATAATTTGGCTGTGAGTCGGTAAATTGATGGCAGTCTCTGTGGATTTTCGCCTTCGCCCATTCTCGGTTATTTTCTGCCCATTTTGTGGCGATGTTGTGTTGAGTGCCTCTAGAGTTATATTGCGCGATCTCAACCACTCGAATAATTCCACTGGTGTCATTGCCAATGGGTGTTGTCGCACTTCTGTAAATGACGAACTTCTACTCGCATCACTTCCAAGAGTGCGCCACGTTTCTCCCCAGATGAATAAACAGCTACCCCGATCTTTTATTAACCAACTACCGTGTAAAATTGCCATTTGACAAATACTTAAGATGTTTACCGAATTAACTTTTGAATTGGCTTAATGTTTTACCAAAATTTTTATTTTTAACGCTTTCAATCAATACTTAAGTAAGTGGGCGAAAATAAAAGTGATTCTGTTAAGCAATGCAAAAACAGCTATAACTCTTACAAATGACGACTTAACTAGTTCACTTTAATTGTAACAACCTATTTATTTTACTCCCTTCCCAGAAGAAGATGACCCAAACGCTACCGCGATGGCAGGCAATGCCCACCATTAAAAATTAATAAAATTTTATAAGCCCCTTTTTCTTGGGACTTGCGGGTAAGCACGATCTCACATTATATATTGAAAAACTCCGAACTTGACACAGACAAACTCCCTGAGTAACGAATTTACATTCAGTAATGGTAATAGTTACACTTGTTTATCTTTGTATGCAACTGACACCAGCCATAATGCATAAATGTTAGGATTGCCACAGAGAGAGATAGCGAAAATAGAAGGAAAAAAAACTGAATGGGAGAATTTGAAAAGTCAATATCCTTTGACGGACGGGATATTCGACTGAAGGTGGGTCAATTAGCTCCCCAATCTGGTGGATCGGTGTTGATACAATCTGGGGATACAGCAGTTTTAGTGACGGCTACACGTTCGGAAGCTAGAGAAGGCATCGATTTCCTCCCCTTAACGGTAGATTACGAAGAAAGACTGTATGCAGCAGGTAGAATTCCTGGGGGCATGCTACGCCGGGAAGGGCGTCCGCCAGAAAGAGCAATTCTGACCAGCCGACTGATTGACCGTCCTTTACGTCCTTTGTTCCCGTCTTGGTTGCGTGACGATTTGCAAATTGTTGCACTGACTCTTTCAATGGATGAGTTAGTACCACCCGATGTACTGGCAGTTACGGGTGCTTCTATCGCTACAATTATTGCCAAAATACCATTTAACGGACCAATGGCAGCAGTTCGGGTTGGGTTAGTGGGTGACGATTTTATCATTAACCCCACTTATGCGGAAATAGAAGCCGGAGACTTGGACTTGATTGTAGCTGGCTCGCCAGATGGTGTCATCATGGTAGAAGCAGGAGCCAATCAATTGCCAGAAAGGGACATTATTGAGGCAATTGAGTTTGGTTATGAAGCAGTACAAGACCTGATCAAAGCACAACAAGATTTGATTGCGGAAATTGGGCTGGAACTCATAACACAAGAACCACCTCAGGTAGACTCGACCTTAGAGAACTTTATACGCGAACGGGCAACCGAAGATATTAAGAAAATCCTGTCACAATTTGATTTGGACAAAACACAGCGCGATGCAGCTTTAGATGAAGTTAAGGCTACCATTGAAACTGCGATCGCCGAATTATCTGAGGAAGATCCCATTCGTATTGCTGCAAAAGCCGATAAGGCGGTTGACAATAACTTTAAGGATTTGACCAAAAAGTTCATGCGCCGTCAAATTATTGAAGACAACGTTCGGGTTGATGGGCGCAAACTGGATGAAGTACGTCCGGTATCTTGTCTAGTAGATCTTTTGCCCAAGAGAGTCCATGGAAGCGGTCTGTTTAATCGGGGGCTGACTCAGGTGCTGTCTGCTTGTACTCTCGGTACACCGGGGGATATGCAGTACCTCAGCGATGATTTGCAACAAGACCAACAAAAACGCTACATGCATCACTATAACTTCCCACCGTTCTCCGTAGGGGAAACCAAACCCATGCGTGCGCCCGGTCGTCGGGAAATCGGTCATGGAGCACTTGCAGAAAGAGCTTTGTTGCCAGTACTACCACCAAAAGAACAGTTTCCTTACGTAATTCGGGTTGTTTCGGAAGTCCTTTCTTCCAATGGTTCTACCTCAATGGGTTCCGTGTGCGGTTCCACACTCGCATTAATGGATGCTGGTGTCCCCATTTCTAAACCTGTTAGTGGTGCAGCAATGGGTTTGATTAAGGAAGGCGAAGAAGTTCGAGTGCTTACCGATATTCAAGGGATTGAAGACTTTTTGGGCGACATGGACTTTAAAGTCGCTGGGACAGATAGCGGGATTACTGCTTTACAAATGGACATGAAAATCTCCGGTTTGCCCTTGGAAATTATTGCTCAAGCTGTCCACCAAGCAAAAGCAGCACGGTTGCACATTCTGGACAAAATGCTCCAGACTATCGAGCACCCCCGTACTGAAATGTCACCTTTTGCCCCACGTCTGATGACCATTCGCATCGATCCGGATATGATCGGTTTAGTTATTGGACCCGGTGGCAAGACAATTAAGGGCATTACTGAAGAAACAGGAGCAAAAATTGATATCGAAGATGATGGTACGGTAACAATTTCCGCTCTTGATGAAAACAAGGCAAAAAGAGCACGTAACATTATCCAAGGTATGACAAGAAAGCTCAACGAGGGTGATGTTTACGCAGGTCGTGTGACACGAATTATACCAATTGGTGCGTTTGTGGAATTTTTGCCCGGTAAAGAAGGTATGATTCACATTTCTCAACTTGCAGATTATCGCGTTGGGAAAGTTGAAGATGAGGTTGCAGTTGGCGATGAAGTGATTGTCAAAGTACGGGAGATTGACAATAAAGGTAGGATTAATCTCACCCGCTTGGGAATTCACCCAGATCAAGCAGCTGCAGCGCGAGAAGCAGCAGCAGTCAATCGGTAATCTGTGACAAGATTTTAGATTTTGAATTTATTGCAAAAAATCTAAAATCTCACAGGAAAGAATTTAACCTTCCCAAGCTAGTGGTTCACCACATTAATTTTGAACTTCCTACCACCTCGTTCCCAGGCTCCGCCTGGGAATGCCTTAAGGGAGGCTCCGCCTCAATACTTGTCGGTTAGCCTAAAAATAGGAAAACTCGTTTGTTGGGTGGAGGAACGAAACCCAACAAACGAAAATTCGAGACCCCTCCCGACTACTCCCGACTTTCAAGACAATGCTTCAATTTTTCCGCTAGCACCTTAACATGAGGTTCCTCAAACAAAGTGAGATGAGAACCGGGAACAAGATGAACATCTATTTCTCCCGTCACTACATCACCCCAACCAAATTGTGGATCGTATTGCATACCGACTCCTTTTTCCTTGTCTCGATGTTTGTCAGAAGTCCGCAAAAGAGTCATTTGACCTAAGTATTTCTTAAAAGTATAGTTCTTGACAGCTTGTACGTTAGCATCCATCAGTGCTACGTGCAAATCGTTTTCAGGCAAAGGTTCGGAAATCCTCAAATGTTCTAAATACTTATTTGTGATGTTGTGTTGAGTCCATTCTGTCCATCCATCAAACTTTTGCCACAAGTAAGCAGGGCCCTGTTCTAACAAATTCGTAAAATGCACTAAGATTCGTTGTAAAAATGGTAACCGACTGCTATATCCAGGAAGACAGGTATCAAGTATAGCTAGCATTCCAATCTCTTCACCTTGTAAGTAAAGTTGCTGCGCCATTTCGTAAGCAATAATACCACCCAAAGAATAACCACTCAGAAAATAAGGACCTTTTGGTTGAACGGACTGAATTTCTCTAATATAAAGTGCTGCCATGTCTTCTACTTTGGTTAAGAAAGGCAGTTTTCCATCTATTCCTTGTGGTTGTATCCCATAAAACGGTCGCTCTAAACCAAGGTGCCGTGCTAATAAGTGGTAACACAAAATTTCTCCACCAAGGGGATGAATGCAAAACAATGGTGGTTTTGAACCTTTGGGTTGAATTGGTACCAAGCACGACCATCGGGCAAATTCTTCTTCTCGATACCGAGAAAGTATTTTGGCAATGTCTTCTACTGTACCCGATTGAAAAAGAGTGGCAAGAGGAAGTTTTTGGGTAAATTTTTGCTCGATCTGCGCGAATAGCTTTACTGCTAGTAAAGAATGTCCTCCTAGCTCAAAAAAGTTATCTCTCACACCAACACGCTCGATACTTAAGACTTGTTTCCAAATCTCTACTAACTCGCGTTCTAACTTGTTGCGGGGAGCAACAAAGGTTTTCTTTTCTACCTCAGGTACTGGAAGAGCTGCGCGGTTGAGTTTACCATTAGGAGTTAGGGGTAGCGCTTCTAGCATTACAAAGGAAGCTGGAACCATGTATCTGGGAAGCTTTTCCGTGAGAAATTGCCTCAGTTGGTTGACAGTGGAACTTTGTTGTTCTTTGAGAACAACATATGCTACTAACTGCTTGTCACGGGGAATGTCTTCTCTTAGAACAACGGCCACTTCTCGAACAGAGGGATATTGACTCAATACAACTTCAATTTCGCCCAACTCAATCCGGAATCCACGAATCTTGACTTGATTGTCAATGCGATCGCAAAACTCAACGTTACCGTTGGGTAGGTAGCGTCCCAAGTCTCCCGTTTTATAAAGTCGGTCGGTAGCAATCTTGGTAAATGGGTTGACAATAAAACGTTCTTGAGTTAATGCATCGCTGCCAATATAACCAGAAGATAAGTAAGGGGTGCGAACGTAAATCTCTCCTATCTCGCCAATTCCAGCTAACTGCAACCCCTGTGTCAAAACAAGTAACTGTACATCCTCAATACCTCGACCTAGAGGGATTAGAGAATGGGGACTGGGGGCTGGGCCACCAACACTACAATCTTCAGGTATAACAAAGTAACCCATAGCTTGGGGGGTTTCAGTAGCACCGTAAAAATTGACACAAGTTACGTTGGGAGCAAAACGATAGATGTTTCTGACATCTTGTTGCTTAAGCATGTCACCAGCAAAAAATACGTAACGCAAGTCCGTGGTTTGGCTTTCGGTTTTTGCTGTCAGCAGTTGTGCCATTGCTGGTGTCAGATGAGCAACACTAATTCTCATCACTCGCATCCAATCAGCTAGCTGATTTAATGTTTCAATCTCCTCTTGCTGGGGAATGCATAAAGTTGACCCCAATGACAAGGGTGTGAAAATATCTCTTAACAAAGGATCGTGAGATAAACCAGAAAGCATGCTAAATTTATCTGACTCGCACAACCCAAAAGTCTTTTGATGCCATTGCACAAAATGAGATAAAGGTCTGTGGCTACCTTTAATACCCTTAGGTTTACCTGTAGAACCAGAAGTAAAAGCAAAATAAGCTAAATCATCTAGTTCCACTGTCACTTCTGGGTTACTTGTGGGATAACTTTGTAATGCTACCAAGATTGAGTCATAGGATATTTCCAAACAGCAAAAACTATAGCGGTTCTCATCCGAATAAAATACAGTTTCATCTGCGTCCTTTGCCATGCATCTGCGGTTCCATGCAGTCAGAACTTGAGAATCTGAAGCAATTTGCAGCCAAGCACGAGGCTGGACTGATTCAAGACAATCCATCAATCGAGAAGTGGGATAAGCCGGATCGAGAATGACAAAAGCGCCACCTGCTTTCAGAACACCTAGGATTGCTACAACTAATAAGGCACTTCTTTGTCCGTAAATGGCAACTACGTCTTGAGATTGGATATTATTTGCTAGCAAGTAGTGAGCCAATTGATTGGTCAGTTCTTCAAGTTTGGCGTAAGTCCAAGCAACTCGTGCATCCACAACTGCCAAGTTTTGCGGTACTCTTTGAGCTTGTTGAGAAAATTTAGTATGAACGGCTGCTTCTGAGAGTATGGAAAGTTTTTGCTGAGGATTTGGTAAAAGTAATGCCGCTGTGTTCGTAACTAGTGATAGAGAAGAAATATTCTGTTGTGGAGTTTCCGCAATCTGAACGAGCAAATGATGGAACTGATCGAGCATTTCCTGCATTCGCTCGGGTACGAATAGGTCAGCATTGTAAACTAATTCCAGTTTGATTCCTTGCTGTTGTTCGGTGATGTACAAGGTTAAGTCAAACTTAGAAGGAGTTTCTGGCATTGAGAAGGGTTCTACAACCAGACCGGGTAATTCCAGTTTAATATCCTTTAAATTCAGCATATTAAACCATACTTGAAATAGTGGGTTGCGGCTGGTATCTCTTTCTGGCTGTAGTTCTTGTACTAACTTCTCAAAAGGCATATCTTGATGGGTATATGCTTCCAATGCCATGCGACGAACGCGATTTAGTAGGGTAGAAAAACTGGGATTTTCAGAACAGTTAACCCGTAAAACTACGGTGTTGATAAAAAATCCAATCAAATCTTCAAGTTCAGCCCGATTGCGACCTGCGATAGGAGAGCCAATGAGGATGTCTTCTTGTCCGGTATAACGGTGCAAAAGTGTTCCAAATGCTGCAAGCAACGTCATAAACAGGGTCACGCCTTCCTGTTGCGATCGCATTGTCAAAGATGCTGCTAGGGTTTGGGGTAGTATCAAAGATTGCATCGCGCCTCGGTAAGTTTGCACGGGAGGACGCGGTTTGTCAGTAGGTAATTCCAGTATAGTATTTGCACCTGCTAGCTGGTCTTTCCAGTAATCTAGCTGTTGGTTGAGAACTTGACCCGATAGCCGTTGACGCTGCCAAATTGCAAAGTCAGCATATTGGATGGGCAGTTTTGGTAACGGATTTGGCAATTTTTGCGCGAAAGCTTCATACACTGTTGCCAATTGCTGCCATAAAATACCCATTGACCAGCCATCAGAAGCAATATGATGCATGACCAGCAAAAGTACGTATTCTTGATGGTCTACGTAACACAATGTTGCTCGCAGCATCAAATCAGACGATAAGTTAAAAGGACGGTGTGCTTCCCGGTTAAGGTAATCTGACAGTTGAGGGTTAATTTCGCTTTTTTGTTCGTGCAAAAAGTCAACGATCTTCAGTTCTACAGAGCGAGGTTCTTGAAAAATTTGTATGGGGCTACCATCAACCGAGACAATAAAATTTGTTCGGAGTGCTTCATGATGGGCAACAATTGCATCTAAAGACTGTTGCAATACGCCTACATCTAATGTCCCCTGTAACCGAAATGCTTGAGAGATGATGTAAGTCGGGCTGTTTGGCTCCAACTGCTCCAAAAACCAAACTCTCTGCTGAGCAAAAGACAGGGGTACCGTTTGTCGATTGGTTAATCGGGGAATTGTATGATTTTCCAAGAGATTGGTGTCTTGGTTTTGAATAACCGAGATCTCACGTGCCAAATCCGCGATTGTTGGTGTCTCAAACAGCAACTGTACTTTAATTTCTACACCTAAAGCCCGACGTATCCGAGACATCACTTGCGTTGCTAGCAGTGAATGCCCCCCCAATTCAAAAAAGTTGTCATAAATACCTACGACTTCCAAACTCAAAACTTCCGCCCAAATGGATGCCAAAACCTGCTCAATTGGATTGCGGGCTTCAACAAAGTTATGTTTGTAACTTTCTCGATCTGGTGCGGGTAAAGCATGGCGGTCTACCTTGCCATTAGGATTTAATGGCATGGTATCTAAAAAGACAAAGCTAGCAGGTACCATGTACTGAGGCAACTTATCCTGCAAAAAAAGGCGCAACTCAGAAGGGCTGGGGCGTTCTACGGAGTTATGTTCTGGAGCTACCACAACATAAGCCACTAATTGTTTGTGACCCGGAACGTTTTCTCGCGCCATAACTAAAGTTTGTTGTACGGCTGGATGCGTACCAAGTTTCGCTTCAATTTCTCCTAATTCAATGCGAAAGCCCCGAATTTTAACCTGATGGTCAATACGACCGAGAAACTCAAGATTTCCATCAGATAAATAACGCACCAAATCCCCTGTTTTATAGAGTCGGTCTGAACAAGTCAATTCAGAAGAATTATTTGCTGTTTTAAAAGGGTTGGGAATAAACTTTTCATCTGTTAGTTCAGGACGGTTAAAATAACCCCGCGCCAATCCTACACCACCAATATGCAATTCACCAGGTTCGCCAACAGGTACGGGTTGCAAGTTTTCATCTAATATGTAAATTTCTGCGTTAGCGATCGGGCGACCAATGGGAGCAAAAATGCCATGAGTTCCGCGCTGACAAGTCCAGAAGGTCGCATCAATAGAAGCTTCAGTAGGACCGTAGCAGTTATGCAGAACATTCTCCAAATTCAGGCGGGTAAAAAACTGTTCTACTAATTCAATGGGTAAAGCTTCTCCGCCGCAAGTTACGTGTCGAAGGCTTTTACAGTTCTCGATTCCCTCTTCTTCTAACAACACGCGGAGTATAGAAGGTACTAAGGCGAGAACGGTAATTTGTTTCTCAATCACAGTCTTTACTAAATACGCAGTGTCTTGATGTCCGCCAGGTGATGGTAATATTAACTGTCCTCCAAACGACAAACACCAAAATATCTGCCATACAGAAGGATCGAAGCTAAAAGAAATCGTTTGTAAAACTTTATCGACTTGGCTTAATCCAAAACTGGTTTGCCTCCAGTAAAGTTGGTTGTATATTCCCCGGTGAGGAATCATCACCCCTTTGGGTTGTCCCGTGGAGCCAGAGGTATAAATGACGTAAATGAGATTATGGGCTTTTGTTTCGCAAACAAGATTGTCTTGGCTGTTGTGGGCTATTTGTTCCCAATCGCTATCCAAACAAACGATTTGTGCTTTACAAGCAGGTAATTTGTGAACTAAGTGCTTTTGCGTGAGCAGTACTGGTGTCTGAGTATCCTCCATAATGAAGGCTAGACGTTCTTCAGGATATGTTGGATCGAGTGGTACATAAGCACCTCCCGCTTTGAGAATTCCTAACAGCCCTATTACCATTTCTAAAGAACGCTCTACACAAATCCCAACTAAAACTTCTTTTTTTACACCCAATGCACGCAGGTGATACGCTAGTTGGTTGGCTTGCTGATTTAACTGTCGGTAAGTGAGTTGTTTGTTTTCAAATACAACAGCAACAGCGTCCGGCGATCGCTCTACTTGAGCCTCAAACAGTTGATGAATGCATAACTCTAATGAGTTATCTATTTGAGTCTTCTGGTTCTTTTCTATTGTTAAGCAATTGTTATAAACAGATGTATTTTGTTTGATATTACTCATGGAGATATAGCGTCTAATGAGAATTACAAGATTTCTAGGAAAAACAAAATTCTGATTGAGATTAATTCAAAAAGTGTTTGCGACAGATAATGGGGGAGTATCTAGTTCAATTGAGGCTTTTGCAATCCAAAATATAAAATCCACGCATCCACCGAAATGGTATGTAGCAATTCCCACTTTATGAGGTACAGGAGATTGAACTAAATGTAGTTTGTAGCAGATGGATGCAGATAAATTTTTACCTCAGCAGGCTGGGAAATGCTGTAGCAAAATTTCTTGATTTATCTTTGAAGACAAGGTTTTTTATGAGTGCTCCCAACATAAATCCAATAACTTCTCATTTTGAAGCTGCTCTTGTGCTAATTTCAAAGCATAACGAGCATTACTAACATTTTTACTTTCGGAATTTTTCCGATCAAAGTGTCGTAAATAAGCTTTGAGATACTTAATGCGAAGTTCCAAATTATCGGCATTTATAAGAAAAGGTAAATCTGATTCAACCATAAAGCGAATCGCTAAAATGGGTATGGGACTTTGAAGGGGGTAAAAATTAGAGTTGTGCAATCCTGGGCTATAATTGCGCTTGTGAAATTCTCCTAACATTAAACCTGAATCTACAAAAAATTCTTTGAGCTTTTGTTGCACGCTATCAATGATACGAGCAGTGTCTTCTAGCTTAATATCGGGAAAAATTAAGATAATACTTTGAGTCAACTCAGTTTCTTTGTTCCTTGGCTCTATTTGCAGAAAAATATCTTTATAGCTTAAAACTAGTTCTTCAATTTCCTGTAACTGTAGATTTTGAGCGCGAATAACTCCTAGTTGAATACCGTTTGTCTTAAGTGCATGAGGTACATAAGGGCATACAGGACCCGATCTACCCAAATTTGGGTGAGGTTTTATCAAAAAATTTTTAATCCACTGCTGGATTTCAATTAAATAGGGAAGGTCTTGTTGAAAACGATCTATTTCAGTAGGTGTGTAGAGTTGCATTGTAATTACATTCCTCAATTCGATAGATGTATTTTTTGTCTTAAGCCAAATTCATTTCATGCAGTATGTAGCGAATTATGCAGAGGCATACGAAAGCAATGCTCATTTTTAATAAGGAATGTTGTCCTTATTTCATAGCCATACAAAGTATTAGAAAAAATACCACCATAGTACTTTTTCAGGAAAAGTCTTTTGTGTCATTCCAAAAGAGTCTAAGTTACTAGAGCGCCGAAACAGTATTCCCAAAAACCCTGTTTCTTCAATTTGAGCCTACGAGAGATCGAGCTTTTCGAGCCAGAGAAACCAGTTTTTTGTCTTCATATTGATTTCTGTACCGATGCTCTAGTACTTAAACCTAATCGTTTATCGTCAATCATGAAGTTTTAGTTTGAGCAGTAGTGATTTATCTCAAACTAAGATGACCATAACCGTATTTGTTCTGAACTTTTACTAAATTACACGATTCTTTTTCAAAAAATGTTAAATTGCTCTTTACATATCACTAAAATTCTTGAAGTTTTTGTATGGAAAAATATTTTTTACTTTAAATCACTCGACATTAACTTAAATACTAAAAATAAAAAGTAGCTATCTCATTTCTAAAACAACTACTGAGTTTTCTCATTCAACTGTTTTTTGTCCGTAACTGATTTGATTAAAGGGTCTTTATAAAGTAAATATTAAATCAATAAATATATTGTATAGGAGGTTACAATACTTGTCGGTTAAAAGTTTTTTTCCTCCCCTGCACAAAGGTTCTGGTCTCATACGGTAATCTTCTTAACCAAGCAGTATGGGGTTGGGTTGAGGAACGAAAACCAACTTACGCTCTTCTTAATGTTTACTTTTTAAATCATCACTGAGGAAAAAAATTAATTTTTTAATAAAATATTTCTGACTTAACAGCAAATTTCTCTTAAAGAAATAACACAGTTGTATGAAAACGGTATGTAGAGATGATGGCAATAAGTTGACAAAGATTTACTACAAATAAAAATAACAAATTTTTCATAAAAAATCTTCATATAGCAATCCTAATTCTTTATCAAAAATTTAATTCCTGTAGAGTGAGCAATGCCCATCAAATCACGCTTCTGTGCAGCAAAGTCCTACTTACACGTATTTTACTAAGGCAGAAGTTTTGGGAAAACGAGTGGTTCGAGATGACTGTATTCTCGCCTCTACCTTCGGGACAGAAAAGCAGGCGTCAGTCAATGCGCTATGTGTTTCAGCCGTTGTCTCTCGGCTAGTTACAAGCACCATCCCCTTGTGCGTGGTGCAATTGACCTGTATGAAATCAACCATGTAAAGATTCAATAAAGTGTGTCTAAAATCTACCTATATAGGAGAAGGGGCTTGCTGTTGAATCAACTACAGAGCATATTGATGGGCAAAAATTGTAAATGTCAGAAAATCTTGATTTGGTTCAATTACTACCATTGAGATATTTGGAACTGTGCTGAGTTAATGTAAAGCTATAAGAAGTTAGTTTTACTCTAAAACTTGACAATTAAGCGTCGTGAGTGCTAAGAACCGTTTACCAGAAACTACTGCCCATGTCAGGATTATCCGTCAATCCTGGCAACAAGGCTATCTTGAAGGTGAAGTCAGAGCAGGCGATTTTGAGTGGCAGTTCCAATGGCATTTCCGTCGCGGGGAACTTGCTGTAAAGCCTTCTCAAGGACGTGCTTTAATTAAAGAACCCTTGGGGCGCTTTTTAGAGCAACAAGACTACCAACTCGAACCGGGCGGAGACTATGCTTTCACAATTAGAGCAGAACTCTAAAAAATTATGAATGATGAATGATGAATGATGAACGGTAGTCTTTAAACTTTCAATTCATAATTTATAATTCATAATTCCTAATTCGTTAGTCGGTTTAGGTATCTTTCAATCAGCAGGATGGCAACAATATCATCTATTGGTCTTGGGGGTTGTCTCATACCACGAGGTAGTAATCTTGTCAATCCTTTAGGAGGATACATCTGCCAGTAGCGATCGCGTGCTTCTAAAGTTGTATATCTCTCATCTATTAAAATAATATTTAATGAATCTGTTAATTCCCCAGTCAGTTGTTGTTTCCAACGCTTGGCTGTTGTTTGGTCTCCCATAACCAATAAGGAAATGGGATACTTTTGTTGCAACGACAAAATAGCAGCGATCGCATGTTCGGAGGGGACAACTTCATGATAGTAAAGTTGCCTATCTACACCCATGACAGCCAAGCCACACTTATCTCGACCTGGATCGAATCCCAAAATAACTGGTTGCGTTGGTGAAAATTCAGGAATAGTCATTGGTCAGTATTGATTCAAGTACTAAAAACAACTTGCCCGTTCTGAATTGCTATCAGTTTTACTTTGAGTGGCCCTGCGGTGAAAGTGTCTTCTGCTGCAACAGCTTTAATATCTAATGGCAGATTATACTGCCTCAATTGGGTAATGAAGCGGTAGAACGTACTATCTATTTGAATACTGTCTAAGATTCCAGCATTTCGGGCACGAAATTGCGAAGCAGAAATGAGTAATTCCAGTCGCTGACGTAATTGGTAGGCTGTCATCTTTTGAGGATCGGCTGTTGTGGCTGCTAACACCTCACCTCCTGTAAAGACTTTTTGATTGAGGGTTGCATCGGCAAAAAACTGAATACCATTTTCTCCTCTGACGTAGTTACCAGCACTAAACACTCGGACTACATATTCTCGACCATCTTTTATTTGCTGACTGAGTTGCTCAATTTGCTCTTTAGTCACAAATAACATCTGTGAATTTTCTGTATTTGCACCGGGTTCAGTAAGTTTGAGGATAGCTGTTCGGTTCGCTTCTTGTAACAGTTGAACGATCGCCTGACGCGCAGCTGTTGGTTGTTCAATACGAACAACTCCAGCAGCGAGAACTTGACCCCGAACCAAGGCTAGTTTTCCCAAACGCAATTCGCGGTAGGACTGGTAGAATTTTTCCAGCCTTGCCACTTCCTGTTCTAGCTCATTCTGCTGCATTTCCAGGTCTTTAAGGCGAGACTCCCTTTGAGCAATGACTTTTTCTCTTTCCGCAATGGTTTGATTGCGTTCTTGAATCAGCCGATCTAGGTTATTAATTCTTTTGTCTCGCTGTTCAATACCCTCCTGTCGGTTAGCCAGTTCGCGATCCCGTTTGTCGATCGCTTCTTGCGCTTGGGCGATCGCTCTTTTTGCCTCGGCAAATAATTTTTGCCGCCCTATCTTAAGTTTTTCTACTTCTACCAGCAGCTTTTTTTTCTCAACATCAACGTTTTGCAGTTCAGCTACAGTTTGTTTGTAGCGTGCTACTACTTGATCCAGTTGGGTCTCCGTATTTTGGAGTTGAGCTTGAATTTGGGCTTGTTGGCTGAGAGTGCGGCTGAGTTGTTCTGTCGTGCGATTCAGTTGGTTTTGCGTTGCTTGTTGTTTTGCATTTGCCTCCTTTAATGACTCATTGGTTTTTTGCAAGCGTTCTTCTTTCTCTTGTTGTTCTTTTCTAGCTTGCTCTAATTCTTTCCGCGTGACATCCAGTTGTTGAGTTGTGGATTCGAGACTTTCGCGCTTGCGACGAAGGTCTTTTTGTATATCCTCTAGCTCAAATACTCCTTTACGCAACCCTTCGTCAGCAGCAAACAAAATTGCCAAAGTTGATGCCGAGACTAAAGTTCCTGTCAGAATAGTCACTAGTACTGCTGTGTTTTTGGGACGCAGATTGAAGAGTGAGAGCCGCGCCTTGCCAACTCGGGTGCCAATACGGTCTCCCACTGTGGCGATTGCGCCTCCCAAAATTAATATTGCCAATATTAGGATGTACCCGGTGGTCATCTTTTAGCTACCGACGAAATCCTTCCAGATACAGCCTACTACTTCAAGCCATCATCTGTGGAGAAATTAGAGGATAGTGCTGAGTTTTTTAGAGAGCTTTCAGCATAGGTACACAATTGCTTCTGCCCTCTTAACTCAACACTCAGAACTATTTTAGGTGAATTGCCGACTTAAGGTAACGGGCTTGTGGACAGTAATCTTTTTCTTATGAATGGAAATCATCTTTTTCTCCCGCAGGTCACCTAGTAGCCTGGTAACAGTCACGCGAGTAGAACCAATTGCTTCCGCTATTGCTTGATGGGATAGCTTCAAATCAATTGTGATTCCATCAGCACAAGGAACGCCAAAATCACGACAGAGAATTAGTAAAAAACTCACCAATCGCGAACCCATATCTCGGTGAGCAAGTGTTTCAATCATCATCTCTGTTTGTAAAATTCGCGAAGACAGTCCGCGCAGCATTAACATTGACAATTCTGGATTTTCCTTGAGTGCTTGTTCTACCTGTTCTATTGGGGCTGACAGCAGTTCAACAGGCGTAAAAGCAACTGCATGGTAAAACCTATCTGATTTGTTTCCTGTTAACAAGGACAAAACGCCAAAAACACTATTTTCCCGAAGTAGTGCTACGGTTATTTCTTCTCCTGCCTCGTACACCCTGGAGAGTTTAACAGCTCCTTTCAATAAGAAATAAACTCGTTCGGCAGGATCGCCGGGGAAAAAGATGGTTTTATTGCGTTCAAACGTCTCTACAACAGGAGGAAACGCTCCTGTTGCCATCTGACGAAAAACATTTGCTAGGGCCTTATCTTGTGTCATCATCTCCCTTCCCCTACCCAATGCCGGAAAAAATAAAACTAATTCCCTAAGAATACACCCGAAAAATCAAGAACACATTGTCAACCTTTTTGTTCTTTCCTATACTTATCCTCTGGTGCTCATAGTTAATTGTTCATCATGATACATAATTTTTCATGTTTAGATCTAGTACTTTTTAAATAGTTGATTGCAAAAGTTTTTCCAAAACAGTTTTTTGACAAAAAACCGAAGATATATTGAGATTGCCCGATGCTTCCAGTAACAATTTTCTGGTAGCTAACAGGTACCCGGATCGTAATATTTACTAATACTGCTCAAAACTCCAGACAACTAGCCTCAGATTCTAGTATGCTCAAGCATGAAAGTTCACATTAAGAATTAATATGCTTGACCTGACGGGAAAAAAAGCTATTGTAACAGGAATTGCAAACAACCGATCCATTGCTTGGGGGATCGCCCAACAACTCCATAAAGCAGGAGCCGATCTGGGAATTACTTACTTGCCAGATGAGAAAGGCAAAATGGAAAAGAAAGTTGCAGAACTGGTAGAACCCCTCACTCCGAGCTTGTTTCTTCCTTGTGATGTCCAAAACGACGAGCAGGTTAGGTCAACCTTTGAAGAAATCCAGCAAAAGTGGGGTAAGCTAGATATCCTCATCCATTGCCTCGCCTTTGCCAGTAAAGATGACCTGAGTGGAGACTTCAGCAAAACCTCTCGTTCCGGCTTTAATCTGGCAATGGAAGTGAGTACTTACTCTCTAGTACAGCTTGCAGGGATCGCTAAACCCTTAATGACTGAGGGAGGAAGTATTGTCACTCTGTCCTACCTGGGTGGTGTACGAGCAATTCCCAACTATAATGTCATGGGAGTTGCCAAAGCAGGGTTGGAAGCTTGCGTGCGCTACCTAGCGGCTGAAATGGGTTCTGCCAATATTCGGGTAAACGCCATATCCGCAGGTCCTATTCGTACTCTCGCTTCTAGTGCGGTAGGAGGTATTTTGGACATGATTCACCATGTTGAGCAAGTTGCGCCATTAAAACGCACTGTCACTCAGCTCGAGGTGGGCAATGCAGCCGCTTTTTTATGTAGCGACTTGTCTAGCGGAATTACCGGGCAAGTCCTGTACGTTGATGCAGGGTACGAAATCATGGGCATGTAAAAATAAATTATTGTGAAATTAGGTAGGCTAGCGCTCGGTGACCGGAAAATTGAACGATTACCTTGATTTGTGTCAACCTACCTAATTGTGTATTTACCATTAGAGATTGGTTGTTGGCAAATGGCTCTGACCCATTATTTGCGAAAAAATACAATCTCTCACCCCCAAGTTTCGCCTCAACAAAGGTTAACAGCCTCCCTGTATATCGATCGCTGGTCATCGGTCGCTGGTCAATGTTATTATTGGGAGTCAACTGGGTAACCTATAGATTAAACGTATTGCTGTTGCCCGAAGCACAAGATGAAGTCTGTTGCAGACGCCCCGAACTCCGAACTAAATACACGAGACAGTCCGCCAGTTGTTCTAACCTCTGAGTTGCGAAAGGTCTATCGCACTGGCTTTTTTATGAATCAGAAAGTTGTCTCTCTCAAAAACTGTTCTTTGAAAGTTTACAAGGGAGAAACTTTTGGGCTGTTAGGACCAAATGGTGCTGGTAAAACAACACTATTGAAATTGTTACTGGGAATTATCCGTCCGACATCGGGGCGGGGATTGCTTTTGGGAAAGCCGATTGGAGATCGTGGTGTTAAAGAACGTATCGGTTATTTACCTGAAAACCCTTATTTATATGACTATCTCACGGGTTGGGAATTTTTACAGTTAGTCGCCGGACTATTTCAAATTCCTAAAAAGGTTCAACGCCAACGCATTCCTCAATTGCTGGAATTGGTAGGATTGCCTCAATCTGACGCCCGCAAAAAACTCCTGCGCCGTTATTCAAAAGGAATGTTACAACGTGTCGGAATGGCACAAGCACTCATTAACGATCCAGAACTGGTATTCTTGGATGAACCCATGTCAGGGCTCGACCCTGTGGGACGCTACCAAATGAGAGAGATTATCTTATCTTTAAAAGCGGCAGGTAAAACAATTTTTTTCAACAGTCATGTTCTCAGTGAAGTGGAACAAATTTGCGATCGCGTTGCCATTCTTGCCCAAGGTGAACTTATTTGTTCTGGATCTCTTAATGAACTTTTAGGAACAACTGACGTATATTCTGTCAAAGGACACGGTGGAGACTGGGAAATTATTGAAAAATGGATCGCTAATTTGGAGTACCAGCCAGATGGGTCTTGGCAAGGGGAACTCAATGGAGATTATTATGATTTTCTGGCGAGCCTGCGTTTGATGGGAGGGCAATTAATAGCCATGAATTTGTCACGTCCATCTTTAGAAAAGTTTTTTGTGCAACAAATTCAAAACCTGAAAAATCAGTAATTAGAGCGTAAAAAGTAGAAGGTAGTCATTATTGGCTTGTGAAACAAACCTGACTATCTATTCTTACTTTTCATACTTATCGTGCTTGTGAAAATATTGATTTCCAATATAGGAGCAACAAAATTTACAGTAAATTTACATAGAACCGAGTTGAACTTTAAATAAAATTCAAATAAAATTTAAAGTTATTAAATAATTTCGTTCCGGAAGGATAATTTAATTGAAGAATGTGTGAACATCAGGGAACTAGAATACGTAAAAATAGTCAATCAGGCTAAAAATGTTTAAACAGTATGTAATTAATAGTAATCTTAGGTAAGCAATGCATAATACGAGTGTGGTGAAATTGCTCGCCCATCCAGCTGTGGGTATGGTGTTATTAACATCTGTAAGTATCGCTATTCCAACCGTTAGTTTAGCGCAAAGGCAGCCAACAGCGAGAACGACACAGGTAGACACAAACTACACCCTTGGAGGCGGCGATCGCATTAGAGTGAGTGTATTTGAAGTTCCCGAATACTCAGGAGAGTATCAAGTTCCACCAGGTGGAGGAATTAACTTACCTTTGATTGGCAGTGTTAATGTTCTGGGACTAACTACGGAACAATCTGCTGACTTAATTGCCCAAAGATACTCTCGGTATCTAAAACGTCCTATTATTTCAGTTAACCTATTATCACCTCGTCCCATTAACGTTTTTGTCGCTGGAGAAGTCACCCGTCCGGGAGCTTATACTCTCAGCTTGCAAGGAGGTGCAGGAGACAATCCTGGGGTACAATACCCAACAGTACTTGCTGCACTCACCACCGCCCAGGGTGTAACTTTGAGTGCGGATGTCACTAGAGTGGAATTGCGGCGCAAACTTGGCAGAGGACCAGAACAAGTTACCAGTCTCAATTTAGATGAACTCAGACGCACGGGAAGGTTACCCCAAGATATCACCTTGCGGGATGGCGATACCATTTTCGTACCCACAGCAAGTACTCTAGACTTAGCAAATGCACGTAATTTAGCCGCATCTAGTTTTGCTGCCGATCCCACAAGACCCCGTACAGTAGCAATTATTGGTGAAGTTTACCGTCCTGGGTCATATCTAGTGACTCAAGGTGCTACAGAAGGTGGTACCACCGGTCAAACGAATGCACCAAGTATTACAGGTCAACCCACTTTGACACGAGCACTTCAGCTAGCAGGAGGAATTACACCACAAGCTGATGTTCGTAATGTCATCATCCGCAGACCTACAAGAACTGGATCGGAACAATCTATAAATATTAACCTGTGGCAACTGTTGCAAAGCGGTGATATCAATCAGGACATCATCGTACAAGATGGAGATACAGTTGTTATCCCAACGGCAACTGAAATCAACCGTGCAGAAGCAACACAATTAGCGACAACGACTTTATCTCCCACGCGCATACAAGTGGGTGTCGTTGGTGAAGTGAAAAAACCGGGGCAAATAGACCTTCAGCCCAATAGCACTTTAAACCAAGCATTACTAGCAGCTGGTGGATTTAATGATGCCAGAGCAAGTAGTAAAGCTGTAGATTTGGTTCGCTTGAATCCAGACGGTTCTGTGACCAAACGTCAAGTTAAGGTAGATTTTAAAGCAGGAATTAATGAAGACACAAACCCAATACTCCGTAATAATGATGTTGTGGTAGTGTACCGATCTGGTGGAGCAAAGGCTGGCGATACAGCCGGTTTGGTTATTAATCCTCTAGGTGGTCTTTTAGGTATTGTTAGAGCTTTATTTGGCTTCTAAAAGTATTACCATCCAGTTTTTTTACTCCCTTTAGCCCGCTTTTGCGGGCTTTATTTATTAAGTAAGAGGAAGAAAATTTATGAGAATTAACTTATTCCCGATAGCAGGTAAAGGTATTACCTCTGGCGTACATAACTTGATAAAAATTATTCAAAAATATCAAGAACAATTTTATGTTTTACTGTGGCTGCAAAATCGCAGCGATCTGGGTTTTGATTCTGGAGTCGCTTCATTTATTGCTCTTTTTAAAGAACCCAATTCCATTTGTTTGTTTACAGGTGCAGTCAGTGATATGGTAACAATGCCTTCACCTCCTAAATACACAGATGAGGGTAGTAGTGGTTATGATGTGATAGTAAAATTTATTCATTCTCTTGAATGGGTGAAAAAACGAACTCTCAGAATTGACCCTGAAGATGTTCTTGATGGTGCTACCATTCGCACTCAAGATTTATGGGAGGAATTGTGTACTCAGTCTGAGGATTATCGAACAGTAACACAACGGATGACTGCTTATGAAGAACTGATTTTAGAAATCTCTACTAATAAATCTGGAATGTTATTTCTAGAGGAAACTTTTTTGAATGAAGAAGAGTGATAAGCGGGTACTTTTCTCCAATGAAAGACAACATCGAATGTGGGGCATAGCCCTACCTACTTTACTCTTTATTTCATAAATAATACCAATTTGAAAAAAGAATGTGACAGATAATTGGGTAAGATTCAATCTAGTAAGGGCTTTCTCAATCCAAAATCTAAAATCTAAAATCCACTCATAGTATAAGATTGTTCCAATGAAACTGTATTTCACAGAACAACGTCATGGATAAATGCGCTACTAATAACTCATGACCAATGACTCGTGACTTATATGCGGTTTCCACTTAGCAAACGTCAACCCAAAGCATCCTGGATGAAAGGATTGCTGTGCAGCTTAACCCTAGCTTTTAGTTGGGGTGTAGGAATTTCCTCTACATTGGCAGCAGAAACAGTGACTATCCGCTTGGGTCCTTTTCAGCAGTCAGTAGCGATCGCAGACTTGGAAAAGTTTGCTAAAACTGGTAAATTGCCGGAAGGGCTAGAAGTTTTGTCACCCTTCTTAACATCAGAAATACGAGACTTTTTGACCAAGCGTTTTAGTGTAGATCCCGCTTTTGCCGATAAATTTGTTGATGAAATACGGCAAACACCAATAGGGAAACAAATCTTATCTTCCTTGGGATCGGCAATTCCCGGCAGTACAGTTGATACCATTCAAGTAGCACTCAACCTTGCACTTAAACAAGTAAACGGTTTGAGCCCCCTTGGTTTCTTACGAGCTTACCCACAGGAAAATGTGACAGTGGATGCAACTCAAGTCATTGGTTTAGCAGTTGAGCTAAACCCCACTCGCATCGAGAGTCAAGCCCTCGGAGTTTTATTGGAAAGGGAGTTACCTGCTACAAGTAATACACCCTTTAAAACGACCTTTGACCCATCTACAGTGGGAAATGAAGCCGTACAGGAACAGACTCTAAATTTTTATGACCGACAGCGCAACCGTACATTACCTGTAGATATCTATTGGAGTAGGGCTAATGCCGACAATCCTTTGGTTGTTCTTTCCCACGGTTTTGGTTCCAATCGAAGATCTCTAAGATATTTAGCTAATCATCTTGCCTCTCATGGTATAACAGTCGTTGCTCTCGAGCATCCAGGTAGCAATGCCATATCAGTTAATAAGGCGAACGATGCTGCTAATTTAGGAAAACTGCTACCACCAACTGAATTTATCGATCGCCCGCGAGATGTGAGTTTTGTCCTTGATGAGCTCGCAAAACTCAATACTCAATCGGGAGAATTTCAAGGAAAGTTTAACACGGAGAAAGTTTCTGTCATCGGTCATTCTTTAGGAGGTTACACTGCTTTGGCTTTGGTCGCCCCTGAGGTGAACTTGGAAGACTTGCGGAAATTCTGTAAAGACTCTCTCAATCTTGACAAATCTCCCGCAGATTGGTTGCAGTGTTCTGCTGCTTCGTTGCGAGATAAAAAACTGCGATTGCAAGATAAGCGAGTGAGTCAGGCGATCGCTCTCAATCCTGTCATTGGAGAAATTTTCGGGAAAAAAGGTCTAAGTCAAATTACCAAACCAGTCCTCATCTTAGCAGGAACCGAAGATGCGATCGCTCCAGCATTGAAACATCAAATAGCACCTTTTAATCAACTACAGGGCGAAAAATATTTGTTAACTGCCATTGGAGGGACTCACTTAAGTATTAGCGATCCTGCAAGTACAGCCTACTCTATAGTCAAAGAACGACGAGGTGAAGAAGCCAGCTCCTTGAGACGATTGACCCAAGGTGTGAGTTTAGCGTTTGTCAAACAACTGACACCAGAAGCAAGAACTTACCGAGAATTTTTGACTCCAGCTTACGCACAGTTTCTTTCTACTTCTGAGTTACCATTGCGTCTTGTTTCTGAATTACCTACCAGTATCAAACCTTGGGTAGAAGGGAGTCTCGAGCGCAATTATATTAAGTAAAGTTACGGACAAATAAAATACTTGCAAGCGAAACCACTTAGTGATTTAATAGCGATGTCCTACAGCTAGGGCTTAACAGATCCCCGACTTATTCGAGAACTCGGGGCTCTCAGCCAAAAGAAGTTACTGTAACTTTTTGTATTTAATTGAAAAAAGCTTGCTTATTCATACGATTTGTGATAACAACATACTCATTCTGAGAGAATATCCTAAATTTAGGGCATCATCATAGTAGTGTGTCATTATAATAAATTCTACCAAACACTTAGTTAGGAGATTACATGGAACCAATTATTGCAATAGTCTTAGTGCTTATAGGGTACGCATTAGGATCTGCAAAACTAATCAGCCAGGGAAATGAAGCCTTAGTCGAACGTTTAGGGAAGCAACACCGAAAACTCAGTCCTGGTTTGAACTTTATTGTGCCTCTAGTCGATCAAATAGTGATGGAGGACACAACAAGAGAGCAGTTTTTAGATATCAAACCTCAAAATATCATAACTAAGGATAACGTTTATTTAGAAGTCGATGCTGTAGTGTTTTGGAAAATCAAAGATATGGGCGATAGCTACTACAATGTAGACGATCTTCAAGGCGCTCTCACCCAGCTAGCTACAACAACTATCCGAGAGGTTATTGCTCAAAATACTTTACAGTACGCTAACACTTCTGGAAGTTCTTTGCGTGAAGAGATTAAGAAACAGTTAACTGATGCAACGAGAAAGATAGTAGATCCAGCAACGAAAGAAGTAGTGCAGCCCGGTTGGGGAATTGAGATTATAAGAGTAGATATTCAAAGGATTACTCCTCCAGAAAGCGTCCAGAGGTCATTGGAAGAACAGAAAGCAGCTGAAATCAGGAAAGATGCTGCAGTTAAAGAGGCTGAAGGAGCGCGGCAAGCAGCTATTGAGAAAGCAGAAGGAGCTAAAGCTTCTATGCAAATTATCTCTGATGCTTTGCGTGCTAGTCCAGAAAGTAAGGAAATCTTGCGCTATCTTGTCGCTCAAGATTATATCAATGCCAGCTACAGACTCGGTGAAAGCGAAAATGCCAAAGTCGTCTTCGTCGATCCAGGTAAAGGTGGCGAAATGATGGATTTGATATCTGAGAGTCTCTATGAGGAAAAAGGCAAGAAAGCTGAAAATGGTAATGGTTCTACCTAAAGCGATAAGCGAAACTTAAAGGCTAAAGCCTTATCGCGGCTCAATTTGCGATTGCCGAAAGATAGCATCAGCAACCAATGAAACGTCACGCATCTCTGTCACATCATGCACTCGGAGAAGATCTGCTCCATTAAAGATTGCAGCACAGCACGCCGCCGCCGTTCCCCAGACTCTTGCTTTCGGAGCGCTTTGGTTGAGAATTCGACCAATAAAACTTTTACGGGACGCTCCTACTAAGATAGGGCAGTTAAGTTGACGCAATTCCGGCAAGCGGCGCAAAATTTCTAAATTGTGCTCGTAATTTTTAGCGAAGCCAATGCCCGGATCGATAATAATTTTTTGGCGATCGATACCACAAGCCGTTGCAGCAGCAATTTGCTGTGTCAGAAAACTTAAAATCTCCCCCATCACATCCTGATAATCAGTTAGTTTTTGCATATTCTGTGGATTTCCCCGGATATGCATCAGTATAATAGGCACATTTAAACTACCCACAGTTGGCAACATTTCTGGGTCAAAAGTACCACCAGAAATATCATTTACTATGTCTGCTCCTTCTTCCACAGCTGCCTTTGCTACAACTGCCCTCGTGGTATCCACAGAAATAGGAACTTGTAGCTCCCTTCGTAACAAGCGCAAAACTGGCAAGACACGACTAATTTCTTCATTCAGAGAAATTTGCTCTGCTCCGGGTCGAGTAGACTGACCGCCAATATCGATAATATCCACACCACTTGCTACCATAGCCCGTGCTTTTGCTACAGCAGCAGAGAGCGTATAAAAATCGCCACCATCGCTAAAGCTATCTGGTGTGACATTTAAAACGCCCATTAAGTAAGTTCGCTGTCCCCACTGAAAACAGCGTTCTCTAACGATCAACTCGTTTGTCATAATTTGGGGGTAGAAACTGTAACTTGATTGCTATACATCTTTGTAAAAGTCTGGTCATTTTGTACAGGTTCACGCGTAGTCGTAACCGTCCCTTCTGTGAACAGGCGTTAAGTAGTTCAACTTAATTGACCTCCGTTTCTTGTCAATAACAAACTCACCGTAACCATGCGACATAGGACAGACTCGCGCCGTGAAAGTCCCGGCGTACTTACCTTTTGGAACCGAGGCACGAACAATGTCACCAGTTGAAAAACCAAGTATTGGACGTAATGGACGATGTTTTTGTGGATAACCAAACTGATCTGTCTGACATCGCTGTCTACCACCAAAACCAGTTGCTCTTACCTTCAAAATTTTAGTGGTAACAAGTTTGATGGTTTCGACGATACCCTTACGGGTTCGGCAGTTGCCTGCGACGGGAAACCCGTCTACAGCACTGCACTCACCAACACAGGCTGCATCAATCCAGTGTGCTTTTGGTAAGTCAAATCGAATCCGGTTGAACTTGGTTTGACCTCCAGTTCCTGTTTTAACTGGCAATCCTGTCTGTTTAAGAGTGTTGAGCAGTGACCACCTTGTTGAATTTACACAAGCAGCATCTTTTAGCGGTGTTTTAGCTTGTCGCAATACTCGATTTAGGACATCTGGCTTACCTTTGAGAAATTCTTGAATATCTTTGCTGCCTTTACGCTGATTGCACTTGTGACAAGCTAAGCAAAGATTAGATATCCGGTCTGAACCACATGCCGACTTTGGTTGAATATGCTCAATCTCTAACGGAACATCTTTGATTCCGCAATAAGCGCACTGACGATTCCACTTTTCTAAGAGATATTCACGACATTCATAACCATGCAAAGTCCCCTGCTGGTATTCCGCCCCAGAGATCTCTGGATTTTGAATTGCTTGAGTATCAAACTTCACTAACTCCTGAACGATGGAACCAATTGGCGCGAACTTTTGAAGACGCTTTACCCAAGTTTCGCTGGTAATAACACGATGCCTCAAAGATGGAGCCAACCATCCATCAGGGCGTTTGCGATTAAGAAATCTGGCTTGCCGGTACCTGGTATTACGACTTCTACGTCCTCTACGCACTGCTCTACGATGTTCTAGAGCATCTTTGATTTGTTGACCACGGTGCTGCAACTCCATTCCCCAAATGACGTTTCCTTGGTTAGTAACCAAAGCGATACCCGTAAATTTCGAGCCTGGATCTATTTTGAGAATGAGAGGGTATACATTTGGATTTTCAATGACTCGTTTGAGTATCAAAGTAAATGGATATCTACGAAACACAGCAGCTTTACCAGAATCTAATAATTTCCGTGCTTGTGCTGGATGTACTGGGTTCAGTGGAGTTTTGTTTTTGTCGATAAGAAAAACGTAGTTTGACATATTCTGCCATCTTTATTACTAAGTAAAGTTTGCCTCGACAATGATTTAAGAGCTTTTTGAGGAAGTGGCACTACAGCTATAAACCTGTTTACTGATTACTTAACCACTTCCGACAGTGCATAATGCTGGCGTTCACATTCAGGTGTCATGACTCAAAAATCGTAGACCTCGAAGGTCTTAGTCTGCACGTTCCGACTTTGTACAGCTTTGTCTATAGTTGACTAGTTCTGTATAGGTTTTTCGGAGCGGGTAGAGATTGGGAATCGGAAGCTAGGGACTAAGGGGTCAGAAAATTATGCTGTGCTTAGTGTCAGTATTCCTCGTTACCAGGCTCAGCCTAGTAACGCTCTTATTTGGAGGCTCTGCCTCTTCAATATATAAAAATATTGATAGAAAGCAGAGCCGCACTGATTGCATTCCCAACTTCTAGCTGGGAACAAGAAAAAACAACGAACCCCCTAACCCCTTAAAGCATCAATTTACTGATAGTTAACAATTCGAGCAAAGCTTGCGGGTTCAAGACTTGCTCCCCCCACTAAAACCCCATCAATCTCCGGTTCAGCCATGATTTCATCGATAAGATTTGGCTTTACAGAGCCGCCATACTGAATTGGTACATCAGGATTGCTCAACAAGCTGCGAATTAAGCCTGTGACACGATTGGCTTCCTTGCATTCACAAGTATCGCCAGTGCCGATCGCCCAAATGGGTTCATAAGCAATCACCAAATTCTCCTGATTCACATCCACCAAATCTGTTTTTATTTGGTTCGTAATCAGCGATTCTGTTTCCCCCGCATCTCGTTGTTGTTTGGTTTCACCCACACAAAGAATTGGGGTTAAACCAAAGCGTTGAGCTGCTTTAAGGCGGAGATTAACGGTTTCATCCGTTTCCCCAAAATATTGTCGCCGTTCGCTATGACCGACAACAACATAACGTACCCCAATTTCAGCCAGCATAGGTCCGGAGATTTCACCCGTGTAGGCTCCAAATTCCTCCCAGTGGATATTTTGCGCCCCCAATTGTACTCGACTGCCATGTAAATTTTTAGACAAAGCGCTTAAGTCAGTGAAGGGGACGCACAAAACCACTTCTCGCTCATCAGGGGTTGCGTCCAAAGCAGGCAAGAATCCTCTTAAAAAATCTTCGGATTCTGCCTGGGTTTTATACATTTTCCAGTTACCGGCAATAACTATTTTTCGCACAAGTGATTTCGTCTATATCTTACTGCTACAGATGCATTCTTCAGTTTAGGATGTTTTGTTGGACATTGGCTAACAGTGACTGGTAACTAGTGACCAGTTACCAGTGGTGAACCCTACTTTTACATCTCACTCTAAGTTGTGAGGTATTTAAGTTTCTCATGCTGGCTGAGGGGGAGAAGGGGGGAGTGGGAGAGAGGGAGAGGGTTTTACTCAGTTTTTCCAAAATCTTAGAATATAGAAATTATATGCAAGGGCAGCTTAGAACCAAAAGTGACTACGATGGAAGGCAGAGCATATAAAAATCTAAAATCTAAAATTTAAAACCTAAAATCTAAAATCCAAAATTGATATGGCTTCGACATTACCCCTACCCGAACCTAGCGGTGGTTCATCCAGTACGGATAACTCTCCCCAATGGGAAGAAGAACTAGATAGTGCTATTTTCACCTTTGAAGACATTCAAGCAGAACTCAACTACAAACAAGCACAAACAGCACTACAAAATTTGGTCAACCATCTCGACCTTACCCCTCAAGAACAAGAAGGGCTAGAAACAGAAATTGCTGACTTAGAAACCATGTTGGGAAAACTAGAACGCATGGTCGTTCAAATAGCAGCTTTTGGCTTGGTTGGACGCGGTAAATCCTCTTTACTGAACGCATTGGTAGGACAAACAGTCTTTGAAACAGGTCCCTTACACGGTGTCACGCGCAATACTCAAACAGTAGACTGGAGCTTTTCTTCGGAAGAAATTGGCAAAACAGAACACGCTTTGCGAGTCACTTTACCTGGAATAGGTCAATCTCAAGTCCAATTAATTGACACTCCCGGTTTAGACGAAGTTGATGGTGATACCCGTGCAGCACTAGCAGAACAGATCGCAAAACAAGCGGATTTAATTCTGTTTGTGATTTCCGGTGATATGACCAAAGTCGAACACGAAGCCCTTTCTCAGTTGCGCGAGGTGGGTAAGCCGATTTTGCTGGTGTTTAATAAAGTAGACCAGTACCCAGAAGCAGACCGAATGGCAATTTATGAAAAAATTCGGAATGAGAGGGTAAGAGAACTTCTTTCACCAGATGAAATTGTGATGGCAGCAGCATCGCCCATCGTGAGGACGATGGTTAAACGTCCCGATGGCACTCGTGGCGTACAGTTACGCTCGGGAACTGCTCAAATTGAGGAACTCAAATTGAAAATTTTGGAAGTTTTGCAACGTGAAGGAAAAGCTTTAGTTGCTCTTAACACAATGATTTTTGCTGACACTGTGAACGAACAATTGGTGCAGCGCAAGCTCAAAATTCGTGCTGAAGCCGCCAATCAACTTATTTGGAAGTCAGTCATGACAAAGGCAATTGCGATCGCACTCAATCCGGTCACGGTAGTAGATTTTTTGAGTGGAGCAGTCATTGATGTTGCTCTCATTATGGGTTTATCAAAACTATACAGCATTCCCATGACAGAAACAGGCGCGGTCAACTTACTCAAACAAATTGCCTTGGGGATGGGTGGCATTACGGCGAGCGAATTACTGGCAAACTTGGGTTTAAGTTCCCTCAAAACACTGCTTGGACTATCTGCACCTGCAACTGGTGGTATTTCCCTCGGTCCCTATTTATCTGTAGCTTTAACGCAAGCAGGGGTTGCAGGTGTTTCTTCTTACGCCATAGGGCAAGTCACCAAAGCATATTTAGCTAATGGAGCATCATGGGGAGCGAGCGGACCTAAAGCTGTGATTGGGAAAATTTTGGCAGACCTTGATGAAAGTTCTATCCTCAACCGAATCAAGGATGAATTACGCAGTAAGGTAAACTTAAATAAAGTATAATTTTTAACAAATACTGGATTGAGAATTTCCAAATCCAAAAATATTGCAAAATTTCTCATGATGCAGTCTTCTAGAGCGCCACTCCTCTGAATCGCCCAGGACATAGAGCTTGACTTGGACATACCTTGACGATCGCTGTGTTTTTCAGCGATCGCATTTCTAAAATACTATAAATACGTATATGGCGGTATAACAGGAGTAATAATCTGTGCAGCCAGATTTAATGGGCTTGGAAATTACGAAGGGCGAACTAAGACGCTTGATTGGGTTAGACCCAGATGACGTGTTTCGACCTTCTATTATGAACGATCGCGAGAAGCGATTGGGTTTTCTTATAAATGAAATGATAGTAGCACTCGCTCTCACACCGATTGTTGTCGGTGGAATTTACGCATTTATTATTTTGCCTATCTTTGGTTCCTCGATCCCTCTAGGGCTACTCTTGTTAATTTTAGTACCCGTGACTGTAGCCATCGGGCGGTGGGTTTGGCGACGTTTTACCTGTCCAAAAACATTAACAACACTTTTAGATGAAGTTGATAAGTATCATTCTGTTATCAAAGCGATAGATATTCACGACCAACTCACAACCTCGGGCAATGACACCCATTTTAACGATAGAGAGAAAGCGCTCGCCGCTTTACAACTTATTAGAGAAGATTTAGTCCGGGCTTTGAAAACGGAACGAATTTTGCGAGATAATAAAAAGCTGCTTGCTAACAACCAAGAGCTATTTGTTAATAATTTAACGAACGTGCAAACTTTGCAACTGAGCGCTCAAGCTAGCGAATACGCTCAATTTCTCAATCAGTCGTTGCAAATTGCCCTTGATGTCCAAGCAGAAATCAGAAAATTGCAGTCTCCCCACTAAGTGAGGAGTAGGTGACATGAATATGACCACAAAACCAAAAATCATTGTCCTGGATGACGACCCCACAGGTTCTCAAACAGTTCACAGTTGCTTACTGCTCATGCACTGGGATGTAGATACTCTGCGCTTGGGATTACAAGACGATTCCCCGATTTTCTTTGTACTAACTAACACAAGGTCTCTCCCCGCAGATAAAGCAGCGTCGGTGACTCGGGAAGTTTGCCATAACCTGAAGCTAGCTATCGAAGCTGAAGAAATTCATGATTTTCTGATCGTCAGTCGTTCTGATTCCACTTTACGGGGACATTATCCCATTGAAACCGATGTCATTGCTGAAGAACTCGGTCCTTTTGATGCTCATTTCCTTGTACCTGCGTTTTTTGAGGGCGGACGTATCACGCGTGACAGCGTACATTATTTGATCGTCAATGGTGTTCCAACCCCCGTCCATGAAACTGAGTTTGCACGCGATTCAGTTTTTGCCTACCAATATAGTTATTTACCCAAGTACGTAGAAGAAAAGACGACAGGACGTATTAGCGAGGAGTCAGTAGAACGCTTTTTACTTGCGGATATTCGAGAGGGAAGTTTGGAACGCTTGATGCAACTCAGCCAGAATCGGTGTGTGGTTGTAGACGGAGAAACTCAAACAGATCTTAACCGTTTTGCACGAGACGTACTAGCAGCAGCAAGCCAAGGAAAAAGGTTTTTGTTTCGCAGTGCTGCCAGCATTTTAACAGCTTTGGCAGAATTGCCTCCCCAACCTATTGCAGCAGAAAATATGGCACAGTATGTCAGAGGGGGTAAACCGGGCGTAGCGCTCGTAGGCTCACACGTTAAGAAAACAACCGAGCAACTAAAGATGCTCTTGCAAGAAGAAGGAACAGAAGGTATAGAAGTTGATGTTTCCCAACTGGTGAATGCAAGCGTAGATGAATCTGCTACACTGCTAATCAAGGTTGTTGACAGTGTTAAAGCAGCACATGAGGCTCATAAGACACCAGTAATTTATACCAGTCGTCAAGAGCTAACATTTGAAAATGTGGAAACTAGATTGCAATTTGGTCTGAAGGTTTCAGCTTTATTAATGGATATTGTACGGCATCTACCATCAGATATTGGATTTTTAATTAGCAAGGGTGGCATTACTTCTAATGATGTTTTAAGTACTGGTTTAGCTTTGACTTCAGCACGTTTGCTCGGTCAAATTCTAGCTGGTTGTTCAATGGTGAAAACTCCATCAGATCACCCTCAGTTTCCCGATTTACCAGTGGTATTATTTCCCGGAAATGTGGGCGATGCCCGTGCTTTAGCAACGGTTTATCAAAGATTAAAAGCAGTTAGTAGTTAGTGGTTAGTAGTTAGTGGTTAGTAGTTTTTACCACTAACTACTATTGACTAACAAGTATTTACTAACAATATTTAAAATGTAAAGTCAATGGCTACTTACTTTAATGCAGAAGAAAATCCTATCCTCCCCGAATCAGAAGTCAATTCTGTTCTCGTGTATTTAAAATCAAATTCTGTAGAGGGCAGTGCGGAAGTGATTTCTGTCAGTACCAGTGAAAAGTCACCTTCTGCTGTTGCTGAAACAGCGTCACATGTTGTAACTTCTGATGAAGAATCACAACCGACAGTTGTGGATGTAGATCCGAATTCTGTTGCGGCTGATTTAGAAAAAAATGTTCTTCCTGAGACAGTCTCTGATTCTATTCTTACCGATTTGGAGTCAAATGTTGTTCCTATCAATGCTGAATCCAAACCCGAGCCACTCACTATAGATTTGGATGAATTGTCGTCTCTAGAAAATACGGTAAATCCAAATATTCAAGTCCAACTGAAAAGTGATAAAGAAAGGCTGTTATTAATTTTACCAACAGAATCCCAAGTGCCTTCTTCAGAATACAATTGGACTGATATCTGGCAACAGATGAAATTACGACTTTTAGCTTGCAATCGCTCTTTCTCACCAAATACTCCCGTGTATTTAGAAGCGCAAGATCGATTGTTAGATGGCAGACAACTACAAGAACTGGCTGAGAGTTTAGCTCAATATCAAGTTCATCTAAAATTTATTTCCACCAGTCGCCGCCAAACTGCTATTGCTGCTGCGACTGCAGGCTACTCTGTAGAACAAATACAACCTACAAAAACGCTTCGTTCGGAACCCAAACCAACTAAGCTACCTCTAGTGGAGCCTCTCTATTTAGAAAAAACCGTTCGTTCAGGAGAGGAAATTCGCCACCCAGGTCATATTATTCTTTTAGGAGATTTAAACCCAGGTGGTATTGTAATTGCAGATGGGGATATTCTCGTGTGGGGTCGCCTGCGTGGAATTACTCATGCAGGTTCTAGTGGCGATCGCGATTGTTTGATTATGGCTTTACAAATGGAGCCAACCCAATTGCGGATAGCGGATGCCGTGGCTAGAGCACCGGAAAAATCTCCGACTCAGTATTATCCTGAAGTGGCTTATGTCACATCAGAAGGAATTCGCATCGCTCGGTCTACGGATTTCTCTAAAATCTTATTAAGTAGGCTCAGCCAAAAAAAGGATGAGGGATGAAAATGGGATTGGGGATTAATAATTTTCCAGTTCTCAATTACCAGTCCCCAGTCCCCAGTTCCTATTTCATCCTTGTTTTTGTTGTATATTTTTAATCACCAATCGAGCGCATTTCCATCATGACTCGCATTATTGTCGTTACCTCTGGAAAAGGAGGGGTGGGTAAAACCACGGTAACAGCAAATCTGGGTATGGCTTTAGCCAAAATGGGACGTCAAGTAGCTTTAGTTGACGCGGATTTTGGTTTGAGAAATTTGGATTTGCTACTAGGACTAGAAAATCGAATAGTATACACTGCAGTTGAAGTTTTGGCTAGAGAATGTCGTCTGGAGCAAGCTTTAGTCAAAGACAAACGTCAACCCAATCTAGTTCTGTTACCTGCAGCACAAAATCGTACCAAAGATGCTGTCACTCCCGACCAAATGAAGCTTTTGGTAAATGCGCTGGCACAGAAGTATGAGTACGTTTTGATTGATAGCCCAGCCGGAATTGAGATGGGGTTTAAAAATGCGATCGCCCCAGCAAAAGAAGCTTTAGTGGTATCCACACCAGAAATAGCCTCAGTCCGTGATGCTGACAGGGTTGTGGGGTTACTAGAGGCACAAGGTATTAAGAAAACTCATCTCATTATCAACCGTATCAGACCGGCAATGGTACGGGCAAATGATATGATGTCCGTTCAAGACGTTCAAGAACTTTTAGCTATTCCCTTAATTGGGGTAGTTCCTGATGACGAACGCGTCATAGTCTCTACCAATCGCGGCGAACCTTTAGTACTGTCGGAGAATTCTTCTTTGGCTGCCACAGCTTTTGATAACATTGCTCGCAGATTGGAAGGAGAATCAATCGAATTTCTCGATTTAGATTCAGATCGCGACAACCTCTTTTCTCGTCTGAAGAAGTTGTTCCGAACAAAGATCGTTTAACTTTCCAACTGTCTGCCCTTCTAGCCGCAATGATTGTCGAACTTTTAGAAAAACTTTTTTCGCGCAGTGCTGACACCAGTCGCACTCAGGTTAAACGTCGTCTGCAATTAGTTATAGCTCACGATCGCGCTGACCTCAGCCCCCAAATCTTAGAAAAAATGCGGCAAGAGATTTTAGAAATTGTCTGCCGTTATGTAGAAATTGACAAAGATGGATTGGAGTTTTCCCTCGAAAGCAATCAACGGACAACTGCTCTGATTGCCAACTTGCCAATTCGGAGAATCAAAGAAAATTTACCGGAAGAGATACTGAAACCTGAGGTTGTTACAAAAGAAGCAACTCCAAAAGAAGCGACGCCAAAAGAAACGATACCAGAAATAGAAGTTACCGATAAAGTTACCGATTGAAGCCTGCTCTGTCAAAGCAAAGGTAATCTTTTTCACTTGGTTTAACGTTACTCTCCCCCTCTCGTTTTAAGAGGCTCGGAGGTTAAGCTTTATCGAACTTACGATAACCTGAATATAGCTGTAGTTGAGAACTTCTCACGAAGAAGGGCTATGAGATTAGTGGTAATTGTTTCACGAGCAAGCAATGCTCGTGACGTTGCGTAGATTTGCCCTTAGATATATTCATGTTTCATGAAACTAAATTTTTCAGCTTTTAAATACTCTTCTGGAGAAAGATAGAGGTGAGATTGGTTGAGAGTCGTACAAAGTAATTATTATATTTATTCTTAGTGAAGTGCTACAGGAGCAAAAAATGCATTCCTTATCCAATCCAAAAGATTGGTCATGGCCGTTCTGGCCAGTTGTACCGCTTTATCCCTATGGTAGGAGGCGCACACTCTGTAGGGAAGTCGTTGAGGGAACTATCTGGACATTCGAGCAAGTTCAGGGCATTCTCTACACTGTTGTCCCGATCCGCATGACTGTTGTAAAGCTTTCTGGTGGTGGTCTTCTCATTTATGCCCCTGTTGCCCCAACTCCTGAGTGTATCCGTTTGCTCAAGGAAGTAGTTGCAAAGCATGGTGATGTTAAGTATATCATCCTGCCAACCAGTTCTGGTTTGGAGCATAAGGTTTTTGTTGGTCCCTTTGCCCGTCGCTTCCCTCAAGCCCAAGTCTTTGTTTCTCCCCATCAGTGGAGTTTTCCAGTCAACCTACCTTTGAGTTGGCTTGGCTTTCCTTCTAAAAGAACTTACATCATTCCGGAAAATAGCAGTGAACTTCCCTTTGCTGATGACTTTGATTGTGCTGTATTGGATATCAACTTGGGAAGGGGTTCTTTTGTAGAAGTTGCTCTCTTTCACAAGCGATCGCGTACCCTACTCTTGACCGATACTATACTTTCAGTACCCGAAGATCCGCCCGCCATCGTCCAGTTAGATCCATATCCCCTGCTATTTCATGCCAAAGACAGCGCACTTGAAGCGATTGAGAACAACGAAACAAATCGCCGTAAGGGATGGCAACGCATTTCATTGTTTGCTATTTACTTTCGTCCCAGCGATTTGAAAATGTTGGAATTGGGAAAGATGGTACGCGATGCTTTTAAAGCACCAGATCGATCTGCAAAGGCATATTTTGGTTTTTTTCCCTTTCAATGGCAAGAAAACTGGAAGTATTCCTTCGATGCTTTGCAAAGTGGGGGGCGTCCCTTTGTAGCACCCATTTTACAAACCCTAATTCTTCCTCAAGCACCAAAACAAGTTCTCCATTGGGCTGATAAAGTTGCTACTTGGGATATTCACAGGATAATTTCTTGTCACTTTGACTCGCCGATTGAAACAAGCCCGGAGCAATTTCGACAAGCATTTGCGTTTCTAGAAAAACAACACTCTCTGGATGGATATCAGTCTTTACCAGAAAAAGATTTGAAATTTATTAAGGAACTTGAAGCGAGTTTAGTCCGTAGTGGCATTGCAAAACCAGCTAAGGAAAATTTGTAATTCAGCACAATGTTCCCATCCTTTCGATAAAATGTAGTCACAATTTCAAGGCGATCGCTATGGCAACTAATGAAACTTGGGAAACAACCAGTAATGTTTCTGTAGGAGAAAATTCTTCCCTAACACCAGAGCAGTATCGTAAAAAGATGCAGCGACGTAAAGAAATTCAAGAACAAAGAGTTGCTCAAGCGTCAACCGAAAAAGGATTAATTATTATTAATACTGGGAATGGCAAGGGTAAGACAACAGCTGCATTGGGAATGGTGTTGCGATCGCTGGGCCATGGTTATAAAGTGGCGATTATTCAATTTATCAAAGGAGCTTGGGAACCTGCTGAGAAAAACGTGCTCGGCATTTGGCAGGGAGATTTGCTAGAATTCCACGCTTTAGGCGAAGGCTTTACCTGGGAAACTCAAGACCGCGATCGTGATATTGAAAAAGCGGTTGCGGCTTGGCAAAAAGCACTAGAGTACATTTGCAACCCAAATTATAAGTTAATTTTGTTAGATGAGATCAATATTGCTCTAAAACTAGGTTATTTAAGAACTGAAGAGGTTTTGGCAGGATTAGAACAAAAGCCTTATGACACCCATGTTATTCTGACTGGTAGAGGTGCGCCTCAGGCATTAATTGAACAAGCAGATCTCGTGACGGAAATGACGTTAGTCAAACACCCTTTTCGGGATCGAGGCATTAAAGCACAGCCAGGAATCGAGTATTAATTATGAATTATGAATTGTGAATTATGAATAACTACCATTCATAATTGATTTTTGCACATTTGCAAAATTCTGCGATCGTCTGCACTTGCGTTTAGTGGATGATATGTTTGTAGTGCGATTGAGTGGTCATAAGTGGTAACTTCATCATCTATCAGACGAGGTACGCTACTGCTAGTCGCTATTTGAGCCGGGTTTTTGTCACCGGGGTAACCAGTTACAGTCATTGCCAACTCACCTCTGGAGTCAAGAGTACCGTTAAAACAACTAAATTCCGAGTGAGGCATATATAAAGCGCCTAACACTTTACCCTGTTGCTTTTCAAACACAATGTAACCCTGTCCGAGTTGACTTGGTTTTGGTGATTCACCATAAAGGTAAATACCATCCTTTTGAGGAATTTTTGCTCTACTCAATGCAGATGTAGAGTTTTTTACCAATCTTTGAGAATTGGTGCTTGGTGTACCAAGACCAAGAGCATTGACTTGTTGTAAATTATTTGTTACTTTAACCGGAGTAAAATCGTTACTGAATGCTGCTTTAGTTTGGCTGGCGAAGGTGCCAAGCATGAGAACTAAGCCAACAAGGGGAAATCCCATCTGACGTAAAGGAAAGTGCTGTTTCATATTTTTAGGCACCCTACTTGCCTACTAAAGTTTACAATCGTGTCTTGATGTTCTGTGACTTATATTTAACGTACTTGAGTCGTAATTTGTTTGTCTCCGCCAATAGTTGGATTTGTATTTTTCTGAAAAATCCTCTAGTAAAGAATTAAATTACTACTTTTTTTGGATTGTTAATTTTAAGTATCCATCTTTAGCTCATCCTACTTCTACTGTTGTAGACCATATGTGGTAGTGTGCTCTGGACAAGAGGAACTACAAAAGCAAATTTATGAATTCCGGATAAGAACCAGAAATTTTTCCAATTTCTTTCCTTATTCCTTATGAGTACTGATAGATAAGGAAATATATAAAAATATTGGATTTTTCAAATATTAAATAGGGTAGTATCTATCAAAGTTTAAAAATACGCCCTAGATTTCATAAATTGCATAAAAAGCTAAATTTGTAAAGCTTAGAATTGAGTATATGTTAAAGTTTTTATGAATAAAAAATAACCTCCTAAGTCAGGAGGCATACTACTAATGGATCGATTGTTTAGTTGGTTCAGAACCCCGACTTCTTTGAGGAAGCCAGGATTCTTTTTTGCAACTTATGGAATGAATGCAGTCAGTGACTAGCTAGCAACATATTCTTTAACGTTAGCGCGGCGACGGCGCAGGTGAGCCAGAGCTTGATGCTCTAACTGACGAACCCGTTCCCGGCTGAGGTTAAGGCGTTCGCCAACCTTAGCCAAAGACATTTCGTTCCCATCAACTAAGCCAAAGCGCAGGGCGAGAACTTCTCTCTGCTGAGGAGTCAGTTCTGCAAGCATATTGTTCAAGTCTTGGCGCAAGAATTCCTGAGTGGTGTAATACTCTGGTGATGGACCTTCATCTTCGAGCATCTCTTGTAATTCAGTGTCTTGGTTGTCGCCAACTTTTACGTCTAAAGACACAGGCTGACGCGCCATATTTAAATACTCTCGAATTTGCGCGGGTTCTAATTCGAGTTCTTTGGCAATTTCAGCAGGAGAGGGAGATCTTCCCAGTTTTTGTGCAAGTTCCCTCTGCACTTTCTTGATCTTGTTCAGTTTTTCTGTAATGTGGATGGGTAAGCGAATAGTACGACCTTGTTGGGCGATCGCTCTTGTAATTGCTTGACGAATCCACCAGTAGGCGTAGGTTGAGAACTTATAACCCCGCGTTGGATCGAATTTCTCTACACCTCGCTCCAATCCTAGAGTCCCTTCTTGGATCAGATCCAGAAACTCCATATTCCGCTTCTGGTATTTTTTAGCAATAGCAACCACTAGGCGTAAATTCGCCTCAATCATCTTCTGCTTAGCCCGTTTGCCTTGGTGAACAACTTGCTTAACCTCAGCTTCTGACTTGCGGACATGAGCAGCCCACTCTTGTAATGTTGCTTCGTGACGCAGTTTTTTCTCTAAAGCTTCTTTCGCTTCGACAAGCGTCATCATTTGTTGTACCTGCTTCCCGAAGACAATTTCTTGCTCACGGGTTAACAATGGTACACGACCAATCTCGCGCAGATAGGTTCGCACCATATCAGCCGTGAATTTGGCGTTTAGGTTTTCGGTTTGGGCATCAACTGTAGGCATCGGTGCGTTTTCCTCTATTCCGTAAACAAAGTTAATAAATAATGAAGACAAAAGGGGATTGCAATGCACTCCTTATTACGTATGCAGGAAACTACCAATAACAAACTGTTATATACAGGTTTTGTGGTGACGGTCATCCCTTAAGGTAAGTTCCCCATCTTTTCCACATTTTGGAAGCGCTCTTAAGCATTCTCGTAATTATCAAGAATTCTTTTGTCTGTTAGTCGCTGGCGGCAACGGATATAATATGAAGTCGATATGAGTTTTACTTACATTATGGTACGACAGTTTTTGTCGAACGTAAAGTACTGGAGTTAAATCTTTCAATTATAAAACAAAACGTTTTGGTTACACGAAAACTCTGACATTATTTTTCATATATTTATAATGACGCTAAAACCCCCCTTCCGGTCTTCCTCCAATAGCCGGATAACCGAACTGAATCGCTTCCTATTATGGAGGGATGTCACGAAATCTCAAAATTGGAAATAGAGATTTAACAATTGGTAGTTACTTCCTCTATTTCACAAATACCTACCATCACAAGAAACAGAGTTGGGCGTCGAACCTTTCTCTATTAAGGTACATGACAATCATTACAAACATCTGTTAGTCAGAATGCGTTTTCAGAGTGAAGTTACCTTTTTTAGCATTATGCAAGGTCTCCTTCAATAAGCCCGTACAGCGATCGCCCGCAATTACTGTGGTTCTTTGCTTCTTTCCAAGGACAAACCCGAACATAATCTTTATTTACTGGTAACCCTTACAACACACTCTTCAACAGGTTTTTTACATCAAAGCGCTTTTGGTTTTTGCTCAAATCCCTAACTCGCTCAATGTAAACTGCCCCTACAAATTTTTTAATAAGTCTTTCTTTTTCATTATAGCTCATTCCTAATACAGATGAAAAGATCTTGTTCCTGCTTGCCGATCCTCTAAAGTTCCCAATTGTTGTAGGACTGACACTGCCTGCCCTACGCCTGATGGCGAGAAGAGAGTATGTCAGTTGACCGCACCTCTTATCAACCATTCAGGCTTTTATTATAATACAATATACTACATGAGTAGTATAAAAATCAATACTGGGCTCAGCCATTGCTTCTAAAAACCCAGATCTGCTTTAGCAAGTTCAGCCGCAGCAAAAACTTCTGCATCCGGCTTTTCTTCCCAATCGGTATCACCAATTTCCTCATAGAATTTGGCATCATAGGGACGAGTCCGCACGACAACTGGCATGGGAACAGCATGACCGAGAACCAAAGCTTGTTGCTTTGAATCCAACTTTGCCAAAACTGACTTCAAACTACCAGCACCGGAAACACCAGTAAAAATTGCGTCTATATCTTTTTCATCATTTAACAAAGCGGTGATCCGAGTTCCAATCTGAGACATCACTTCATTGTCTATACCCGATGGGCGTTGATCGACTACTAAAAGGGTGACAAAATACTTACGCATTTCCCGAGCGATCGTACCAAAAATAGTACTTTGTACGGTCGCAGGGTCTAGAAAGCGGTGTGCTTCCTCAATGGTAATCATCAGTTGGGTCGGTTTATCGAGGGGATTTTTTGACTGTAAAAACTTTTCTGCCTTACTTACATAGTGTTGGTGAATCCGACGGGTAATCATGTTAGTGACTAACATATAGGAAAGCATATCCGCCTGGGAACCAAACTCCACCACAATGTTTTTACCTGCTTCCAAAGAACGTAACATCTGATTGACATAGTTCTGAGGGCAGGCAGCACGCATATACTTTAAGTTATCCAGTCGTAGAAGTTTTCGCTGCAAAGCAGTAATGGAACCCTGGTGTCCCCGCTTTTCCTCACAAAACATCTTTATTTCCTCATTTGTCATATTTAACAACTGAAGAATCCAAGACTTGCCAAACTCAGCGTAGAGAATGTTCGCGTTATCGATACTGGCTTCGGAGAGCCCTAAATCTCTAGCGCATAACTTTACGTCTTCAACTTCAATTTGTTCGTAACTCAAATAAAGTTCTTGTGCGTGAGGAACTCCCCGACGCTTGGTTGATTCTGGATCGAGAGTATAAACCTCTACTTTTGAGGGAAATAGCTGCTTTAAACCTTTGACAGTACTAAATTGTTTGCCTTCCGAAACAGCTTCCCAGCCATATTCGGAGTGCATATCAAAAATCAAATTGACTGCTGCGCCTTTACGGATTGTTCCAGCCAAAAGTAACCTTGTCAAAAAGGATTTTCCAGTACCCGATTTACCAAAAACACCGTTACTCCTTTCTACAAATCTGTTTAAATCGATACAAACTGGCACATCCATATCGAGTGGTCTGCCCATGGAAAAGTTTTTCCTCTGGGGGTCATCTTCCCAACCAAATACTCGCCGAAAATCGTCAACAGAAGCCTCATAAACTTGGCTAAAATGGCTTGGAATTGTTTTTACTGGTAGCAATTCCATCGTCGTACTGGTTTGAGGTTGAAATGATGCTAAACCTGTCGTTGATGGAACAAATGGATTGATAGATTTACCGTTAGTTGGAGAAAAAGATTCTTCCGATTCCGGAGTAAACATCAGCATGGGAGCAAGGTTAATTGTGCCATATGTACCTCCTCCCGCTAAAACTTCTCGTAAAAAAGTGTCATCCCAATTAGGAGGGTTAGCAGTGATTCTCTGATTGGCTATTCCCAAAGAAACATCTGTGAGCATGCAGAAGAAACGCGATCGCACCCCTTGTACCACCAAAAATTTACCTACCCGCATATCTTCCACAGAAATATCGGGGTGCAATCTTACTTCCAATCCCCCTATGAGAGAGCCTTGTATAACTGAACCTAATGGCTGTCCCAAACTCATTTTTACATTTTCATTTCTTGCATATGTTGCATTGTAAATGCAAACTATATAATTTGCGAAAAAATTTTGCGAAAATTGCTAATTGCTAATTGCTAATTGCTAATTGAGATTAACCATTAGCCATTAGCCATTAGCCATTAACCATTAGCTATTCAATTTGAATTGAAGTTGGTGAACTTGGTGTTGTTGGTGTAGTGGAACTTAATAGAGGTTTGCGAAATTGAGCATAAAGCCTGTCACGCCAGCTAAAAAATGGTTCATAAGCTGGATTTTCTGCAAATAGAGGGACTCCTTGTCCTCTCAGAGTTGCTGGTAAATCCAAATAAGGACCATCGGGAAATTTCAACAATATAGATAAACCCGCCACGGCAAAATCAGCTAGGGTTGGTTCATCTCCTGTTAAATAGGGGCTATCTGCCAGTAATAGGGTGAGAGCTTCTAAATCTTGCTTTAAATCCGCGATCGCACTTTTGATGACATCAGGGGTATAACCAACTCCTACACCCATAATTTGCAGCAATTCTGCAGGTACGCCTTGGACGACAGTTTTTAGAAGATCTGGTGTTGTGCTTGGCAGTAGAGATTTGCGAAAATTCTGATTTTGGCTAATAGCAGAAAATAATGCTTTGCGACTTTTTGTCCCTATTGACTCATCTGCCCATTCTTCTATTAATAGAGTGAGACCTCTTTGCTTGGAATTTTTTGGTAGCAAGGGGCGATCGGGATACTCCGAGTCTAAATACTTAGCTATTTCTGTAGAATCTGCTATATACCTAATTCCATCTTTTAGTACTGGCACTTGCCGTTGACCTGTCAAACGGAATAACTCTACCTGTCCGATTCCGGGTGTTACCTCAATTTTACGGTAATCCAGACCCTTGTAATCTAGAATCAGACGCACTTTCTCTGAGTACTGAGACAGTTCAAACTGGTATAATTCCAGCATTCTTCAGTTCCTGTGCTTAGTGTACTTATTGATTCTACAATCTTTACTTGAGTAGTCCAAATAATCACTGTTAATTCTTGGGAACTTTAGAGGTGATTAAAACGTCTGTGGGGTTCTTTGGCAAGTCAAATAACTCATTGATAATAAAATACTATACTTATCTCCTGTTCAATTTTCAAACAAAAATAGAGATAGTCAATTGGTGAAAAAATCTTACTGCTTTTGTGGGATTTTCTGTGTAACAAAATGATATAAATCAATAGTGGTGATATGTGAAAATAAAAGCCAAGTAAGTTTTATGAAGGTTGAATACGGCAATTTGCTGAAGCAATTGGCTAGCATCGTAGGAGTAACGGGTGTGAGCCTCCTGCTTGGGTTACCTGTTGGGGCAAACGAGGTATTAAATCCCAACCCCAGTATTTTCAATGAAACGCCTTATAACAAGAGTCTGCGTTTTGAGGTTAACCCACAGTCTACACACAAAATACCTGCATCAGAAGTCACAAAGTCCACTAAGAAAACTCCAGCTAAAAATGTAGTGGCGCAAGGTGGTGTGACAAATCCCAAACCAAGCATTTTACAGGAGTGTCCCTATAACCGTGCTGCTTGTCCTGGAGGTGGGAGCAGTCCCACACAAAGTCCATCCAACACTCCTGACACTACACCTCCTTCTAGTCCAACAGAAACACCCACTACACCGACTACACCTCCAGAGCAGCCTTCCTCCGGTACTTCTGAGGGGAGAAATATAGTCGCAGTAGCAGAATCTAACGGGTCTTTCACAATGCTTACCAAGGCATTAAAAGCAGCTGGGCTAGTAGAAACTTTACAAGGCAAAGGACCTTTCACTGTTTTTGCGCCTACTGATGCCGCTTTTGCCAAGTTGCCACAAGACGCAGTACAAGATTTGTTAAAGCCTGAAAACAAGGAAGTACTGACGAAAATTTTGAGGTATCACGTTGTTTCTGGTTCAGTACAATCTAGTGATTTGAAATCAGGCGAAGTTAAAAGCGTTGAAGGAGGTGCTATTAATGTCAAGGTTGAACAAGGTGGTGTCATGGTTAATGATGCTAAGGTCGTTCAACCTGATGTTAAAGCTAGCAATGGCATTATCCACGTAATTGATAACGTCATTTTACCTCCTGATTTATAAGTAGTTGGGGGTTAGTAGTTAGCAGTTAGTAGTTGACTTGCTAACTACTAACCCACACGGCTATAGTTTCTAGGATTTTTAGAAAAAGTACGATATGAAAATTTTTTCTGAGGTTAATTCCAAACAGAGTTGATTTTAGCTAACAAGCGATCGAAGTTAATTGGTTTGCGGATAAAATCATCTTCTTTTATCTTCAATTCATCTATAACACGAGTGTCATCAGAACCAGTTACAAGTAAAATTGGAATAAAAGGTAAATTCTCATTTTGACGGATACATTGAGTGATTTCATAGCCATCCATTCCCGGCATCATCACATCTAGCAACACTAGATCTGGAGGAGAAGCCTCAATTTTAGCTAAAGCCGAATTTCCATTTGTTGCTGTATCGACTTCATAACCTTCAGCTTCTAAAGCAGTTTGAAGTAACGATACATTAAGTGCAAAATCATCTACAACCAAGATTCGGCGACGCTGAGCACAGTGCATAAATGTAATACCTAAATTGTTAAAAAGTTCCGTTAAAAAAATTAAGTATATATGCTTAAACGTTAATATGATTACATATTATTTTAATATTTAAAACCAACTTTTGATAGTTGACATATATCTTTAGGTAGGAAGCACTGTTACGATCGCTTTTGCTCCTTCTTTTTGTACTGGTACAGCACGCTGTAAATAAGACAACCATTAGCAACAGATAAAAAGCGGAAATTCAGAGCTTTTGCGCCTTCTCCCCCAGAAGCAGTACTTGGGGCTGCCTTCACGTACTAGGTTGATTCTTGTAAAGTGTTTCTAGCCCCTTTTTTATTGCCAGCTGAACCGCGAACAACCAAGCGATCGCCCACCACTTCCACCTCATCTACCTCTACGGGTAAATTTTCCAATTTCTTGGCAACTTGTTGGTTTAATCGTTCTTCTGAAAACCCAAAGCGTTTAGATAAATCTAAGAGAGAAAAACTGATACTACCAAGCTTAATGCGAGTTGTGTCATCTAAGCTGACTTGTTTGTTGCGGAGAGTCGGTTTTCCTTCCACTTCCACATAGACGGCATGATACCTCAAGATTGGTATAGCTGAGAGTAACTTAGAAACGACTATTTGTTCTCCCTTTTGCAACTCGTTGAAAGGAATTGCTCTTAAATCAATCACTGCACCTGTCATAATTTTACCGTTTTCAATATGAGTCTTTGTGCTGACAACAGCTTGAGCAAGATGACTTTTGTTAGTTGATTGAGCAATTCCCGAATCAATCAGAGCATTCACTTCATCCGCATCTAGTTGCACTTCACCTTTGGCTTTTGAGCTTTTGAGATGGTTGGAAATTTTATGCAACACTTGCTTTTGTGCTTGTTGTTTTTGCGCTTTTTGAAGTTGCTTGGTTTGGTCAGTTGGGGGAGCCACATTAGCAGACTGGGGCGGGCTAGCGGATTGAGTCTGTGAAGTTTTATACCAATCTGGTAGTTGCGTTACCTGATACCAAAAAAAGAAGAAAACAGCACCAGTGCCAGTCACACTAAGGCTGATTAGAAATAATAGTCGCTTGAGCATAAGCGAATAATAATAGTTATAAGTTGTATTGATTTTGATACATCCCCAATTTCTTAGCGTCGAGGTACAATTCACTATCCAAGAGAGTATTAGAAGTATCTAGTATCGCTAAGTTGCAAAGGAGACGCTATGCGATAAGCTAGGTACAACTTGTACCAAGGGCAATAAGCTGGGTATGGCTTGAGCTTCGCGAATCGCATTTGTCAAAAGTCCAGTTGTTTACTGTTTTGTACACTAGGGGGCTTGCCATACTGTACTGTGACAATCTTTGACAAGGTCGTGTCTTTATATTCTTGACAAGATATAAGATTTACGCATTATGAATTTATGATAAAGAGCACAACCTTTATAACACGCAAATAAAATCAATGACATAGAACACCTGTACTGACTTTTTATAGTTTAACATCTTCCCCTGTGCTTTTCTGCTCGTAAGTGCATTAGACTCATCGCTATTAAAGCAGCCCGAGCCAGAAGAAATCGACAAAGCAGAAGTCCCATCACAACGCCAAAAAACAAACTTCAACAAGTCAAACGGTGACTTATTTTAGTTACCACGTAGTTGGTTACTCCGCACTCTTCAGGTGATTCTCTTGTAGAACGCACTCGGACTTATAATATATATCAACAGCCGTATAGGTATACGGGTAAAACCTCCATGAAACGCGATCGAACGGGAAAATTTATCCACAGCTGGGAAACGGAACCGAAGCAGGCGGTCAACTTATCCCTAACTAAGACGGCTTGGCGAATTCTAAAACAGCAGGCACTTGAACGTGGGTTTTCGCGTTCTGAGTTGGTGGAACGGTATGCTCGTAATTTGCAATCAGATTTGTCTTTGAACAACCCCAGATCCAATAACGACAAGCTGAAAGTTTGCCATTCAATAGAGGAAAAGGAAACACAACAAAGAGCCGATCGGGGCTTAGAAGAACTTGTGGCAGAACGAACGTCCCAATTGTGCCAAGCTAATGCAAAACTGCAACTGCAAATTGTTGAACTGCAACAAACTATTGAAGCTTTGCAGTCATGCCAGCAATGGGAACAACGACTTCAGCAGAACGCACAAGCTCAAGTTAATCAACGCCAATGGTTGGAAGCAGTTCTCAATCTGCTGCCCATTCCGCTGGTATTTGTTGAACCCCAAACGGCTTGCTTCACCTTTGCCAATCAGGCTGCAAATGAAATGGCTGGCGGTGAAATTCCTGACAATCGCCCCGCAGGGGTCTATGATACAGAGTTTTCCTGCACCGATGCTACAGGGCAACAAATTCCCCCCGACCAACTTCCAGCCGTCCGGGTGGCTAGAGGTGAAAAGATTCATGGGGCGGAGTTAAATTGGCATACTCCAACTGGTGTTTACTCTCTGCTGGTTTATGCAGATACCTTACCCGCAATGTACGATCAACCAGCAACTTGCCTGATGGTGTTTCAAGATATTCGCGATCGCAAACAACTTGAAGCGGAACTCCGCCGTCGAGAGCAAAGGTTTAAAACTTTAGCTGAAAATTCCCCAGATATCATCAGTCGAATTGATTCAGAGTTTCGCCATCTTTATGTTAGTCCTGCTATCGAGCAGGTGACGGGCATTCGAGCCGAAGAGTTCATTGGCAAAACCAACATTGACTTGGGTATGTCACAAGAGAATTGTCAGATCTGGCATGAAAACTGGCAAGAAATATTCACAACCGGGCAAGGTCGCTCGATAGAGTTTAGCTTTGAGACACTGAAGGGTACGCGTTGGTATCAATCTCGTTATATACCTGAGTTTGCAGCCGACGGCACGGTCGAATCAATCATTGGCTATAATCGCGATGTCACGGAGTTCAAGCGGATTGAGCAACAAGAGCGTTTTCTCGCTCAAGCATCGCAAACCTTTGCAGCAGCAAGTTTGGATTTGCAAACGGTTTTGAACACTATAACTCAACTTGTTAGTAAATATACAGGTGATGTCTGCGTACTGAGCCTTCTCTCAGAAGATGGACAGTGGCTTAACCCAGTCTCTGCGTATCATGCAGACTCAGAGGTACTAGAATTCGTTAGTGAACTGTTGAAAAGTTATCCTCGCCGCGCTGATGAAGGAATTGGGGGGCGAGCAATCCAAACTGGAGAACCCCTGTTGATGCCAGTCACATCACAACAGGAATTTCGTGCCATTATCAAACCAGAGTATCAGCGCTACTTGGATCGCTTTAGGGTTTACAGCATATTGCTTGTGCCACTGAAAGTACGAGGACAAGCGATTGGAGTGTTGAGCCTAACTCGCCATCGTGTCAACGAATCTCACAATATCAATGACTTGAGCTTATTTCAAGATTTAGCAGACCGGGCGGCATTGGCGATCGCTAATGCTCGGCTCTATCAACAAACCCAACAAGCACGCCTGATAGCAGAGCGCACTGCCGATCGTACTGCTCGCCTCCAATCAGTCACAGCGGCACTTTCAGAAGCACTCACTCCATCTCAAGCTGCAAAAGTCATTGTCGAGCAAAGTACTGCCGTATTGAACGCAGGTTCTGCGATGGTAGCAATTCTCAACGATGAAGGTACAGACCTTGAAATCATCCATTCTATTGGCTACGAGCAGAATTTAATTGAGGCATGGCGTTCCATTCCTCTGAAATCATTCGTACCACTGGCAGAAGCAGTACGCACTGGCATACCTATATGGGAAGAGCCACTCGAAGAAAGACTTGCTCGCTATCCCCACTTAAGAGATGCTTATACCCAAAACAATTTTGCAGCTTGGATTTCGCTCCCCTTAGTAGTTGAGGGTCGGGCTCTAGGTGGTATAAGTTTCGGCTTTGTTGAATTTTGCCCATTAAGTGATGGCGATCGCTCGTTCATCCTGGCTTTAGCTCAACAATGCGCTCAGGCCATCGCCCGTGCTAAACTCTATGAAGCCGAGCAACGAGCAAAAGCTACAGCCGAAGCGGCAAACAGAATCAGGGATGAATTTCTTGCTGTTCTTTCCCACGAACTGAGAACACCAATGAATCCAATTTTAGGTTGGACGAAATTACTCCAAGGGGGTAATCTCGACGCTAGCAAAACAGCAGCGGCTCTGTTAACCATTGAGCGTAATGCCAAGTTACAAGTCCAACTCATTGAAGATTTACTCGATATTTCTCGCATTTTGCAAGGCAAACTAAGTTTAAATTCAAGTTTGATTGACTTAAGATTAACAATTGAAGATGCGCTCAAAACAGTTCAATTGGCAGCCCAAGCTAAAGCAATTCAAATTCAAACTTATTTTGAACCAAATGCAGTGAATGTTTTGGGTGATGCAACTCGTGTGCAGCAAGCCATTTGGAATATTCTATCTAACGCTATTAAATTTACTCCCAATAGGGGATGTGTAGAAATCCATCTCAAGCAGGTTGGCAACCAAGCCCAGATCGCCATCAAAGATACAGGCAAAGGTATCAAGTCTGATTTTTTGCCCTACGTCTTTGATTATTTCCGTCAAGCTGATAGCAGCATAACTCGAAATTTTGGAGGTTTGGGGTTGGGGCTTGCAATCGCTCGACATATTGTTGAGCTACATGGTGGAACTGTCAAAGCTGACAGTTCAGGAGAAGGACAGGGAGCTACCTTTACCATCATCCTTCCTCTGATGTCAGCATTAAATTCAACAAATCAGGAGATGACATTTATGCAAGACACACTTACGTTGCAAGGAGTTCAAATCCTGGCTGTTGATGATGATGCAGACAATTTGGAATTAGTGACTTTCGTTTTGGAACAAGCTGGTGCTGTTGTGACTTCTGTGTCTTCTGCTCAAGAGGCGATTGCAAGACTTCAGAAAACCCAGTTCGATATTTTGCTGACTGACATCGGAATGCCTAAAATGGACGGCTACACATTATTGCGCCAAGTTAGAACCATGGAACCAGAAAGAGGATTAATTCCAGCGATCGCTCTGACTGCTTATGCAGGAGAAATGAATCAGCAGCAGGCATTAGCTGCAGGATTTCAGTTACACATCCCCAAACCAATCGATCCAGAAGTTTTGATTGAGGCAGTTGTCCGCACTGTGTCGGATCGTTCTAAGATGGTGTGGAACGATCGCTAATCAATGGCTTAAAACCTTTGTCAGCGTCAAATCCAAGTATAGGTTAAAGGGAAGTTCTATCTAAAGGTAGAGAAGCACTTGTGCAATATTTGGGAAGAATATTAAGTACGAGCACCTGACGTCTAGTTGTGGCAAAGGCAACCAAAAGTGAGCAAACTAACTTGTTAACTCTGGCAATTGACAACTGCATGAGATGTCGCTTGTGGTACGGGTGAAAATTGGGAAAACGGTCGCGTGCAACCATCACTTTTAGTTCTGATACAAAGAGCAGAGTTAAACAAATCGGGCAATTTATGAGAATCAAGCCTGCGGGAGATGGTAAAAACCTCATCGAATATTCTTCAGAAGCGGAGCCTAGAGCGTGAGCGATTCAGAAAAAGCAACTGACCCTGAGGCAAACCGTGACCAAATCACCAAGATTCTTGAAAGTATTACAGATGCCTTTGTCGCTTTTGACTCGCAGTGGCGCTACACATATGTCAATCAGCAAGCCGCAAAGCTTTTAAACAAAACCCGTGAAGAACTCCTTGGCAGACAGGTATGGGAAGAGGTTTTTCCAGAGGCAGTTGGAAATTTGGCATACCAAGAACTTCATCGTGCTGTTACTGAAAAAGTGACTGTTGTATTTGAACACTTTAGTCAGTTGCTGGGTAAATGGTTTGAAATTCACGCTTACCCTTCAAGTGATGGTCTTGCTGTTTATTTTCGTAACATCAGCGCTCGCAAGCAGGTTCAAGAGGTACTTGAAGAACAGGAAAGAAAATACCGCTACATCTTTGAAGCTACAGGGGTCGCGATTTGGGAAGAAGATTTTTCTGCTGTCTTTGAAGCGATCGAGCATTTAAAAGCGCAAGGCGTCCAAGATTTTCGAGCCTTTTTTGTGGAACATCCTGAGTTTGTACAACAGGCAATTGGCATGGTGAAAATTGTCGATGTAAATGACATGGCGGTACGGATGTTTGGCGCTCTCCACAAACAGGAACTTTTGAATTCCCTTCACCAAGTCTTTGTACCAGAAACTTTAGAGGCATTTGTTGAAGAACTTTTAGCATTTGCTAGCGGTCAAACTTACTTTGAATCTGAAACCATCATGCAAACCATAGATGGAGAGCGTCTCAACGTCCTGTTTACGATTACATTACCGCCCCAAACCAGAAAAGTAAATAACGTGTTGGTGAGCATTATGAATATTACTGCTCGCAAGCAAGCTGAGAAAGCACTGCGCCAAAGTGAAGAGCGATTTCAGGCCTTTATGGACAACAGCCCAACCGCAGCATGGATTACTAATGTAGATGGATGCATACTTTACCTTAATCCTACTTATTATCGAACCTTTAAGCTACCAACCAACAATGCGATCGGCAAAAGCATCTTCGATGTGTATCCGAGTGAGATCGCTCAGCAATTCCTCGATAACATTAGAATGGTTGCTCAAATAAATCAAGTGCTTGAAGCGATTGAGCTTGCTCCTCGCACTGATGGTACGCTTGGTGACTTTTTAGTCTATAAATTTCCCCTAACAGATGGGTCAGGGCAATGCTTGGTAGGAGGTGTTGCGGTTGACATTACCGAACGAGAACGCGCACGTCGGGAAAGCGAACGTGCAGAACAAGCACTCCAAAAGCAGACAGAACAATTGGTTCAAGCTAACCGCATCAAAGATGAATTCTTGGCAGTTCTTTCTCACGAACTTCGGACACCACTCAATCCCATACTTGGATGGTCAAAGTTACTCCGAACAAAAAAGTATGATGAAGCAACCACTGTTCGGGCTTTGGAAATCATCGAGCGGAACGCCAAACTTCAGACCAAACTGATTGAAGATTTGTTAGATGTCTCTTGCATTCTGCAAGGCAAACTCACTCTGAATATTGGTACCGTCGATCTTGCATCTGCGATCGCAACAGCAGTAGAAACTGTAAGTTTAGCAGCCCAAGCCAATTCGATTCAGCTATTAACCGTGCTTGAACCAAATGTAGGACAGGTTAGGGGCGATTCAGTTCGCTTACAGCAAGTGATTTGGAATCTGCTGTCTAACGCTATTAAATTTACCTCCTCTGGCGGAAAAGTAGAAGTTCGTTTGGAGTCCCACGGTTTAATGGCTCAGATTCAAGTATGCGACACGGGTAAAGGAATTAGTCCTGAGTTTCTGCCCTACGTGTTTGACTACTTCCGACAAGCTGACGGCACAACGACCAGGAAATTTGGTGGACTCGGTTTGGGATTAGCCATCGTCCGCCACATTATAGAATTGCATGGCGGTACGGTTAAGGCAGAAAGTTTGGGTGAAGGACAGGGAGCAACTTTTACCGTCATGCTACCACTGATGAAAATGCCCTTACAGAGCGCTCCCAAGCTCAAGCAATCTGTTGAATCTCTCCCTTTCAATGGGGTAAAAATTTTGGTGGTGGATGACGAGGTTGACACGCGGGAGTTAATCGCTTTCATACTAAGGGAGTCAGGAGCAGAAGTCACGCAGGTGGGCTCGGCTTGCGAAGCACTACAAGCTCTGACGCAATTTCAGCCTGACTTGTTGTTAAGCGATATTGGAATGCCAGAAGTAGACGGTTATATGCTGATACGTGACATCAGAGCAATGCCACCAAACCAGGGAGGGCAAATTCCAGCACTTGCTCTGACTGCTTACGCTCTTGAGGGGGATTCTCAACAAGCGATCGCTGCTGGATTTCAGCAACATATTGCCAAGCCGATAGATCCCACCGCTCTAGTTACAGCCGTAGCTAATCTTACCAGACGTTGTAGCCAGAGGATTTGACCCGCAACTATCAAAGCAAAAAAGGACAGAACTAGTCTGTCCAAAATCTGCTTAAGTTAAATTGTGTATTGGAATGAACCGATGGCGGACATCTCCAAAACTCATATTAAGCTTAGTAGCGTCCTCTAGAGTAGCCGCCCCCACTGTTTCCACGTCTGTCGCCACCAAAGGAAGAACGCTTGTCTTCGCGTGGCTTAGCCTTGTTAACTTTCAGGCTGCGACCCATCCACTCTGCACTGTCAAGAGCTTCAATAGCTGCAGTTTCTTCAGCTTCTGTTGCCATTTCTACAAAGGCAAATCCCCGGACGCGACCTGTTTCCCGGTCTGTGGGGACTTGAACGTTTTTAACAGTTCCGTATTCTGAAAAAACTTGTTTGAGGTCGTCTTGTCCGACTTCATAAGATAGGTTACCAACATAGATTGACATAAAAGATCTCCGAAATTACGCGGTGTTGAGAGTTAAATTCGGAGAGACACTTGTAAATAGATAAAGACAAATTGCACAACCGAATATAATCCTAGTTACTAATAATAACACAAATTTTCTAATGTGTTGAAAAATTTCAAAATATTGCTAAACTTCAAGCTTGTCAAAAATACCAGACAGCATCATTTCATCTTACGTGCTTTCTTCCGTGCTGCATCCCGCACCTGTTGATTCAATAAGTAACCAAAACCAGCTTTTTCCAGACGATATACAAACTCCTCACGAGTATGATTCAATGCTGCTGCAGTAGCATCCACATTCCAATTGTGTTTGGCTAATACACTCAGTAAGTAAACTCGACGAGTTTGTGCAGCTGACAGACGATAAGTTTTAAGGTATTCCAACTCTCCGCTGTCACGTGCGATCGCTTCCCCGATGTGATTTTCCTCTTTAGGATTCAAATCAGAAATAAATCTTTGCAGAGAAAAAGGACCAGCACTATAGACTCTTTTAGATGTAACGCCACGTCCCAGCAAACCAGAAGCCATAAAACCTTGAAACGATGCCCAATCAGAACGCATTGTTTGTATAGCTTGCCGCAAATCTGCCAAGCTATTAACCTTAGACTCCTCTACAGACACATCCATTGGAAAAGTCGTATCGTACAGCAAGCCATACTCATAGAGCAATTCCCCATAAAAGTCTTCCAGCAAACTCGTATGAAGCAGTCGGTAATCTTGCGGAGTCGGAACCACAAACGCAGAAGCGAGGGCTTCGGCAACAAACACCAACACCCCTACCTGTTTTTCATGAATCTCAAATACCCGCAAAGCTTCTTCTAGCCCAGCAATGTCACGTCCATTCACAGAAGTTTCATAACGGCATCCCAAACCATAAGAAAGAGCATACTTAGAATATTCACTCCAAGCAATATCAGGTCCAGAGAAAAACATTGACAAAAAACCTTCCATTGCCAAATGCAGGGGTAAAAAACGCAATTGGTTGTTCCCTTCCCGCTTCGCCATGCGATGCATCAAGCGCACGCTTACACAACCACAGTCCATCCGTTTTCCGTCACTGTTAGCCATCTGTCCCCCATAAGCAGCAACCGGGCTACCATCATTTGTCCAAGACATAACCAGTCCGTGAGGTACATAAGAAAAGTACTTCATTCCCGGTTCTATCATTTGCCCTTTTAAAGAGACAGCTGTGAGGTCTTCGTCATAATTACGGCGTAGCAAGCGCAAGTCACCATGCACCTGACGGCGCAACAGAGGTACAAGCCGCACCGAACCCCAAACTTGTGAAGGTGCGATGTCTAATCCTTTTAATGATATGTTGGCGATTAAGTTAGTTTTTTTTGCCATAAGAATATTTGATGATTGCTAATGGCTAATGGCTAATTGCTAATGGCTAATTGCTCTATTAGCCATTAGCACACAACATCAATTCCACTCGTTTTGCTAGATATGCTTCGAGTTCTGATAAAGGTGCAGAACCATCAGCAAAGCGAGCAAAGCCAAGCAAGGTAGGTAAATCTTCTGCGTCTCTCAGCCCCACAGTAGGAATGCTAGAACTGAGGGAACGCAACGAGTAATCTTCTGAAGTGAAAACTGGATTGCAGTGAACTATAGAAGTTTTCTGCATCGGATCTAAACGGGTACGGTAGATACGCAAAATTTCTGCAGCACCACGAGGGGGATCGTTCTCACAACCATCAGAAACAATAATGACTAAGTCTGCTCCCCACTCTAAAGCATCTAGTAAGGGGGAGGCTAAGTCAGTTTGTCCGCGAGGATGCACCAGGAGAGCATCTTTTATGGGTGTCGTCCAAAAATCTTGGTATTCTTGAGATGCAGCTTTTAATAAATAATGTGTAGCTAATGCCACGCCTAATGGACGGCGGCGCTTTTCTAAAGATCCAGAACTAGAATAGCTGCAATCCAATACCGCTGCCACTCGCCCCAGTTTTAAAGGTGCTTTTTTTAATGCCAACCAAGCAGATTTTTCTAGCGCTCGATTTAAAGTTTGCCATTCTTGCTGTCGAGTTTCTATAGGTAAGGAGAGAATATATAATGCCAAACGAGTTAGGGGAAGACGACCCAAATCGAGGTTAATTTCTATTTCGTAAGTGCGTTCTGCTGTATTCTGAAAACGTAGCTTTTCAGTTACAGTCATGCGTTCTTGAATGCGAGACAAAAACACGTCACGGGGAATTTTATGCTTTGCAGCCAAACCTTCTGCAATCGTAAATGGTAAGTCATAAACAGCTTCAGCGCTATAATGTGCCTGACGAAACTTTTCAAATAATTCTGTTTCGTAAACTTTTTGTTTCCAGTTTTGAAAAAGAAAGTTTCCTAGTTCGCCTTGCAGTTTGAGGTGGGCATGAGAAACAATTGCTCTTACCTTGGAACGATATTTGACAGCATCAAAGCTGATATCTCGACGCTGTTGAACATACTCGCGTGCGATCGCTCGACTGCGGCGGTTATTAATTCGCTGTTTCCGCAACTGTTGCAATACTCCCCAAGCCCTTTGTGGAGGTAATTGTTTTAGTGCTGCTGCAATTAATGCGCCTTCTTCTTTACGGTAATCTGTTTTAACATCTCGCCCCGTTGCTAATAGTTTTAAAATAATTTGTGCCTGATTAAAGTGATTGATACCAGACGCTAAAGTGCGTGTATAGAGCAAGCGGTAATTACCTATAATATAGTCATGTAAAAAATTGATAGAAACTTGCTGACCGAAGGCATCATCATAAAATTCTTTTTGTCCGGTGCAGGCAAGACAAGCATTAATAAACATAACTAAATCTTCTCGTGCTACCTGCTCGACTCGCTGATTTGAATTAGCAGCCATAACCTAAGATAAAAAATATAATTAACAGAATCTTTGAAATGGATGTTTGAAAAGTTTTTGATAATGTATCAAAGTTTCACAGATCTCTCTAAATTCCCCTTTTTAAGGGGGATTTTTAGAGTATCCTACTAGATGATTCCCATAAATGAGGATGCTGTTTGGGGAAAGGACGCACGACTTAGGTTGAACAGCTTAACAGGCTATGACGGAAGTCGCACAAAAGTCCCACAAACAGCAAGACTGAATATTTTGGATGAGCGATCGCGTTCTCAATCCAAAATTTAAAATCTCAAATAATATCAGTTAACCGCGAACGGATGACTGATAACAGGTTACTGATAATTGCGACAGTCGCTGCAACAATAATTCTGTAGATGGTGAAAGTGCAGCCACAAAAACACCTGTTTCACTTTCTACATCTGATGTCACCCAAAGACCTTTGAGAACAACCTCAACAAAGTCAGCATCACAAGGGTAAATTTTTATACTATCTTCCTGAATTGAGCTTTCCATCTCAAGCAAGCAAGAAACTTTAATCCCGAGCAGAAAAGAAGCAGTAGTGGGTTCAACGTGGATACCCGTGGCTAAGCGTACAGCCAGTGCGACTCTAATGTTAAGCCAATCTTCCAAAGATTCATTTAAACGCTCTAGGGTGAAGTTATTTTCAGTATAAGTTAGTTTCAGCATATCAACTTCCAGACATACGGTTATAGAATCTTTGGTGTTTCCTTTTCTATACATCACTTTACTTGGAACAAATTCCCTAAAGCTAACAAAAGTCGCAACAGTGAAAAAGCTTGTAAAATCTGGATTAGACTCTTAGGGGAAGTTGTTAAACTTGGGGGAATCCCCGAACTTTTAAGTCAATGGAAACTAGGAGAAAGAGCCCTATTCCATTTTCCAACCTCCATGCCCCTAATTCCGACTTCGTGGACGTCCCGAGTTCCCCATTCCCCAGCCCCTAACAACGATGGCAAGACCAAGCTATGGCCCAGAAGCAAAAAAACGAGCAAAGCGCTTGTTAGAAGTACTGTTAATGTATGCTACTGATGAATTGGGTGAGTTCAACGAAGCAGCATTGGATGCGCTTCGCCCTCAAGTTCAGATACGATGGCAAACAGAGAATCGCTTGGTTGTAAGAACGAAAGTTAGATTTTTGATAGCGTTGACAAGTTTGGAGTCAGAGCAAAATTCGTTAAACGGCGAACAAATTAAGGAAGCGTTGAAGCGATTTGAGGATTTTTTGGAGATTCTGGAAGATAATCGTGCATCGCGGGGTGGTTCGGAAACTTGGCACTTTACACTCAAGCTGTGGTACAGCCGTTGGGATAAGGAAGCTAACTTACGACAGTTTGACACGGAGTGGGAAACCCGTCGCCCTGAAAAGTCGAAGTTGGGGGACAAGGGGGAGAGGGGGGACAAGGGGGACAAGGGAGAAATTTTCCTCTGTTCTCCCCCTAGCTCTCCATCCGTGTCTCCCAACTGGCAACAACTATGCCGCAGTACCCTAGAGGCACAAAATCAAAGACGGTTAACGACTAATCCCCTAACAAGTTTGGATGGGTTGAGTTTCGAGCTAGATGAAGTATATGTGCCTTTGGGACTAATGGAACGAAAACACAGAGATAGGCGCAGTGAAGATGTTTCTCCCGTTCAAGGTTCGCAATTATATGAAGCAGAAGATAGGGTGGTTACTCAAACTTTTACACCCGATGAATTTTTGGAACAGGTTCTCAGGCAAAGGCGCAGCAAGCGGATTGCCATAGTTGGAGAACCAGGTGCAGGAAAAACCACCTTACTGCAAAGGATTGCGTTTTGGGTATTGGATAATACAGAAGATTTACCTGTTTGGGTCTCGCTCGCAGATTTACAGGGAAAGACTTTGGAACAGTATCTCGTTCAGGATTGGCTGCGGTCGGCGACTCGCAAGCTCTCTGTTTCCCAGGAAATACAAGAGGCATTTTGCGAACAGTTCAACCAAGGAAGAGTATGGTTACTGCTAGACGCAGTTGATGAAATGGCAATGGAATTCAGTCATGCTTTGACCAAAATTGCTAGTTTCTTAAAGGGGTGGGTAGCAGATGCGAGAGTTATACTGACTTGTCGGCTTAATGTTTGGGATGCGGGAAAAAATGCTTTAGAATCTTTTGATACTTATCGCAACCTAAATTTTACTTACGGGGATTCTCAAACACCAGACCAAGTAGGGGTCTTTATTTATCGATGGTTTCGCGACAATCCTGAATTGGGACAGAAATTAAGATCGGAATTAGATCAACCGGGGAAAGGGCGGATAAAAGATGCAGTCAAAAATCCGCTACGCTTGGCGCTCATGTGCCACAGCTGGGGATTGAGACGGGGAGGATTGCCCAATACTAAAGCTATGCTTTACGAGCAGTTTGTGGAAGCTATATATGAATGGAAACAAGATCGATTTCCCACAACTTCCACCCAGCGTCAAGAATTAAATAAGGCATTAGGAAAATTAGCGCTACAGGCTATGGCGCAAGAAAAAACTAAATTTCGGCTCAACCATCGCTTTGTTTGCCAAGTATTAGGTGCGCCCGATGAAGGGATGTTTCAGTTAGCACTACAACTGGGTTGGCTGAATCAAGTAGGAATATCAGAAACCCAAGGGGAAAAAGTTTATGCTTTCTACCACCCCACTTTTCAAGAATACTTTGCCGCACTTGCCGTTTGCGATTGGCATTTTTTTCTAAATTGGGAGAGTGGTGAGTGGGGAGAGGTGAGCGGTGAAAATACCCTACTCCCTACTTTCCGTATTTTTGAACCTGAATGGCGGCAAATTATTTTGTTATGGTTGGGAAGGGAGAGTATACCGCAAGCACATAAGGAAGAATTTATTCAAGCACTGACCCAATTTAAGGACGGTTGCGGTGGTTTTTTTAGCTATCAAGCTTATTTTCTGGCAGCACAAGGAATTGCTGAGTTTGCAGAGTGTTCTTTATGTCATAAAATTGTACGACAGCTGATTGAGTGGCGATTTGGTTATTACCATGTCGTTAAACAAAAGTGGTGGCGCTTTCCCTCTCCTATTTTGGAGGGCGCACGAATTGCATTGTTGAAGACAGACCGCAGATGCGCGATCGCATCTCTAGAAGAGTTTATCCAAACCAGCCAAAACGACTTTGACAAATGGAATGCTGCTTACAGTTTGGGAAAAGTTTTCGATCCGGGGAATCGAATTGCGATCGCAGCTTTAGAGCATATAGTAACATCCATCCAGCACGAAAATCTCTGCTGGCAAGCAGCAGATAGCTTGGGAAAAGTTGATCCAGGTAACCCAGTTGCGATCGCAGCACTGATACAAATTATTGATTCTACCCGAAAGGACTCTACTCGTCGGAAAGCTGCTTATAGCTTGGGCAAAATTGCTCCAGAAAATCCAATTGCTGTCTCTACACTTGAAAAAATTATCAATACAACAACTCATGATGCTTTAAGACAACAAGCAGAAGAGAATCTAAAAGTGCTTCGTGGGAAAAAAGAAATTTTGCATCAAGAATTTGGCAATTTAGAAGATAGAGAGGCACTTTTACACCACAATCAAATAGAACAGACTAGTGGTAATGCTAGAGTCATAACTTCTCTAGTGGAAGGAATAGCACTGACTACAGATGAAGATAGTAAAAGACGAAGAGCGTGCAGGTTAGCCAAAATCGATCCAGGTAACAGAATAGCATTTTATGCCTTAGTCAATCTTGTAAAAAACGCAAGTAGCGAACTGGTTCGCAAGCGGACAGCAGATAATTTTAAAAAAATTCTTCTTGACGAACAAATACCAGAATTAATAAGCTTATTAAAAAACTGTTTTTCTGATGAAGTCACAGAAAACGAATTAGAGGAATTTCGTCACTGTTATAAACTTATATGGTATTGCTCGGAAAAAATGAATTATGTAGAGTTTTTTAGAATATGGCACTGTATCAGTGACAGGCGAGCCATAGGTCACAATAAAGACCAGAGCAGTAGGGTTGGCAATGACAATCCTACAAACGAATAACAATTAATTATTTGCACAACTGACCGATCCCAATTCTATATGAGGTTGCGCTTAAATATGAGGTTGCGCTTAAAATTCTAATTACCCCTCTCCTAAGAAATTGCAAGGTTTCCTAGGAGAGGGGTACAGCACTTTTGAGGTATGTGAGGTACAAAAATTGCAGCGTGGCTTTTAAACATCGGAATTTGAATTAGATACTGTACCTCACATACTCCGAATCTGCTTTATACAGAAATGGTATGAGTATTCCTAATGTTGTAAAATTTTACTTTGTCTTGCAAATTGTATACTGCATAAAACGAATGCTACAGAAACTTTTTGTATCGGGGTTGTTTCTCATCTTAGTATCATTAACAGCTTGTTCTTCCAACACAACCGAAACTTCACAGACAACAACTGCGAAAGAAACAAAATCCCTAGTCACCGGAGCAATTCCCGATCAAGATCCAGAGAAACTTCAAAGGCAGTATACCAAATTAGCTTCTTATTTACAAAAAGAGCTTGGAGTTACCGTAGAATACAAGCCAGTCACTGATTATACAGCAGCCGTGACAGCATTTAAAGTTGGTGATTTAGACTTAGTGTGGTTTGGAGGATTAACTGGCGTTCAAGCAAGGCTGCAAGTTCCCGGTGCGGAAGCTATTGCTCAACGTGATGTAGATGAAAAATTCCATAGCGTATTTATTGCTAATAAAAAAATTGGGCTCAAACCCTTTAAAGATATCTCAGACCTCAAACAACTTAAAGGACGTACCTTTACTTTCGGTAGTGAATCATCCACATCAGGTCGTTTAATGCCACAATACTTTCTAGAACAAGCTGGTGTAAAACTCACAGACTTCAAAGGTGAAGCAGGTTTTTCTGGTGACCACGACAAAACACTTAAACTTGTCGAAGCAGGAAGTTTTCAGACAGGTGTATTGAACGAAAAAATTTGGCAAAAGCGTCTTGAAGCTAAAGAAATAGACTTAAGCAAAGTAGAAGTTATCTGGCGCACTCCAGAATATTACGATTATCACTGGGTGATTAACCCTCAAGTTAAAAAGCGCTATGGCGAAGATTTTGTCAAAAAAGTTCAAACCGCATTGTTTAAATTAGATCCCAAGATACCAGAGCAAAAAGAAATTCTCGATCTTTTACAAGCAGAAAAATTTATTCCTACAAAGAATGAAAATTATGCACAAATTGAACAAATTGGTCGCAAAATTGGCAAAATAAAATAATTTAGCCACCGTTCGCTGATGACCCGAGGTACACTCATGTTTGAACTGAAAAACGTGACAAAACAATTTGGAAATTTCCAGTCTCTCACAAATATCAACTTGAAAATTTACTCGGGCGAACGGCTTGCTCTTGTTGGTGCAAGCGGTGCTGGCAAAAGCACTTTAATCAGCTTGCTTAATGGTACACTGCAACCAACTCGGGGAGAAGTGTGGGTACTGGGTCGTAACTTAGTGAATTTGAGTCCCAAATCTCTTCGACAAGTGCAAAGGCAAATTGGTACTATTTACCAACAATTTCATTTAGTCGATAACTTACAAGTTATTCATAATATCAACGCGGGACATTTAGGACGTTGGTCATTCTTAAAAGCAGCGATTTCCCTAATTTACCCGTTGGAGGTACAAACAGCTTATCAAGCGCTAGCACAAGTGGGAATTCCTGAAAAGCTTTACGAACGTACAAGCCGATTGTCTGGCGGACAGCAACAACGGGTGGCTATAGCTCGCGTATTGGTGCAAGATCCTGCTGCTATCCTTGCGGATGAACCTATATCCAGTCTCGATCCAGAACGCGGTCGTGAAGTGATGGATTTGTTGTGTCAGTTGAGTAAAGAGTCAGGGAAAACTTTGGTAACTAGTTTGCATGCTATTGAATATGCTCGCAGTTATTTTCAACGCATCGTAGGTTTGCGAAAGGGGGAAATTTTGTTCGATCTTCCTGCTCGGGAGGTTTCTACAGGAGTTATTGAGGAATTATATAGGATTGAATCGCACTAGTGGTTCACCACATTGAATTTGAGGGTTGATTGAAAAACCGCAGAGGCGCAGAGGGCGCAGAGGAAGAGAAAAAGAGGATGAGCTTGAACATCGTTTTACCCATTAAAACTTATGTGGTGGACCACTAGCTGCAGAGGATGCGAAGAGAAATGGGTGAGGGACAAAGGAGAGGGGCGAGATAAGGGAAATAAGGGGGACAAGGGAGATAAGGGAGACGACTAACAACTAAACAAATGAAATTAAATTGGCAAAATTTCTGGTGGTTACTGTTTGTTGTTTTATTGGTTTGGTCTTTACATATTGCTGGGGTGTTTCAGCAAGATTTAATAAATACAGGAGGCTGGAATCTTGTTGTCCGCTTTTTCTTGGCGGCGTTTTCACCGGAATTGAATGGGGAATTTTTGTTGTTAACTTGGGATGCAACTCTGAAAACTTTTGCCTATGCTGTGTGTGGCACGTTTTTGAGTGTTTTCATTGGGTTTGTGGGCGGTATTTTATCGTGTGAGATTTGGTGGAAGTCAGTTTCGTTAAGAGGTTTTCCAGTTCCTTGGTTAGTTATACGGGCAATTTTAGCAATTCCCAGAGCGATTCACGAATTGGTTTGGGGTTTGTTTTTTCTGAATATTTTTGGTCTCGATCCACTGGTTGCTGTTTTGGCGATCGCAATTCCTTTTGGTGCTATCACTGCTAAGGTATTTTCTGAAATTTTTGATGAAACTCCTCGCGCTCCTTTATTAGCATTACTAAACAGTGGTGTTTCTCCTCTAAAGGCTTTTACTTACAGTTTGATTCCTCAAGCTTTCCCCAATCTACTTTCCTACAGTTTTTATCGTTTTGAGTGTTCGATTCGTTCTGCTGCGGTGTTGGGTATTATTGGTGCGGGGGGTTTGGGTTATCAAATTCTTCTCAGTCTCAAATCACTGCGTTACCAGCAAATGTGGACCTTGTTATTTGCTTTGCTGTTTTTAAGTGGTAGCACGGATTTTTTAAGTGGTTGGTTGCGTCAGCGTTTGGGTGTTCCGAGTCGTTTGGATTTAAATGTGCTGCATTTCAAGCAACGGCAAAAGCTGGTTCGAGAACGAGATCCGGTAGTTGCTTTTTCCTTAGTGGCTGCTCTTATTCTATTAATATTCTCTTTTTGGTATGTGAAAGCTGATTTTACAAAACTTTGGTCGCCCCGTACCGCACAACTCCTGTCAGAAGTTTTTCAGAATCTATTTCCTCCAGATATTTCTCTGCTCGATCGAATCTTGACCCTTTCAGCACAAACTTTGGCTATGTCCGTTTTAGCGATCGCAGGCGCAGGTTTGGGAGGTATATTACTTTCCTTTTTTGCAGTCAGGAAAATGGGGGTAAAATCTCTTCCTTCTGCTGTCGTCCCCTTAACTCGTTTCTTACTCCTTTTTGCTCGTGCTGTTCCCGAACCTGTGTGGGCTTTAATCCTTCTGTTTGTCATGTTTCCTGGAATTTTACCGGGTGCGATCGCTCTAGCTATCCACAACTTGGGTATCTTGGGGCGATTAATGGCAGAGGTAATAGAAAATTTAGATGATAGACCATTGCGATCGCTACAAGCTTTAGGTGCCAGTCATTCTCAAATCTTTCTCTATGCCACCATTCCCCTAACTTTTCCCCGCTTCCTTGCCTATATCCTCTATCGTTGGGAAGTTTGCGTTCGTGCTACAGTCATTGTTGGTTTTGTCGGTGCTGGTGGTTTGGGTCGTCTTTTAACAGAACAGCTTGGTAGCTTTGATTACAGGGGTTTGCTGACCACTTTAATTGTTCTGATAGTACTTACTTTTTTTGTAGATATAATAAGCACTCTGATGCGTCGATCTTTCAGGTAAGGGACTTTCAGAGAACAAATTATTCCAAAAAAACAAAAGACAGCCTTTAAAAAAAATGAGAATTATTATAATAAAAAAGAGAAAGGGTTTGCCTAAGACAACCACAAACCAAAATCGATTCCTACAACCAGAAGCGCAAGATACGCCCCGATACTGTGTACTGTGTAGAGCTTTTGTTGACTGTTTCCCCCCTTTTTAAGGGGGGTTAGGGGGGATCGAAACCGCAAAAATGCACTTTATAAGACTTGTGTACACAACCGCAGCCTTTTTTTAGGGGGGTTGGGGGTATCTAAAAAAACTGGAAATTGCGGTTGCACATTCAAAAATTACACAGCACTTAAGTAATCAGCCAGTGCTTCGGAACCACCAATTAATTTGCCATCAACAAACACTTGGGGAACTGTAGATGCACCTGTCACAGCTTGTAATGTACGAGCGGTTACATCTTTACCCAAAACGATTTCTTCATAATCAATGCCACGTCCGGATAGCATCTCTTTGGCGCGAGCACAATAAGGACAACCAACTCTTGTGAACAAGGAAACCAATTGAGGTTTTGCCGCTTGAGGGTTGATGTATCTCAGCATTGTCTCAGCATCAGATACTTTAAAGGGATCGCCTGGTTCTTCTGGCTCAATAAACATCTTTTCAATGATGCCATTTTTTACCAACATGGAATAGCGCCAAGACCTCTTCCCGAAGCCCAAGTCGGATTTATCGACTAGCATTCCCATACCTTCTGTAAATTCACCATTGCCATCAGCTACAAACCTGATGTTTTGAGCCTGTTGGTCTTTTGCCCATTCATTCATTACAAAAGCATCATTCACGGAAATGCAAATGATATCATCTACCCCATTTTCTTTAAAAACTCTTGCCAATTGGTTGTAACCGGGAACATGGGTTGAGGAGCAAGTTGGTGTAAATGCGCCTGGAAGGGAAAAGACGATGACAGTTTTACCTCCGAACAAGTCATTGGTAGTGAAATTTACCCAATTGTGATCTTGACGTAAACGGAATGTTACATTAGGAACTCTTTGTCCTTCTTTATTAGCTAACATGAGTAGAGCGGCTCCTTCGTAAATCTTCTGATAAATCATACTCATTATGAGTCCGACTTTTCAAGTAAAAATTTACTAATTAACGACAACCTTTAAACGGATTGATATAAAGTTGGTCTTGAGACTCTACCCCGACTTCAAACTTGCAATCAGAACGAGGATAGGCAATGCAAAGAAGCACGTAACCCATTGCTTCTTGTGCTGGCTTGAGAGCAACTGCTTGATACTGCTCAACCTCACCTTCAAGCAAACGTGCTGCACAAGTGATACAAGCTCCATATCGACACCCCACAGGTAATCGCAATCCTGCTGCTTCTGCTGCATCCAATATGTATCGATCGCCAGCCACCTCAAGAGTATAATTATTGCGGTTAACGAGTGTTATTTTATACGCATTCATGATTTATCCGCATAAATTACAAGTTCATCTGGATGTATCCGCCTGTATATGCGGTTCTTACACAAAGCACAATATTTTTTGCGCTTTTGGGTGCGATTTTATCAAATTTCTGTTAACCAGTTAAATATGATTGCTGGGAATTGTTATGGTACGCTTTAAATCTAGCAAAAAAATCGTTTTTATCATTTCTTCGGAAGATAAAACAGCGACATGACTGACGATGTCAGGGGTTGCTTTGCTGTAAATGTCCGATCTTGGAAGCGGGCGTATGGTTTCGGGTGGTAACTCGATTAAATCGGGTGGTTCGTGAACTAATACCCCACACAATTCTCCTTCTGAATCACGTGTAATTACCAAAAACGATTCGTTACCCGATAACTGAGGTAAGCTATCTAAATTTAAATGTTGCTGTAAATCTAAGAGTTTAATCGTGTGATTGCCTACTTGCACTAACCCCATTTGTATCAGTCTTGTACTGTGGAGAGACGAACAATTTATAACTTTTAGCACATCGTTAATAGACATTCCTAAAAAATAATCTGCTACTTTAAAAACAATAAATTTTTCTGTATTTGTTTCGCGTTCCACAATTATCCCCCTCCTGTTAATTTTTCTTTTCTAATACATCAGTCACTGTTGTTAACAGCATATGTTCTAAATAAGGCTTAGTAATATAAGCATTTGCTCCTAATTTAAAAGCAAGCAGTCTATGTTTGTCGCTACTTCGAGAAGTCAGCATAACAACCGGGATATCAGATAAATTAGGATCTTGCTGGCGGGTTTTTAGAAACTCAAACCCATTCATTCGAGGCATTTCGATATCGCAAAAGACTAACTGGATATCGGAATGGTAACGAATTTGCTCAATAGCTTCATAACCATCTTTAGCCTGAACAACTTGATAACCGGCTTTTTGCAAAGTTAACGATAGAGTTTGACGTACAGTGATGGAATCATCTACAAGCAAAATTGTTTTACATGGTTTTTTCTCAAAATTGCTTGCGTCTGCTAAAGCAGCACGCGTTTGGATTGGTAATTGCTGATGCTTCAGGTTTGGCATGAGAGGTACCGAACTGACAAAGTTGTTAGCGTTCTCTTGAGTTTGCTGTTCGGACAAATGATTGATTAATGCAGTTCCATCTAAGACCAGCGTAAGGCGACCGTCTGCTAGAATGCTACCTCCATAAACATAAGGAGGGGGTGCGATCGCACTTCCTAAAGGACGGATTGCCAATTCAAGCTCTCCAAAAAGTCGCTCTACTTCCAAACCTAAAAGTCGCTCCTGACAGCGAATCAGAATAACGGGCATCATTTTATTCTCTGTATCAGCAAAAGAATGTTTTGGCTGAGAGATGGGAAATTGAGAAATCGGTGAGGAATAATTTAAGGCTGTAGCGAGTTGGTAAATAGGGATAAGAGTTTCCGTATCCCCTTTACGCCATCGAAGGGCTTTACCGCCATCCCAGCATCTAACTTGCTCAACTTTAGGAATAATAATTTCCTCAATTGCGTTAGCAAATAAAGCGTAAATTTTCTCATCTGCTTGACAAACTAATAATTTATCAATTGTCAACTTTAGAGGAATTTGAAGTCTAAACATTGTACCGCGATGCGGTTCGGAATAGACGGAAACTGTACCTTGAATTGCTCGTAAATGAGTGCGAACAACATCAAGACCCATACCACGCCCGGAGAGATTGTTCACAGTTGAAGCTGTAGAGAACCCAGGTTCAAATAATAAATTAATAATTTCTTCGTGACTCAAGTTAATAGCATATTGCGGTGAAATCAATCCTTCTTCTACTGCTTTATTGCGAATCCTTTCAAAATCCAAGCCTTGTCCATCATCCTGAACTTCTACTATCAAATATCTCCCCTGATGGTAAGCCCGAATTTCAATGACACCTTTGTCTGGCTTACCCCATTCTTGACGGGTAGAAGGAGCTTCAATTCCGTGGTCAAAGGCATTGCGAACTAAGTGCAATAGAGGATCGTACAAACGTTCAACAACTGCTTTATCGACTAGAGTATCGCTCCCGTGAAACTCCAACGCAATCTGCTTTTTATGCACTATTTCTAATTGTTGCAGGATACGGGGAAATCGTTCAAAAAGATTTCCTAAAGGTAGCATTCGGGCTTCCATGAGGGAATCGTGACTACCGATCAGCAATCGACGCTGTTTTTCAAGAGTTTCTTGAGACTCGCGAGCAAACATTTCTACCGCTTCGGAGGCTTCTATTAGTTGTACGGTGTCTTCTAGAATTGATTGAATAAGTAAGTAAGGATTGGAGATTGACCGTTGGGAAGACAACCGCGATCGCGTTTGCGCTATAGGAGAGTGCAAATCCGAAGGGAGATTGGTTATTTGTACTTCTTTCTTATCCTCCTTGTCTCCCTTGTCCCCAATTCCCAGTTCCCAGTCTCCAGTTAATTCATAAAGTTGTTGTTGGTGTTTGACTAACCGAGAAGAAAGAACTCGAATCGCACTCCAGAGTTGTTCGTTTTGCAAAGACTGGCGATTTTGGTTGGTCAGTAATTCTCCAATGAAATAATTCAGTTGTTCTAAATGCTCAACGTTGACTCTGACAGTGTTAGAAAAAGAAGGTGTTGAGTGGGAAACTGAAGTAGCCTGTTCCAAAGTTGGGAACGTTGGCTGTGGTGTGTCGTATGAGTTGAGGATTGCGTCTGTTACACGAGTGCGCGGTGTCGTAAGTTGCTGTAAAGCCCGCGAGGGTTCACCACCTTGGGTACGATCGCCATTGAGTATTGATGTTCTAGCTTCCTGAAAGTTGACCAGAGCAATACGAGCAATAGTTATCGATTGATTGGGATAGTTATTTAAAGCACTCAGTACTGACTGAGCAATAGCTTGAAATCCCGGTAAATTTAATGATTCACCCAAACCGAAGAAAACCTCAGCCTGAGTTCTTAACAGAGAAAAAATTTGTTCGGGGTCGGCGCTAGCTATAGCTGCAGCCAGTTCATCTAATCGTTGGGTAACACCTAGTTCAAATATAGATTTTGTTAAATCGAAACCCAATTCTTCTGAGTTAGGAAGATCGGCTTCTAGGCTAAAAGAGTCTCCCATCTGTTCTTGCAATTGTGCAAAAATATCAGAAATGCGATCGAGAATCTCAGCCTCATTTAACAAGCTTCCCGTAAATTCTGCATTTAAGGAGAGATAAAGACATTCATAGCTCTCAAAAAGTAAAGCTTCAACTTCTGGTCCAATGCATAAATTAGGTTTACAGATAGCTCTAAAAATATCTTCTAAAGAGTGAGCTATCGTTGCGATCGTTCCTGAATTGATGCTAGCCGCTGCACCTTTTAAAGTATGAGTTGCTCGCATCAAATTATAAACTTTATTAATATCAAACCCTTCACGAAGACTGAGTAATTCTTGTTCTATTTCTTGTAGCAGTTCTTGAGCTTCTTGGAGAAAATATTGATAACTTTGCTCGTCAAATGTCATTGTTAATTTTAGATTTTAGATTTTAAATTTTAGATTTTGGATTGGTGGTTAGAGATCGATACGGTTCAGTTAACAATATCTCATCCTTGAAGATCCCCCCTTTTTAAGGAGGGCTAGGGGGGATCGAGTCTTATCTGAACCGTATTGGGTTAGAGATTGGGCATCGAAAAGCTTTAGCGACTAAGCACCAACCACCAACCACTAACCCTTAATTAATCAACCTTAAACCGATCGGCACTTGTCTGAAGATTTTGTGCCATGCTGAGAAGTTCTTTAAAAGAGGTAGAAATCTCTATAGAATTCTCTTGGGTTGTATTAGCAATAGCAGCTACTTTTGTCATGGTTTGCGTCACTGATTCAAACTGTTGTGTTTGTACTTGTGTTGCTTGAGTAATACCCTCCACAAGCTGGCTAATTTGGTTAGTTGCTGCAACAATTGCATTGAGATTTTGACGGGCTTCATGAACTTGCATGGTTCCGGAAGCAACTTGTTGAATGGCATGTTCCATCGCCATAGAAACTTCTGCCGTACCTTTTTGAATGTCTTCTACGAGTTGCTCGATCTCAGTTGCTGCATCAGCAGATTGACGTGCTAGAGTTCGGACTTCATCTGCAACAACAGCAAAACCACGTCCGTATTGCCCTGCTTTGGTGGCTTCAATGGCTGCGTTCAAAGCAAGCAGTTGGGTTTGCGTAGTAAAGTGACCGATCAAATTAACAACTTTGGAAACTTTTTGGGAAGATTCAGAGAAGCGTTTGAGGCGTTTGCTAGTTTCTGCAACTGTTTCCCGAATGTCAAGAATGCCATCGACAGTACGGTTCATAGCCGCATCCCCTAGCTGCACAATCTGATTGGTTTGTTGGGCGGCGGCTTCTACCTGTTGCGCGTTTATTGCTACGGCTTTGGTAGAGTTTGCCATTGTCTGCATTTGCTCTAAAGCATTGTTAAGAGACTGAAATTGTTGCTGTGCTTGGTTAGCTAAACCAACGATAGAAGCAACGCTTGCTTGAGATGTTTGAGCAACTTTTCTCGAAGAGGTCTGCACTTGCATGATAATTTTTCGCAGGCTTTGTAAGGTGTTGTTGTAAACATCGGCAATTGTACCGACTTCACCTTCTGTCACCGTTGCTCGAACGGTTAAATCTCCGCTCAGTGCTGGTTGTACTGCAGATAATAACTGAATGACTTCCATCTGCAATTGTTCTTTTGCTGCTTTTTCGCGTGCGCCTGCGTCTGAAAGTTGTTGTGCTGAAGAGCGCAGTTTCTCCAAGTAATCTGCTTGTTGTAAAGCAAGACCAATTTGTACTCCTACCTGAGCTAGCAAGTTAACATCGATGTGTTCCCATTGGCGAGGTTTGTCATTCTGATAAGCGCCTAAGAGCCCCCAAAGTCGGTCGCCTTTAAAAATGGGTGCAATCATGTAAGCCTTTGTTCCCCACTGTTCCAAAAGTTGGACGTGGCATTCTTGATGCCCTGCAGTATAAATGTCGTTGACACTGAAGGTTTCTTTGCGCCGATATCGACCGCCTTTTGTTTCTTGAAGGTATGTATCTTCTGTCCGGGCTAACTCAGTTCCGACAACTTTTGCCCAATCACTATGTACATCCTCAACTATGAATTCACCGCCCCACTCAGGATTAAAGCAGTAGATAGCAACTCTGCTAGTCTTTAACTGTCTCCGCAGTTCCTGAACAGCCATCTGCAAAAGGTTGTCTAGTGAAAAATTCTCTTGAATGAGAGCCAGTCCCAGCCTGTAAACGAGTTTGCTGTAAGCGCTTCCTTGTTCTACGGATTTGGCTAATCGTTGTGATTGTACGCGCAGTTCCTCAATATACTCCGCCTGTTGCAACGCGATTCCTAACTGCAATCCAATTTGCGTCAATATTTTGACTTCTATGTCTTCCCAGTACCTAGGTCCGCTGTGTTGAAAAGCTGAGAGCAATCCCCAAAGCTTCTGCCCTTGAAATATGGAAACAACCAAGCAAGATTTAACCCCAAAGTGCTCTAACGCTTCAACATGGCAATCTGTCAGCCCACTATTGTAAACATCATGTACAACAAAAGGTTCGTTGTTGCAGAACCTTCCGCCTTGATGTTCGTTTAAATAAGGGTCTTCCCAACCACTCCCTACTAATTTGGGCCATCCCCCAGATTCAGATTCAACAACAAAGTCACCAAAATAATCCGGTCGAAATTTATAAATGGTAACTCGCTCTAGATTGAGAAGTTTGCGGACTTCTTGAGATGCTGTCTTGAAAATCGTATCTATATCTGATGATTGGCGAATTTTGTCAATAACTTTGGCAGCAGATCTTTCTATTTCTGCAGTTTTGGTTATTTGGGCAGACTGTTCTTTAAGTTGTTTTAGGTATTCGGCTTGCTGTATGGCTACTCCCAGTTGATTGCTAATTTGGGTGAGAATTTTAACTTCCGATTCTTCCCATTGTCGGGGATTTGAGTTCTGATAAACTGCCAATAAACCCCAGAGCTTATTGCCTTTGACGATTGGAGTAATAATATAAGCTCTAGCTTGATACTGTTCTAAAACATCAATGTAACACGGTGAAAATCCAGCTTGATAAATATCGCTGACAACTCTAAAGTTTGCTGCTGTTGTAAATTGTCCTGCTTGAGTTTGTTGCAAGTAGGTGTCCGTAACTCTAGCATTACCACCTCCAAGGATTTTCGCACTGCACTCGCTGACATTTGCTCGCAGGAGTGGATTGTCTAACTGTTCTTGCAACAGAGGAGTCCAACCACTCGTCACTGATTCAGCGACGAACTCTCCACTCCAGTCATCGTCAAAGCGGTAGATAACTGCTCGTTCTGCTTTTAATAGAGTTCGGACTTCTTGAGTTGTCATTTTGAAAATGACATTTACGTCTAAAGGTTGGCGTATTCTCTCAATAACACGCGTTAGCGCTCGCTCTCTTTCCGCTATAAATTGCTCTAATTGTTGCTGGAGTTGTGCGGCTGCTTCAGCTTGCTTGAGGATAGTACTGAGACGACCGCTCACGAGTGACAGTAACGTGATTTCAGAATCTTGCCAGATCCGGGGAGTGGAGTTTTGATAAACACTCAGCAAACCCCAAAGTTGTTCGCCTTCAAAAATAGGGGCAATGATATAAGCTCTAGCTTGGTATTTTTCTAAAGTTTCGCGGTAGCAATCGGAGAAGGCTGCTGTAGAGATGTCATCAATCCGCTTGATTCCCTTGCCTCTAACAAAGCTTCCACCTTGTGTATCTTTGAGATAAGAATCAGTGGATCGGGTCGTAGGATTGCCCAACAACTTCACACTACAAAAATCGGAATCTACTATATTCGCTGATTGAAAATTGCTATTGTTCTCTTGCTCTTGCATTAAGGATACCCAGCCCGCCCCAACTGATTCAGCAATAAATTCACCACTCCAATCGGGGAAAAACCGGTAAACAACAACTCTGTCAGCTTTAAAAAATTGCCGCAGTTGCTGGGTAATGTTACCAAGTGTCGTGCTTGCATCAGAAGATGGCGGAATTTTTTGCAGGATTTGAGCCAAAACTTTTTCCTGCTTGGCTTCTTCATATCTCTGGGTTTTAAGCTCTATTGTTTGCAACTTCAACTTGAGTTCAGCAACGATGTGATGCAGCAAGTTTACTTCTGCTTCTTTCCACTTTCGCGCATGAGAACATTGCTGAACCACAAGTAGTCCCCAAACTTGCCCTTCCACTTGAAGTGGAAGGCTCAAACTAGTCTTGATTTGGAATTGTTTGAGAAGTTGGAGCTGATAAGCACTCAAAGCATTTTCATAGATGTTGTTAAGAGCGATGACCGAACGTTGTTTGCAATCTACCCGATCTTCTATCCCAAAGATAAGTGCTGGTAAATACTCTCCTAGAGATGGCGTGTAACTGGATGTCATTGATTCAGCAAGTACTATGCCCTGCTTGTCCGATTGAAATCGATAAATTAATGCACGATCGACTTGTAAAAGTTTGCGAATCTCAGTTGCTGTAGTTCTTAACAATGTATCGGCATTTGCTGTCTGATACATCTGATTCAGAAGCTCAGACAACTTTTGTCGTTCATGCTTGCTGTTTTGCTCGGTGGCGATCGCTAAATCAGTATCAAACTGGGTTTGTAATTCCTGAACCCATTTTTCTAATTGCAGAATTTTTTCACGAGCTTCTGGTTTAATAGAATGCCCTTCTTGCTGTAAATCTATCTTTATACCAGTTACCAAATCCAAAGCTTTGTGTAAATCCAAATCTCCTTTTATCTGGTTCTGATTCCCATCACCATTACTATAAATTGGTGCTTCTTCAAAAAAAGATTGTGAACTTAAACTTTGTTCGATTTGTTGAAAATCCTGCATGAAAATACCTTTAAACTATTCAAACTTCAAAAATTCTGTTGGGTGGACATTGCCCCACGATCCATATGAACGGGTCATCCAACCCTACACCTGACGATGTATTTGCCAGAGGTGACTCTGAATAATAGCTGTGACATCTAAAACGAGATTGTCACTAGGTAAAACACCCAAAACAAAAGGTAAAAACGAACGAGGAAACAAACCAGTTACCGCCTTTTGCAGTTGCTCCAAGTCATGTGACTCAACATCATTGACTCGCTCTACTACCAAACCTACAGCCTGTTGATTCACCTGAACGACTATTGCCATAGGTGTCGCTATTCTTGGTGCAGCATAGCTAATCAGATGATTGAGATCTATAAGCCAAAGCATTTCTCCTCGCCAATTACAAATACCTAAAATACAGTTTGGCATTTCAGGAATTGGTAAAATATCTACCGAGTTGACTTTTATCACTTCTGCAACTTGTTCTAAAGGTAGCAAGGCAGTGTTTTGTGATGTCAGAGAAAAGCGGAGCAATTTAGAAAGATTTCTTTCTGGAAGTAATGCTTCTAATCCTAATGGATCTAAATCGATTGCTGTTAATGACGAATTAATTTGCATATTCCATAATTCAATAATTGGCAATTATCAACGGCTTGGTTAATAATTACGAATTATAAATTTATTAGTCAAGTTTCTAATTGTTTGAATAAGTTGCTGTTGGTTTACTGGTTTGGATATATAAGCATTGGCTCCTAACATTGAGCCCCATAATTTGTCTGCTTCTGTGCCTTTAGTTGAACACATAACTACAGGAATATGCTGAGTATTGGAATTGGTTTTCAGTTCTCGACAAAGTTCAAACCCACTTTGACCTGGTAAAATAACATCCAAAATGACTAAATCTGGAGTTTCTGATTGCAGTTTAATTTGTGCCTCTTCACCACTTCTGGCACAGATGACCTTTATCTCAGCTTGTTTGAGATAAGAGGTTATGACCTGTGTTTCAGTCAAGCTATCTTCAACTAAAAGGACTGTCGTCATAAAAGTATTTTCCTAGCTACGCTGTCACAAATTAACTATGAATTATAAATTATGAAGTAGGTCACAAACTTTATCAATAAATTGATGAGTTAGTACTTGGCGGGGTTTTCCTGCTTAAAGAAACTGCCACGTATTTGTCTCATCTATTAACTGATTGGTCACCCTTTATCCTTCATCCTTGTTGTAGTTACTGAGTTTGGTAGATACTTCTGTAAAATTTTTAGCACTTTCTCTGTCACAATTGGTTTTGCTAAAAAGCCTGATGAACCAACCATTTTTGCTCTAACGCGGTCTACAATTCCATCATTGCTAGTAAGAATGATGACGGGTATGTGATTTAAAGCTGAGACACGACGAATTTGAGAGCAAATTTCATAACCGTTTGCAATTGGCATGACTAAATCTAAAAAAATCAGGCTGGGCTTATTCTCTAATAAGGTCGTTAATGCACTCACTGATTCCTGTATGTTAATACACCGATAACCAGATTTCGTCAGGATATATGCCATTTTTAAGCTGTCGCTTCGACTATCATCAATGTAAGCTATTAAGGGGCTTTCTTGTTCGGGTTTCAGCGTACTTACAAGCGGAGGAATCGATTCTCGTTGAGGAGTGTCAGAACTTTTATGGGAGTCAGTTGTAGGTTGAGAGGCTGGAAGTGTAATTATTTCTGTTGCGATCGCGAAATTCCCCTGCACATCTTGTTGGGGAATAGCAGTCACAGGTACTGAGACAATTGGTAATGGGCTAGATGCTTGTATTGGAGAATTACTATATGTATGATAGTTTTCTACTTGTAATTGTCTCTCTAGTTTGGGGAAGTGACTGGAAGCCTTTGTGGAAATGATGGGTTGAGATGACGAAGTTGAAGCTGGCTGGACATCATCAACAGAATTGAACGAGCGGGAAAATTTTTTATTTTGATAATTAGAATTTACAAGCTTTACCGGAACGGAGCGATCGTGAATAAATGATAGTTCAAGAATGCCTTGATTGACTAATTGCTGTACGTCATGAGCAACTGTTAAGACAGATTGTTGGAGTTGTGAAGCAAGATCCCAAATTGTGTTTTCTCCATTAACAAGCTGAATGATTCCAAAGTAATTTTTAGGAACTCTAAAATTTTCAAAGTTTGGCTGTTTCACAATTGGTGCAGAATCGGGGTTCAATTGCCCTAAATCCATGTTGCGCCACCTATTTCTTAGTTCAACAGCTGTATACAAGCATGGTTTGACATCTATTAAAGCAATTGGATGTAATTTTTTAGGTACCCAATGAGTGTGTAATTGGGAACGAGTGACAAGGTCAAATAAAACCTCATCAATCGTTTTGCCAACAATGCTTTTTGCTTGGGTTAAGGTCAACTGATTTTGTTCAAGACCTAACTTCAGCAGTTGATATTCCCAAAGTTCATCTTTTTGTAAAGTTATGTTATTGTCTTCAAATTTCCAACTAGGGCAATCTTGCGTAACGATTCTATACCAACGACGAACGCGATGGTTTTCTCTAGTGGCGTATAGCAAACGCCCGAGAAATAAATATAAATGCCATTTCTCATTCCCTGAAGAGAAGATGAGTTCTCCTGTGGCTCGTTGCTGGCTTAGAACAGCCAATCCTTTGGCAAGATTGGCAAAGCTTGGAAGTGCTGGTTGCATTGCGTGATTTCCTTAAGATATTCGTTGCCTGATTCGTATGGAAGTTGCACCCAGTTTTTCCAGATTTCTAGCCTTTGGTCTTGATTGCCAAACAGCAACTCTTATGCTCTTGTTATTTATACTAGTCTGATTTTTTATTCACTTTTATGTTATACCAGTAATACTACTATGTTATACCAGTAATATTACGGAAAATTAAAAATTTTACTTAAAATATTCTGTGAATAAATTTTAAATAAGAGTGAAACGAAACCTCACATCAACATAGAGCCATTTATCAAAGATTTTCAAGTTACTCTTTATAATTATTTACCTTTGATATTAAACTTTACAAATTCTCAGGCAACTATCAAAAGACAGATCTCATATCTTAAAAAACTTAATATAAAGTAATTCATAAGTAGAACATATAAATTGGATACGAAGCCATGCATCAACTATAAGGATATTAACCACAACAGGACTCTTGATTGCATGAAAGTAGAAAACCACCTTTTTCGATTTGAATAGTTGTGTGTTCGATACCGAAATTGTCATGGAGTTCGATTCTGATTCGGGTTAGAAAAGCATCGCCTGGACTTCCTGTTGGCATGACAAGATGAGCAGTCAATGCGACTTCTGTAGTACTGATTGCCCAAATATGTAAATCGTGAACTTCTACAACACCAGGGAGTTCTGTGAAATAAGTCTGAACTGCCAGCAAGTCAATTCCTTTTGGGACCGCATCAAGAGCTAAATCGATAGAATCGCGAAATAAGTGCCAAGTGCCAACAGCAATGACAATCACAATAATCAGTGTGATAACTGGGTCAAACCACAACCAACCTGTTGTCATAATGGCAAGACCACCCAGTACCACACCAAGAGAGACTAAAGCATCCGAAGCCATATGCAAAAATGCTGCTTTGATATTCAAATCTCTTTTTCTACCAGACACGAACATCAATGCTGTACCCGTGTTAATAGCAATTCCCACCATAGCTACGCCAATCACTACATGACCCTCAATTGGTACCGGGCTGTAGAACCGCTTAAAGGCTTCGAGAGCAATAGCACCCATTGCTAGCAGTAAAAAGCAAGCATTAGCCAGTGCTGCGAGTATGGAAGAACGGCGCAAACCATAAGTATAACGATGACGAAAACGACGCTGGGATAACCAGGAAGCTCCCCAAGCTAAAAGTAGCCCCAAAACATCGCTGAGATTGTGCCCTGCATCTGCAATCAAAGCCAAGGAATTATTGAAGAAGCCAAACAGGGCTTCAAGGCAGACAAATCCTAGATTGAGTGCAGTCGCGATCGCAAAAACACGATTGTAACTAGGTGGTTCGTGACTGTGACCGTGGTGTTGATGAGAAATAGGCATTTTTATATGACATTATTATTTACTATCCAAACATATGAATTTATATTCAAATGATGGCTTTCGTTTATTTAACAGCCATTTAACGTTTTCAAACAATGCCCTTACAGGGGATTTTGCATATAAATAAAATGCACTCAAAATTTTTATGAGTGCATTTAACACAAAATAGGAAGGCTTATAATCTTTTTACAAAATTCAATGTAAGCCATTTTTCGGGACTTTGCAGGCTGAAAAAGTCAGAAAAAGTCTGATTTTTCTTAAAGATTAGAGTAAAAACTCTGATTTTTGGTATTGGACATAATGAAGGCGTAACAAAGTAGACAACCCTTTTGCTGGATGAGTGGCACTCTCTCGACCGGAAGAAATGAGAAAAATGATTTTCAAGTGGGTAAGTTTAGTAAACTAACCTGATGCTTTTTAACTTAATTTCCAATAAAGATACTCAGTAACTCATGACTGGTTAATCAGCTCCACCGATATCAAAATAATCCAGTCTAACTTCACGCAGAATGTCTGATGCCTTCCAACCGCTAGAATTTGTGCTAGCAAACCTAGGGTAAGCTGGTTCTGCCAGCATATCTATAGGTTCTAGATCTAGTTCTTGCGGTTCTTCTGGTATGCTAAATTCTTCAGTTTGGGTCACAATTGATAGCAATTCAGAATCACTAGATTGGGGTGGAACTTTTGGCAGGGGTTTTGAGATTTTGATGATACTTTCCTTCACGAGGAGGTGTCTCCTATTACAGATATTTGACAAACAAGTCCCCTATTATACGCTTTTTTCACGGATTGGATCTCCTTTTGTGCCTGAATTTACAGAAGGGGGATTTCACCATTGACTTTTGCTATAGATATGCAATACGTGTCACTCAAGTTACCCACCATAAACTGAGGTTAGGGAACGAACCTGCGTGACACGCTTGTTAGTGTAAAACTCTTTGAAATTAATCTTTTTTCTCGTTACAAGGCTTCGCCTGATAACGAAATTAAGAACATAACCTGCGTACTATTAGCCATTAGCCATTAGCTATTAGCCATTAGCCCTAAACCGTCTTTGCCGATTGGTTAAACAATAAATCTCTTGACTTTTCAACATCAAGTGCCCGATCTTTGAATGTTTCTGCTTTTTCATAAGCACGAATTGTTGCAGGACGTTCTTTAATAGCTTCAAACCAGCGCTTGAGGTTGGGAAAATCATCAAGATTTTGGTTTTGACGTTCGTAAGGGACAATCCAGGGATAGCAGGCAATATCTGCAATAGAATATTCATCCGCAATAAATTCTTTATCTGTCAATTGCTTGTTCAGTACAGCATACAAGCGTCCTGTTTCGTTGACGTAGCGCTTAATTGCGTACTCAATCTTCTCTGGAGCATACTGACTGAAGTGGTGGTTTTGTCCCGCCATAGGACCTAGACCTCCCATCTGCCAAAACAACCACTGAAGGACCTCAACTCTACCGCGCAGATCGGCTGGGATCAACTTTCCAATTTTGTCTGCTAGATACAGCAAAATCGCACCAGACTCAAAAACCGAAATGGGACCATCTCCAGTTGCTGGTTCCTTATCGATAATTGCGGGGATGCGATTGTTAGGAGAGATGTTGAGAAAGTCTGGTTTGAATTGATCCCCGGCTCCTATATTGACAGGAACGATGGTATAGGGTAAACCAGTTTCCTCAAGAAACATCGTAATTTTATGCCCGTTGGGGGTTGTCCAGTAGTAAAGCTCAATCATGATTTAAGACATCCTTAAATTTTGGTGACTTTGCAATTGCTGCAAAAACTCTATGTTGAACTTGAAGCATATATGTAGGAAACTGGCTTTGGAGCAATCCTGCCAGTTCGCGATCGAATTCTTCAACTTTGTCTTTTTCTAAACTCGCTCCCACACCAGCACTCGCCCGAATTCTTCCCCGCCAATCCTCATGCGAATATGGCACAAATACGTCATATGAAAATGTTCGTATGTCTCGGAATCCACCTTCTCCTAAGTCTCGCAACCACAGTGGATATAAACCATTTCCACCCCCCATGTTCCAATCGGAATTATAAGCTTGTATTAGGTGTTCAGTCGCCTCCACTACATTGCCTTTTAACGGTACCCAATCAAAATGAGCGATCGCAATATACCCGTTTGCTTTCAGTATGCGAATCACTTCCTGAATAGCACGGGGGCGATCGAACCAATGCCAGCATTGTCCTGCTGTTACAACATCAGCGCTAGAATCTTCTAACCCAGTGTTCTCAGCAGATGCTTGGCGGTAATTTACCTTAACGTTGTTAGCGAGATCTAATTGCTTTGCTTGTTCGAGGAGAGATGTTGATGGATCGATACCAATGACATGACATCCTCTCATAGCAAAGTTACGTGCGAGCGTCCCCGTTCCTGTTCCAATGTCTACAACATTTTGTCCTGGCAAACCAATGCCGTATTCAGAAAGTTTGTTAAACAACGAACTGGGAAAACCCGCACGATATTTTGCGTAATCACTAGCAGTTGCACCGAAATCAATTTTCATAAAATTATCTAAAGGACAAAGGATGAAGTATCGAATTCCGACTTTTATCCTGTATACCTTTTCATCCTTTATCCTTTATCCTTCATACTTCACTAACCATTGTATGGGTTGCCCACTCTATCGACAAAAACATTGTAGGCGAATGGCAAGCGTCCGGGATCGCGACGGGGTTCTGCTGCATATCCAACAGGTACAAGCACTGCGATCGCAAAATCTCGATTGTCTGCGACACCAATGACTTCTTTCACTTTCTCTTCAATCCAACCATTCATAAAGCAGGTAGACAAGCCCAAACTTTCTGCAGCAAGCACCAAATGGGTAGAAGCAATTATGGCATCCTTAATAGCGTACTCTCGCCGCTTGTCTCCCAAACCTGCTTGAAACTGAGGGATAGAGCTTTTAAAGTACTCCACTGTCTTTTCATTCCAAGCACCTGTTTCAAGTGCTTTATTATAAATCGGTGTTAAATCTTGTTCTCCTGCACTCGCATCAGCTGCAAAGACAAAAGTCACGGGTGCTTCAATGACTTGCTTTTGATTCCAAGATGCAGCAGCAAGAGCCGCTTTTTGTGATTCATCTTGTACGATAATTATGCGCCAAGCTTGAATATTAAAGCTACTCGGTGCTGCTACAGTCAGTTCTACAAGTTGCTTGAGCAGTTCTGGTGATATGGGGTCTGGTTTGAAAGTTTTAATAGAACGACGCTGATAAATAGCGCTTGGTACATCCAGAGGTTTGGTTTTCAGGTCGAGTTCTTGAACCATTGGATTTATCCGTTATTTTTCTCACATTATAGATTTGTTAGAACACCAATTCCAAACTCGCAGTTCGTAATTACTTATTTAATTAAGAACTACGAATTACAAATTACGGGTTATTTTACTCCTGCCGGAGAGAAAGATTGGAGATCCAGTGTTGGATAATCTGTGTAACCTTTTGCCCCACCCGTATAAAACGTTGTTGGATTTGCTTGATTCAATGGTGCATTGAGAGCAAAGCGTTTGGGTAAATCTGGATTTGATATAAACAGCGTCCCAAAGGATACAAGATCCGCTTCTCCCTTGTCTACAACCGTTTTGGCTTTGTCAAGAGTATAAGCACCATTGACCATGAGGGTACCGTGAAAGCGTTCTCGAATATGACTCGTAGGTACTACTACGGCCCCATGTTTGATATCAGATTCTATTGCTTCAAAGATATGTAGATATGCTAAATCAAAATTGTTAAGAGCTTGGGCAGCATAACCAAATGTCTCAAGAGGATTGGAGTCACGCATATCATTAAAAGTGCCACTGGGCGAAAGGCGTACTCCTACCCGTTTTGAACCCCACACACTTATAACTGCTTCCGTTACTTCTAACAACAACCGAGCACGATTTTCCACAGAACCACCATATCTGTCTGTACGGTGATTCGTTCCATCCCGCAGAAACTGATCGAGCAAATAACCATTAGCCCCGTGAATTTCTACACCATCAAACCCAGCTGCTAGGGCATTTTCTGCTCCCTGGCGGAATTGTTCTACAATTTCTGGAATTTCTGATGTTTCCAATTCCCGAGGAATCACAAGAGGTTTCATACCCTCATAAGTGAGTATTTCGCCTCTAGCTGCGATGGCAGAAGGTGCTACAGGTGAGGCTCCATTGGGTTGTAAATCTGGGTGCGAGATTCTCCCTACATGCCATATTTGGAGAAAAATTCTGCCTCCGTGCTGATGTACCGCATCCGTCACCAACTTCCAACCTTCAACTTGTTCTTGTGAAAAAATTCCAGGTGCATAAATATAGCCCAAACCTTGTGGTGCAACATGAGTGGCTTCGGCAATAATCAAACCGGCTGTTGCTCGTTGGGCGTAATATGTAGCGTTCAGTTGGTGCGGTACGTTATTTTTAAGAGCGCGTTGTCTGGTTAAGGGAGCCATAACAATGCGATTGGGCAATTCTAAATTTCCTAGTTTGTAACGTGAGAATAAGTTCATATTGTTTGGTTGGTGGTTATGCGTCTCTACTGCAGGCGTGGGCATTTGCCCACCAATATTGAATGGCGGGTAATGTCCACGCTACTACCGTGCCCGCCTTGAAATGTTGGGTTGAGACTGTAGGGGGGCTCTTGTGCAGGGAGCAGGGGAGAAAGAAACTCATTAGCCGATTAGCTTTTACCCAACAAATTAGCCTAGATGCGCTAGTACGAAAATCAGCAATTTATAGAATGAGTTGGGAGTAAGCCTCAAACAACAGTCTTGAGAAGACCGCCATCTACCCGCAAAGCAGCACCATTTGTGGCAGCTGCCAATGGGCTAGACAGATAAATAACCATTGCTGCCACTTCTTCAATCGTGGCAAATCTTTTAATGAGGGAACTTGGACGAAGAGTTTGGAAAAAGTCGGTTTCAACTTCACTTGAGCTAATTCCTCTCTCTTTTGCCATATTTGCTATGAAGCCATCAACACCCTCGGAACGCGTTGGTCCTGCAAGAACACTGTTTACCGTGATCCCAGTTCCAACTGTCATTTCTGCTAAGCCTCTTGCCACAGATAATTGAGCCGTCTTAGTCATCCCATAATGAATCATCTCAACGGGAATATTAAGTGCCGATTCACTAGAGATAAAAATAATACGTCCCCAATTTTGCTCTAGCATTTTTGAGAAGTATTGACGGCTTAACCGAATTCCACTCAAAACATTAGCTTCAAAAATATCCAACCAATCTTCATCGGTAATCTCTGAAAATGGTTTGGGTTCGTAAATACCAAGGTTGTTAACTAAAATGTCTGTGCTTGAAACCTGTTGAAAGACTTTTTCGGCACCTTCTTTTTTTGCTAAATCCGCAGCTATTCCAGAAACTTTTGCTTCGGGGTTGCTGTGTTTAATTTTCTCAACGGCTTGTGAAACCCGTTGCTCTGACCTTCCGGTAATAATTACCGATGCACCTTCTTGTACTAGCCCTTGGGCAATTGCAAAACCAATACCCGCAGTCGATCCACTTACCAGCGCAGTTTTACCTTGTAACTTCAAGTCCATAGGGTGCTCCTGCCTATCAGTTAATATCAGCGATCGCTAACTAGTAACCAGCGATCGCTGAGTGAATAATTACGAATTATTTAACTGTATTACAGGTGCTGTGTTAAAGTCTTAGCCAAGCTTGTCTTTGGAACTGCACCTACTACCGTATCTACTTGGCGACCTCCCTTAAACACCATCAGTGTTGGAATGCTGCGAATTCCATAATGACTGGCAACAGTAGGATATTGGTCTGTGTTTAGCTTCACGACCTTTACCTGTCCTGTATATTCGGCAGCAATCTCATCGACTACGGGAGCGACCATGCGGCACGGACCGCACCATGGTGCCCAAAAGTCAACCAATACCGGGACTGAGCTCTCGAGGACTTCTTGCTTGAATGTGGACTCTGTCACGCTTGTAACGGATGACATATTTAGCCCTCCTCTATATTTCGATATTTCGATATTATCGAATAAAAGAAATAGTGTCAACTCTGTGACATAATAAAAATATGAAATTCTTGTATCATCCAGATAAAAAAAACATTTCGCTGCCTGGAGTGTTGTATGCTCTGGGCGATCCGGTACGGTTGGAAATTGTGCGACGCTTGGCAACCGAAGGCGAGCAATGCTGCGGTGACTTCGATTTTGCGATCGCTAAGTCAACGATGTCCAACCACTTTAAGATACTGAGAGAATCGGGTGTCATTTTGACTAGAAAAGAAGGCACCCAACACATTAATATCTTGCGACGAGAGGATTTAGAATTACTGTTTCCAGAGTTGCTCGATGTGGTGTTGCGATCGGCTAAGCCTCTACAGCTAACAGTGAGTAGGGGATTGAGCGTTGGGGACTGGGGATAGAAATTGCTCAATGATATAAGTAGGACGCTCGTGGGAATACTAGTTCAAGCAACTCGTAGTAGCATGAGCGTTAAAGACAGGTATGGTTGACACAACTCTTCAAATTCCGGGTTATTGCGTCACCAATCAAATCTACTGTAGCAGTAGAACGTTGGTTTACCGGGCAATTCGGGAAGACAACCAACAACCTGTTGTCATTAAATTGATGCGTCAAGAATATCCTCGCTTTAACGAACTCGTACACTTTCGCAATCAGTATACTATTGCCAAAAACCTCAAACTACCCGGTATCATTCAACTTTACAGTTTAGAAAACTACCAAAACGGGTACGCTTTGGTGATGGAAGACTTTGGAGCTATTTCCCTCAAAGAGTATATGTCTAGTCTAGAGACGAGAGGTGGTGTGTCTCTAGAACAATTTTTTCATATTGCCCTTCAGATTGCAGACGCTTTAGAAAAACTGCATTTCCAACGCCTCATTCATAAAGACATCAAACCCGCTAATATTCTCATTAATCCTCAAACCAAGCAAGTCAAACTGACCGACTTTAGCATTGCCTCTCTGCTGCCGAAAGAAACTCAAACCCTAAGCAATCCCAACGTTCTCGAAGGAACTCTTGCTTACTTGTCTCCCGAACAAACCGGACGCATGAACCGAGGGATTGACTACCGCAGTGATTTTTATTCCCTTGGTGTCACCTTGTTTGAATTCCTTACTGGAGAGATGCCCTTTAATACATCTGACGCAATGGAATTAATATACTGTCATATTGCAAAACTTCCACCTTTAGCACATAGTATCAATCCCAAAATTCCCCCAATTCTATCAAGCATTGTCAACAAACTTATGGCAAAGATGGCAGAAGATCGCTATCAAAGTGCTAGAGGATTAAAATACGATTTACAGACGTGCTTGCATACCTTAGAGACAACTGGGAGTCTTGCGAGCTTTCAGTTAGGAAAACGAGATATTCCTGACCGCTTTATTATTTCCGAGAAACTTTACGGACGACAAACAGAAGTAGAAACTTTACTAGCTGCTTTTAACCGTGTCAGTGCAGGTGCTACGGAGATAATGTTGGTAGCTGGTTGTTCTGGCATTGGGAAAACTGTTGTTGTCAATGAAGTCCACAAACCTATTGTGAGGCAAAAAGGTTATTTTATACAAGGAAAATTTGACCAATTTGGACGTAATATTCCCTTTCTAGGATTGGTACAAGCCTTTCGAGATTTGATGGTTCAACTGTTAAGTGAAAGCCCCGAGCAAATCAAACAGTGGAAAGCAAAAATTCTTGAAGCCTTGGGAGAACAAGGTAGGGTTATTATTGACGTGATTCCCGAAGTGGAATTGCTGATTGGCAAACAACCTCCGATTTCTCCACTTGAGCCTGGTGCAGCACAAAATCGATTTAACTTGGTGTTCCAAAACTTTATTCGCCTATTTACCAATACCAATCATCCGTTAGTGATGTTTCTGGATGATTTGCAATGGACAGACTTAGCTTCTTTAAAGCTAATTCAATTATTGATGGGCGAAAGTGAGACAAATACAAATTCTTTCTTATCTTCTCCAAATTCCGAGGAAAGCAAGGGGGGCTTGTTGTTGATTGGTTCCTACCGGGATAACGAAGTATCGAATACCCACCCATTGATGTTGATGTTAGAAGAAATTCGCAAAAATGGAGCGACAGTAAATACAATTACCCTATCACCCTTAAGTTTAACTAACTTGAATCTCTGGATTGCCGATACCCTGAGTTGTCCTGAAGAAGTTGCAAGCCCTCTGACACAACTAGTTCATACTAAAACTAAAGGAAATCCCTTCTTTAGCCATCAATTTTTGAGAGCTTTGTATGAATATGGGTTGATTAGTTGTAATTTTGATGTTGGTTATTGGCAATGCGATATTGCCCAAGCTACGGCGCTATCTCTGACTGATGATGTGATGGAGTTGATGGCACTTCAGTTACAAAAGTTACCGAAAAATACCCAAGAGACTTTAAAACTCGCTGCTTGCATTGGCAATCAATTTGATTTAGAGACTCTTGCTATTGTGCATGAGAAATCATCAGTAGAGACAGCTATGGATTTGTGGAAGGCTCTGCAAGAAGGATTTATCATTCCCAAAAATGAAAATTACAAGTTTTTCCTTAATGATGCTATTAGCAATGAACAATTAGCAATTAGCGATCGCCAATTACCACGCTATAAATTTCTCCACGATCGAGTACAGCAAGCAGCTTACTTTCTTATACCTGAAAATCAAAAACAATCAACTCACTTAAAAATTGGTCAACTTTTATTAAAAAAATTTTCTTTGTCAGAACGGGAAGAGAAAATTTTTGATATTGTAAATCAATTAAATGCTGGAATAGAATTAATAACCGATCGCTTGCAGCGTAAAGAACTAGCAGAGTTAAATTTGATTGCTGGACGTAAAGCCAAGTCTTCAACCGCTTATGCAATTACAATTAAATATTTAACAGTGGGAATAGAACTTTTAGGATGCGATCGCTGGGAAACCAACTATGAAATTACTTTAGCCCTATATGAAACCTTAGCAGAAGCAGCGTATCTCAACGGCGATATGGAGCAGATGGAGGAAAGCGTTGAAGTTGTGTTGATACAAGCAAAAACGCTGCTTGATAAGATGAAAGCCTATCATGTCAAAATTGAAGCTTATAAAACACAAAGTCAAGGAATTGAAGCAATTACCACGGGGATAGAAGTGCTAAAGTTATTGGGGATAGAATTGCCTCAAGGACTCGATCGAAAAGACATTGAAATAGAGTTGCAAGAAATACAGCTAGCTTTAACAAAGAAAAAAATTAAAGATTTAATTCATTTCCCTCAAATGACTGATTCGACAAAGCTAGCAGTGATGAATATATTATGGCGCTTGCTACCAGTTACATACGTTGCCAATCCTCTTCTGTTTACGTTAATTGTTTTGAAACAAGTTAATTTATCTCTTAAATATGGAAACTGTGTTTCGAGCACTGCTTCCTATGCAACTTACGGAATTATTTTATGGAGTCTCTCAGGAGATATTGATTCTAGTTATGAATTCGGTCAATTAGCTTTAAATTTACTAACCAAATTTAAAGATAGAGAAACTGAATGCATGACTGTTTTTGTTATTAATACTTGTATCATAGCTTGGAAAAATCACTTAAAATATACTTTAAGTTGTTTATTAAAAGCTTACTTCGTAGGTTTAGAAACTGGCGATCTAGAACAAGCTTCTTATTGTATATATATGCATTCAGAGCATTCTTTTTGGCTGGGGAAAAACCTGATAAATTTGGAACTAGAAATGGCAAATTACTATCAGGGAATTATTCAAATTAAGCAGGAAATAGCTCTTCATTGGCATGGAATTAATTGGCAAACTGTCTTGAATTTACTAGGGAAATCCCAAAACCCGTGTTGTTTAGAAGGTGAAGTTTACAATGAAAAAATTCTGCTACCCCTTCACCAGAAAATCGGTAACAGAATGACAATTTTTTACGTACATTTACAAAAACTATTTCTTTGTTACATATTCCTAAATTATCATCATGCTATACAAAATGCAACTTTAGCTGAAAAGTATTTAGATGTAGTTCCAGCTAAGTATAGTGTTGCTATTTTCTATTTTTACACTTCTTTAGCAATGTTAGCAATTTATAATGATGTCAATGAATTAGAGAAACAACAAATTTTAGAGAAGGTGTCCGATTATCAAAAAAAGATGAAAACATGGGCAGAGAGCGCTCCCATGAATTTTTTACATAAATATTATTTGATAGAGGCAGAGCAACATCGAGTTTTAACGCAGCGTGTGGAGGCAATGGAAATGTACGATCGCGCCATTTTCCTTGCTAAAGAACACGAGTATATTAATGAAGAAGCACTTGCTTACGAACTAGCCGCCAAATTCTACTTTTCTTGGGGCAAAGAACTGATTGCCAAAACCTATCTAGTGAATGCTTATTCTGCCTATAACCGATGGGGTGCAACAGCCAAACTTGAGGACTTAAAACAACGCTATCCCCAATTAAGTTCTATCTTACAAAAAGAAAAAGTTAGCCTCAATCCTCACGATACAATAGTTAACGTTATAACTCATTCTATTCCTAATTTAAGTGAAAGCATAACGAGTGTTTCTAGTAACAGCGTTTCAGACTCTCTGGACTTAGCAACTGCAATCAAAGCTTCTCAGCTTCTCTCTGGAGAGATCGAGTTGGAAAAATTGCTTTCAACATTAATGCGGGTGTTGCTTGAGAACGCGGGTGCAGAAACAGGTTGTTTAATTCTTTGCTATGAAGGGGATTTAGTTATTGAAGCACGAACAATTCCTGGTAACAGCACCGAACCATTACAAATTGTATGCTTACAATCAATTCCAGTACAGTCAAACGAAGAAATTCCTGTCAGATTAATCAACTATGTCTGGCGGACATCTGAAACCTTAGTGTTTAATAATGCGACTACTGAAACAACTTTTATTGCCGATCCTTACATTATTAAACGTCAACCTAGATCGGTATTGTGTCTCCCAATCCACAATCAAGGACAGTTGATTGGAATTCTTTATCTAGAAAATAATCTGATACCTGGGGCTTTTACAAACGAGAGATTAAAAGTCCTCAAAGTCCTTGCTACCCAAGCAGCTATTTCCTTGCAAAATGCTACGCTTTATAAAAATTTGGCTGTGGCAAACGAACGGTTAGAAGAATACAGCCATACTCTTGAGGAAAAGGTAGTAGAGAGAACCCAGGAACTCAATGAAAAAAATCAGCAATTGCAGCAAGCTTTGCAGGAATTGAAACGGACTCAATCCCAGTTGATTCAAACAGAAAAAATGTCTGGGTTGGGACAAACAGTGGCGGGAGTTGCCCATGAAATTAATAATCCGATTAACTTTATTTATGGCAATCTCGTTCATGCTGGTAACTATGTCAAAGATTTGCTAGATTTACTTGCTATGTATCAGCAAGAATATCCGAATCCTGTCTCCAAAATTGTGGAAAAAATAGAAGAGATGGACCTAAAATTTTTATCAGAAGACTTACCAAAGCTTCTCACTTCAATGAAAGTAGGTAGCGATCGCATCCGCAATATTGTGTTAAGCTTACGTAACTTTTCCCGCCTTGATGAAGCAGAGATGAAGCCTGTTAATATTCATGAAGGTATTGATAGTACATTGATGATTTTACAGTACCGACTGAAGGCAAAAAATGCAGATGCGATCGCAAAACTTACAAATAACTCTCCAGGTTTTGTTACCAAGCATCGCTCCGATATTGAAATTGTCAAAGAATACGGACAGTTACCTAAAGTTACCTGTTATGCAAGTCAACTCAATCAAGTTTTTATGAATATCCTGAATAATGCAATTGATGCATTAGAAGAGTCATTGGGAACAAACACTGAAAATAGGACAAAGCCCCAAATTTTTATCCGTACCGAGTTAGCCAATACCAATACCGTAAGAATTCGGTTTGTCGATAACGGTATTGGGATGACTGAGGAAGTGCAACAGAAAATCTTTGACCCATTTTTTACCACGAAACCAGTAGGAAGTGGTACGGGATTGGGCTTGTCCATTTGCTATCAGGTTGTTGTGGATAAACACAAGGGTCGATTAACCTGTCATTCTTCCCCAGGACAGGGTGCAGAGTTTATGATTGAGATACCAGTGGAGTAATCGTTACTGGCGTTAGGGGTAGAAAGCAGTTCGTTAAAACCTTGGTCAAAGTAGTACAAATATACTCAAAATTCTCGTGTATACGTCATGTTAACGTATTTGTGACACGATGTTGTCGTTTAAGAATACTGGTTATGGGTATGCAAGGTCTAGAACTTCAGAAAGTAATTCGAGTGGACAGGTATGAATTTGTTTCTAATAGTTTGCGCTACACTGTACAAAGTAGCACTAAAGAAGGAAGGTGATTCAAGAATGGCGACAAAAACTTACACAACGTTAGCTCCACAAGAATTGTGGAAATATTTAGAAGCGTATAGTAAGTTACAAAATGTCATTCGTGAAGACCTGAAAAACCGTCTATTGTCTGGAGATAAAGCAGCCAGCTTAGTCAAGGAATTTCAGCCAAAATATCATATCAATAAGCGTCAGATTAACTCTATACGTATTGAAGTTGAAGGTGCGATTGCTTCTGCAAAAGAATGCAAAGAGCGACACACCAAAATCCTTGAAGCACAGATTAAGTCGGCAAAAGAATACGTCAAGTCTCAAGAGAAAAGAGTTGCGGACTACCGCAAAGCCAAGAATTCTAAAAAGTCCAAGTCTTCTCATCTTAAAGATGCTTGTAGTCTCCGTTCAAAGCAGCATGGGTGTTCTACCCTGCTACAAGACGCAAAGTTTGGTATTCATCAAAAGAAACGTCGAATTCATCTATTAGAAAATAAACTTAAGCACGTTAAAGACAGCCCCTTAATTGTCAGGATTGGAGGCAACACCAATAACTTCACGTTAATAGGTTCAAAAGATGAGACTAATGGAAATCAAATATCTCAGCTTTCGTCTGAGGGGTTGCTAAAAATTCGTGTTCCGACTGCGCTAGAAGCTAGATTTGGGAAATATGTAATAGCTTCAGGAGTTAACTTCCCTTATGGGCAAGAAGATATTAATTATGCCATTAGCAACAGTGCCGTAAGTTTTAGGTTTTACTACAAGAAACAGAGATGGTATATTGCTGTGTCTGTTAACGTTCAAGATGTTCCCATTCAAAGCAGAAACAGATGGCAATCTGGCTGTATTGGAGTAGACCTAAACCCATCAGTTATTGGTTGGACGTATGTTGATGCTTACGGCAACTTAAAAGACAAGGGACAATTTCAGCTGAATTTACATAGTAAAACTACGACTCAAATAGAAACTATCCTGAGTGATGTTGCCGCTCAGCTAGTGTTGATTGCCGAATCTTTTGAAGTTCCTTTAGTATTGGAGAATTTAGATTTCTGTGCTAAGAAAAACCAGCTTCGGGAAAAAGGTAAACGTTATGCAAGGATGCTTTCTGGCTTCGCTTATGCAAAGTGGCAAGAAATTATTGAAAGACGTTGTGCCACCAGAGGCGTTGAACTAATAAAAGTCAATCCTGCTTACAGCAGTTTAATTGGAATAGCAAAATTTATGCGGCAGCATGGATTAAGTTCCGATACTGCCGCAGCAATGGCTCTAGCGCGTAGAGCTATGTTTTTCTCCGAGCGTGTTCCTCTCAGAACCGCCTATCTGAATTCAGCAGACCGTCGATATGATGGACTGCTCGATGCCAGAAAGCACGTCTGGGCGCACTGGAACATTCTCTCTCAAAAACTCAAGCAGTTGTGTCTACGGCGGCATGAGTTTTATCAAACCGGGATTAACAGTCCACTCGTGGTCATGCTATCTAATTTGGTTCCGACTGAATTTGATAGCAAGCCAAAAGGCACTTCGAGAACTAGGCGAAAATCCTAGCGGTAATCGTATCTTAACTGTTCGAGATACGTCCTGTCCAACTTGGGCTAGGTTTTAATGAACGGTTGGTCGAGCTTGTGTATTTTTGCGTATGCTCTAAACTCATCGATCTCCTTCATTCCTCGACTTCCTCCCAGCAATTATTTTTTCTGCAAATCTTGTAATATAAAGCAGTGCAATATCACTAGCTCTTCAATCCAGAGACTCCAATGACTTCACCAGCAGCATCTATAACCATGTGGACTCCCCTGCGCCAACCGATTTTTCGCGCTCTTTGGATTGCATCGGCAGTATCAAGCATTGGCACTTGGATGCATGACGTAGGAGCAGCATGGCTGATGACTTCTCTTGCTCCCAATTCACCTTTGCTAGTGGCACTGATGCAGGCAGCAGCTAGCTTGCCGTTTTTTTTGTTGGCTTTACCCGCAGGCGCGATCGCAGATGTTGTGGATCGCCGCAAAATGTTACTGTGGACCCAAAGCTGGATGCTAGCAGCCGCTACTTTGTTGGGCGTGCTAACAGTTGCTAAAATCACAACCCCTTGGGTACTTTTGTTACTTACCTTTGCCTTAAGTATTGGCAGTGCAATGAATATGCCTGTATGGCAGGCAATAACTCCAGAACTCGTACCTAAGGAGGAACTTTCCCAAGCTGTGACGCTTAGTGGTATAGTTGTTAACCTTTCACGCTCTGTCGGTCCGGCTTTAGCGGGGATAGTAATTGCAGCAGCAGGAACGGGCTTTGTTTTCTTGCTGAATGCAGTTTCTTTTGTTGGAGTCATACTTGTTATTTCTCAATGGCAGCGCACGCCTCAAAAAAGCGGCTTGCCAACAGAACGTTTTATAGGAGCAATGCAAGCGGGAATACGCTACATTCGCTATGCCCCCGTGTTTCAAGCTGTATTGTTTAGAACAGTTGCCTATATTTTCTTTGCAAGTGCTTTGTTTGCCTTACTCCCTTTACTCGGGCGTCAAGAGTTAAAGCTGGATGCGTTGGGATACGGTATTATTCTTGGCTTTTGGGGTATCGGGGGATTGGCAGGAGCTTTTCTTTTACCAAAATTGCGGCAGCAGTTTGCTATTGATAAATTGGTGGCAGTTTCGTCTGTATTAATGGGGGGAATGATGCTGGCGATCGCATTTTTCCGCAGCGTTCCTCTCGTTTGTATTGTGATGCTCCTTGTAGGAATTGCATCCTTAAGTGTTATGGTCAGTTTGAATGTATCTGCACAAACAGCAGTTCCTTCCTGGGTACGTGCAAGAGCATTATCCGTACAGTTGCTTGTGTTTCAGGGCTGTATGGTATTGGGCAGTCTTTTATGGGGTACATTAGCACAATATATTGGCATTTCAAATTCCCTAGCCATTGCTGCTTTAGGATTAATCCTGTCTGTTGCCTTAACAGTGAAATTTCGCCTTCATTGTGCTGAGAAATTGAACTTGCAGGCATCTTTGCATTGGGATGAGCCAACTCATGCCTTTGAACCCTGTCCAAATGATGGTCCGGTGTTAATCTCAATAGAGTATTGTATCGATCCTGCAAATGCTGAAGAGTTTGCTAAGGCAGTACAAGCACTTGGTAAGATCCGTTTGCGTGATGGTGCCATTCAGTGGGGGGTGTATCAAGATTTATCCCAGCCTTCGCGGTTTGTAGAAACCTCAATAGTTGAATCGTGGGCAGAACACAAACGGCAATTTGAGAGAGTCACAATGCAAGATAAGGTGACTGAGGAACGAGTTCTCGCTTTTCACATTGGTGAAGCACCGCCAAAGATCGCTCAGATGATTTACGCTAACTACACTGATGCTAGAGGTTTCCGACAACCTTGTTAATTAAAGATTGGCTGGAAAAAACCTCACCACTTTTGATATAAATTGCCTCTGACTGGTTAGCTTTACTCGCTAGTATAGTTATGTCAGTGCTAAGGCACTATACTATATGATAACGTAAAAAAACTTAACAATGGTAGAACGTCCAATTAAGAAATCAGAACGTCAGTCTAACACCAACACTGACAACAATTCGGAAGATTTAGATTCTACACCTCCTGTTGAATCAAATCCTAAAAGCATAAAACGCAATAGCGATCGCAGAGCAGATTCTTCAGAACGTCGCTCTTCGGGTAGAGGCAAAAAGTCATACGGTAATGAATCCAAGCCACCAGTTAACCCTGCTCTAGCACGCGGTCCGAAACCCGTCAAGGCAAAACCTAATGTCGTTGTAGAACCTGAAGTTGAAGCGGAATCTGTTTCTGAAGAGGCTCAAGACCAAGCAACAGCAAGTTAACAGGAAACCAACGCATATTGAGTGTGTAGAAAATTTTTAAATTTTCTACACATTATTTTCATCCCAATGTGGTACAATAGTACCAGTGCCATCACAACTCCCACCATCGTTGGTGGGTTTTTCTATTTCCATCATAGTACCTTTATAACTGCCACGCCCGAACTGGTGCAAACTCCTCATAGGTCGTTGCATTCAAAGATAGCACTGGTGTGTGGGACAAGGGAGACAAGGGAGACAAGGAAGAAAGTACGATGTGTGAACGCAACTTGGTATCAAATAGGGTTTTCTTCAGTTTCTCGAGCGTAACGCCCCATTAATTCCGCTTTATCAATGACAGACCCCTCAATTGCGTCTAACAGCTGTTCCTTATCAGCCCCCGGTGGTAAATCAAGCCATTTGTTGAGTGCAAAAAGTCTAAAAAAGTAGCGATGAGCACCATGTTGACTCGGCGGACACGGTCCTCCATAACCAAGTTCACCAAAACTGTTTTTCCCTTGCAAGCTTCCATGGGGGATTTTAGGTTGCTTACCACCAACATCTTCTGGAAAATCGCGGCTGTCGGGAGGAATATTGTAGACCAACCAATGAGTAAATGTTTCATTGGGTGCATCGGGGTCATCTACAATCAAAGCAAAACTTTTCGTTCCTTGAGGTGGATCTTCCCACTGCACGGGAGGTGAAATATTATCACCGTCGCAAGTGTATTTAAAGGGAATGGTATTACCAATAAAAAAGGCTGGGCTTCTTATTTCCATTTTGTTTTAAAACTTATTTTAATAAATAAATAAAACATACCAATTAGATATTTTTATTCTAAAAAAATTAGTCATTGGCTAATAAAAGAGTGTATGAGGCTCATGTTAGTAAAAAGAGAAAAAATATTTTAATTAAGTTATAAGAGCCTCATTCTCCATACCAGACCAAAATTATTGGTGATTACCACCAAACTCTATTACCATCTTCATCAACTCGTGCTTGTCGGATAACATCAGAAATTTCATCTGCATCTTTTACGTGGTGAAGAGCTTTCTTTTCACCATCTGGTTCATCAACAACAAAGTAAGTGGGAACTGTAATGTGGTCGCCCGTAATGTCTGGTGAATCTACAGCAACTTGTTGCGCTTTTTCTTCAACTGTTTGAGGTTTATCAGCAATGACATCACCTGGATTTGCAGTTAAATTTCTTTCTTTAGGTGTTGGCTCTTCTTGAGCATGCCAATCTTGGCTGACGGGTTGTCTGATTTCACGATCCGATCGCTCACTCATGATTTTGTCCTTTAGCTTCAAAACTTTACACTGACTAGAATTACTCTAGACAATTAAAATATCGAGGGGATCTTTCGACAGAAAGACTTTCTGGGTTAACCAGAGACTGGTAACCAATGACCGATGACCAACGACGGTTGACAAAAAAGAGGAAATATGTTATTTTTTTATGCCATAAGTAAAAAAATCAATTAAAATAGCAAACGTGAATATAACTCCATCCCGTAAAAAGCCGCGTGTCGTCTCATGGCAGGCGGTTTTCTCTTTGTGTATGTTCGTTTTTATGTACCTTCCCATACTGGTACTGGCTTTCTATAGCTTCAACCAATCTCCCTACAGTGCAACGTGGCAAGGTTTCACTTTGGATTGGTATCACAAACTTTTCCACGATGAGCGTATTTTGTCAGCTTTACAAAATAGTTTGATAGTTGCACTTACCGCCGTAGGTATTTCTGCTATATTAGGAACTTTGATGGCAGTGGGTTTGGGACGCTATCGGTTTCCTGGTAAAACACTCTATCGTGGGGTGGCTTATCTGCCTTTGATTATCCCTGATATTGCGATCGCAGTTGCCACTTTAGTCTTCCTTGCTGCCTTTGCAATTCCCCTCAGTATATGGACAATTGTGGCAGCTCATGTGGTATTTTGTCTTGCCTACATTAGTCTTGTTGTATCATCTCGACTAACCAACCTAGATCCCCATTTAGAAGAAGCAGCACTCGATTTAGGTGCAACACCCGTACAAGCCTTTATAAAAGTATTATTACCCCAACTGATGCCAGGTATTATTGCTGGTTGCTTGCTTGCTTTCATCCTAAGCTTAGATGATTTTCTCATCGCTAGCTTTACTGCAGGTAGCGGTTCTAACACTCTACCAATAGAAATCTTTGGCCGTATTAGAACGGGAGTTAAGCCAGATATCAATGCCCTCAGCGTAATTTTGATAGTCGTTTCTGCTTTGATTGCATTGGTAGCCGAATTAATTCGCGCTTCTAGCGATAAAAAATAAATTTCTTCATCTGTCACTGGTCGCTGTTAAATGTTCAGTGTTAACTGTTAAATTTTTTTGTGCTTATTATTATCGATCTAACAGAAATTTGTAAGCTTACATCTACGTCTTGTTGACTTGATATTGATAAATTCCTGATTTATAAATTTTTAACTGTATATAAACAAAGACAGAAAATTTTCTTTATCTGTATCATACCAAAGTGACAGTGATAACAGGTGGAAAACTTCTGTATGCAGAGATACGTATGTGTCTTCAACCTCGCTCAGTAAGAGCCAATCCCGGACAATATGCGATACATGGCTCACTATGCAAATTTGCCAAAATCCCCATTGCTCAAATCCCTTCAATCCTGATGGCAATAGATTTTGTAACAGTTGCGGACAAAGCAACTTTGGCAACTTCCTCAGGAACCGTTACCGTGTATTAAGACTGCTAGGCGAAGGCGGTTTTAGCAGAACCTATGCTACTGAAGATGCAGATAGGCTTGATGCACCATGCGTCATCAAGCAATTCTTCCCACAGGTACAGGGGACTTCGGAACGTACTAAAGCAGCAGAATTGTTCAAGCAAGAAGCAAAACGACTGTACGAACTCGGAGAAAATCACATCCAAATTCCTCGATTGCTTGCTTATTTTGAACAAGGTTCTAGTTTGTATCTCGTGCAAGAATTTATCCAAGGGAAAACTCTCTTACAAGAACTTCAGCAACAACCTTTTGGTGAAGAACAAATTCGAGAACTGTTACTAGATATACTACCAGTTCTCGAATTTATCCACGAACGGAACGTCATTCATCGGGATATCAAACCAGAAAATATCATCCGCCGACAATCAGATAAGAGACTCGTACTCATTGACTTTGGTGGTGCAAAACAGGTTACCCAAACTAGCCTATCCAGACAAGCCACAGTGCTTTATACAATTGGTTATGCACCTAGCGAACAAATGGCTGGGTTTGCCTGTCACGCCAGCGATTTGTACTCTTTAGGTGTAACTTGCGTCCGGCTTCTCACTCAGTGTTTACCAATACAAGATGCTTGCGGACAGATAGATGATACTCTTTACGATCCCTTAAATGGAGTGTGGCTGTGGCGAGAGCATTTACAAAATACAGATATTACTATTAGTGATGAATTAGGGCAAATTTTAGATAAATTACTGAGTCATTTGGCAAGAGATAGATATCAATCTGCTACAGAAGTTCTGCAAGATGTGAAAGCTCTAAAAGCACCTGCGAAACAATCAATTTTATTAACGCCACAACTCGTACAACTATCGCCTCAAGAAAAGCAATTTACAATGATTACCTCTGATTTAAAAGATTTTTCCGAGTTTTCCGAACTACAGACTTTTCAATTTGATGTGGTCACAGTTGATAAGGAAGGAAATAAGATTAAGAGCGATCGCAGAAGTTCAAAGTTTTACACAGAAGATTTAGGTCAAGAAATTATCATGCCCATGGTGGCAATCCCTAGTGGTAATTTTATGATGGGTTCTCCAGAGGATGAGGGAGATGCTGACGAACGCCCGCAACACGAAGTCAATATCAAACCTTTTTTTATGGGAAAATTTCCCGTCACTCAAGCACATTGGAAAGCTGTAGCCGCTTTGCCAAAAATTAAACAATCTTTAAATCCCAACCCGTCTAAATTCAAAGGAGCAAACCGACCTGTTGAAAATGTTTCTTGGCATGAAGCTATTGAATTCTGTGCTAGACTCACGGAAAAAACAGGACGGTTTTATCGTTTACCCAGTGAAGCTGAGTGGGAATATGCTTGTCGTGCTCGAACAATTACCCCCTACCACTTTGGTGAAACCCTCACGTCTGAAGTGGCAAACTGTAGCCCTAGTGATGCTGACGCTTCCAAACTCACAACCAAATCGCGCAAAGAAACAACAGTCGTAGGAAATTTCCAAGTGGCAAATGCCTTTGGATTGTACGATATGCACGGGCTTGTTTGGGAATGGTGTGCTGACGCTTGGCACAAAAATTATGAAGGCGCACCAACAGATGGAACGGCTTGGGAAGTTGGTGGAGATGAAAATCGTCGAGTCTTGCGGGGTGGTTCTTGGAGTTTTAGCCCCGAACTGTGTCGCAGCGCCAGTCGCAGTTGGAATGAACCGGATGGTGGACTGAGGATTTGCGGTTTTCGAGTTGTTGCAACTTGGTAATTTTGGATTTTGAATTTGTTTTCATAGTAGATCGCGATCGCACTGCAAGCAGCAAACAAATTTTAATACACACAACCGTTCCTCTATGCTACATTGTAGTATTGAGGGTTAGTTCTAACTGGAAGAACGCTTCAAACTTCATTGAAGAAGTTGTGGGTTCAATTCCCGCACCCTCCACCACGGACCTACGGTGGACACAGATCTCTAGAACAAAGCCAAAATCGTCGTAGATCCCCCTAAATCCCCCGATAAATTGGGGGAATTTAAGAGTTTTTCGCCCCCCTTGTTAAGGGGGGTTAGGGGGGATCGAAACCTCAAGAACGCACTTTAGAAGACTTGTGTACACCACCGGAGCCAACACTGACGGGGGTTGTAGCTCAATGGAAGAGCAGGAGTCTTCCAGACTCCAGGCTGGGGGTTCAAGTCCTCCCAATCTCCACATCAATAATATTGACTTAATCATGAACATTCCGCCAGAAGAAGTGGAAATTTGTCTCAAGGTTTTGCAGCAAATATCAGAAGAGCCAACCCTCATAGATTCCCACCTTCGCTTTAAAAGTTTGATTGCCAAAATCTACAAAAATGCTAAGAAAGAATCGCGCCGTGCTATTCAGCAACAGCAAAAGGAGGAAACTCAAAAGATAAAAGCAATGACAGCAATGGTGCAAAGCCAACGCCAAGAGCAACCAGTTGCAGTTTTGCCGAATTCTGGAGCTATCCAAAGCAAGCTTGTCAAGCCCAATCATTGCTACATTTGCAAGCAACCTTACACTGAAATTCATTCCTTCTATCATATGTTGTGTCCGGCTTGTGCTGAACTCAACTACCGCAAGCGCAGCCAACAGACGGATTTAACAAATCGCGTGGCGTTAGTCACGGGCGGTCGGATTAAAATCGGCTATCAAATAGCGTTACGAATGCTACGTGATGGTGCTAGAGTCATTATCACAACACGGTTCCCCCGTGACTGTGCTCGCCGCTTTAGTCTTGAACCGGATTTTACTCAATGGCGATCGCACCTCCAAATTCATGGGTTAGATTTACGGCAAATAGGGAGTGTGGAAGCATTTGTAGGCTATCTTCTTGACACTGAAAGAACGCTGGATATTATCATCAACAATGCGGCACAAACAATTAAGCGTCCGTTGGCATTTTATCAGCATCTTTTATCACAAGAAAATAATCCTCAAGAAATTTTATCTGGTGAAGCCAATGGTTTAATAACTTCTAAACCTGACTCTATTTTATTAGAAACTCAACCGCAATATCCGGGTCACTTACTCACAAGCAATCTATATTTTCCAGCCAATACATTTGATGCTGACGGACAGCAACTAGATACTCGCCCGGTCAATAGTTGGCTGCTCAAGCTAGATGAAGTCAGCACGGTAGAAATGCTAGAAGTCCATTTAGTGAACGTTGTTGCACCTTTTATTTTAAATAGCAAACTCAAGTCACTGTTAATAAAATCCCCGTTTCAAAGACGCTTTATTATTAATGTTTCAGCTATGGAGGGACAATTTAACCGCCTTCACAAAACAAAATATCATCCGCATACAAATATGGCAAAAGCTGCTTTAAATATGATGACTCGCACATCAGCACAAGATTATGCTCGGGATGGAATTTTTATGAACAGTGTAGACACTGGCTGGATTACTGATGAAAATCCTTATACAAAGAAAACCTATTTACAAGAAACTAGAGGTTTTTATACACCTTTGGATGTTGTTGATGGGATGGCAAGGATTTACGATCCCATTGTACAAGGAATAGAAAACTCTGAAGAGCCTTTGTTTGGTCATTTCCTAAAAGATTATGTCCCATACTCTTGGTAATTATAAAAAGGTTTTTATGAACGAACAGCATATTATTCACTGCCCGATTAATAGTGTAAGCGCTACATCACCTGATGTTCTAGCAAGAATTGCACCATTAATTGAGCATCTTAAATCAAATATGCCCGTTGCTGATACAAAAACTTTTCCATGTGGTACAGCAATACCAGATGGGCGGTTGGATTTGTGCAAACAAGGTCTTGGCATTACAGGATGTCAAATGGTAACGGATGCACTGATTGATAATAGTACAGTCATTAGTTTTCTCTTAGGTACGAATGGTATTGGCAATATTGGTGCTGCGAGTGTAGCGAAGTTGATCGAACAAAACGATCGCATAGAAATTGTGTACTTGGGTTGCAATCGGATTGACGAGACTGGTATTGCAAAACTCACTGCGGCTCTGACTTGCAATACATCTGTCACGGGACTTTGGCTGAAGCGAAATCCCATTGGCGATCGGGGGGCGTGTTATCTTGCCGAAATGCTGTGTCACAATCAAAGCATCCGTACCTTGGATCTCGTCAATACTCAACTGAGTTACGAAGGATTGGCTGCAATTGTTCATGTTCTCATCCATAAAAACCGTACAGTTGAGCGTTTGTATTTGGGAGGTAATGAAATTGATGCTAAAGGAGCAAAATTACTTGCGACTTTGCTCTCAAGCAATCCAAATATTAAAGCACTGCTACTGAATGTGAATCATTTGGGGGATTGCGGTGCGATCGCATTAGCTGAAGCTTTGCACCAAAATCAGACGCTTGTTGAACTGGGTGTTGCAAGTAACAGTATTGCGCCCAAGGGTGGAGTCCCCTTGATAGAAGCGATTCAAAAACATCCCTTATTAATAAATGTTGATTTTGGCTACAGCCCATCAACACGGGTGTTAGGTGCTGTAGGTAATTCATTAGGCGATATTGGAGCTCAAGCCATTGGTAAGCTTTTCAGACAAAATCAAACTTTACTCAAACTGAGTTTGCAAGGGAACCAGATGACTGAAAGCGGGAAACTTTTGCTTATTGCAGGATTGGAGCAGAATAAAACACTCCGCCAACTGCTACTTGATGGGCGACAGGATGCGCGGATAACAGCCCTACTTCAGCGCAATCAAAATTTTGATTCATCAAATACTCTAGCTGTTACCCGCGATGTTGCCTTAATTCGTAGCGTTTATCGGTAATAAATCTTAATCGCGAACGGTCAATTTTCCACTGTAGATTTTTTGCAGGGTATCCATTTTATTGTAACCCAAGTCTTTAGCTTTTTGTGTCATTTGATCTCTTAAATCTTTCATACCGTTATAGTGGTAAGCTATAGCTAGATTAGCTGCAATAACTGGTTCTTTTTTTTCTAAATCGTAAGCTTTCTTTGCATATTCTAGAGCTTGTTTATCCTTCTTTTGCTTGAGGGCTATTACTGACATACTAGTATATGCTTGAGCGTAATTAGGATTAATAGCTAGGGACTTTTGATAGTAAGACAGGGCTGCATCATAATTTTTTCTTTTTCTTTGCAAAACTCCCATTCCCGTCAATGCTTCAAATCGTTTGGGATTAAGTTTTAAGGCTTTGTTATAAGCAATTTCTGCATTTTTATCGTCATTTAAATTTCCATAAGCATTACCGAGAATAGTCCAAGCTAAATCATCATTTGGTTTTGCGTCTAGATAGACTTTAAGTTTAGAAACAGCTGTTTGGAAATCGCCCTGCTGATAAAATTTGCTAATATTTCGCAAGCTATCAGGAGTTGCTTTATTTGCAGGATTACTGGAAATTTGAAGAGGTAAATTGACTTTATAAGAATTAACTTTTGATAAGGCTAATGCTTTAGAAGCAGTCGAGAAATTACTTTGAAAACTAAATAATACGAGTAAAGTTGCGATCGGTAAAAGTTGATTTTTCATTATAAAACTCCAAACTGTCTCGTTAATTTCTTTTAAATTAGGAAATATAATACATATAATAACCAATACATTTTACTAATGTCATCCTAGTATTTTTACGGTTATTCCAGACGATACCCGAGCAATTTGTCAATTGCGTATACAGAGAATAATTACTGTTTTTTCACAAATTTGCCTCAAATTTTGTTATTCGTGCTGTGGTAATTACTATTTTTAATCTGTCACTCTAAAAGTAGTATTGTCCGGTTAAGCCAATATGTCTTTAAAGAAATGGTTAAGATTTCAAAATTTTTTAATTAAGTACAGTCTACTAATCGGCGGTTTTTTAACTATAATCTTTTGGTACAGTCTCAGTGCATCAGAATTCACATCTATATCTAAAGCTTGTGCTTGTGCTAATCCCTCGACAAGAATTCCACAAGACTTGAGAACTGTTGATGTGTTGATTCAAGAATATGCCAAGAGCCATGGAGGATTATTTCCTACCTATGATGAATTGAAAAGATTTTTAGGAATAGAGTTAGAACTCGATATTGCTCAGCAGTTAACATCGGAAGTAGACTTCCCAAGACGGAATTTTCAATTTATTCCTACCGCTCGAGATGATGGCAAAATAGGTTATGCAGTTGCTCACGACAAACGCCAATATGTGTTACTAGGAATTGGGAAAGTTTATAAATTGAAAAAAATTTACTTTTGGGGTTTGGAAGTCAAGAAAGAGTACATGGGTGATGAATTCACTGTATTTCATTCAAATAAAAAACCTTTGTAGGAATTCCTTCAATCTGGCAATCTTAACTGAGGGCGATCGCCAAAATTAGGCAATTGAACGGGATTTTGTACCAACTGTTCTAAAATCAGTTCTAAGGCTCGCTCTAACTGGGAGTCTTTACCCCTTACCCAATCCTGGGGAGTCATTTCTACTTCAATATCTGGATCTGTGCCATAATTCTCTACTTTCCAGCCAACATCTGCAAACCAAGAAGAATTTTCTGGCTGCGTCAAAATACTACCATCGACCAAAAAATGACGGGAGCGGATACCAATGACACCACCCCAAGTCCGCTTACCAACTAAAGTTCCCAACTTCATTAGTTTAAAGCTGTGACTGAAAATATCTCCATCCGATCCACAGTATTCATTGGCGATCGCCACAATTGGTCCCGCAACAGAATCATGGGGATATGGTTGTGGCTGATTCCAACGAGGGACTTTGTAGCCAATGCGCTGGCGCGACAACTTCTCTAATAAGAGTTGCGATACGTGTCCTCCAGAGTTATAGCGCACATCCACAATCAGTCCTTCATACTGTGCTTCCATAGAATAATAGCGGTGAAACTCAGCATAACCAGTCGGTCCCATATCCGGTATGTGGACATAGCCCACCTGATGATTTGTTTTTTCATGAACTATTTGACGGTTGTGCTCCACCCACTCCCGATAGCGAGCTTTGCTCTCGTCTTTTAGAGTTTTGACAGTAATAGTGCGATACTCTTCAGGAGAAGAAGAATCTGCAAACGTCAGAGAAACCTCACACTCAGCTTGGTGAACCAACATTTCTTGCAAAGGGCGATAGCTGGGTACAGCTTGCGCTTCGCGATCGCGACTCACTCGTTGTCCGTTCACTGCTAACAGTAAATCGCCTACTCGAACATTCGCACCAAGACGATTTAAGGGAGAATCTGCTTTATCATTCCATGAATCGCCACGAACAATGCGTTCTACCCGATAAGCATCTGCGTCCGTATCGTAAGAAAAATCTGCACCCAAAAACCCCAATCGGTAAACAGGAGACTTCCGGTAATCACCACCCATTTCATAGGCGTGGGATGTCCCCAGTTCTCCTTGCATTTCCCAGATTAAGTCTGAAAATTCAGAACGAGTTGAAACCTTATCTAGCAGGGGGCGATAGCGTAGCCAAACTCTTTCCCAATCCACACCAGACATATTTTCTACCCAAAAATGCTCTTTTTGCAAGCGCCACGCTTCTCGCATCATTTGTTGAAATTCTTGGGTGGGAACAACAGAAATTCGCACTCGTTTTAAGTCAAGCCACCCAGTTTTTCGACCCGGTTCATCTTCAAGCTTGTGATTGGTTTGAGGGTTAGCCGTGCAGACACGCAATCGATTTTTTGAACGGTAGATGATAGTTTCTTTATCTCTCGCAACGTTGAAACTACTTATCTCTTTAGCGACAGTCTCTTGTTTTTGTTTGTCAAAATCGTAAACTAGCAGCGATGCTTTTTCTTCTTTTTGATGAAACCAGCCCTCATCATTATCCAAGCTTCCTTGAATTGGGAAAGAACTAAACAAGACTTTTCCTTTTAAACCCCAAATTTTTTTGTAATTTCCTTCTGGGACGGGAAAAGCAACAATTCTATGGGTGATACCATCAAAATCTATTTCAAATTTTGGAGTTTTTTTATTCTCAGATGCAAGATTGTTTTTTGCTTCTCCATTTTCTTCGCGATCGCCATTTTCTCCAGAAGATTTCTCCGTTGAATTTTGAGATTGTTTTGTGAGTTGTTTGGGAACGGGTACAAACGGTGATGGTGTATCTTTTTTAAGAGAAATGAGGAATGGACGGACTGCGCGGGGAAAACCCAAGTCAAAGTAGAGGCGATCGTAAACTGGATTAAATTCTCGGTAGGAAAGAAAATAAAGGAATTTACCCTCTGGATCGAAAGAAGGACTAAAATCCCAGAAAACAGGTTCTGTCAAACAGTGAGTAGTGCCATCCTCAACAGAATATAGCTTAATTACCGATATTTTTGGTTTGATAGAAAAGCTGTAGGCAATCCATTTACCATCTGGCGACCAACAGAGCCCAGCAATCCGATTGTGGTTGCTGCGGTCAATGATACGGCTTTCTTGAGTATTCAAATTAACCAAAATCAATTCGAGCCGATGGTTAGAGAGAACCACCAAATCCTCTACTGGAGAAACGTCTATCGCAACAGCTTGACCTAAATCGACTCCATTCAAACGTTCCGGTTGTGCGTTCAGATTTGTGCTGTGAATTTCAATTGCTTCTACTCCTCCACTGTCAGAGATAGTCACAAATCGCTTCTTATCATTCAACCAACGCGTTAAACGATAGCGCACCCCATCTGGAAGACCAATTTGATTGACTGCACCTTCCCAGTTCCCAAACCAAAAACTTTTACCCCGACAGGTGATTAGGGTAGAGTGTCCCTCTGGGTGTAAGTTATATTCTTCCAAATAGTTTGCAGCATCTACAAATTTGCGATGTCTCTGAATTTGAGGGCTGTGGAAGTCAACCTCAATTTGATAATTTTCCTCTAAGGTTGGGTCGAAGCAAAAGAGTTCTGCACCTGCATGATAGACAATTCGTTTGCCATCTGTCGTTGCATTACGGACATAATATTCCCGACTGTAGGTATGGCGTTGTAAGTCTTCTCCATTCAGAGTACAGGAATAGAGGTTTCCAATCCCCTCATGGTCAGAAATAAAGTAAATCCGCTCCCCCACCCACATGGGAACACTCATGTTTCCCGGTAAATTGATAAGCTTTTGAAACGTTCCCGTTCCTGATGGATCGATCCAAAGGACTCCAGTTCTTCCTCCGCGATAGCGTTTCCAGTAAGCGATGTCACTCGTGTTTTTACCTAAAACAGCTCCACCATTTGCTCCATAGGAAATGTGGTGAGCCAATCCTACAGGAAGGCGTTCTGGCGTTCCTCCCTCTGGTGGAATGCGGTAAAGATTGTGTATTCGCCGAAAAGGTTGCGCTGCATTACTGGAAAAAAGAATAAACTTGCCATCCAAACTCCATCCAACAACTGCTGTCGCTGCTCCCAAAAATGTTAGCCGTTTGGCAATACCACCATCAGATGGCATTACATACACTTCCGAATGACCTTCTTCTCGTCCGACAAAAGCCAGTGAAGTTCCATCAGGAGAAAGAAAAGGGTGAGAGACTTCTCCCAGATTGGAAGTTAAGCGTACAGCATACCCACCCTGAAGTGGAACACTCCAAAGGTCATCTTCACACGCGAAAACAACATTGATACCGTGAATTGTTGGAAACCTGTAGTAGCCGGATTGTTTATTCATGATTTGGAATGTGCATCACTCAGCTAGTCTGGGCGAATTGTCTGCAAAGCTTCAAGATTCTTCATTTTGTTGATTAATAGCTTGTCGTACTACCTCAATATCTAGTTCAAGTACCCGTGCTATTTGTTCTACACTTAATCCTTCTTTTGATAGTTTTGGAACTGTTTCTAGCTGAGTTTCCTCCCTAACTTCTTGATAGAATCTGGTTTGCCGCCATTCTGTTAATCCAAACATTGCTTCCAACTCCTGTCGAGAATGATATTGAAAATTTATAAATTAGCATCCTCTCTACTAATTCTAAAAGCTGACTGCGGTTCGCGGCATCTGTTTGTTGCACTTGACTGATGAGGTTTCTTGCCATTTGTACTGCAACATCTTGAGGAGTAAAACATATGTATTATAAAGTAACGCGATCGCACTATTAGCGGTCGATGACAAGCACGCAATCTCGTTGTTGTGCGATGTTAGCTAAAACAATAGCAGGAGAACCAGGCAAACCTAATTGTTAACCTAGATTATCGGGCGTAGGTAATGGAGTATTTTTTAAAGCGCTTCCCATTCATCTTTACTGACTTGAGCTTGCTTTAATATTTTTGACAGCAAACTTTTGCTAATATCTCCTTCATGGGGATTAGGAATAATTAATCTCAGTTCATCCTTAATCATAAATTGATGCCTTTTACCTGAATATGGTCTCTCAAAACCAAGTTGTTTCAGGTAATAAATTAAATCGCGTCGATTAATCGCTTCAAAGGGTGGCATTATGCCACATCCTTATTAAAAGCAAGAGAAATTCCATCTAGCACAGGCATTGTATGCCCTAACCGCAATCCTAATACAATCCACTCTTCCAAAGAATCTTTCAATTCTTCTTGACAGGCTTCAAGTGTAGGAGCATTGGCGTATAATCCTTGCAGTTCAGGAACTTCTCCATAACAAGTGCCATCATCTAACATTTCATAGTTAGCACGCTTCAAGGCTGCTTCAATATACTCTGTCAGCATTTTTTATCCGAGCTGATTTTTGCTTTACTACCTCATTGTAACCTGAGTGTATTTCTTAGGAGAAAAAGTATGAAAACGAGGCAGCGTAAAGAGAGTAGCAACATATAGCATCCGAGTAGATGTCAATAAGTATTGATTAATGTGCCATTGTACAGAACGAGTGACGAATACGCTTTCAATTTACCAAAATTTCTTCGCTCCTCTCTCTTAAAGAATGACCATACATCACACTGACTCAACGTGCGCCAAAAATTTCTGAAAGTGCTGAGACAATATCTAGATAAAAGTTACCTTGTACTGCTCGGAACAACTCGAATTTAGAATCGGGCGAGCCAAAAAATGGTCTGAGAAACCATCCCAGCTGCATTCCCACAAACGCGTAAAGAAGCAACCACGATCGCAGTATAGTTGTCCGTGTTTTTTTGCCTACCTCATCTTGTTGGGAAAGTAATTGCATTCCCTCGTAAAGGAATTTGACCCCAAAAGAACCCGTGATCCCAAAAATGACAACATTTAAAAGTTTAAAAAATTGATATGAGTCAGGGGCTGTGATTAAAAAGAAAAGCGTCACCGGTGCGAAACTGAACAAAAGGACACTAATAACCGATACAGCAGTTAGCAGCACGACAAAATGCTGTATAAAGCTGCTACGAGAACCAAATAAAACATTAAAAAAGAATAAAGTTGGAAAACAAATGATGAGAGTGAGTAAATAAAATGCAGGTAACTTAATACTTCCAGAAATTGCTTGTATCCAGCTGTGAGATGAACCGATAATCGCGCCGTAAACAGCAAAAAAGATGGAACTTGAAACCAGTAGGGAGCTAATTTTGCTTTGCAGCCTAATTTCTTGTCGAATTTCTTCTAGAAAAGCTTGGCGATCGCGCAGTAAACTCAGAAGAACGGAAAAGTGTTGAATGCCTTGAAATTGTTTTTGAATCATATATTTGGTTAATGGTTAGTTGTTAGTGCTTAGCCCAGAGAAAGTAGGCGGGTTTGCCACGCCCTAGCAGTCAATCTGAAGGATTAGTGGTTAATGGTTCATACTACTAACGAAAACCCAACAAATAACCAATGGATTGCAGAACGCTTAAATAAAAATTTCCTTCTCTCTCTCTAAATAATTGAAAGGTAGAATCGGGTGTACCAAAAAAAGGTCTGAGAGTCCATCCTAACTGGCTTCCAACAAAAGCATAAAGAAATAACCAAGAACGTATAATTTTTTTACGGGTAGTGCTACCCTCACCGTCTTGTTCTAAAACTATGCTTGTTGCTTGATAGAGAGAAGAGATACCAATAAATCCTGTTAAAGCAAAGATAATGACATTTAACAAGATGAGAAATTGGTAGTTATTCGTTGTAATTAAAAAGAAGAGTGTGATGGGTGCAAAACTAAACAACAATACGCTCGTTACAGAAACAGCTGTCAATACTAAAGCAAAATGCTGACCAAAAGTGCGTTTTGAACCAAAAATGATGTTAGAAAAGAAAAGTGTAGGCAGACAAATGAGTAATGTTATCAAATAGAGGGCTGGTAGTTTAATAGCTGAAGAAAAAGCTTGCATCCAACTGTGGTAAGCACCAATGATTCCACCATAGATTGCAAGGAACAGAGAGCTACAAACAAGCAAGGATATAATTTTATGTGGCAATCTCACCCCCAGGCGAATATCCTCTAGAAATGCTTGTCGTTCTCGCAGTAAGCCAATAAGTACCGCAAAGTATTTAACGCCTTGAGATTCTCGCTCTATCATATTATTGTCATACCTGGAATTAGAGGAAATTGTTAATAGCTAATAGCTAATAGCTAATTGTTAATAGCCATTAGCCATTAGCCATTAGCTATTTCAAAAATAATCATTGCCAGAACCGTATTTCCAAGCTTCAGCTAAGCGATGCCAATAGTATTTGGAAACATTGGGTAAAGTTTTCATCCATGGTTGTAACATTTCACTTAGCAAAAACAAAACAGCGTAAACCCCTAAATTTCCGTAATGTACTATCCAATTGAGTAAAGTTCCCAATCCAACCTGTGGAATTACCTTGGCGACTAATCCAGGATGTGTCACACCCGTTTTGAGCAGAGTTTGTGTCAGTGCTGGAAACTGCACCACATCTTGCAAAAATGGTTTGAGAACCGATTCGCCTAACTGTTCCATCTGTTGAAAGACTGCAGACAGCAGTTGGTTAATTTGATTGGAATCAATTTTTTGATTAACTTCCACACTCATAGCCCTTTGGAAAAGCCAAGTGACAGCTAAACTGGGTTGGTATGGTTGCAGAAGTGAGAGTGCATTGGCGGATAGTTGATTGGTTTGCAGTGCTTCATGAATGCCTTGTGTCAGACGCTCTAGGTGACGTACCATTGCACCGAAACCCCCAAAACTTAGGGGAGACTGGTTACCACTGCTATCTCCAAGTGGTAGTATCCGGTTCCAAGGTGTCTTTAAAGGGCTTTGTTGGTAGGAGGGGAAAAAGCCAAACAGCGCTCGTTGAAATGCCAGTTGGTTTAACTCCACGCCTTGATATTCTGGCATTAAGCGCAGATAATCCTCAAAAAGCGCTTCTAAACCCATGCGTTGTGGATGTGCATCCATGTAAGTAAACATATAGGTGGTTCTGCCATCTTTTGCTGGGAAAGCTTCCCAAAAGTACTGGCACTGGTTGTGCAAGGGTGTGAAAGATAACAACAAGTCCCCCGTATGGTTTTCCGGAAAACCTCGAGCACAACTTCCCACTACCAAACACAGTGCATCTGGTTTTTGTCCTGCTCGTGCTTGTTCCACGATGGGGGAAAGATTCCCCATAGCGTCAATGAGCAACCTGGTTGTGAACTGGTTGTTGACTCTGATTCCGTCGGGATGAACAACTGCTTCTGTAAATGGCGTGTTTTCAAATAATTTTCCACCACAGGCAAGAAATTTCTGTTTTAAGGTTTCTAAGAGGTAAACTGGATCGACGCCAATATTTAGGACATCCCGTACCCAAACTTCCGTACCGTTATGGAAGCCGACTCGAGCAGGATTGTATTCTGTAGCGATCGCTTTCTCTAATTCTTCTGTCGTCAGTAAATTTAGTTCTAAAAAAACTTGTAGTTCTTTACGGGAAATGTTCCATTCTTGCTCTCTACCCCGCAACATTCTCCGTTCTATGAGCGCTACTCGCACTCCTCTTAAAGCTAAGGCGGAGCCAATTAAAATACCCAAGGTTCCACCGCAAATGATAACGTCCCAATCTACGGTACCTAAAGGTTGGGTTGTTTCCTTGACAACCATTGGTATTGGTGCATCCCCTTCTCTTATGGATGCTAAAATGCGATCGCTTTGACGCAGCCCTTCTAAAACATTACCTGGTAGTTGCGAGAGAATTCCTTCTGTTAGTGACATATCAGCCAATTCCATCACCGTAAATTACTCTATAGGAATCCTAAATTATTTATAATAAACTTAGCTCCCCGAGTTCTTGGAGAAGTCGGGGAGCTAGACACCGCAAATTTTTATAAAAAAAAATAACATTCCTATATTTATAGGATACTGAAGATTGGTGAAAGAATGGACTTCTCGAACGACTAATCTGGTTTTTGCCTCCCTTCAGCTTCCAAATGCTCAAAATTAGGATAATCAAAAATAGGAGACAGAATAGGAATATTACCTAGAACAGCTAAATCATCTTTAATTTGCCCTGTCAAAGCCGCCATTAAAATATTATGTTGGCGAATATTGGAGACAAGTTCTTCTATATTTCGGTTCTCCCAATAACCTCCTTCATCAGTCACATCGCAGGTAATTCCCAATTCACAAGCCGCATCGAGCATTTTCACAATCAGTAAATGACACTTGAGAAAATTCTCCAAACCACCATATTCAGGATTGCTAGCATATTGAGTTTTACAAAAACCCGTCCACATCCAATCATTAACATCTTTTATTTCCGAATGGGTAGCCAAGCCAAAAATAGGAGTTTCAGAGCCTTCTCCTGGAAGCGAATCAAAACCAATAATATAGGTAGAATTTTCCCAAGAAAAGCCATTCATAGCAATTTCTACTGGTTTTAATGCCCGAATTTTAATAAAACAGTAGGGGTCGTTGAAATCATCTTTATCAAAATAACAATCCTTTCCTGAAATTTCTACCAACTCATCAACAAACTTAAAAGGAAGTCGTAAAGCCAAGTTATGTAAAGCAACAATTTTTTCTCTTGCCTCGTTAACGCTGGCATTTTTTAAACTAAATTCATAATGAATTGTTAATCCCATTGTCCACTTAAATCTTCGTGAGGATATATAACAATCCTATCTGATTGGTGAAAAAATTTCAGTACTGTAGGATGGGCATACCTACATTATGTGTTGCTTTGGTTCTGGAATGGGACGACCTAGTTCCTTAGCTGTATCAATCCACTCCTGCATGATAATTTCTACATTTTCCAGTGCTTGTTGATATGTATAACCATCAACTGCACAACCAGGTAATTCTGGTACTTCCGCAATAAATGCTTAGTCTTCCTGGCTCCAATGTAGAATAACTTCATAGCGAAGCATCGTTTTACCTTCTAAATTGTACTTAAGAATAACTGCACGTACTTGCTTTACCTGATAAGCTTTAGCCTGTGAACCTTTAGGTTGGAGATTTAGAATTTCTTCAACACCTTCTTTGGTAAAGATATAGTAACTCCCGCGTCGTCGTTACCGCAAGCAATGTTATAACCTGCTTCACGTATATATAACGCTCATATTGAGAAAATCTCATTTGCAAGGAACCGCATTACGCAGTCTCCGATAAAAAGCTTAGTGACGTAAATGCACGACGTAACTGTACGAGTGGCGTTTTCAGTACTCCTACCGATCGCACTGTCAGTACATAAATTTGTCGATCGCTAAAAATTTACGGAATCTTTAAGAATATAAAGATACGCTAAAGAAAATTCAAAAAATAGCTTTTATATAAAAAAAAGTAATTATGGTAGTTAAAGATTATTTGCCCTAAAACTACGAAAATCGGTACCAAAGCAACTCGAAACAAACGTTGATTTGTAATTTCTTTTATGAAAATAGCATTCATTGTAGGTGAGTTTCCTGTATTATCAGAAACTTTTATCCTAAATCAAATTACCGGGTTAATTTCCCGAGGACATGAGGTACATATTTACGGTTCTCGTCCAGACGATCTGTCTAAAATGCATCCAGATGTGGAAAAGTATCAGCTGCTAGAAAGGACTCATTATGTACCTACAATTCCAACAAATTACTTATGGAGAGTACTGAAAGGAATTGGGTTAATAATCACTAATTTACACAAAAGTCCCTTGGTTTTGTTGCGATCGCTCAACTTTTTTAAATATGAGAAATACGCAATTTCTCTGCGGCTGTTATATTCAGTGATACCACTCCTTCAGTCCACGCATTACGATATTATTCACGGTCAATTTGGAATGCATGGTATCGAAGGTCAGATATTCCGAGATATTGGTGCTATAAAAGGTAAATTGATCGCGTCATTCCGAGGGTATGATATAAGCTATTATGTTCAGGAGTGCGGACAAGATGTTTATAATGAACTTTTTGTCAAAGGAGATTTTTTTCTTGCAAATTGTGAATTTTTCCGACAGAAAGCCATTACTCTGGGTTGCGATCGCGACAAAATAGTAGTTCTTCGTTCTGGAATAGACTGTAGTAGATTTCAGTTTAAAGTCCGACGTCCTCACCCAAATGACAAAATTCGGATTGTCACTGTTGGTCGTCTTGTGGAAAAGAAAGGTATAGAGTATGGTATCCGTGCTCTTGCCAAAGTGGCAAATGTTCATCCAGATGTTGAATACAATGTCATAGGTGATGGTTACTTAAAAGAAGAGTTACATTTGTTGATAGAAGAGTTGAAAATCACAGATAAAGTCAAACTTCTTGGCTGGAAAAACCAGCAAGAAATTATTGAGATTCTCGACAATTCTCATTTATTTATAGCTCCAAGTGTAACCGCTCAAAATGGCAATCAAGACGCACCAGTTAACACTTTAAAAGAGGCTATGGCAATGGGTTTACCAGTTATAGGTACTTTACATGGTGGTATTCCCGAACTCGTGCAAGATGGTGTTTCTGGGTTTCTCGTTCCAGAGCGAGATTCGGATACCATTGCTGAAAAGTTAATTTATTTAATCGAGTGTCCCGATATCTGGGAACAAATGGGTCGAGCTGGTCGTACTTGTGTAGAGGAAAACTACGATATTAATAAGTTGAACGAGAAGCTAGTTAACATTTACCAACTAGTAGCACTGACCCCTCCTCAACTCGGTCAGAAGGAATTTTCAGCGGTCGTAGCAAATCGCAACTACATTAATCCGTAGTTACACTATAAGTGGTATGACTTAGAATCGGTGCTTCCAGTGTCGTTCTTAAATACACAGGCAGACAGTTGACATTAGTAGAGGTCTTGGATATGAACTCATCAGAAGTAACAAACCCGCAAGTGACGATTGTTGTCGTTCCACGGGAACGCTTCAGTTACACCCGTGAGTCTCTAGAAAGCATCTACGCGTGTACGGAATATCCTTTTCAGTTGATTTATGTCGATGGTGGGTCCCCGTCTCACATCAAAAAATACTTAGCAGAGCAAGCCATTCAAAAGCAATTTCAACTGATTCGCACCGAATATTATCTTTCTCCAAACCATGCAAGAAATATTGGTTTGCGTCAGGTAAACAGCAAGTATGTTGTTTTTATTGATAACGATGTTGTCGTGACTCCTGGTTGGCTGAAGACTTTAGTGTCCTGCGCGGAAGAAACAGAAGCGACTGTAATCAGCCCTCTAATTTGTCAGGGAACTCCTTTGCATGAAGAAGTGCATTGTGCGGGTGGCGAATCTGGAGTTGTTCTAGAAACTAGGGGTGAAACCACAAGACGGCGGATAATTGAAAAAATTTACAAGCAAGGTCGTCAAGTTTCAGAAGTCCGTCCTCAATTGCAACAACAAAAAACCGGGCTAGCAGAATTCCACTGTATGATGGTACGCACTGAGATATTTCAGAAAATTGGATTTTTGGATGAAGCCCTGCTGAATACCAAAGAACACGTTGATTTGTGCATACAGGTGGCTGAAGCTGGCGGTACGGTTTACCTAGAACCTGATTCCCTTGTCACTTATGTACCGGGACCTCCACTGGATTGGACAGATTTGCATTACTACATGTTGCGTTGGAGCGATGAGTGGGAACTCACAAGCCTAAAACGCCTGCGCGACAAGTGGAACCTCACTGAAGATGAGTACTTTAAAAATAAGTACAAGCGCTTGGGATGGCGTCGCGATATGACAATTATCAGTTCCATCGCCCGAAAAGCACCCTTTGGTAGATTTGGGTCACGAGTGGTTGGGAGGATACTGTATGAAATGGATAAGGTTTTGAACAAGTATATTACTAGCCGCTATGCTCAAAGGTACTTGCAAGGTCAACAAAACTCTGTCTCTTCAAAAATTGTGAATGCGAGCGTAGCTTCAACACAAGGATGATATTTTAAGGAGATCGCTCTCAAAGAAAGTGTATGATGAACGTTATTCATCATACGCATACATCCATATATGCAGTAAGGTGAAGAACTTTGAAACAAAAAGAGAGCCAAAAATCGCGATTACCTGAAGTTATTTATACGCCTGAAAGTCAACTGCGGCGTCCAATCGATCTGTTAAAACAGATGTGGCGGGATTTGCTAGCTTCTCGCGAGCTTGCATGGCGGTTGATGGTAAGGGATATTACGGCTCAATACCGTCAATCATTTTTAGGTGTAGCTTGGGCATTTTTGCCGCCAATTGTCATGGCTGTTGGGTTTACTCTTGCAAATGATGCTAATGTCATTAATGTTGGTAAGACTGACATACCCTACCCAGCATATGTGATGTTCAGTACTGCACTATGGCAAACATTTGTAGAAGCATTAAACGGTCCGGTACAAGCCGTGACAGTCGCAAAACCAATGCTAGCCAGAGTGAATTTTCCTCGGGAGTCTCTCATTTTAGCAAAAGTAGGCGAAGTGTTTTTTAACTTTGCCATCAAGTTGATTTTAATAGTGGGATTGTACTTCTGGTTTCGTATTTCGATCGCTTGGACAGTTATCTTAGTCCCAGTTGCGTTGATTCATTTGGTCGTTCTGGGGACGTTCATTGGTGTTTTGTTGGCTCCATTGGGAATTTTGTATCAAGACGTTTCTAAAGGGTTAACTCTCATTACAGGGTTTTGGCTGTTTTTGACTCCCGTGGTTTATCCAGTTCCCAATGAAGGAACATTTGGGTTACTAGTCAAGCTAAATCCTGTCACTCCTCTATTAGTGACAGCACGAGAATTAGCAACAACAGGAGTTATCTCCAACCCTTTAGAATTTTGGGTTGTCAGTGTACTCTCCTTTGTGGGATTGTTACTCACTTGGGTGACTTTTCGACTTGCAATGCCTTTTGTTGTTGAGCGAGTGAGTTCTTAGGAATGACTAATTTAATAGAAAAACAAACTACGACTCATCCTGAAGAAACTGAAGTTGTTATTTCAGCTAAAAATGTTTCTAAAAAGTTTTGTAGAGACTTAAAAAACTCTTTGTTCTACGGGCTTCAAGATATTGCGATCGAACTCACAGGAGGAACCCGAAAAAGCGATACTTTAAGAGCTAAAGAATTTTGGGCACTTAGTAATGTTAGCTTCGAGCTAAAGCGCGGAGAAGCATTAGGTTTGGTGGGCTCTAATGGAGCCGGAAAAAGCACGCTGCTACGCATTATCAGTGGTTTGATTAAGCCAGATACTGGTAGCGTAAAAGTAAGGGGTAGAGTCGCTCCTCTGATTGCTCTCGGTGCAGGGTTTAATCCCATCCTATCGGGACGAGAAAATATCTACGCAAATATGTCTGTACTGGGTTTATCGACTGAAGAAATTGAAGAGAAATTTCAGGAGGTCGTTGATTTTGCCGGAATTGCAGATGCGATTGATGCTCCAGTACAAACTTATAGTTCTGGAATGGCAGCAAGATTGGGATTTGCGTGTGCAGTTCACATTGAACCTGACGTTTTGCTGATTGATGAAGTGCTAGCTGTAGGAGACATTTCTTTTAGAATGAAATGTTATCAAAAATTGGCAAAACTTAGAGAACAGGGTACAGCTTTTATTTTAGTTTCTCACAATCCTCATGTTGTCTTAAATGTTTGTGAATCTTCGATTTATTTAAAAAAAGGTAATTTGATAACTTCTGGTGAAACAGGCTCTGTCATTCGTAAGTACGAAGAAGACCTTTGTTTGGGAGGTACAGAAGCAGCTTCAGGCGTAATGTATTTACCCGAAAAACAAAAGAGCGACAGTCCTGGCATTGATGTTATTTCCTTATGTTTTAAGGATGAGCAAGGAAACATACTCGATACTCTTCTGTCTGGTGAACCAGGCTATTTATGTGTTGAATGTGCAGCACATATAAAAGTAGAAAATCTCAATATAGGTATATTAATTACTGCTTTATCCGGACAGAACGAACGAGTTTTGTATATTACTTCATCAAGTGATAACGAATTCCTTGAGATACTTCCAGGTAAAGTGGAAATACAGATGCAAATGCCTTACTGTTGCTTATTACCTGGTCTATATAGCGCCAAAGTCTATGTAAAAGAAGGCATTCGCTCTTTCGATATAGTAGAGTCTTTTAGATTTGTAGTAAGAGCGAATAAAATCATCAGTCAATCTTTGTTTTATCAGCCCAGACATTGGAAAGTTATTAATAAATAAAACTGGGTTTGAAAAAATAAAAAATACTTATTGACTTTGGGTTTGATGTATTCCCCTGTTCTTTTGAAAATTAGGAAATGAACATATGCCACCCCTCGTATCAGTGATTATTCCGTGCTTTAATACAGAAAGATGGATAGCAGAAGCAATTGACAGTTGTTTGCAACAAACATACCCAAACATAGAGATTATAGTTGTTGATGATGGTTCAACTGATAATTCTTTAGAAATTGTCAAAAGTTATGGAAAAAAAGTTATTTGGCAGAGTGTAAGCCATAGAGGAGGAAATTACGCTAGAAACACGGGTTTAGCATTATCAAAAGGCAAGTATATTCAGTATTTGGATGCAGATGATTACATCTTACCTAACAAAATAGAAAGGCAAGTATCTTTCCTGGAAGAAACAGGAGCTGATGTTGTTTACTGTGATTGGAGATTGCGGCATCATTTATCTGATGGCACCAGTTTTTTGGATAAAATAGAACGTCCAGGAACACAAGCAGATATCACTGAATCTTTACTGGCTGATTGGTGGACTGCGGTTGCTTCTTTACTTTATAGAAGAACTGCTGTTGAGAAAAGCGGTGGTTGGGATGAGAATTTAAAAGCTGCACAAGATCGAGATTTTTTCTTATCAGTAGTTCTTCAAGGTGCTAAAGTTGTCTATCAACCAGGTTGTCATGCTGTGTACAGACGATATGGAAATGTCACAGTCTCTACTCGTTCTAAACCTCTTTGGATAGACAGTCATCGTTCAGTATTGATTAAAGCAGAACAAAAACTGAAGCAGATCGATCGACTTTCTACCAAGTATCGTTATGCAATAGCGAAATGTTACTTTGATTTGTCTAGGGAAGCACTACAGCTTGACGACTATCCAAAATACTTACAGTTGTTAGACGAAGCTTTAATGGTCTTTCCTGAGTTCAAGCGAGATGGTGGTAGGCAATCATACCATTTCATTCAGTCCATTTGTGGTTTTCGCCTAGCTGAAAGTATTGTTTGTCGTCTTTTGTTAACTAAAAAGGTTATTGATTCAGTCATGCTACAGATACAAGCAATACAAGACCATTGGTTAGCTTCTCAGTCTACCAGTTCCCACAAGTTAGTGCAGGCTAGCGAAAATAACTACCCAGTTGGAAAAGCGTAAATACTGATGAGTGTCAACTTTATTCCCTTCAGACCAGAGCAGAACCCATAACATACTACAATCTTGTCATAAAGGCTCGTTTACCGCTACAGATAGATTATCGAGCATCAAAATCACCCAGTCGGGTTACTCTAAAGGATGAAGTCTAACCTTTGAAAACTAGTTTACTTTGTTGGTAACTCGGATATCAACAAGCTAGTCTTTAGAGGAACTATGGATGAAGTTACGACTACTAGTAGAATCTGGCGCTTTGACGATCGCACTTATAGCTTGCGGGTTCCATCAACAGTCTACTGCGTTCGCGAAGCGCACGCCGTACCCGGCTTATCGCCCCACGTTCAATTCATTTACCAATTCAGGTATACATTTTACAAGAATTTTTGATGGTTAGAAGATAGTTAGACTACAAGATTTGACGGCATAATACCAATTCCTGCACGTTCTTGAGATAAATCCTATCCCCCATCTCCCCCTGGTATGACTGCTAACCACTAACAGCTAACAAAATCTTTATATCAGGTGAAGATAGGTATAGCACATAAATTTGGTTAGAGAAGACTCATGAATCGTGGAAAAATAATTGCAATTATTACGGGTGCGATTTCTATCATTTTAGCAATTGCCTACCTCATCCTCGTCCAACTCCTAGACTTTCGCGGTGAAATGAAACCTGCTCCTATTAGCCAATTGCCACAACAGGTAATAATGCTAGAGCTTTGGTAAAGCAATTTCACCCAACCTAGTTTCTGCAGTCCCTTGTCACTTAGCGAGAGTTAGGTTGGAGATGAGGGCTGTGAATTTATTAAAAAAGCCCAGTCGCTAGATTACGGCTGGGCTTTACCTTTAGACTAACCTACTGTGCATTTCAGTTAAACAGCCTAAAGGTAAGACTTAATGATTGAAGACACAAATTAGCAGGTGTTTAGTTGAGGTTAATTTTTACAACTTTGTTCTTTTCTTGTTCTGTTTTGGGCAGTGTCAAATTCAAGATACCGTCCTTGTATTCTGCCGTAACATTGGTATTTTGAACGCGAGTTGGTAAAGGGATGACGCGTTGAATCTTACCGTAATGAAATTCACTGCGAGTCACACCTTTGTCTTCGGTCTTAGTTTCCGTTCTGCGTTCTCCACTAATAGACACAGTATTTTCTGTGACTTGCACATCTAAATCTTTAGCTTCCATACCTGGAAGTTCTACTTTGAGATGAATAGCATCTGCGGCTTCATGCAATTCAACTGCAGGAACTTTTGTAAACTCTCTGTCAAATAAAGCTGATGGTACAAGAACGTCATCAAATAAGTGATTGATTTGACGTTGTAAAGAGTTCATTTCTTGCCAGGGGTTCCAACGAGCTAGTGTCATATTTATGCCTCCATTTGTAAGACTTTATTTAATGAATTCAGGATTTAATTTGCTTTGATTCTTATGTTATTTAAAAATAGAAAGTATGAAGGTTCGGTTTTAGGTACTCAATCAATAATAAATACCGAACCAAAACGAGCGGTTGTATTCCCGACTTCTCTAAAAAATCGGGAATTTCAATAAACCTTGTTATGCGTTAACGGTTTGAGCAGATGCTGGCATCATGGATGCATCGATCTCAATCCCCAATCCTTCTGCCACACGACGACCGTAATTAATATCTGCACGGAAGAAATGGCAGATCTGTCGCATTTGAATGTCGCGTCTTGCTTGGCTCAAACTACCTGCAATATTTTGTATGAGACGGTCTTGTTGGTCGGGTGTCATGAGCCGAAAGAGATCTCCTGCTTGGGTATAATCACCACACCCTTTCCCCTTGGGCATTTATGAGGCTAAAGGTATGGCTACCATAACCGTTCATGTGGCGATAGGTTTTGGGAGTCCCGCGATCGGAAAACAGAATCGTAACCTGATGCAAAGCTTCTGGGCTAAGTGACCAGAAATCCCAAATGGCGTTAGCGTCTTTGTAATTCGTTTGAGGATTGCGTTTTTGAGTGTGGATGAAATCAGGAAACTTAAGCGGATCGCGAATAAAGAAAACTGGTGTATTATTACCTGTCAAATCCTAGTTTCCTTCTCTAGTATAAAATTTTACAGAAAAACCTCTAGGGTCACGCTCAGCATCAGCGGAACCTTTTTCTCCACCCACTGTCGAGAAACGAAGAAGAACTTCGGTTTGCTTGCCAATCTCTGAAAAAACTTTAGCTTTGCTGTAACGCGTAATATCCTGAGTAACGGTGAAAGTTCCAAATGCAGCAGATCCTTTCGCATGAACGACTCGTTCTGG
>NZ_JBFPMW010000002.1:990000-1045053 GCF_045999855.1 Tolypothrix campylonemoides VB511288_2
GAGTTCCCAACTTAATGATGGCAACTAAGTACGAGGGTTGCGCTCGTTGCGGGACTTAACCCAACATCTCACGACACGAGCTGACGACAGCCATGCACCACCTGTGTTCGCGCTCCCTAAGGCACTCCCAACTTTCATCGGGATTCGCGACATGTCAAGCCCTGGTAAGGTTCTTCGCGTTGCATCGAATTAAACCACATACTCCACCGCTTGTGCGGGCCCCCGTCAATTCCTTTGAGTTTCACACTTGCGTGCGTACTCCCCAGGCGGGATACTTAACGCGTTGGCTCCGGCACTACGCGGGTCGATACGCGTAACGCCTAGTATCCATCGTTTACGGCTAGGACTACTGGGGTATCTAATCCCATTCGCTCCCCTAGCTTTCGTCCCTCAGTGTCAGTTATGGTCCAGCAGAGCGCTTTCGCCACCGGTGTTCTTCCCGATCTCTACGCATTTCACCGCTACACCGGGAATTCCCTCTACCCCTACCATACTCCAGTCTCTCAGTTTCCACTGCCTTTATCTAGTTAAGCCAGACGCTTTGACAGCAGACTTGATAAACCACCTGCGGACGCTTTACGCCCAATCATTCCGGATAACGCTTGCATCCTCCGTATTACCGCGGCTGCTGGCACGGAGTTAGCCGATGCTTATTCCTCAGGTACCTTCAACTTATTATTCCCTGAGAAAAGAGGTTTACAACCCAAGAGCCTTCCTCCCTCACGCGGTATTGCTCCGTCAGGCTTTCGCCCATTGCGGAAAATTCCCCACTGCTGCCTCCCGTAGGAGTCTGGACCGTGTCTCAGTTCCAGTGTGGCTGATCGTCCTCTCAGACCAGCTACCGATCGCCGTCTTGGTGCGCTCTTACCACACCAACTAACTAATCGGACGCGAGCTCATCTCCAGGCAGCTAGCCTTTCACCCATGGGCACATCCGGTATTAGCAGCCGTTTCCAACTGTTGTCCCGGACCTGAAGCCAGATTCTCACGCGTTACTCACCCGTCCGCCACTATCTCCGAAGAGACCGTTCGACTTGCATGTGTTAAGCATACCGCCAGCGTTCATCCTGAGCCAGGATCAAACTCTCCGTTTTGAAGTGTTTGTTTAGCTCTTTGTTGAATTTTTCCCTTCAACTACGGGTTTATTCTTTACTTACGCCAAGTAAAAGCTGTATAATTGCTTTCAAACTATAGAATTTTCAAGGTTCGGCACCTTTTGGCGTCGCTCGTTTGTGCGCCCGCCTCATCAGGCACTTTTTTATATTAGCGACCTCACTTCCTACTGTCAACTAATTCCGAAAAAAAATTTTTCCGATTTTTTTGGAGCATCTCAAACCCTTATATTGTCAGGCGTAGGCAACAATAGGATATGCACTGCTATATATGTAAAGAGGTAACTCGTGAATTTTCAGTCGATAATAGCCATCCTGCATAAGTTTTGGAGCGATCGCGGATGTCTTATCGCTCAACCCTATGACATGGAGAAAGGCGCAGGTACCAAGAACCCGCATACTTTTTTAAGAGCACTAGGACCAGAACCGTGGGCTGTAGCTTACGTTGAACCTTGTCGCCGTCCTACTGATGGGCGTTATGGCGAAAATCCCAATCGCTTTCAACACTACTACCAGTACCAAGTCCTAATTAAACCATCACCAGATAACATTCAAGAGATATATCTTGATTCCTTAAGGGCTTTAGGTATCCGTCCGGAAGACCACGATATTCGATTTGTGGAAGACAATTGGGAAGATGCGACTGTAGGAGCTTGGGGTACTGGTTGGGAAGTTTGGTTGGACGGGATGGAAATCACTCAGTTTACTTACTTCCAGCAATGTGGAGGAATTGATTGCCGTCCCGTGTCAATTGAAATTACCTATGGCTTGGAGAGATTGGCAATGTACCTCCAAGGAGTCGAAGCAATGGTGAAAATCCATTGGACAGATGACATCACCTATGGAGACGTTCACCTTCAAGGAGAAATTGAACAATGCGTTTACAACTTTGAAGCGTCCAATCCTGAAATGCTGCTTGCACTATTTAATATGTACGAGCAAGAAGCGCAACAGCTGACAGAACGAGGACTGGTATTACCGAGCTTGGATTACGTAATCAAGTGCTCCCACACCTTTAACCTCTTAGATGCCAGAGGTGTTATTTCTGTAACAGAGAGAACTCGATATATTGGGAGAATCCGTCACTTGGCACGTAAAGTAGCTCAACTATATGTAGAGCAAAGAGAAAAGTTAGGTTTTCCGCTTCTCAAAAAATAGGATAATTTTTTACTGGAGTGTTATTTTGCCAACAATCAAGGTTTGTGACGAATGGTCAATCTCACTGAAGCTTTAGAACCTATTGCAGCTTGGTTCCGTTCTTTAGGTATCCCCGATATCATAGTTCATTGGGGGCACCCCGCAATGATGGGGATTGTGATTTTCGTTATGGGTAGCTTTGTCGGATTCACAGGCTGGCGGGGACGCCTTGCAGAAGACAAAGAGGTAGCAATCCAAAGCCGTAGCGCTCACCGTAAGATAGCACCATGGATGTTTTTGTTCATGGCACTTGGTTACACGGGTGGAGTTTTGTCTTTAGTGATGCAGCGCCAACCCATTCTGGAAAGTTCTCACTTTTGGACGGGTTCGATTTTACTGTTACTGTTATTCATCAACGGTGCAATTTCCTTTAGCGGGTTTGCAGGAAATAAGAGTTCGTTACGCATGCTCCATGCTTATTTAGGTAGTACAGCACTTTGTCTCATGGTCGTACACGCCTTGCTTGGTATACAACTAGGTACAAGTTTTTAACAATCCTTTGTCAAAATCTTGTGGTACTCTCAAACTAAAAGTTTAAGCTTATACAAGTACAACTTGCGTGAGTAAGTTGAATAAGTCAATAAAGTCCGCTAAAAGCGGGCTTTGCCTTTTTAGCTGCGAATTCTGTTTTCCAGGTATTGGTTTGATGATTCAGGCAAGTGGTGTCATTATATGTCTTTTCTACATTCTGGGGTTACTGTCAACAGCAGTTCCTTGGGGTGGTATTTGCGTGTTGGTTTTAGGCATAGTAGGTGCGATTTTTTCACGGCAAAAACGAATTCATCGGAGAAAATTTCTGGCAAACAAGGAAAATTCTCAAGCCTTAACTCAAACATCACTACGATCGCAACCTATTTCTTCTAAAGTATGGCTAGTTGCTGGAGTTGTGGGATTGTTAGGAAGCATCTATTTTCAAATGCGAGCCCCTCAACCTGCAAAAAACGACATAAGTCAGTTCGTTCCGTCAAAAAATAACAATCAAGAACAACTTTTTATTGTTCGGGGTGAAGTCCTTAGCACACCTCGTATAACCCGCAATCAGCGAGGACAATTTTGGTTAGAAGCAACTCAGTTAGATGAAGTCAAAAGCGACAGCAGCACTTCCGGTACAAGTAAAGGGGTAGGAGGAAAATTATACGTTACTGTACCTATACTCCAAGCCACTGGATTGCATCCCTCGCAGCAAGTTGCTGTCACTGGTATTTTATATAAACCACAACCAGCACTAAATCCTGGTAGTTACGATTTTCAAAAATTCCTCAAACAAGAAGGTACTTTTGCTGGTTTAAGCGGACGGCAAATGAGTATCTTAGATGAGGGAAATCAATGGGGATGGTGGAAAGTGCGAGAACAAATTTTGCGATCGCAAGTTCGCTGGTTAGGTGTTCCAGAAGGTCCCCTTGTCAGTGCAATGGTTTTAGGTAGCAAAGCTGTTGACTTACCCTATGACATTCGCGACTGGTTTACCACAGTAGGGTTAGCTCATGCTTTAGCCGCTTCAGGGTTCCAAACCTCCCTGATTTTAGGGGTTGTATTGGGGTTAACATCTAAGGCAAAAAGAGGAACCCAAATTCTACTTGGAAGTGCTGCTCTTTTAATCTTTTTAAGTTTAGCTGGTTCTGTTGCACCAGTTGTAAGAGCCGTCATTATGGGATTTGCAGCATTGATTGGTGTGGGATTGCAACGTAAGGTTAAGCAATTAGGTGCTTTACTGATTGCAGCAGTACTTATGCTGCTCTTTAACCCACAGTGGATTTGGGATTTAGGATTTCAGCTTAGTTTTTTAGCAACATTTGGATTAGTAACTACAGCTACTCCAATAAACCAACGATTGCAATGGTTACCATCTAGCATTTCTTCCTTAATTTCAGTCCCCATTGCTGCCATAATATGGACACTCCCTCTAACTCTACATTTGTTTAGTGTCATACCCAACTATAGCTTAATAGTTAATGTTCTTTCAACTCCATTGATTTCCATAATTAGTATTGGTGGAATTATAAGTGCATTAGTCAGCTTTATCTCAAGCGATCTTGGCAGTACTTTATCCTTGGCACTCTATTATCCCACACATTGGTTAATTCAATTAGTAGAATTTTTTGTCAATTTACCAGGCAAAAATATAGCTGTTGGTAGCATATCTATTGGTCAAATGTTGGCGATTTATGGATTGTTGAGTTTGGTTTTATTGTTAAAATGGTGGCAAAAAAGATGGTTGTTTGCATCTGCGATCGCTGTTGGTTTGATCTTCATTCCTGTTTGGCATTCTGCAAACAACCTATTTCGAGTCACTTTATTAGCGTCAGGTCAAGAACCAATTGTTGTTATTCAAAACAAAGGAAAAATAACACTCATTAATAGCGGTCATGAAGAAACAGGGACTTTAACGATACTGCCATTTTTAAAACAACAAGGTATCAATAAAATAGACTTAGCAATTGCTTCTAACTTTCAATCAAATAATGGAAATAGTTGGACAAAAATACTACAAGATTTACCAATTGCAACTTTTTATGAGTATTCTCCTCAGATAGAAAATCAAAAGAATAGTATGGCAATCCAAAAGGAATTACAAAAGAACCAAGGAACTTATCAACCATTATCAGTTGGGCAACCGATAAATGCTGATTCAATAGTTGTGCAATTACTCAATAATAAATTACCCATACTACAACTGCAAGTTGTCAATCAAAATTGGTTGTTCATAGGCGATATTGAACCAACAGAATTACGCCAGCTAAAAACAGGAGGTATTCCTCATCCCCAAGTGCTGTGGTGTTCCAGTCGCTTATTGAAAGAACTTGTACCAACACTACAACCACAAGTTGCGATCGCACCAAGTGCAAACCTCGATCCAAAAACGTTATCAGAACTGCAACAAAGTCAGACCAAACTCTTTTTTACCGGAAGAGACGGAGCAATTCAATGGACTCCTAGCGGTGAATTTGAAGCGTTTATTCAAGTGGCTGAAAATAAAACCTCAACTTTATGATCTACAGCCGCCAATGTATTTATAAAAACTACTTCATACCCGCGTCGTGTATCAATTTATTCTTCCAAGTTATAGGAGTCTTCCGAGGGTAAAATTGCAAAAGGATTGTATGACTGATGTATAATTCACTTAATATAAATTAGTTTCATCCTTATCACTTACCCACAATTTTGTGGGAATCCTGACCGGGAATCAAATCCCGTTTAAGGATGTTTTCTCAGTATTAGGACTGAACTAAAGGACATATTTAATACTATATAAAGTCATGGCTCTCATTGTTCAAAAATACGGTGGTACGTCGGTTGGTTCTGTAGAACGCATACAAGCTGTAGCACAGCGCGTCTGTAGATCTGTGAAAGCAGGAAACTCGCTAGTCGTTGTAGTTTCCGCAATGGGAAAGACTACGGATGGACTTGTTAAACTAGCTTACGAATTGTCAAAAACTCCCAGTCGTCGGGAAATGGATATGCTGCTTTCAACTGGAGAGCAAGTATCTATTGCTCTACTTAGCATGGCAGTTCAGGAACTCGGACAGCCAGCTATTTCCCTTACAGGTACACAAGTAGGAATTGTAACTGAAGCCGAACACACACGCGCTCGGATTTTACGTATTGAAACAGAACGGATTCAACGCCATCTTAATCAAGGTAAAGTTGTCGTAGTCGCAGGCTTTCAAGGAATTACCAGTACTGAGGAATTAGAAATTACAACTTTAGGGCGTGGTGGTTCAGATACTTCAGCTGTGGCATTGGCAGCTGCATTGCAAGCTAATTTTTGCGAGATTTATACCGATGTACCGGGAATTTTAACGACTGACCCCCGTTTGGTTCCAGACGCACAATTGATGGATGAAATTACTAGTGATGAAATGCTAGAACTTGCCAGTTTGGGGGCGAAAGTATTACATCCCCGTGCTGTAGAAATTGCCCGAAACTATGGAGTTCCTTTGGTAGTGCGTTCTAGCTGGACAGATGACCCCGGTACTTGGGTTATGTCACCCAAACCGCAACCACGACCGTTAATTAATTTAGAAATTGCTCGTCCGGTAGATAAAGTAGAATTTGATACCAACCAAGCAAGGGTGGCTTTGTTGCGCGTACCGGATAAACCAGGTGTAGCAGCACGGTTATTTGGTGAAATTTCCCGTCAAGATGTAGATGTCGATTTGATTATTCAATCAATTCACGAAGGGAATACAAACGATATTGCCTTTACTGTAGTGACATCAATATTAAATAAGGCAGAAGCTGTGGCTGCTGCAATAGCTCCAGTTCTTCGATCTCACAATAGCACTGCTTCAGAAGAAGCTGAGGTGATGGTACAGCAAGATATTGCTAAAGTCAGCATTGCAGGCGCAGGAATGATAGGTCGTCCTGGTGTTGCTGCTCAGATGTTTGCTGCTCTTGCGGAAGCTGGTGTTAATATCCGCATGATTTCCACTAGTGAGGTGAAAGTTAGCTGTGTTATCGCTGACACGGATTGCGATCGCGCTGTCACAGCTCTATGTCAGGCATTTGAGATATATAGTTCTTCCACTCCTCCCCTCTCTCCCCCTCTCCCCGTTCCCCCTTCTCCTCCACCTCATGTCAGGGGTGTTGCTTTGGATATGAATCAAGCACGATTGGCAATTCGCCAAGTCCAAGACCGTCCGGGAACAGCGGCAAGGATTTTTGGGCTGTTGGCACAACATAACGTCAGCGTAGACACGATCATTCAGTCCCAGCGCTGTCACGTGATAGATGGCATTCCTACACGAGACATTGCTTTCACCATCGCCCGAATTGATGCAGAAGCAGCACAAAAAATGCTTCAGCAAAGTGCAGACGAATATGGTTGGGGTGAAGTTGTTCTAGATAGCGACATTGCTAAGGTGAGTGTTGTGGGTGCTGGTATGGTAGGTCAACCAGGTGTCGCCGCTAAAATGTTTGAAGCACTAGCAGAGCACGGAATTAATATCCAAATGATTGCTACTTCAGAAATTAAAATTAGCTGTGTTGTAGCACGTGAGGAAGGTGTCAAAGCTTTGCAGGCTATCCACGCAGCATTTGAGCTTGCAGGTACTGAAAGAATTCAAGTACCTGCGTAATCATGCCATAAGTACTTATACAGAACCAAAGAATATTCTTGTTGTTCCAGGCGAAATGTTTACAAAATAGGCATTTCGCCTGTCCTATATCCAGAATCTGATACCAAGTTAGGCTCATACACCATACTCTTTCTCTTATCTACCTCGCCCTTCCAAGGTCTAGCATGAGTGTTGTAGCGTAGAAAATCAAAAACTTCCCTGAGATAAAAAGAGTGACAAAGAATTTATAATTTTTTAGTAGTAATTTCACGGTAATTTTATGTTCCAATTCTTTAGTAGGCAAATTCCGTGGTACTGTTAAGTTTAATTCTCTTGCATTCTCTACTAATTTTTCAAATTAAATAAAATGTTAGGGCTAGATAGACTATCAGTTTGTTTAAGGGCAGGAATGTATCTAATCGTAAAATGGATACATTGAACTTAATGATTGAGTAAAGGCTGGACATGAAATTAGTTTTCAAATTAATTGATTAGAATTTTTTGAAGTTTTACGTTTTTAGGTAATCTTATATGACTTAATTCTCTAAGACAAGCTTAAAAAATATCTTCAGGTAGGAATTAAGACCAAAAGCCAAGTAGTACAGACATTAAAATTTATTCATGAAGCAAAAAATTAATAATTAACTGGTCACTCATAGAAAGGAAATAGGGGGAAATTTTGAATACAAAAACTTTGCGTCTTGAATGGTTCTCGAATATAAAAGCAGATATGTTATCGGGAGTTTTAGTAGCTCTAGCACTGATTCCTGAAGCGATCGCATTTTCCTTCGTTGCTGGTGTCGATCCAACCATTGGATTGTATGCTTCTTTTTCTATGGCTGTAGTAACAGCTATTGCAGGAGGACGACCGGGCTTAATTTCAGCTGCTACTGGCGCAATGGCGTTGTTGTTGACAACTTTAGTCAAAGAGCATGGATTGGATTATCTGTTTGCCACAACAATTGTCACAGGTATTCTCCAATTCCTCATAGGTTGGTTCAAATTAGGTCACCAAATCCGGTACGTCCCACGGGCTGTGATGAATGGCTTTCTCAACGCCTTAGCAATTTTAATTTTTGTAGCGCAGTTACGGCATCTTATAAATGTGCCTTGGCAAGTTTATCCCATGGTAGCAGCAGGTCTTGCGATCATATACATCCTACCCCGATTTACAAAAATCCTCCCGTCACCATTAATCGCCATTCTTGTTTTGACAGCCATTTCTATTGTTGGTCATATTAATATTCCTACAGTAGGTGATATGGGAGAATTACCCACAACTCTCCCAGTTTTAAGAATCCCTCAAGTACCGCTCAATCTAGAAACTCTGCAAGTAATACTTCCTTACGCAATTCCCCTGAGTGTAGTTGGTTTGTTGGAATCACTATTAACAGCATCAGTTTTAGACGAACTCACAGACACCCCCAGTGACAAAAACAGAGAAGCCAGAGGTCAGGGAATTGCCAACATTATCACGGGGTTTTTAGGAGGAATGGCGGGGTGTGCCATGATCGGTCAATCGCTCATCAACATTAGGACTGGAGGGCGCACTCGTCTTTCAACCCTCAGTGCAGGTGTTTTCTTACTATTTTTCATCCTAGTTATGGGTCATTGGGTCAAGCAAATTCCAATGGCATCATTGGTAGCAGTGATGATAATGGTTTGTATTAGTACATTTAGCTGGTCTTCAGTTAAAACTTTACATTTAGTACCAAGACATGAAATTGTCGTTATGGTGACAACCATTTTTATCACATTAATGACCCACAACCTAGCCTTTGGAGTCGTTGTGGGAGTAGCGCTGAGTGCAGTTTTGTTTTCACGTAATATTGCTAAGGTTGTCTTCGTTGACTCAGTTCTGGGCGTAGATGGGAATTATCGCATATATAGTGTTGCTGGGCAATTGTTCTTTTTATCAACAGACACCTTTCTAGCAGCTTTTAACTTTAAAGAAAATTTAGATCGTGTCAAGATTGACCTGACTCACGCTCATTTATGGGATCAAACAGCAGTTGCAGCTATTGATAAGGTCGTTCTCAACTTCCGCCGCAATGGTATAGAGGTAGACTTGGTAGGATTAAATGAAGCAAGTGCTACATTAGTCAATAAACTTGCCGTTCATAATAAATCGGGTGATTCTGCAACTCAACCAGTTCATTAACTTGTCTTTATTTCAACATACCTAATTTAGTATTGCAACTGATAACATCAACCCAGTACCCATACTGCGATACAAAATTTTGCAATCTTGGCTTTGACGCTTCAATCTTGGGCAATATCAGATCGGCTCCCCCAATTATGGTATGGTCATTTTTACGAAGACGAAGCCTAAAAAGTCTCTTGTAATGCGGTTTCTCAGGGTAGATTCGTCCGTTATCAATAGTTGCTTGGTAGGCGCGACAAACAGCGATCGCTTGAATTTACGGAGAAATTTCATCAAAATATAGGTTGTATAAAACCTGACAAGCCCCCGATATATAAAAAAGCGATCGCGATTTTATACTTGGCATTTTGATATTGCTGCTTGCAATAACTCAACATCTATATCCCACCAATCTTGCAATTTAACCAATGCAGAATACAGGCGATTATCGCCTATTGCCAGTGCCGCTTCCACAGATAATCTTCCCACGCGATCGCTTTCTAGTTCTCCAATCAATGGCTCGATGACCCGTTCATCTTTTCTAATTGCCAAACCCAATAATGCTTCTCCACGAATTTCCGCAATTGTGTCATCTTCTCCGACTTCAGAAAGGATACGCCGATATAAAGCATCTCGAATTTCCTGGGTATCGATCTCTATTTGCGAACCCAAGCCAAAAGTTGCCCAATTTCTTATATCCTTATCTTCGTCAGCAGATAATTCGATTAATGTTTGAATAGCGGATTCATCTTCCTGACAACTCAAACCTAAAACAACACTCATGCGAACGTCACTATCAGCACATTTGTCACAAGTTAAGGCTACAAGGCAGTTGTCAAGGGGATTTTAGAAGATGCTTGAAAGAAAAACTCCTTGGAGCCTCGCTGTTTTTCTGGGAATGGTGCGACAATTAACCTAACGTTCGCTTTTCGTTGTCGTTTAACAATACCTAAATCTTGATTTTCTGGAGCGGCGAAATATTTAACTGGGTCTGTAACTAAACCTTTTTGATGAGCCACATAAAAATGATAAAGACCGCGATAAATCATTTCGCGCATAAATGGAGTCAAATGGTAAAGAAAGCTCATCAGCCACAGCATCGCCTAAATCTACGCGCCACAGCATAAAACAACCAAGTCCCCCAAATCTGTAGCTGAATTCCATTAATGGAACCTGTCCATAAATAACTGAGACCTAAGAGCCTTTTGATTATATTAAAAGCATCTTCAATCCGCCATCGTCTTCGATATAAATCAGCAACGACGTAGGGAGGTAAAATGGTTGGGTCAAGTACACTCGTTAAATAAGAATGCCAAATTTTTCCTGAATGAATTTCGATGAGACGTAAAGTGACAAATGGGGTCTTCTTCGTGCCAGAACCCAGTTTTATTAAACGGTCACGCAGAGAATAGCTGTCTGTAAATACCCGCTCAACCTTAATGGCAGCCCCTTTCTTAAGTCTAGTAATAAAATGAACTTCTTGTTCAATTAATTGAAGCCAGAAGCTAAAATGGTAAAATCCTCTATCCAGTAACAGCAAAGTTTTGGCTGGGACTAAATTTAAAATATTTTCTTCTAGTTTGGTATCAGAAGCTCTGGGATTTTCTTGAAACCAAATTTCTACAGGTAATCTGGTCATTAAATCAATGACTGTTGCCATTTTAAGAGCTAATTGCCCAGTAGGGACATCTTCTAAGCTTTTGAGCTTACAAAACAACGCCTCTAACGTTGAACTATCTATTATCCAAATTTGGGAAAATTTAGGAAAAGTAAACTGAAGACTTTCAGGTATTGGTCGTTTATTTCTACTGTGCCAAGCCGTTATCAAACTGGGTAATAAATTTTTAAAGACTTGCTCAAATAATTCTGCAGGAAAACTTAAAAATCGTTGCGAGAGTGCTTGTTGAGTAACGGCAGTAGGTTTACACCATAAAAAACATAGATCGTGCTAACATTCTTGTCAGCTCCGTGACTCCCGCCACGTCTCGCCATAGTAAGGTTAACACTGCTGCAACCATTAATGGTAAGTTGAGAATTCTGCTTCTTAATCCCAGGTTACGGTAGTAGTTTTCTTGACTTGTGATTGCTGGTGTGAGTAATGCGGACAGTTGCTCTGCAATGACTTCGTCTTCTACCATCGGTCTGTGAGTCTTTTTGGCGTGGTCACGAGAGCGTTTTTCGGTTGCCGCTCATGGTAGCTCACACAATCCCTTAATTACTGATCTAGTCTGAGTTTCACATGATTTCTCCTCAAGGCGAATATTACTTGAAGACTATTAATAATGATAATCGCAAGGGGAGGGGGGAGAGGCAGCCTAAGGCTGCCTCTCCCCCCTCCCTCCCCTTATTTGATTATCATTCTTTTAAAAAATATTTCTACATTTGGACGTATTGACAAAATACACTTATTTTTTACTTGTTACCAATGCAGAACAACTGTTACTGTATCAGCAGCAGTTAAAAGAAGAAAGAACTACATTAGAAAACCTAGCAGCGTTAATGGCTCAACGGGAGCAACAACTAATATCACAAAAAGCTGTCGATGCAATCGTTAACTATATTGACTCAAAAGCCGTTGAATCAACCTTCATGGAAACGTTACCAGAATTAACCGAACAACTGTTAATGTATCAGCAGCAGTTAAAAGTTTCAACAACCACATTAAACGACTTTGGGGCGGTGATTACTCAACAGTTACAACGACTTTCATCTTCGTCAAATGTCGATGTAATTGCTCTTAATAAAGCTCAAACATTAACTCCATCTCAACCAAAGCTAACTCCAAACCATATAGCCGAGTTATACAAGTATTACAGTGCTGACTTGCATTCCTTATTAGTGACTGACCGAGACAAAGAAATTGCTTTTAGAGCATTATTAGATAATCAGCCTGACCAAAATGTAGAAGAAATTCTCCTAGCTAGTCCTGCTGGATGGACTAGTGATGAGGCTAAAGCATTAGTTCTAATTGCTAACAATCGACTGGCAACTCATAAACAACAACAACAGAGTAAACCTCAGTTTACACCACCACCAGAAGATGAAAGTTTACGGCGAATATTACAGTATTACCTTACTCAAACACGCGGTTTAACCAATTACCTTGTAGGGGCATTACAACGCCAGGGGTTAGGTTACATCGACCAGCAGAAAAATGTTGTCTTTATCAAGCGCGATCTCAACGGTGAAAAGTCAGGCGCACTGGTTTGGGACACTCATCGAGAAGACAATCGGTGTATGGAGTACCCTGAAAATAGCGATCGCTTTTCGGGATGGTTTTACCTAAAATTGGGTGGAGAGCTTGACGATAAAATCGAAAGAGTTATCCTGTGTGATTCCCCAATTGAGGCACTCTCAATTGCACATATTGATAGAGATGCACACAAAGGACAACCACCAGTTAGAACAATGTACATGGCAGTGGATGACCCGAACTCGTTGCCCCTTGAATTGCTCAAGAATGTGAACAGAATTGCTTTGGCATTTAATAACGATGAACAGGGCAACCAAACAGCCCAACTTGTTCAAAAAATTCTGCCGCAGGCTAAAAGAGTTGAACCGTCTGGGGTGACTTGGAATGAGATTTTGATTGAAGCGAAGCAGCGAGAAATCGAACAGCAGAAACAACGCTCAAGGGGTTTTAGTCGATGAGTCGTGTTGAGCCGGCGAACTCGTTGCCGCGAGGCTCAACTCTTGCGGTGCTGGGACGGGGCAGTAGTCTCCTTGTACGGATGCCTAGTTTATCAAAGCCCCGCCCAGCACTTCGCTATCGCCGCCTAATTGCAACGAGTTCTTAAATCTTCTTAAATATTAATATGACTTTTATATAGACATAAATCTATGCCGTACTATCAAAAATCAATTAATGACTTATAGAATTTTGTACAAGTAAGAAACCGAATTAAGAAAAATTTGATTACTCTGCTAAAAAGCTTTACCTATAAGGTTTCTGAGAGCCAATAGTGGTTAACTTCCTTGCGCGGTTGTGGCTGTAAAAAGTTCTTAATGAACCCTAAGTAAAGGGTAAGCGCCAACGCTTGGCGGCTGGTGATAGGCTCTCTAAGCGTTGACCCTTTTACTCAAGCTTTCTCAACTAAAGTCTTCTTCAGGTTTTCAATTGAGTTATCAAATACTTAAGTTTTCATTCCAAATCTTACTGATAATTCTTTAATTTCTCCATCCTCTAACTTACGAAAAAGTGGCTGGATCACATCAACTGCATGACCGGGAGACAAAGCATCAAAATTAACGCTCTCGCTTATCTTTGTCATTCTGTCAGCATCAGACAGGTGCAACGCATCAAAAAGCTTTGTAGAAGTAAAAGGAATAATTGGAAAAGAAACAAGTGCGTAAATTCTAATTAAGTTAATGCAAATACGCACCACTTGGGCTGCTTCTTCACGATTTTCTTTAATTAGCTTCCACGGCTCTCTTTCATCGATATATTTATTACCAACAGACCATAAGGAATAGAGAGCTTCTATTGCCTTGCGATACTCAAGATTTTTTAGGGAATCACAGTATTTGTTAACAAGCTGTTGGCAAGTCTTTTGTAAATCCTGTTCTCTGCCACCAAAAACGCCACCATTTGGAACAGTTGCACCAAAATTATTCGCGGTAAACTTAAGAGTTCGATTCACAAAGTTACCAAATGTATCAGCTAACTCCTTATTAACCTTAATTTGAAATAACTCCCAGGTAAAAGCCGAATCAGCAGATTCAGGAATCATTGATAAAAGACTATATCGCCAATAATCCGCAGGTAAAATACTCAATGCCTGATCTAAGAATACCCCTCGTTTTGCACTAGTAGAAAACTTTCCACCATAATATGTCAACCAGTTAAATCCCTTAATTTGGTCGGCTAGTTTCCAGTTTTCTCGCGTACCTAGAATCATTGCTGGAAACATAATAGTGTGAAATGGCAAGTTATCCTTAGCCATAAATTGCACATATTTGGTATTTTCTGTATCATGCCACCAGTTTGACCAATTTTGAGAATTTTCTAGTCCCCATGCTTGAGTTGCAGAAATATATCCAATAGGTGCATCAAACCAAACATAAAAAACTTTCCCCTCAAAACCTGGACAGGGAACAGAAACTCCCCAATTCAGATCACGAGTAATACATCTGTCTTGAAGTCCTTCATTTAACCACTTCATCGCAATTGATTTAGTGAGATTAGACCAATTTGGATGTTTCTCAACCCAAGTTTTTACCTCTTGCGAGAGTGTAGAAAGCTTTAAGAACAAATGTTTAGTTTTTCGGACTTCCAAACGCTTGCTTTGTGAGATTGCAGAACGTGGTTCTATTAAGTCAGTCGGCTCTAGCAAAGATGTACAATTTTCACATTGGTCTCCCCTGGCTGAAGTATATCCACAATGGGGACAAGTCCCAATAATATATCTATCCGGCAAAAAACGTTCATCATCAACAGAGTAAACCAGACTAATCTCTCGTTCCTCGATAAAACCGTTTTTCTCAAGATTTTTATAGAAATGCTGGGTTAGCTCATAGTTATAGACTGATGAGTTACGACCGAAATAGTCAAACGATAAACCAAGGTTTTTGTAAATTTCTGCCTGGAGTTCATGCAACCTTTGACAGAAAGTTTCTACATCAAGTCCTACTTCATTTGCAGCTATTTCGGTAGGTGTACCATGTTCGTCAGTAGCACAAATAAAGAGAACTGTTTCACCTTCTTGTCTCAAGAAACGAGCATATACATCTGCTGGGAGCATGGAACCTACAAGGTTCCCCAAATGTTTGATTCCGTTAATATAGGGCAACGCGCTGGTGATTAAATACCTTACCCTATTGTCAGGATTATTTTGAGACGTTATAGATAAAGTGGAGAATTTACAGTACCTCCATGAAGGCTGTTATTTTAAATCTCTATTACTTCATATAATACACAATATTCCAAAGTTTGTGACGCATATAAGTTTTTTGCAAGGCAACCAGATTTGGCTCAGTTCTAAAAATCAGGCCCGACTGCATAATAGAGATACGCAGCCGAAGCTCTCCTCACTCTTGCTCCGGCTTGTTTGTGGCAACCAATTTAAGAAATACTGTTCTTAACTTTCTTACTTTGGGGCAGTATATCTCATGGTTAGCATCTGCTGTAATGAGGTGTTCTCTCCTGAAACAACAAAAACGCTCGTCACAACAACGCAGTTTTCTCCTGTCATGTAGTTGTAATTGGAGCATTGGTAACAAGTAAAAAATAAGTGTATTTTGTCAATACGTCCAAATGTAGAAATATTTTTTAAAAGAATGATAATCAAATAAGGGGAGGGAGGGGGGAGAGGCAGCCTTAGGCTGCCTCTCCCCCCTCCCCTTGCGATTATCATTATTAATAGTCTTCAAGTAATATTCGCCTTGAGGAGAAATCATGTGAAACTCAGACTAGATCAGTAATTAAGGGATTGTGTGAGCTACCATGAGCGGCAACCGAAAAACGCTCTCGTGACCACGCCAAAAAGACTCACAGACCGATGGTAGAAGACGAAGTCATTGCAGAGCAACTGTCCGCATTACTCACACCAGCAATCACAAGTCAAGAAAACTACTACCGTAACCTGGGATTAAGAAGCAGAATTCTCAACTTACCATTAATGGTTGCAGCAGTGTTAACCTTACTATGGCGAGACGTGGCGGGAGTCACGGAGCTGACAAGAATGTTAGCACGATCTATGTTTTTTATGGTGTAAACCTACTGCCGTTACTCAACAAGCACTCTCGCAACGATTTTTAAGTTTTCCTGCAGAATTATTTGAGCAAGTCTTTAAAAATTTATTACCCAGTTTGATAACGGCTTGGCACAGTAGAAATAAACGACCAATACCTGAAAGTCTTCAGTTTACTTTTCCTAAATTTTCCCAAATTTGGATAATAGATAGTTCAACGTTAGAGGCGTTGTTTTGTAAGCTCAAAAGCTTAGAAGATGTCCCTACTGGGCAATTAGCTCTTAAAATGGCAACAGTCATTGATTTAATGACCAGATTACCTGTAGAAATTTGGTTTCAAGAAAATCCCAGAGCTTCTGATACCAAACTAGAAGAAAATATTTTAAATTTAGTCCCAGCCAAAACTTTGCTGTTACTGGATAGAGGATTTTACCATTTTAGCTTCTGGCTTCAATTAATTGAACAAGAAGTTCATTTTATTACTAGACTTAAGAAAGGGGCTGCCATTAAGGTTGAGCGGGTATTTACAGACAGCTATTCTCTGCGTGACCGTTTAATAAAACTGGGTTCTGGCACGAAGAAGACCCCATTTGTCACTTTACGTCTCATCGAAATTCATTCAGGAAAAATTTGGCATTCTTATTTAACGAGTGTACTTGACCCAACCATTTTACCTCCCTACGTCGTTGCTGATTTATATCGAAGACGATGGCGGATTGAAGATGCTTTTAATATAATCAAAAGGCTCTTAGGTCTCAGTTATTTATGGACAGGTTCCATTAATGGAATTCAGCTACAGATTTGGGGGACTTGGTTGTTTTATGCTGTGGCGCGTAGATTTAGGCGATGCTGTGGCTGATGAGCTTTCTTTACCATTTGACTCCATTTATGCGCGAAATGATTTATCGCGGTCTTTATCATTTTTATGTGGCTCATCAAAAAGGTTTAGTTACAGACCCAGTTAAATATTTCGCCGCTCCAGAAAATCAAGATTTAGGTATTGTTAAACGACAACGAAAAGCGAACGTTAGGTTAATTGTCGCACCATTCCCAGAAAAACAGCGAGGCTCCAAGGAGTTTTTCTTTCAAGCATCTTCTAAAATCCCCTTGACAACCGCCTTGTAGCCTTAACTTGTGACAAATGCTATCAGCATGATTTTTTAAGTTGATTAACGGCAAAATCCCCCTTGTATCTTGTAAATGACCAAAAGCATAGCCAATCGCAGTCAAAACATTGCTATCTTTTTCTTCTTGTGATAGTAGCTTTAATAAAATATCTCCGCGTTCGAGAATACGGAATTGCTTTTGTGTAGTTCCTAATTGTGCTAAGATGCGAACTCCTAAAGTTCTTTCCTTAGAATTTTGACTCTCACACAATTTTGATGCTGCTGTAAATTCCCTATCACCACCACGGATACGTAAAATGTGTACCAAGTGCCAATAAATATCTTCACTTTCTGTCGTTAAGGCAGTTTGAATAATTTCATTCGTACTTCTTTTATCCTTTTCAACGCTTTCCATTTGGTTTGAATATTGTTCGTGTGTGCTAACAAGCAACTACTGCTTTACACCTTTGATAGCTAAAAGTATTATAGGTAAAAAGAATACGACTTCTCGCAATCAATATGGGGGGTAAAATGATATGGACATATAACAACTTATACTGGGAGTATCCCAATTTGGCTTATTGCCCTCAGAATTCTATTCTGAGGCTATACAAACAAAGTCCACGTAGGTGGACTTTGTATTTAGTCCGCGCAGGCAGACTTATCTTGTATAGCCAATTTCAATGGCAAGGTGTTTTTTCCAAATTGGGATGTTCCCCTTATTCCAGACATAACCTCACAAACTACCTTCCCCCGCCAACCTCTGCAACGCTAACAATCCAGCACCACAAGCAGGTTCGTGACGGGGAAAAATCACTTTTGCTGTCGGAAACATAGTACGAATTGATTTAGCAAATTTATCGCGCATCTTAGATTTTCCCAGCCAAACACTCCCCGTTGTTACAACTTCAAAAAGTTCTCGATGACTAAAAATCGTATCAATAACTGTACCAGTCGCCCTTATTAGCTCTTTCACAGCATCATCGATAATTCTATTAGCAGTTTCATCTCCACAAACAGCAGCACCATCAACAAGAGGTGCTAAAGCTGCTATCTCTTTAACACCCCAACCCCTACGATAGACAACTTCTATCAAATCCTCTAAACTTGCCAGATTGAGGTGCTGTTTAAAAACTTCAACAAGACTGGTAGGAACCTCACGTCCATCGTATGCCTTTAACGCTGCTTGCATACCAGCTACAGCTATTTTATAAGCACTTCCTTCATCACCTAAAATATATCCCCAACCACCAACTCGCTTAATATCTCCCTGATGGTTGCGACCAAAAACTATAGAACCAGTCCCAGCCGCAACCACAATTCCGACGGGATAACCAACTCCCCCAACTAAAGCAATCAAGGCATCATTGCAAATAACAATATTTGGGTCATTATACTTGTTACAGGTTAAATTCCAAGTGATAGGAAGCAAACTACTATTCTGCAATTCAAGCACTATACCTTTTACAACTTCGATATCCTCAGGACGCCCTACACCAGCTAATCCCAAGCAAATCGCTTGCACTCTAATATTAGACGTTAACTTCAACGCCTCAACTGCTGCATTATAAATAGCGGACTCCATCGCTTGTAATGCAGCTTGAATACCTATACTTTGATAATTTGATGCACCAGATTCACCGCGACCTAAAACTTGCCCTGCATCATTCATCAAAACGCAAACAGTTTTACTTCCACCACCATCAATTCCTAAAACATAATTCATAACCTACTTAATTGTTATTCGTTAGTTGTTAGTTGAGATGCGTTTATCTGCAGTTCCTTCTTCCAAAGGAATAAAAAATAGAGTTATCATGCCAGGAACTGTCAACAAACATACTAATATAAAAAATAAGAAATACCCTACTTGTGCCTGAATGTAACCGCTAATTAACCCAGGCAACATTATACCCAAAGCCATAATACCTGTAGAAATAGCAAAATGAGAAGTTTTATATTCTCCTTTAGAAATATACATTAAATAAATACTAAATGCAGTGAATCCAAAACCATATCCCAATTGCTCAAAAGAGACTAAAGCATAAACAAGAGGCAAAGATGGTTTAGCATAAGCCATATAGACATAGAATATATCGGGTAGATTCAATGCCAAAGCCATCGGCAAAAGACATTTTTTTAATCCATACCTTGAAATAACCATCCCACCTGTAATGCCTCCCACAATTAAAGAAAGAACCCCAAAGGTACCGTAGATTAAACCCACAGTTGATGTTGATAGCCCCAATCCTCCTGCTTCTGGTTTATCCAGTAAAAACAATTGAGCTATTTTTAGCAACATTGCCTCACCAAATCTATAAAGCAGTATAAATGCTAAAATAGCCGCAATTTTTTCTTGTTTAAAATAAGAAATAATAATATCAAAAAAAGAAATCTTTGATTGAGCTTCTAACTGACTGCGATCGCCAGCTTCAGGCAAAGGCAAAAAAATCTGATGAAATATAAATAATGTAGCTAATATTAATGATGATAAACCAATAGATAGACTCCAACTCAAAGGAATACTTTTTAGATACTTTTCTTCAAGTATCCCGGCCAAAATTACCAAAAAACCAGAACCAAAAATAAGAGCAATCCGATAAAAAAGCGAACGAATACCCACAAAGAAAGCTTGTTCACCTGGATTTAAAGCCAGTAAATAAAAACCATCCGTTGCAATATCATAAGTTGCCGAAATAAATGCTCCAACAGTCAATCCCGCTAAGGATATAAAAAAGAAATTTGGCAATTGTAATGAAAAAGCAACTAACCCCAGACAACAGAACATAGCCAATTGCGTACCCAGTATCCATGTTCTTTTTGTCCAATAGGTATCAACAATTGGACTCCAAAACATTTTGAGAATCCAGGGAAGATAAAGCAAACTCGTCCAAAATGTAATTTGAGTATTATCGATACCTAATTTCTTGTAAAAAATCACAGAAAGCGTATTGATAATGACATAGGGCATTCCAGAGGCAAAATACAAAGTAGGAATAAACGCCCAAGGAGAACGAGATTTAATTTGCTCTTCCATACAATGACTTGGTTGACTTTAACATCCAATAGGACACCAATAGGAAATATTATCTGTTATTTTCCCCTCAGAAACACGCATTCCTACACCACCTGACACCAATTTATCTTGACCGTTATTGTACAACCAAGCTCCCCAAACTACAGTCATAGATTGCTGGGCGAGTTCTAAAGTGGGAAGTTCCAATAACTCCTGATACACATAATCTTGTTCTATATACCAAGGATCGTTACTGTGACTGCGAACAGCAACCTCTCCCGATTTGACAGCGAATCCTCCTGCACCTTCCCTTCCCAAAATAGGTTTGGCAAAGTATGAATTTCCTATTTTTTCTGGCACCATAGAAGTTTTGGGGAAATAGTCAAAAATTGTTTGAGCATCTTTATGATTAAACAATTCCAATCCCAAATCTGTAATCAGCGCAAATATACTTTTAGGCTGTAGTGCAAAAGCAGAACCAAAGTTAACAATAACAACTTTGTTCTCTAAAATCAGTTGCTCAAGGGCAGGCCACAATCTCTCTCCTTTATCATCTGTATCATAAATAACCCATTCAATGGGATACCACATAAACAATATATCTATAGGTAGCCCCGTTCTAGAATCAAATAGATATTTTCCATCTTTAATACGAAGATATTCTAAAGGTAGTACAGCACTTTTATGATTAAATTTTTTACTCAACCATCTCATCGTACCTAAATCTTCGGCATTATTTAATGCTGTAAAAGCAACACGGCATTCTTGAACTCTTTTCTTGAGCACTTGTGCTGCCCTTTGTATATGTTGATTGAGGGACACACTCAACACATTTTGAGCATCATACACGGGGTCTTTTAATTCAAAATGTTCTGCAACTTTACCATTACCTTCCGTACATTCAAACCAAAAGCTAGGCGTTTGAGGATTTGTTTCAATAACTTTTTTTACGCCTGTCTCTTCATTCCAGCACCAATCCAGTCGCATACAAAATGGTGCAAGAGAATCATGCTTCACTACCTTAATAGCATCTTTAGGAAAGCCATAGTCAAGTAAAGTCTCTTCATCAAGGGTACGAACAATAGACCAAGCTTCCATCAAAACACTACCAACCAATTCAGATGCCTGTTTAATTTCTTGTATAGTTTGTGGGGAAACTGTATGACAGTAATACAACGCGTATGGCGTTTCTTGGTCAGTCAGAGGGATACCCGTTCCTTCCTCAATTGGGCAAACATTATACCAACCCATTTTCATGGATTGAAAGAACTGCTTTCGTTGAGGGCTATCAAAAATATCTACATTCATTCTCTTAACCACCTGCGCTAGCACCGCGACCAAAACTACCAAATCCAGAACGACCTACCTGAGCCGGGGAATAGCTTGAACTACCTCTACTACCACCACGGTATCTATATCCAGAACCCCCATGGTAAATGCGACTGCTACCACCACTGCTAGAGTTATTGCATTCATAGGAGCGCTGTGCTTGTGAGCTGTTGCAGTTTATCTGGCTCGTTTCTGGAACTCGGGTGCAGGAAGCCAACAAGGATATCGTCATGCCGATGACAATAAATTGAAGTAAACTAGGTTTTAATTTCATAAAATTATCGGTATTATTGAGCAATTTAGATGACTACAAGGATGGTGTAACAAATTCCGTTTTTTGTTTAATGAACCGCAGAGGCGCAGAGAGCGCAGAGAGAATGAGGAGAAGAGTTAAGAGGAAAGTACTATTCTTTTGATACCCTGTTTGAGGATGGGAACGTTAAAGTTGATGAGAAGGGCAAGGGTTTGGTTGGTTGTTTTTAGATAGGAAATGACTTGAGCCTCGTGAATGGGTGCTAATTTTTCAACAGCTTTCAATTCGACAACAAGAGTATCACCAACGAAAAAATCTAATTCGCCCTCACCAACTTGATGACTTTTGTAAGTAATTGCTACGGGATATTTAGATTTGTGAGGTATACCCCGCATTTCAAATTCTAGCCTCAAAGCTTGATGATACACCGACTCCAGAAATCCAGGTCCCAACATTCGATGTACCTCAATCGCCGCCCCAATGACAGATCCGGTCAACTCACTCATTTCCTCTCCTAACTCTCTTCTCTCTGCGCCCTCTGCGCCTCTGCGGTTCATTTCCATAAAACACTCCTTAAGCCTGTGGCAAAATTTATAAAAGTCCTTCCACTGATAGTTTTCCCAGCATGACCGCAACAACAAACACAAATCTCCCCAGTCTTTACGAACCCTTCTCCACAGAAGCCAAGTGGCAAAAATTTTGGGAAGAAAACCAAACTTACAAAGCCGACCCCAATCAAAGCAGTCAATCCTACTGCATCGTTATTCCGCCACCTAACGTTACAGGTAGCCTGCACATGGGTCACGCCTTTGACAATTCACTGATTGATACCCTCGTGCGCTACCATCGGATGAAAGGGCTCAATACCCTTTATCTCCCCGGAACTGACCACGCCAGCATTGCAGTACAAGCCATTCTGGAAAAGCAGCTCAAAGCAGAGGGCAAAACTCGCTACGAGTTGGGACGCAACAAATTTCTAGAACGTGCTTGGCAATGGAAAGCAGAATCAGGGGGAACAATTGTCAATCAATTGCGGCGCTTGGGTGTATCGGTAGATTGGACGCGGGAACGGTTTACCCTAGATGAAGGTTTATCTAAAGCTGTAGCTCACGCTTTTACAAGTCTCTACGAAGAAGGGCTAATTTATCGCGGTAAATACTTAGTAAACTGGTGTCCGGAATCACAATCCGCTGTTTCTGATTTAGAAGTAGACTTAAAAGAAGTTGATGGTCACCTCTGGCACTTCCGCTATCCCCTAACTGATGGTACTGGCTCTGTAGAAGTTGCCACAACTCGTCCGGAAACAATGTTGGGCGATACTGCTGTGGCTGTAAATCCAAATGACGATCGCTACAAGCATTTGATTGGGAAAACCCTAACTTTGCCAATTATGAATCGGGAAATTCCCATTATTGGTGATGAGTTAGTTGACCCCACTTTTGGGACGGGTTGCGTAAAAGTCACTCCCGCCCACGATCTGAATGACTTTGAAATGGGTCAGCGTCACAATCTGCCGTTTATTAACATCATGAATAAGGACGGTACGCTCAATGAGAATGCTGGTTCATTCCAAGGACAAGACCGCTTTGTTGCTAGAAAAAATGTTGTTTCTCGTTTAGAAACAGATGGATTTCTAGTAAAAATTGAGGATTACAAACATTCAGTTCCTTACAGCGAGCGAGGGAAAGTCCCCGTTGAACCCCTCCTCTCAACCCAGTGGTTTGTTAAAATTCGCCCAATGGCAGACAGAGCACTGGAATTTCTCGACCAGAAAAATTCTCCTGAGTTTGTTCCCCAACGCTGGACAAAGGTGTACCGTGATTGGTTGGTGAAACTAAAAGATTGGTGTATTTCCCGTCAGTTGTGGTGGGGACACCAAATCCCTGCTTGGTACGCAGTTAGCGAAACAGGGGGAGAAATATCTGACACAACTCCCTTTGTTGTTGCCAAGTCAGAAGCAGAAGCAAGGGAAAAGCTTAACGCACAATTTGGCGATAATGTCAAGATAGAGCAAGATCCAGACGTGCTTGATACTTGGTTTTCTTCGGGGTTATGGCCTTTTTCGACTTTAGGTTGGCCCGAACAAACTCCAGACTTAGCAACTTACTATCCTACCAGTACCTTGGTCACGGGTTTTGACATTATCTTTTTCTGGGTTGCCAGAATGACTATGATGGGTGGGCATTTTACCGGACAAATGCCGTTTAAATCTGTTTACATCCACGGCTTGGTATTGGATGAAAATGGCAAAAAAATGTCCAAATCAGCTGGTAACGGTGTCGATCCGTTGCTTCTGATTGACAAATACGGTACTGATGCTTTGCGTTATACCCTCATTAAGGAAGTTGCAGGTGCAGGTCAAGATATCCGGTTGGATTACAATCGCAAAACAGATGAATCGCCATCAGTAGAAGCAGCCCGCAATTTTGCTAATAAGTTGTGGAATGCTGCCCGTTTTGTGATGATGAACTTAGACGATTTTGGATTGGAGTCGGATAATCGAATATCCAATATTCACTATTCAAAATTGGAATTGAGCGATCGCTGGATTGTTTCCCGCTACAATCAAGTTGTCAAACAAACCAATGATTTCTTCCACAATTACGGATTGGGGGAAGCAGCAAAAGGGCTTTATGAATTTATCTGGGGTGACTTTTGCGACTGGTATATCGAACTTGTGAAATCTCGCTTGCAAAAAGATGCCAACCCTGAGTCTCGCCATGTCGCACAACAAACTCTTGCTTATGTTTTAGAAGGCATCCTCAAATTACTTCATCCTTTTATGCCTCATATTACTGAAGAGATTTGGCATACTCTGACACAGCAACCCATTGATTCCAGGCAAAGTTTGTCCTTACAACTTTATCCAGAAGCAGATGCGAATTTTATTGACTCTGCTTTAGAAGAACAGTTTGAATTACTTTTTGCTACAATTCGTACAATTCGTAACTTGCGGGCTGAGGCAGATATTAAGCCTGGGGCGAAGATAACAGTTAACTTACAAAGCGAAAGCACAAAGGAACAACAAATTCTTAACGCAGGACAGCCTTATATTAAAGATTTGGCTAAGGTGGAGAATTTAACTATTACTGGCGAACAAAAGAATACAACAGTTGCTAGTAAAAACTTATCCATCAATTGGGGAAAAATAGCAGCTATTATTGGCGCTATTTTCGTGTTGAGAGTAGGGTTTGCTGTCGCTGATGCAGTAGACGATCTGCCCTTCTTTGGAAAGTTCTTTGAACTGGTTGGTTTTGGTTATTCTGCATGGTTTGTTGTCCAGAATATCTTGTTGGCTGAAAGAAGACAAAAATTCTGGGAGCAATGGTTTCCACCAACTCCTAAAGAAAATCCACCGCACATTGAAACCCAACCTCAAGAACCAGAACAAGCGATCGCAGGTGTTGTCGGTACGGTACAAGTGGTCATTCCTCTCAAAGGTGTTGTCGATCTTGATACCTTGCGAGCTAAGCTAGAAAGAAGCCTTAACAAAGCAGAAAGCGAAGCTCAATCTTTGCGTGGAAGATTAAGCAATTCCAAATTTGTGGATAAAGCACCACAAGACGTCGTACAGGGAGCAAGAGATGCTTTGGCAGAAGCTGAAAAACAAGCAGAGATTTTACGCGATCGGCTTCGTGGGTTAGCATAGCAATCAAGTAGATTGCTAAAATTAATAACCCAGACAACCGTCATGCTATATCTAGCTCAGGTGCATAAAAATGACTTTCTGGACCAGCTTCAGTTGCGGTTGTTGGCACGTCAGGAAGCTGAACATATGTGGGTTACGATACCAGAAGAAGCTTTTATTCTTTTGGGAAAAGGAAAGATTCTAGCAGAAAAACTACTTGTTCTCGTGGAACTTTCCCCCACAGGTGATATCCAGAGTTTGGAAGAAGCCACTGATTGGGTGCTCAATTTGGTACAGACCTACCTTGCCAATGGTATCACGCCTGAATTCTTGCAACAGGAAACTGAGCGAGCAGAACAGTGGAGACAAAACTTAACATTGCAAAATCAAGACCTAGCCCGTCGCTCTTTAGAGTTGGAAGCCCGTAGAGAGCAAATTCAAGCCTTAGAAGAAAGCCTGAAACGGGAGAAAAACGGTGCAAAGGATGAGGACGCACGGTCTGAACAGTAACACTGGTCTCCGTAAAGACGCGCCATGGCGCGTCTTTACATATCTGATACTCTTAACTGATAGATCTTAACTAAGTTGTGTTATGTCAATGGGTTTTATTCTGACATTAGATTTAGGCACAACAGGTAATCGCACTTTTTTGTTCGATCGCAGCGAGCGTAGAATCGGACAAGCATATCCAGAATTGACATATTTTAGGCAGTTTCAAGTAGATTTATTTTCCACTCTCTTTACTTCTAGCAGCATCCAAGTTCAAAGATTGCACCAAACTCAATGGTAATGGTTCCTGACTGATAGCATTAGCATAACCCGCGCTGAGAAAACGACGGTAACTGGGCTGATTGGCAACGTAAGTCTGGAAAAAGGGAAGACTCAAAGCCGTGATATAGCGACGGGCTATGGCAGGATTTGGACCTACAACTGAGTCTGGAACTGGAATAGCAGAATTTGGTGACTCTGCGATCGTTGAAAAATGTGTGGCATTATTCACCAGAACTAAATATTTATTTGGGGTTGTTAACCATGTGAAGGGTTGAATTTGTTCTGGAAGTGCTGGAGCAACAGTATCAGAACCGCCAGCAACTGTCATGACAGGAATGTTAATCTTACTGAGGCTGGCTTGACCCAAAATAGTACTGTCAATTTGGTTAATTGCGAGCGCAGCTTTTACCCGTGAATCTGATAAGTTATAAGCGATTGGTGGTAAGTTAATAGCCAAACATTGGAGTAATAAAGAAACGTTGACTGCATTTGGTGAAGCTGGGCAATTTTTCTTAAGTTGGTCAAAATTAATCGGTGCTCCTGCTAAAACTAGTGCTGTGTAACCTCCAAAAGACTGTCCCACGACGCCTACTTGCTCCAAATTTAAGCGACCTTTAAAATCTCCATCTGATTGGGATAAGCTGCTAAGTTGATCCAGGAGGTACTTTATATCTAGAGGGCGATCCACAAACTCTCTGGGGCTAGCAACTTCATTTGCTCTACCTGATAATAAGGCTTGTAACTGTTCGGCGTTACTACCGGGATGCTCTGGAACCGCCACAACAAATCCATAGGAAGCAAGGTACTCAGCTAAGTAAGCAAAACTTGTTCTATCAGAACCAAGCCCGTGGGAAATTACAACGACTGAACGAGAACCTGAAGTCAGTGGTAAGTATACGTCAGCCGGGAAAGTCCGAGTGCGGGATATGTCGTTAAGTATGATGGTGCGTTTTTGCCACTTAAAACTACCTGGTTTTAACAATTCTCTTACAGAAACTTCTCCCCCTGCAAAAGCCTTAGCTACTTCTTGAGATGATTGCTCGTTGATGAGTGCAAGCGTTCTTTGAGTCTGATTAACCAACCTCTCGAATGCAGCTGCTATTTCCAAACTGCGAGGTAAATTAATCGAAATAGTTCTGGAGGGAAATCTTTTTAGTACGTTTAATAATGTTAAACCTTTTGGCTCTGCGGCAGCAAGAATCAAGGATGCTCGAATTGCGTAAAATCCACTAATACCAGAATCTTGCTGCACCACTTCTCCAAGATTTTTGAGTAATGTTTCACCAATAGGAGTGTAGAGAAATTGAGACACTTGTACAGAGGTGAGGGGAATAGGTGTCAGCAGAACCTCGCGTAACTGGTTGAGCTGCTTCGTATCGGCATGCTGGGTATATGCAGCCAGTTCATCATCGACTTTACCAGTATGAGCGTATTCTTCCAAAGAACCAATAGGGATAGAGCGTCCCAAAACACCAAAAGAAAGAGTCAGTCGTTCTGCGCCTAAGGAAGGAAGGGGAGTTAGTAGTCCAAGACTGAAAAATCCCAACCCAATTTTTAACCACAGGAATTTTTGAATTTTAGTATAAAAAATATCTAAGTGTGAGCGATCGCGATTGATGGGGATCGGCGAACTTGGTTGGGAACTCATAGTTATCATTTGCAACATTGCTAGCAATTTTAGCTCAATGCCTAAAGTTCCATTCCCAACGCTTGATTTCGCAAACTCCCTACAGTCCATACTTATAGATTTTTCCTCCTATGTAAAAAAACTATTGGCGAAGTTAGCGCTTTGCTCTGGTTCCTAGAGTTATAACGGCTAATATGGCGTTGAGTTTTTATCTAGTATTCCAGAGTATTACTCCATGCATTACGGATAGAGCCAGAAGCTTCTACCCGGCTTAGCTAAAAGTAGGAAAAGTTATAAAAGTAAGAAAAAGAGGTTCTTAAAAGACTTTTTCAAGCAAGAATATTAAAATTTCAGCAGATTAACTATCGCGGTCAAAAAATTGCAGTGTTAGCACTTAGAATACTGAAAAGTCCAGTTCTACCTTTGTTAAGCTTCGAGCGAGACTTCTGTACAAACAATGCAAAAGATGTAATAAGGAGAGAAAACTGAATAGTTATGTCAGCAAACTACAATCCCAACATAGCAGAAGCTCCAGACCATGATGAAATTGGTTGTACCTTTATCGTTGATAGTGTTGAAGATGTGGTCGATCCTGATGATGGAGTCACAACACTCCGTGAAGCGATTTATGCCGCTAACAGTCGAAGCGGACGAGAAAGAATTGTCTTTCAACTGGCATCAGGTTCAGAAATTAAACTCACCGAGCAACTCGATATTACAGACGATCTGATTATAACTGGGCTTGGTGCTGAAAACTTGACTATCAGTGGCAATGATAAATTCAATAACTTCTGTATTAAGAATGCTAAAGTTGCTATCGATGGATTGACTATTGCCAAGGGTCAAGATGGTATTAGTGTTAGGAGTGGCAGCCATCTGACAGTCACGAACAGTGTCTTTAGCAACAATGCCAATGATGGAATTGATATTGGGGGAGATGGGAATAGAGTTTCCGTGTCAAAGACTAGCTTTATCGGTAACGGTGAAGATGGAATTAAGGTAGATGGTGATTGCAATATCATCAATGTGAGTCATTCGCTCTTGAGTAAGAATAAGGATGATGGCATTGATGTTAAAGGAAACAGTCACACTATAGTTTTATCAGAAGTCATTTTAAGCGATAACGGAGACAATGGAGTTGAAGCAGGCACCACAAGTAGTACCATCAGTGCTAGCAATAGTAGTTTCGTTGCCAATGGTGAAGATGGATTTAATCTTGATGAAGGTGATAACAACAGCATTATCCTTAATAATTTAGTAGTCAGCAATAATGCAGATGATGGCATTGACATTATTTCTAACGGTAATAGTCTCAATCTGTCACAAGTCACTATAACTGCCAATAAAGAAGATGGCATACAAATAAACGGTAATTATAATAAATTTACTGCTTGCAATAGCACTTTCAATCACAATGCAACTCACGGCGTTGATATCAATGGCAACAGCAACACTGTGCGCCTCATTGGAATTGCTTCGACTGCTAATGGCAAAGATGGGTTAGCGATCGGTGGAAAATATAACTCTATCACTTCTATTAATAGCTACTTTATTGGGAATAGGCATGATGGGTTGAGTCTTGATAAAAGTGGCAAAAGCCGTATTAATGTAAGTTGTTCGCTTTTTAGCAGCAATACTGGTAATAGTGTTGTCTCAAACAGAGTAAAAGATTATACTAAGAATGAAGTAGAACCTCGTATAAAGAGTAATAGCCAGTAGCAGTCATATTGTATCCGAGTACAGACCGATTATTAACGGAGCAGGTTTTTCCGTCTTTTGCACAGATAGTTTCAGAATAACTAAGCAATGAGAAATGGTTGCTTTATTTACGCCAACCTGTATTAAATAAATTTCTTCTTAATATCAACCATAAGTATATTGATTTAGAATTACGACTTTCTCTAGGCTGAATTAGTACACTGTCAGTTATCATTATTCTCATGATGAAGGTAAATGGGTTATGAATAATGAGTTGCTCCACAAAATACCCTGGCTACCCTTAGTGTTCCTTTGGTTGGCTTATGCTTGGTTGGGTTGGTACCTGTCGGCTCACGATATCGCTTGGTTGGTGGGGGCTTTTGTTGCAGCTTTAGTGTTAGCTATTGCTTGGAGAACTATTGCTTGGTTGGAACGATTAATTCGATTTGGTTCTAGAGCTTTAACTGTTGTCTTGTTTTTAGGTGCTTCTATTGCACTCATAGCAACTTGGTCAATTTTCGTTACGTTCATCGTTTTGCCTTTGACAACGACACTCCTAGCAGAGATGGAGTTTCGTTTTGCTGGATTTGGTAAACGAGATACGTTTTTAGTATTGAGTGCGATCGCTGGATGTGGTTTGGTAATTGGTGAAGTAATAGATCTTCTTATCATACCTAGTAGTAGATATTAACGTAAGTTGGCAGTTAGTTCCCGTAAACGGTATGAAATTGGTACAAAATACACCTTTTGAAGTAATTATCAATACATATTTCTTTTCTTCAGCGCTTAAATTCTAGCGTTTTCGGATCTCTAGCAACTTAAGTTATTAAATATTTAGTCTCAGATTTCAATCTCAATTACAATCTCATTACTCAGTAATAATACTGAAAAATCTAGCAAAACTTAATAAAAATATCAAGTATTCTGTTGGGGATCGTCAAAAATAGGAAGCTCGCTCTGATAGGCTTTCAGCTTACATACGTATATTTTAAACCTCAAATCATTGTTTTATAAAAGTCTACAAAGCAGAAAAAATGAGGGCAAGAACTTTCTTGACTCATTAATTGTGCAATATGCTATATTCTGTAAGAATATTAAAAAATGGTTAAGCCTTGGATAATAAGATGAAAGTTTTATAAATTTTTCTTTAAAAAATGTTTAATGAAGACTATTTTTAAAGTTTTCATAAAGACTTAGTAAACACTCGCAACGTGAGTGAGAGTTTAGTACTAGAATAATTGTTTAGATACTGATATAAAATCGCTTAATGTTATGTTTGTCTGCGTGTAACTACTTATGTAGCCGCATCTATCGATTTACATTCTATACAGGGGTACGTAGGTGTACATTAAAAGTACGTATAGCTACAGGAATGGTTTGCTTCAGACAGACCATTCAACGGAGGTTAATCAAATTTTAGAAGCAGTAGAACAGTCACTTCTGCCAAGACGACTGAGTTCTATTGAAAAGTTTGTGTTACATCAATCCTGGTTGGGACAAACCTACAATGAGATGGCTCAAAGTTCGGGTTATGCGAGCGATTACATCAAGGAAGTAGGTTCCCAGTTGTGGCAAGACATTTCAGATACAGTAGGACAAAGGGTCACAAAGAAAAATCTGCATTTAGTGTTGAATCAGATCCAAACAAATTTTATAGGTAGGCAGAAAAAAGAAGCTGAACCTGAACTAGAAATAATAGATAAAAAGCACGAAAGTGAAGACGTGCAACTTCTAACGATAAATAAAGAAATTCCGTATCCTAACGCTCCTTTAGATCTGACTTCTCCTTTCTACATTAACCGTCCCCCTGTTGAAGAAATCGCTTATCAAGAAATTAGTCAACCTGGATGTGCGATCGGAATTAGAGCACCTAGAAAAATGGGGAAGAGCTCTCTACTACACCGCATTGTTTCATACTCAAAAGCTTTAGAGTACAACACAGTTTATTTGGACTTTCAAGAAGCAGACGAATCCATCTTTATTTCTCTCGAAAAATTTTTACGATGGTTTTGCGCTAATGTCAGCAGACAATTGAACCTCAATCCCAAGCTAGATAATTTCTGGGATGAGGATATGGGAAGTAAAGTGAGTAGTAAGCTTTATTTTGAAGCATATATCTTAAAGCAGGTTGCTAATGCTGTTGTTATCGTTTTAAATGAAGTTAACAGAGTTTTTGAACACCCAACTATTGCGAAAGATTTTTTGCCAATGCTGCGGTTTTGGCACGAGCTTGCCAAACAAGAGAAAATTTGGCAAAAGTGTCGCTTAGTTGTAGCACATGCCACAGAAATATGCGTTCCGCTCAATCTCAATCAATCCCCTTTTAACGTTGGACTGACAATAACGCTACCAAAGTTTACTCCAGAGCAAGCTTGGGATTTAGCACAACGTTATGGATTAATTTGGGCTAGTGGTGAAAAAGGCAAACAAAATCTTGCCCCACTCATAAAAATGTTATCCGGGCATCCCTATCTCTTAAATCTTGCATTCTATTATTTACAACGGGAAGAAATAACCTATGAGGAATTGCTGCAAACAGCGGCTACATCATCAGGAATTTTTAGCGACTACTTACGGGGTAATCTAGCTATCCTTCAAAAAGCACCAGCATTGGTATCGGCTTTTCAACAGGTAGTTAATTCTAATGAAAGCGTTCACTTGGATGCGATCGCAGCTTTTAAATTAGAAAGCATGGGGCTTATTGAGCTTGATGGTAATCGGGCAAAGCCTAGCTGTGAATTGTACCGTCTTTATTTTCGAGAGCAGTTGCAACACGAAAAGATACAAAATGTCGCCGAGACAGAAGAGTTAGTGACAGAATTACAAAAGATAGGATACGCAAATCATCTTGATGAACTCACCCACCTTCCAACGAGGCACAACTTCAATCAGTACATGGAAAATAACTGGGAAGAATGGGCAAAGGAAGCTTTGCCAATCTCTCTAGTGCTATGTGAAGTAGATTACTTTAAGTTCTTCAATGCAGCTTATGGATATAAAGTTGGAGATGAGTGTTTGCAATTAATTGCAAATACTATTAGCGATCGCTTAGATGAATATCCAGAGTATTTTATAGCACGTTATGCAGGTGCTAAGTTTGCCATAATTGTGCCTCTTTTGAGTACTGAGTTTGCTCTTAACATTGCAACGCATATTAGAGATGATGTTATTGGATTGGCAATTAAGCACGACCGTTCTATATTTGGTGGGTTTTCATCTCGTGTACTGACAGTAAGTTTGGGAGTAGCAAGTATTATTCCAAGTAAAGAAAATCCTCCGGAAGTTCTGGTTGAAGCTACTGAAAGCGCACTTCATCAAGCTATCCGCAGAGGTCGAAATTGTGTAAGTATAAGTGCAACTTCGATGGTTGAGTTTTAAGCATTATTAGATGCCTGAAAACACCTCTTAATCTAAAAGAGAAGGATCGAGAAATGATAGTTCAACTCGTATAAAGATACTTAGGAAATACTATCTAATACTTGCCTTAGCGATTAGAAATCGCATCTATACAGGCAAAACCCAAGTAGGTTAAGTTTCAAACTCTTAATTTTGGTGAGTCTATCCAAGCGATGAGTCCCGTGCTGATAGCGCGTAGTACTTACGAGATAGTCTGTGGTATCGCGCAGCATATCGCAATATTAAGTAAGCATTTTGGATCGCCGATCGTTCTCGAGAATTATTACCCATTAATGATGACCTAAAATTATCTCGTTGGTTAGACATTCTACAACTTTTAAGTCCCACCTATGAACCATGCAAAAGTTTCATAATTTTATTATTTTGAAATAAATTCATTTGTCAAAAAATTAACTTATAGATGTAGCTCGAGATTGTTTGACTTTACATGAACACACATAGTGATGAACTCAAAACTCCTTATTTAAAAATTAAAAACGATTTTGTCCGTCTTCTTAAAAAGGAGAATTTTATGAAAACCAAATGGATTAACCCACATATACGATTTCTTAGTATTTTCTCAGCGATCGCATTGGCTGCTTTGCCTTTTACCAGCAAACCAACAGCGGCTCAAACTCCTCTAAATGCATCTGCTGAGAAGAAGCTCAATCAATATACAGCTCCAACAAAATTAGTATCAATCAGCGAGATCGGCCAATATTCACCAGAAGCAGCACCAAAGTTACAACTTGGAAGTGAAGGAGCACCTGTTAGAGACGTTCAAGCTTTTTTAAAAGAACAAGGCTACTACACGGGTGCGCTTGATGGTGTTTACGGTTCTGCGACTGCGGCTGCAGTTAAAGCTTTTCAGCAGAAGCACGATCGCTTAACTAATGATGGAATTGTTGGATACAGTACTTGGAATGCAATGATTGAGATTAAACGTAACCCTTCAGTTAATAATTAATACCAATTTTATGTAAAGTTGCACATTATTCTCCTCACCCTAGAAGGGTGAAACTATACAAGCAAAGCCTGCGAAGGCAGGCTTTGCTTGTATGCATCTTCATAGAAAATTGGTATAAGGGTAATTACGAGTTACTCCCATCGCCAGTTGTAAGTATTTTCAAACTTTGTATCAAACAATGCTGTTTTGACGGATACACTCTGCATACCACTCAAAACTAGCTTTTGGGATACGTTGCTGTGTTTTGTAATCTATATATGTAATTCCAAAACGTCGGGAGTATCCCCACGCCCACTCAAAATTGTCCATTAAGCTCCATACAAAATATCCCTTTAAAGGATACCCTTCACTCACAGCACGATGAGCTGCTTTGAGGTACTGTCGCAAGTAGAAAATTCTATCCGTGTCAATGACTTCGCCATGAGTGTTAATTTCATCTTGCGTGGCGCAGCCGTTTTCCGTAATGTAAACGGGTAAGTCATTTCGTTGCATAGTTTCACTAATGTGACGAATGCCCCAATAAAGACTCTCTGGCACAATATTTAACCAGGGCATATACATTTGTGGGTAACCTTTAGGTAAATCGAGAAATTCATAACCGAGTTTATTATCTGCAGCACGAACATAAGTTCCCGTGTATATATTTAAACCGATCGCATCCAGGGGTTGATGAATTATTTCCAAATCACCAGGTTGAACATCGGGTGCTTGTTCTCCCAATAGATCGAGCATGGCAGAACTGTAGTTACCTGTCAGTGCTGGAAAAATAACTCCACCATTTACCCAGCTAGTTTGGAAAGCATTTTTGGCTGCTGTAATATTGGCTGGGGATTCGTTAATCGGAACTGTAACCGAGATATTATCTACCAGAGACACTTGACAGGGAATAGGTGAGGCTTCTCGAATTGCTTGGCATCCCAAACCATGAGCAAGTAAAGCGTGGTGAGAAGTTTGCCAAACTTCCTTTGCACTGCTAACACGTTTGCCTGGAGCATGGGGTGCTTCTCGCTCTGCATCATAACTTAAATGAGTAAAACAGGGAATTTCATTCAGAGTTATCCAATGACCGATACGCGATCCCAGCCGCTTGACAACTGCTTTCACGTAGTCGGCGTAATCATATGCCATTTGGCGACTTTGCCAAGAACCGTACAAATCCTCAAGTGTTTGAGGGCTATCCCAATGAAACAGAGTAACGTGAGGCGTGATGCCATGCTCGAGCAAGCAGTCTACCAAACGCTTGTAAAAATCAATACCTTCTTCGTTGACTGTACCGCGACCATCAGGAAGAATACGAGTCCAGGCAATACTGAAGCGGTAGTGTTTGATTCCCAAGGTTACCATCAGTTCTACATCTGATTGATAGCGATGGTAATGATCGCACGCAACTGCACCCGTATCACCATTAAGCACTTTTCCCTGAGTGGCGCTAAAAGTGTCCCAAACACTGGGTTTGCGACCTCCTTCTTCATATGCACCTTCTATTTGGTAGGAAGCAGTAGCAGCACCCCAACAAAAATCTTGCGGAAATTGGTAAAAATTTGTCATTGCTCTACCTTGTGATAGTTTGTAAAGTTTTAGTGAGGAAATAAAGCCTATCGAAAGAGAGATTGTAAAGATTTCTTAAAAAGAGCGAAAATAAGCTTATGGGCAGTTGTAGTTATTTCACTACATAGGTTGAGATTATGATGTTAATCCGTGAGGTTGTTCAACAGGTTATAACAACTGGATATCTTACCGTTACTGCGGAAGAACAGTTGCGAAAACTTTTACAAACAAAGTATGACATAGAAGATTTTGATGCTTTTATGTCGTTGCAGGAAGCTGCCAGTTTGGGGCGAATTCGGCAGGAGTCCCGTGACCTAATGATTTGCGAGCAGCAGGCACAATAAGTGAGGGAGTGGGCTGTGATGCGATATTGCCTCTGTTGTCCTCGAACTAGTGCAGTTATGTCACTCAATCAAATGTAGTTCGGTGAATCTCCAAATCTATTTCCCGGATTTTTTCCGGAAATTACCTCAGATAGAGTGATAGTTGATGGAAAATTGGGAATACTGATTAACGTTCGGGCATTAATGGTAAATTCATTCATGCAATGAGATTCACAAACCCCCAATCGGCAACATAGAGGTAAACTTATGACAACTATAGAAACTCACCCTACCCAACAACAATCTTCTAAGAAGAGACAAAAATCTTTTTCTGCGGTGGATATTGGCACTCCTTTAAGACCAATACGTCCGCGTCCAATCAAGCAGCAAGAGTGCGAACAACTTAGCGACTGGAAACACGCAAGTTAATGAAACGGGATTCTTCTCAAGTAAATACACCATGTAGCTGTGGTAAGAGCTATTCTGTCTTTCTCAAATTTCGGTTTTACACGGGCTTTTGCACTGTGAGGCAATTAAAATTGGCTGTGGGTTTAGACGCTGCAACTTGTTACCACTGCTAACTCTATCGATTTTTGCTATCTCTGCTCTTGCAGGGGAATAAGGTGATTCTGTTTTCAAGCGATCGCCCGTCTCGAGCATTGAGGGAATCCTATCAAAAGCAATACTGCGGGTATAGTTTTGTCGATCGATATTGTTTGTTACTCTTGTGGCTTCGGCAGATTGTATTCCAGAAGCAACGATAATAGAAATAGTTAAAAATGAAAAAGTAGATAGTTTTAATTTCATAGCTAAGAAGTGAAAATATAAATAATTTGTCCTCCTCTCTATAACTAAAATTAAGCTATTTATTCTTTTAACGCAGTACGAAAAAGTCCTGAGAACTGTAAGTCTCAAAGGTTGGGTAAGTCAGATTTTGTAAGAAATAGTAACTTCAGTAGCTAATAAATAGCGAACGCAACCCAATAATACTTAGATAACTCAGTAGGATCGGCAGTGCCAAACGTTCGCTCTTGCTTGGCAGTGCCTTGCCTGACTTGAGAATAGAGCGTTCTAAAGCTTATGCAACTTTTACACATCAGAAATTATTAGATGTTACCTTTTAACAGAAACATTATAAAAAAGCAGTTAAAAAAATGATGAACACTAGTCGTAACCAAACATTATGTTTGAATCTAAAACTGTCAATTCTACAAGTACTAGTGAACTTTCGTCTCTGCTAATCTCCAATAATTCTGTGATTACAGATGCTTTAGACACTACTTACGATTGGGGGCGATCGTCACAAAATCTGCTAAGTGATTTGTCTGATTCAACGCTTGCAACAACAACGGCTAAAAATCCCAATCCCAACCCTCAATACAGTAATGCAGCACTCGTTCCCGACTTTAACGGTGATGGCAAAACTGACAAATTTTGGCGTAATACCCAAACGAATGAAGTGGCTATTTGGCAGATGGATGGCACAAGGGTAGCCAATGGATCCACCCCCAGACAGATAGATTTTTCTTGGGACTTTTCCTATGCAGATTTCAATCGGGATGGGAAAACAGATTTGTTTTGGCGTAACAAATCAACAGGAGAAAACCTTATTTGGATTATGGATGGGGTTAACATTGCCTCTGAAGTTTATTTGGACAAAATCGACGCGGCATGGACTGCGAGTATTGCTGACTTTAATGGCGATGGTAAGAGTGACATTTTCTGGCGCAACTCTCAAACGGGTGATAATGCAACTTGGTTGATGGATGACACTAGAGTCCTTACTTCTGCTTTTATTGATGCAGCCGACTCATCTTGGACTTCTAACATCGTTGATTTCAATGGCGATGGTAAGAATGACATTTTTTGGCACAATACAGTATCTGGGGAAAATGCCGTCTGGTTTATGGATGGTACTAATACCTCAAAATATGGTCTGTCATCATTAGATCCCACATGGGACAGCTACACCTTTGGTGATTTTAACGGAGATAACAAAACCGATATTCTCTGGCGCAATAACCAAACGGGGGAAAACACGGTGTGGTTGATGAATAGTATTTTCATCACTTCTGGCTCCGTGCAAAAGCTCGATCTTTCTTGGAAATCTAGCGTAGGTGATTTTAATGGTGATGGTAAGACGGATATTCTCTGGCACAATGAAACGACTGGCGAGAACACTGCTTGGTTAATGGATGGCACAACAGTTTCTACTGCTGCCTTCTTACCTGCAACTGATGTGGCTAAACAGCCCAAAGTTGGTGATTACAATGGCGATGGTAAGACTGATGTGTTCTGGCGCAATTACAACTCTGGTGAAAACTCCATTTGGACTGTTAATGGAACAACGACCTCTGAAACTCCTCTAGACACAATTTCTCCAGAGTGGATTGCCTATTAATAAAAGTCCTCGTAGTACAGTATGACCTTAAGGGCGCAAGGCATTGCGCCCTTTTTGTTTTCTTGGCTTGAAATTCACTGTTAATTAACTATCTGTATCGAAAGATTATCAGTGAAGGCACTAATATACGCTTATTAATTGGTTACAGAGTTTTAACTGTACAATACAGTTGCACATTTTAGTATATTTAATTACCATTAAAAAATAGAATTTGTCGTTATTCAAACTTTGTGCTTTGACTTTTAAGAGCCAATAATTAGAAAAGACACGTATTTTTAGAGAAATTTTCAACGCATAACGTATTTCTTAGATTTTTACAACTACCCAGAGTAATACTTATACAAAATTGTAAAATTCAGCACATAAAAATTATTAATTTTTTATAACTGTTATAGAGTTTAGAGAATATTTTTACTAAAACTTAACCGTTTCTTAATTTTAAATTTACTTCTTGGCTGTTAATTTATTAATAATTCACTTTTTGCTGCAACATTTGAACCCTCCAAAACCTAGTATTTCTGGGAGTTGGGGGGGTTCTTTACTTGAGAAATAGCAGTAAAAAAAGAAATGGCAATCAAATATAGCTGGCGATGGATGGTGTTAAACAAGAAACTCTAGACAATACGGATTCTCTTTTACAAGTAGCCCGGTCTTTCTTGCAAAAAGAAGTAGCACCTTTGGCGAATGAGATAGACTTTAACTCAAACGCTTTATTTCAAGCACTGCAAGGTTTGGGAAAGTTAGGGATGCTTGCTCTGAGAGTACCAGACAGATGGGGTGGAAGAGAAGTCAGCGAGCAAGTATTCGGTAGTTTTCAAGAACTGGTAGCCCGATATTCTGGTGCTCTAGCTTTTTTACAAACCCAACACCAAAGTGCTGCTAGTATGCTTGTTGCTAGTCATAATACTTCTCTTCAACAGAAGTACCTTCCCTATATGAGTGACGCTCAAGTTTTACTGGGAGTGGGTTTTTCTCAGCTACGACGTGAAGGAGAAGCACTTGTTACTGGCGTACCAGTACTGGGGGGTTATCAACTCAATGGAGTTGTACCTTGGGTTACAGGTTGGAATCTTTTTAGTAAGTTTATTGTTGCTGCTACTTTACCTGACGATCGCGCTGTTTTCGGTATAGTCCCTTTGGTAGAAATACATCAAGAGTCAGGAGGTGCGATAAGCGAGCATAACGGTTTAAGCCGTATAGAGTTTTCACCGCCCGCACAGCTTGCAGCGATGACATCTACCAACACCGTCAAAGCAACTTTGACTGACTGGTTTTTGCCTGCAGAAGATGTTGTTTTCATTAAACCTGCTGGCTGGATTCATGACAATGACAAGAAGAATGTTCTGCGTGCGACTTTTTTGGCTACGGGATGTGCTCTTGGTGGTTTGGATATTTTAGAGTCTGCTGCAAAGAAAAAATCTCTGCCTTTTATGACCAATGCTTTTGAAAGTCTTGAGCAGGAACTCAACAATTGTCGCACTGCTATTCGAGAAGCACAACAAAATTTAGAGATGTCTGTTGCAGAACGGTTGCAATTGCGGGCTTGGGCAATCGATCTAGCGGCTAGAATTTCCCATACAGCGATCGCGGTTTCTAGTGGCTCTGCGCTCTACAGCGATCGTAACGCACAACGGGTTTATCGCGAGGCACTGGTATTTACCGTGACCGGTCAAACTTCTGCTGTTATGGAGGCTACTTTGGGGAGGTTGACTCGAAAGCAAAATCTGTTTGATGAACTGCACGGGCGCAGAGAAAGCAAAGAAGGTGAGAAGAAAAGACGTATTACTTATTCGCGTGTAGTGCATTTGAGCCATACGATTGATACAGGAATTCCCTTGTGGAAAGGCGATCCCCCTGTTGAATTTGAGACTGTAGCAGAGTTAGATAAAGATGGTTATTACTTGCGGCGGTTTTCTCTAGGAGAACACAGTGCGACTCACATGAATGCTCCTAACAGCTTTTACGCTGATGGTGTGAGTATCGATCGCTATCCTGCAAATTCGTTAATTTTACCAGCTGTGACAATCTCGATTCGGGAGCAAGCACTGAGTCATCCAGATTGCGTTCTTTCTACGGACAATATTCTCGCTTGGGAACAACAAAACGGCAAAATTCCCTCGAACTGTATAGTGCTCCTTCATACAGGTTGGCAGGAAAAGTGGTTGGATGAAAATGCTTTTTTTAACTGGGATTCTCACGGAGGAATGCACTTTCCTGGATTTGGATCTGAGGCAACAAAGTTTTTGCTAGAAGAGCGTCAGATTGCGGGAGTAGGAATTGATACTCACGGAGTCGATGCAGGTCAAGAAACTACTTTTGCAACTAACTTTCTAGTATTAAAAGAACCACGTATTGTATTGGAGAATTTGACTAATTTAGACCAGTTACCACCAAAGGGAACTACGCTTGTTATTGGTGTTCTGAGGTTAAAAGATGGTTCTGGCTCCCCTGCTGCAGTAATGGCTTTGATTCCTTAGGAATGAGTTACATTTGTTGCCAATGTTACAATCTGTTATTTCATTTGACGATAATAAATAGTACAAGCCACACTGGGAGTCATGGGTCTTACAATCCGGAGGTGTAAAAAATGAGCAATTTCCTAACTTGTCGTAATTACATCGCCGGAGAATGGGTAAATGCTGCATCAGGAGCTACCTTAGAAAGCCGCAATCCTGCAGACAGGGGTGAAGTCGTTGCCACCTGTCCGCGTTCGGCTGCAACTGACGTTGAGACAGCCGTAGCTGCTGCTCGTCGTGCATACCGCAGTTGGCGGCTTATTCCAGCCCCAGCTAGAGCAGAATACGTTCAACGAGTCGGAGAACTCTTGCGTCAGTATAAAGAAGAACTGGCTTTATTAATGAGCCGGGAAATGGGTAAACCTCTGGCAGAAGCAAGGGGCGATGTTCAAGAAGGCATTGATTGTGCCTATTACAGTGCTGGCGAAGGACGTCGTTTATTTGGGCAAACTACACCATCTGAAATGCCCAATAAATTTGCCATGACAGTGAGAATGCCTGTTGGGGTTTGTGCTCTGATTACACCGTGGAATTTTCCAGTTGCTATTCCTTGTTGGAAAGCAATGCCAGCTTTAGTATGTGGTAATACCGTAATTCTCAAGCCAGCAGAAGATACTCCTGCTTGTGCTACCAAACTCGTAGAAATTTTCGCAGAGGCTGGTTTTCCTGATGGTGTTATCAACTTGGTACATGGAGTGGGAGAGGAAGCGGGGAAAGCTTTAGTTGAGCATCCTGATGTTGACTTAGTCTCTTTCACTGGATCTTCTGAAACGGGTGCTTTTGTTGCTTCTACCTGCGGGCGAACTCACAAACGCGTGTGTCTGGAGATGGGTGGTAAAAATGCCCAAATTGTCATGGAAGATGCGGATTTGCAACTTGCTTTGGATGGTGCGGTCTGGGGCGCATTTGGAACTGCAGGTCAGAGATGTACTGCAACCAGTCGTTTGCTGCTACATCGCGATATCAAAGAGAAATTTACCTTTATGCTGAAAGAACGTACCAGTCAGCTGCGGTTGGGTCCCGGTACTGACTCCGATACCGATGTAGGACCTATTGTTAATGAGAAGCAACTCCAACGCGTTAGCAAATATCTAGATATTGCCCGTGAAGAAGGAGCAAAGGTTTTAATCGGTGGAGAAGTGGCTGCTGTGGAAGGTTTGCAGAACGGCTACTTTTTCCAACCGACTATTTTAGATTTTGTCACTCCTCAAATGCGCGTTGCTCGTGAAGAAATATTCGGACCTGTCGTGGCGTTGATAGAAGTACGCTCTTTTGAGGAAGCAATCGCAATCCTGAACGATACACCTTACGGTCTTTCATCTTCCATATATACTCGCGATATCAACCGTGCTTTCACTGCCATGCGCGATATTGAAGCCGGTATTACTTACATCAACGGTCCCACAATTGGTGCCGAGGTACATTTACCTTTTGGTGGTGTCAAGCAAACGGGTAACGGACACCGAGAAGCTGGTACTGCAGTTTTGGATGTATTTACGGATTGGAAAACTGTCTACGTAGATTTCTCTGGAAACTTACAACGCGCTCAAATTGATAATCGTGGATGAATCCTGTTTTGAAAGACGAGCGCAAAAATAAATGGGTGAGTTTGATAGTGGGATACTTTACACAAAGCAAATATTCGCTCGGTAATTATCCCCTTACGGGGTCTTGCAATATTTGTAATATCAAATACACAACAGATGACCTCAATCGAAGAATATTAAAGCTTATTTAGATATCAATTTTTTTATGCTAGAACTTTCGCAATCGAAAATCGAAAATCGAAAATCGAAAATCTCTTTACCCTGTAAACCTCATATAATCACTTCTTTACCAGGATCGAAAACTCTCGATCTTGTAGAACGCGATCGCGCTGTCACTTCGCCTTCTTATACCCGAGATTACCCGTTAGTTGTGGCTCGTGGTGAAGGTTGCATGGTAGAAGACGTGGATGGGAACGTATTTCTAGATATGACTGCGGGTATTGCTGTCACCGCAACGGGACACTGCCATCCAGAAGTTGTCCGAGCGATTCAAGAGCAAGCCGCAAACCTGATACATATGTCAGGGACTGATTTTTACTACGAACCTATGGTGGAACTCGCGGAAAAATTAGCTTCCCGTGCGCCCTTTCCACCTGTTGTTGGAGAGGGTACTGGAAAAACTTCTTTTCCTGCTAAAGTATTTTTCACAAATTCAGGTGCAGAATCCAATGAAGGAGCAATCAAACTTGCTAGATACTATACCGGACGCTCTTTAATTATTGCCTTTTTAGGAGCATTCCACGGACGCACTTATGGGGCTATGTCCCTTACTGGTTCTAAGACAGTCCAACGGGCAAATTTCGGTCCTCTCGTTCCAGGTGTGACTCATATTCCTTATGGCACTCACGCTAGCTTGGATTACCTAGAAAAACAACTATTTCCAACCATGTTGCCACCTAAAGAGGTGGCAGCAATTGTTGTTGAAGCCATTCAAGGAGAAGGCGGTTATATTGTCCCAGAGGATGGGTTTTTACAGCGAATTAGGGAAATATGCGATCGCCACGGTATGTTGATGGTTGTGGATGAAGTCCAAGCAGGTATGGGACGTACCGGTCGTTTATTTGCGATCGAGCATTGGGGTGTGATGCCTGATATCATTACCACAGCGAAAGGGATTGCTAGCGGTCTTCCTTTAGGGGCTATTCTCTCCCGCCCTGAAATTATGACTTGGTCACCCGGTTCTCACGCAACGACCTTTGGAGGCAATCCAGTGGCTTGTGCAGCAGCGATTGCCACGCTCAAACTGCTAGAAAGTGGTTTAATGGCAAATGCAACTGCCATGGGAGAAGTCTTGCAAGCTGGTTTGCACCGTTTGTCGCAACAATTTCCGCAAGTTTCTTCACCACGAGGGAAAGGATTGATGGTGGCGGTAGATTTATTAGACTGTGAGGGAAATTACAATTCGCAGTTGCGCGATCGTATTGTTCAACGAGCTTTCCTAAAAGGTTTGTTATTACTAGGTTGTGGTAAAGCTGCTATTCGCTTCTGCCCACCTTTAATCATCGATCGCAACCAGATTGAAATTGCTCTTGACATTCTTGCTGAAGTTTTAATAGAAATGTAGTTCAGCAGTATTTAAGACTGGAAAGATTTAATTGCCGATACGAAGGTTACAATAGTATTGTGCAATACACTCGATATTTCAGAGAGCGAAAGGATACCAAATTCATTAATTTGATTGCTGGGGAGTTGGACTGTTATTGATGCTTCATCAATAATACGTGCATCCATTGTTAGCAGTGTTTCCTTCAAGGAAGCTTGTGCGTGTATTGCTCGTGGTGAGGCATTCAGTATTGCAACGGGTTTGCGGTAAAGTTCTCCAGAACCTTTAACTCCAATCGTGCGGCTCTTTATAGAGGTATTGATATCAAAGCAGAAAAGCCGGGACAAGCTTTGAAAAATGAGTTGGCGATCGCCTGTTCTCATATTTTGGATTGCACAAGCGCTCAGTCCTGAAACAAATCCACCAAGGAGGTACTGGCCCTCCTGTATCTGTGTTATCAGTACAGTGCCTCGCTTTTCGACTTCAGGTGGAAGGCGGAAGATGGAGGAATCGAACCCCTGGGTGTTACCCCACCCCGGTTTTCAAGACCGGTTGCCGACCATTTAGCGGCATCTTCCTTAAAGGGGTGCCCGACGAGACTTGAACCTGTTATAACTGGTTCCACAAACGAGCGCCGCGACCACTTTGGCTATAGCACTTTTGTGCCACGCTATGTGCAAGGCACACGCTACGCGATGCCGCAGGCTATGCCCGTAAGGGCTATACGCTATCAGACACCATCAGTGGAATCAAGGGGATTTGAACCCCTAACCTCCCGCTTGCAAGGCGGACGCTCTAGCCAGTTGAGCTATGACCCCAGACAGAAGGAGTGAAGGGAGTTGAACCGCTACAAATCGCCGAGCGAAGAGCGATGCCCATCCATTAGACGACACTCCTATAAATTGGTAGCCCTGACAGGATTTGAACCTGTAACCCTCTGTTTGTAAGACAGTTGCTCCACTATTGAACTACAGGGCTACAAAAGCGAGTGATGAGACTCGAACGCATACGCTGAGTATGGCGCACTCAGATGTTAGCCATTACATCACACCCGTATTGAAGTTGGTGACAGGAGTTGAACCCGCAACCCATCACAAACATCGGCAATTGCTCTGCCGTTGAGCCACACCAGCATTTGGTAGCGGAGCCGGGATTTGAACCCGGTACGTGAAGGCTTATGAGACCCCAGAGCGCACCATAGCTCAATCTCCGCGAGTACCCCTGACAGGATTTGAACCTGTAGAAAACCCGTTTTAAGCAGGTCATGTCTGCCAATTGCATCACAGGGGCATTATTTGTTTGGTGGGTCGTTCAGGGGTTGAACTTGGATAAGTCCGCTTAAAAGACGGTTTCATATCTGCTCTGCTAACGACCCAATTAGTACTCCCGACAGGAGTCGTTCGCGTATAGCCCTTGCGGGCATAGCCTGCGGCATCGCGAAGCGTGTCGCGCAGCGACTCAGCGTCTCCGATAGCAAAGCGTGCCGACGAAGGAGGCATAGGAGATACCTGCAATAATTCCGTCCCTCAAACGGAAGCGTTTACCAATTTCGCCATGGGAGTATCAATACCCTTGGTGAGAGACGAACTCACGTTCGACTCCAGAGGAGATACTTACAAAATTTGGTTTCTAAGACTAACACGTTTGCTAGTTCCGTCATAAGGGCAAATGGTCGGAATAGTAGGATTTGAACCTACAACTCCTTGTCCCCAAAACAAGGCTTCTAGACCACTGAAATTACATCCTGATATTTTAGTTGGTACTCCTGATGGGATTTGAACCCATACACAGGCTGTTTTTGAGACAGCCGCCTCTTCCAATTGGGCTACAGGAGTATATATTAACCGAGCTACCAGGGCATAGGCGAGAACGAAAGGACTTGAACCTTTACTCTTCAGTTTCGTAGACTGATGTGTTATCCAGTTACACTACGTTCTCATAAAGCGGAGAGAGTGGGAGTTGAACCCACAGTGAGATGCTGAATCCCACGACTGTTTAGCGGACAGCTTGCCCTGCCAATAGCAATCTCTCCATAATGGGTCGGGTAGGATTTGAACCTACGAAGCACATAAGCATCCGTTTTACAGACGGCTTCCTTCAACCGGACTTGGATACCGACCCAAATCAATGTCCACTTGGTAAAAATACATCTACAAGGGATGGAGTGAAGGGGAATCAAACTCTTAACTAACAAACGGACGCTTGTTGGTTTTGTTGTTGTCGATCGCCATTCGTTACCCCATGAAGTAGTACAGACGGGACTCGAACCCGCTAATTACACGCTTGAAAGACGTGCCGCTCGACCACTTCGCTTCTGCACCATGTATGCCGTGTAAGTGAAAAAAGCTGTTGATTCACACACAGGAATTGAACCTGCATAGACTGTTTGAGAGATAGTTGCCTTACCGTTAGGTGAGTATGTAAGCTTTTTCGATTAGGACACGGCAACGCACAGACAAGAATTTGTTCGCGAAGCGTCTCCGTAGGAGATACCCTGACCAAAGGTTTTGGAGACCCTAGTGCTGCCATTACACCATCTGTGCATTTGGTAGCAGCGACGGGAGTTGAACCCGTATATTCTCGGTTATGAGCCAAGTACCTTATCATTAGGTGACGCTGCAACGCTTGGAGTCCAGGGCGAGAATTGCTCGTGTAAGCATTTGCATTCACGAAGCGTCTCGAAGAGGAGGGTACTTGCACAATCAGTTTTGCAGACCATACCCTACCATTAGGCGACTTGGACACATTTGGAAGCCTCGACGGGAGTTGCACCCGCTCCTCCGTGCTTGAGAGGCACAGCGACTTATCTATTTGTCCACAAAGCTATATTCCTACGTTAAGTGGCAATTATTTAGTTTTCATGGTTCAGGGGTGTTTGCTCTATAGCTTGTTAAGAGGCTGTAGGTTAGAGTCGATGAGGAAATCGCTTTCCTTCACCTCTCATTCAGAACCGAACATGAGAGTTTCCAATCTCATTCGGCTCCTGCGTGTGGTCTTGTGTCAAAGATAGTCGTATGGATTACTCGCAATTTGACCTTGGCTTCTACTATTTCACCCTTTCCTTGTACCGCCTTGGGGCTATTAGACCGTTCGACGTTTTGTGGTCGCCTTTACTACCGGACAATTACGGTATAGTCAATCGTTTACCCTGTACGCATAGAATTCATCCCACATTACCCGAAAGTATGTATTAGGCTTATCAGGAGTTACTATTCTGGAAGCTTCCACAACCGCTTATCCTGCGTCAGCATATCCCTAACATTACTTAGGGCATTGGCTTCTCAGGATATCCCTGTTGTTCAACCGTGCGGTTTGGCTCACCTTATCGTTTTCAGTTAGGATTACTGCTATGGAAGCAATTTGCCTCAAAGGTTGTTCCTATTCAATTGTCGGTTAGCAGTAATTAACATGTATCCGATAGCATTGAACAAGTTACTTCGTTCCTAGCACTCCTTTCGCGGTAAATTTAGGATTGCAGTCTCCGCCGAGGTTTAGACACCCATACATGGCTACGAAGCACTTAGCCACAGTCTGTATAACCTAACTCTGGTATCGGGGACGTGCAACTCTTAGGTAGGGCGCATTGGGGTGATAATTCCCTAGACTCTCCCCACTCTGGTTAGTCCAATAGAGTCATCCGAGGACTATTCTCAGTCACTTTCGTTTCCCGTAGTATTACGACGAGTTGTACTGCATTCACTGTACGTTATCCATGTCTACCAACTCTTGCAGAGATTTGGGGAGGTGACTACCCATTATCCGCATTTAACCCATGCACCGAAAGTAACAGTTGCCAACCTGTTAAATCTGGGCTATGAATTCAACCCTTGGGTTTGGGTGGTAGGAATTGAACCTACAAGAGTACTAAGTTGTAAAAGGTTATGTAACCTTTCCCTCTCTCCCCCTAATTCTTTGATATGGAGAACTCCACTTTACAAAGTTAGGTTTTGAGAGAACGAATCGCACTGCTTTACTACATATATACTACATAAAATATTACAGGTTGTCAATGGCATACTACAAAATTTTTTTGACAAGTGAGAGGACAATGTGATGCAATCGCGGTATTACCTTCTGCGATTGAGTTTGAAGTAAATTACTCAGATTCATTTAGGTTTTGTGCGTTCCAGAATTGTTCAGCAAATGCCACTGCTGAGTGAATTGGGGCTTTGGGCCTGTTTTTCAGTACCATTCCAGCTTCATAAGGTAGGCGAGCGCACGCAGCAGAGAACTCTTTCCAAAGCCACTTGGTCCAGTAATTAACAGTCCTTGACCTGATGGCAACCAAAATTAACTCAGAAAACGTAAAATTAAAAAATACTTGAAACGTAGCGATTCCCGGTAACGGGATTGAAACCGAATGGTTTGGCTGTTTCCTTGGTTTGGGCTTGGGCCTTGAAACGTAGCGATTCCCGGTAACGGGATTGAAATTTGTTAGAAGCATACTACCGAGACGGTTTGAAGAACTTGAAACGTAGCGACCCCCGGCTACGGGATTGAAACGAGCGATCGCCAACCCTTTGAAGTGTCACTTTACCAGGCAATGGCAGTAAAGTGGAAGCAGTTGATGGCAGTAAATGTAACTTAAAGGAAAAGTTGGCTGCCAAATCGCTCTAGTTATGAAATCTATGCAATTACGGGACTCATCCGTATGGCGATAGCTTCGCTCCTGCCCTTTAGGCAAATCGCATCACCCCAACTTAAAAATGCCAAAATAGAGGTGGAGTGATAGTACTAATGTATGCACATTCTTTGGTTTCGGCGGGACTTGCGGTTAAGCGACAATGAAAGCGTAGCTAGGGCAACTGCTAAGGCTGCTCTTGTCTTACCTTGCTTTATTATTGACCCTTGGTTTTACGAGCAACCAGAGGTAGGTAAGGCACGGGTCAGATTTTTGTTTGAGTCTTTGGAAAATTTAGAGAAAAACTTACGCTCTAATAGTAGTCAATTATATTTATTTGAAGGAAATTCAGTAGACATTCTCCAACAACTCACTCAACAGTTAATTCAACTCGGTCACAGACCCAAGCTCTACTTTAATCGGGACGTGCAAGTTGAGTATGGAGTGAGCCGCGATAGAGCTATCGCCAACTTCTACCAACAACTCAATCTGGAATGCCACATCGGTCTCAACAACTTCTTGCAGACAGATGACGATCGCCGCGACAAATGGTTTGACGAATACTACACCTATGTCAGGCAATCTCCACACCTAAAGCCAATTCACATTAACACTCCACAGCTATCGTTCAATCTACCCCTAGTGACCTTCACCGAACTTAAACAAAAATACAGTCATTTCTACGAAACAAAGCGTGTTTATTTTAAAGGCGGAGAAACACAGGCATTTTCTACGCTAAATTCTTTTCTGACAAAACGATTTCATGGGTATCATTGGAAATTATCAAAACCCTGGCTGGCACAACAAAAAGCAACGTCACATCTTTCACCTCACCTGGCTTTTGGAACTATCTCGGTGAGAACTGTCTATCAAAGTACCAAAGCGCGAGCAAGAGAACTGGCCGATCAACCAAAGGCGGAATTTTCTTTGAAGGCATTTCGCGATCGGCTAAGATGGCACGATAGTTTTACTCAACGGTTGTACTTTCATCCAGAGATAGCATATACCAACCGTTACCCAGAATTTGATGAATATTACCGACCTGACGAACTCACTTCATCGCAACAAGAGTTATTTCATGCTTGGTGTGAAGGGCTAACTGGATTTCCAATGGTGGATGCCAGTATGAGACAACTGAAAACAATGGGTTGGATGAATTTTCGCATGCGGGCGATGTGTGCTACTTTCTTAACTATCAATTGTGGTATCTCCTGGCATTACGGCGCACGCCACTACATGAATTATTTGGTGGATGGAGATTTAGCAATTGATAATTGGCAGTGGCAGATGCAAGCAGGTATTACCAATCCTTTGAGTGAAACTTTTCGCATCTACAATCCTAATAAAAACATTGAGGAGAAAGACTCAGATTTGCGCTTCATTTACCACTGGATACCAAAGTTGCTAGGGTATAGTTTACCTGAAATTCTCCAAGGCAAGTACATCGAGCACGGTTTATACCCACCGCCCATTCTAGATTGGTCAAAAACTCGCCTCGTCAACGGGAAAATTGTTTCTGATATCCGCAAACGGGTAAGAGAACGCCTGCTAGCTAATGGTGGTGATGAGTTGGAAAATGCTATAGCTGCAAAAACAACCGTTGAAAAATACTTTGAGTCCAAAGATAAACAGTACAAGCAATTTCAGGAAAAAGAGTTTCTTTCTTGAGAATTAAGCATATGAAAATCTTGTGTGATGCGTAGCGCGGCGACTTAACGTGAGTTACCTATCCCCTACATAACAGTTTTGGATACAGCACCAGATCGGTACAATGTCGCTAGCCTAGGGGTGATGCTGTCACAGTTGCACCTACGGGGAGGGACTTCTCTTATGTACTCTAGGATTTCCTCGGAGTCACCCTCATGGTCATCTAGTTGTCAAAGGTTCTGTTCCGATTACTCGGTTCTTATTCCTTGCCACTCATCCCTGAATAATAAATTATTCATTTCGAGTGAACGAATCGCACAGTAAACTAAGCCGCTCCGTCACCAGAGCGACTCGTCTTCAAAACCGGACGTGAATTTTTCAATTCATCCGGCTCCTCGGTAATTTGGTGCTTGTCCAAGTGCATACCTCCAGCCAATTTGTCATTGGCTGTTTTTATGTCGTGGCAGTGTCTATGTAATAACTGGAGATTTTTATATTCGTCTTTACCTCCTTGAGTTGGAGGTATTTTGTGGTCAATTTCCAGTACATCTTCCTCTCGGAAGTACAATTCGCAGTGAGCACATTTTCCTTTTTGTTGCTTTAAGAGTTTTGTTACTCTTTTTGGCACTTCAGGGTGTGCGCCCATTCTTGAACTCCAATAAATTAGGTTGCCATCGTATGGACTGGCATCGCCTTTCACTTTTACGTGCCGAACAATGGGTATTTCTGCGTGTTTTAGTAATCGCATCGAATTTTTTTCCCCTTTGTTTGGAGTGGCGAAGACCCAATTATCACCGCCAATGGTGCGCCAGTATTTCTTGGTTACCCATTCTCCTGATTTATTTGGGTGACGGCGTTTTGCCCAAGTTTTTAGCTTAGAATACATAAGATTGTCTAATGTGGAGTAAGTTTCTTTACTTACTACCGTTGAATAGTAGTTAGACCATCCCCTGATTATTGGATTTAATCGGTTGATAATTGCCTCTTGTGGAGCTGGGATGTGGTCATTGATGACACTAGCTATTCGTTCGTAGTGTATCCTCTGCTTTTCTTTGCTTGGGGTGATGATTGTTTTGAAACCTTGTTTTGAGTGGTATTTACTCACTCGAAACTGCCTAATATTAAAACCAAGGAAGTTAAACCCCGGTTCTTCATTTTCATACCTATTTAAAGTATGAGTTAGGCGTGTTTTTGATGGCTTCAATTCCAAACCCATGTCTTTTAACCACTCAGATATAATTGTTTGACATCTTTGAACAACGGCTAGATTTTCGTGTAAAATTACGAAATCATCGGCGTAACGAGTTAACGATATACTAAATCGATTGACCCGTTTTGTACCAGGTAATGTTTCAGCGTATTGTTTAATTCGTTCTTCCATACCGTGGAGGGCAATGTTTGCTAAAAGCGGCGAAATGACTCCGCCTTGGGGAGTACCCTCAGATGTCTCTTGGAACTGCTGATTATCCATCACTCCCGCTTTTAACCAAGCACGTATTTGACGGCGAATGGTGGGGAATGTATTTAATTTTCTTAGCAGTGCCGTGTGGTCGATTTTATCGAAGCACTTTGATATGTCAGCATCCAGAACAAATTTTGGTTTTGTTTTGATACTATTAAAAATAGCTTCGATAGCATCGTGACATGAGCGTCCTGGTCTAAACCCATATGAGTTAGGTTCAAACTTAGCTTCCCATTCTGGCTCAAGTGCCATTTTTACGAGAGCTTGCAATGCGCGGTCATACATTGTCGGGATACCCAAAGGTCTTTTTTCATCTTTCCCAGGCTTTGGAATCCATACACGTCTGGTAGACGATACCTTTGAGCCTAATTTTAATTTGGCAACTAAGGTGAGACGTTGCTTTGGAGTTAGTGATTTCACACCGTCCACACCCGCCGTCTTCTTACCTTGGTTGTCTTGTGTAACCCGTCTAACCGCAAGACACTTTGCACTCCAGGACTTCATCAGCGTCTTTTGGAGTTTGCGAGTTGCTTTGACATTACCACGCTGTGAGGCTTTGTAGATTCTTTTTTGCAACTTGTAGACACGTTTTTCTAGCTTACGCCAGTCAGTGTGCCTCCATTCCACCATCGATTTATCATTCACAGTTTCATGATTTCGCAATTCCTTCAAGGGTTGGATCGCTTCCTCATTTGATTCCGTTGTGACTCTTCGTGTTTTAGACATATTTATTGCTACTGTGACTCTACATTCCAAATCACCGTAAGTCTGTCAGCATATCCTCGTTATTACACAAGGCATTCGCTTTTGACTCAATCTCTCTTAACGCCACATACGGTTAGCACCTACTCAGTATCGACCTCCTGAGAGTGGACATTAAGTTACTTCGTTCCAGATAACCATTGTTTGAAACCTTTAGAGCGATGCTTATCCGCCGGGTTTATTGGGAGTGCTTGCTGGTCATCGTAGTAAATGCCAGTCCCTTATCCGTTGCCTTTTTTTTTTGGCTCCAGCGCGTTCAGCCTTATTTCGCTGGTTAGTAATAACGACGGTTACGCATCTTCGCTTGCGCTGCTCGTAGGTTTATGCTCGAAGGGAACCAGTTTAGGCTACCAGTTTTACCTCCTTCTCACCCCGCTTTAGGGATTGATGGCTAGTCGCTACCCTAGGGGTGATGCTGTCACCGTTGCACCTACGGGGAGGGACTTCTCTTATGTACTCTAGGATTTCCTCGGAGTCACCCTCATGGTCATCTAGTTGTCAAAGGTTCTGTTCCGATTACTCGGTTCTTATTCCCTGCCACTCATCCCTGAATAATTTATTACTCATTTCGAGTGAACGAATCGCACACTACGAATTACTTCGTTTTTCCTACTTCTCAAGTGCGTCCTTATTCGCTATAAAAGCCAGTGATGAGCGGTACAACGAGCCCTTGCCTTTCTTGCAGTTGGTCTATCAGATTTTAGTTGGAATTGGAAAAGTGAGTTGCAGCTTTTTTATCAAACTGGAAAATACAATAGAGAATTTGTAGCCAAACTGTGTTTGCGGTTCTCAGCCGTCATGTGGATTTTTAGCAAGTATGACCGAGCACACAAGTTATCCATGCCCTTGTTGCGGTTATCTTATCTTTGATGAACCACCCGGTTCGTATGATATTTGCCCAATCTGTTTCTGGGAAGATGACGTATTTCAATTGCGTTTTGCTTGCGTAGACAGGAGTGCAAATAATGTGTCGCTGCTTGTCGGTCAGCTCAATTACATTGAGTTTGGTGCGTGCGAGTCCACTTGTCAACCCCATGCCCGCCGTCCTACCTCAAGTGATATTCGAGACCCCGAATGGCGAGTTATTAATCTTGATGTTGACAATATTGAAGACTTTCAGCCGGAGAGGATTTTCATTGTGAATGCTAGTTCAGATATTGTAATAGACAAACCATTGCCTCTAATAAATGACAAAACGCCCTATCCTGATGATAGGACTCAACTTTATTACTGGCGTCCTACGTACTGGCGGCGTACTTTATCTAGCGAAAGTTAATTATTTGCTGACTCTGTTAAACATACCTTGTCCTTTCACATAGCTGTAGCGTAGAGACAGTTCCACCTCAGAGACTAAAACGACTTAAATTCAAGTAAAAGGGTTTTAGACAAAAGTTAGTCTGTAATTAACCGCAGGGATAAAGTTATCTTTTGCTCCGTTACCTAATGTGGAGCGAAGTTGATTGAGTTATGAATTTATATGTTATGGGTTGGAGATTTATGCAATTGGCTGAACAATATTGGCAGTCATTAGATCCAATGAATCCTTACTCATACGTGCTACTACAATTACAATTTTGGTAAAAGTGCAAAAACGGAAGCTAAGAGAATCGAACTCTTGACGGCGTTAACCGCAGCCGCTTTCGAGGCGGTTTCCTCGTCCATGCCGGACAGCTTCCATGTATGGGTATCTAATGAGACTTGAACGCGAGTGTGTCTCCGTAGGAAATACCTGTAAACCAGCCGCCTCTTCTAGTTGGGCTATAGAAGGATAATGTGACTGCCCTGCCAGGGTTTGAACCTGGAGTCTCCTCGTTCAAAGCGAGAGATGTTGCCAGTTACACCACAGGGCAATAATTGAACTAGCAAAGCGATCGCGAAGCGCAAGCTGTACGCAGCTTATCGCCTCCGGCAGGCGTTTTGCGCCATCACGGCTGTTTTACAGACTGTTGCTTACACCTAGCTTGTAAACCGACCCATAAGGCAGTACCGACGGGAGAGTCCACAAGGCGGCTATACGGGGATGACGAAACTCGTTCGCGTATAGCCCTTGCGGGCATAGCCTGCGGCATCGCGTATAGCCCTTACGGGCATAGCTTCGCATCGCGGAGCGTGCGTTTGGCGCTTAGCGTGTCGCGCCAGCGACTCAGCGTCTTTATCGGAGATACTCGCGAGTTCCTGTTTTACAGAGAGGCACTCTTAACTAACTGAGCTACACGCCCAAGTTAGGTGGCAATCTGTGAAATTTTTAAGGTTGTGAAGTATTAGCGCTATGCCTTTTGAAGAGGCTCGCTTCCTTCACTACATATATACTACTTAATGTATTATATAGTGTCAAGGGTGTACTACAAATTTTTTTGAAAGTGAATAGTGATGAACAAAATACCAAATAGCTCCAATATGGTTATCCAGAATTTTGGAGAATGATAAAGTTTTAGGTTGAGGGTGTGAAATACAAATTGATTCACGGGTATTGCATTTAATATCGCACCTATTCCTAATAATTAATTAACCGTAGGTATCTCCAAACGGAACAAGGCGCTCTCACAAAAGGAGAGCGCCTTGTATTTAGTTATTGATGCTTCTTAGTCGCGTACTGCTATGATTAACCGTTGATAGCAGGAGCGCTGATTGCAACAGGTGCGACTTCAGCAGATGCCAAGTCGAGAGGGAAGTTGTGAGCGTTGCGCTCGTGCATGA